>DATDPP010000026.1:0-105708 GCA_035292685.1 Acidimicrobiia bacterium
CACGCCCGTAATTGGGTTGGAGAAGCGTCAAATACGGACCTGTAGGTCCCAATTACGTCGAGGCCCTCAGTCGAGGTGGGGACCCAAGCCCATGCGGGCGGCGTTCATCAGGGCCCGATGGCCCGCGGCAACATCCTGGGCAGCCACCCCCACACTCTTGAACACGGTGACGTCCTCCTCGATCTCCGGGTTGGCGCCGACGAGCAGCTCACGAAGCGTGGCATCGGGCCGGCGGTTGGCCTGGATCAGGTCTCCGGCTTCGGATGCCGCAGCCTCCAAATCGTCAACCACCACGTAGGCACGGTCCAGCAATTCAGACGGAAGCTCGGCCATCACCGGGGTGAATGCGCCCACCGCGTTGACGTGGGTCGATGACCGGACCAGGGTGCCGTCAAAGAGGGGCGAGTGGGCCGGAGTGGCACAGGAGATGATGTCGGCCTCTGCCACGGCGTTGTCAGCGTAGGCGACCGCCTCCCCACCCACCAGCCAGGCCAGCGCCCGGGCTCGGTCACTTGACCTCGACCAGACCAAGATCCGTTCGATGGGCCGGACCGCACGAACTGCCTCGACCTGGTCGAAGGCCATGGCCCCCGCACCCAGCATCACCAGGGTTTTCGCGTTGGGAGGAGCCAGCAGACGAGTAGCCAAGCCACAGACCGCTCCGGTTCGGATCGCGGTGAGAGTGGGGCCGTCGACCACACCCAACGGACTGCCCCCGGCATCGAACAGGACGACCAGCCCGGCCGGGTTGCCCGGGACCACCGAGACCACCTTGACCGCCATGATCTCGTCGAGTCGACCCGGCATCACCAGAGAGTTGCCGATCAGGGTCCGCAGCGGTGACTCCGACTCACCGGAGAACGCTTCCTCCATGGCCTCGATGGCATCGAGCATGGGCAGGGCGGCCCGGGTATCGGAAGCGTTCAGGTAGCGCATCAGGCAAGGACGTGTTTGACAGCGAGGTCGATCGGCTCACGATCGACGCCGAAGAAACTCATCGGCACGTCGGTGTCGAACTCCGTAGACCGGCCGGTGAACGCCTGGGCCACCATCGAGCCAACCGCCGGGGCGAGCTTGAACCCATGACCGGAAAAGCCGTTGGCCACCCAGAACCCGTCCACCCCCGAGGGCCCCACCACCGGGTGGACGTCCTCCCGGTTGATGGTGTAGAGCCCGGCCACCCCAGAGACCTGGCCCCGGGCGGCCAGTGCCGGGACCCGATGCTGGAAGGCCGCCAGCTTCATCTCGCTGAATTCGGCATCGGGCACCCGTTTGAACTCGTCGGGGTCTTCGACGATCTCTTCCTCGTCCTCGGCGAGCACCGAGCCGATGAGCACCTGTTGACCGCCCGACTGGGGTCGGAAATAGATACCCGTCGAGCTGTCGGCCGCCACCGGGAGTGGCCCCAGGTCCGGGGGCCAGGTTCGATACACGGTTTGGATCCGGGTCGGGGTCAAAGTCCAGCGAAGGTGCACCTGCGCCATCCGGTTCAACTGGTTGCACCAGGGCCCGGCCGCGTTGATGACCAGACCCGCCGAGATCTCCGACCCGTCGGCCACTCGAACGCCGGTCACCCGGCCCTGGTCCCTGAGCACGGCGGTGACCCGAGAATTGAACTCCACCGCGACCCCACGGTCGCCAGCCGCCTCGATCAGGTCCTGATTGGCGCCCACCGGGTCGGCATACCCGCCACCTGGCTCGAAGAGGAAGGCGTCACCGGGCACGCACACGTGGTCGCCCTCGTCATCCAGATCGTAGGGAGCTGCGCATGGAGAGAGCGCCGGGAACAAGTCGGTGACCTGGTCGGGCCCGATCGCACGGGCCTCGACACCCTCGAAAACGAGCTTGGCGGCGTCGGCCTTCACCTTGCCGGCGGGCGCGCCCATCATCCAGAGGACACCGATTCGCTGCAGCCCGGAGCGGGTTTCGGCAAGTCCGGTGAACTCCAGCCAGTTCCCGTAGGACTCCTGACCGTGATAGGCGAGACGCACCACTTCGGGGTGGGTGTAGCGACACCTGACAATCGAAGAGGAGGCTCCGGTGGAGCCTTCGGATGGTCCCCGGCCCTTGTCGAGGGCAATGACATTCCCGACCCCGTGACGGGCTAGTTGAAAGGCGATCGAAGCGCCGATGATTCCCGCCCCGACGACCACCACCTCGGCGGTTCGGGTCATCTAGCAGCGACTCGATAGTCGCCCGCGCTGTCATCCCAGGTCAGTTCGATGAGGCCCTTGGTGGCCGCTGCCTTGCAGAACTGAAGGAATCCTCCGTAACCGAACTTCTTCTCCGAAAACGTCGGATCCTGTTTGCGCAGCTGGTCCTTGAGACCGGAGAGGACGACGGGGCCATTCTTCGATGCGAGCTTTCGGACCACATCGGCCAACAGCTCGAAGCCGGCTTGTTCGCTGGTGCCGGTTGAGGGGAATTGGACAACCGGGTCGCCCCGGCCCGGGCCCTCCGACATCTCGATGACACCCTGCGCCTCGAGGTGGCGCAACATCTCGCCGAAAGCCCGGAACCCGTAATCGGCTTCGCTGAAGGTCGAATCCTTGCGGAGCAGGGCTCTCTTCAACGACGAGGCGAGCACCTCCCCGCCGACCGAGCGCTGCAGGCCGGCCAGGGTGGTGGTGATCAGAGATTCGAGCTCGGCGGTGCCGGTGTCCGGGATCTCCTCGGGCTCGGGGCGCGCTCCCTCTGCTCGCTTCGGCTCGACACCTTCCAGGTTCTCATAGAAGAGGAACTCGTCACAGGCGGGGGGCAGCATCGCCGAAGTCGAGGCCTTGACCCCGACCCCGATCACCTTTTTGTTGAGCTCACGCAATTTGTGCACCAGGGGTGTGAAATCGGAATCGCCGGTGCAGATGACGAAGGTGGTTACGTAGTCCCGCTCGAAGGCCAACTCGATGGCGTCGACCGCCATCTTGATGTCGGCCGCGTTCTTGCGGGAGACACCCATCCGCTGCGGGATCTCGATCAGCTCGACGTGGCTGCGGGTCATCTTCTGGCGAGCGTCGGCGAACATCGACCAGTCGGCATAAGCCCGCCGGGCGACCACCCGGCCCCGCTCGGCGAGGGCGTTGGCGATGGGCTCAAAGTCGAACTCCATACCGTTCAGGGCCTCGCGGGCCCCGATCGCCAGGTTCTCGAAGTCGACGAACAGGGCGATGCGTTCTTCATCCATGACTGTGAATGTAGTGCCGCAGGGGTGGGATTCCCTGCGATGGGTGAGCCGGATCGGGTTTGCAGCCCTCGAACCACTACACTGATGGCCACAGCGCACGCCTGATGCGTGCTGCGCCCTTTCTTCGCTCCTGTCGTTCCGTCGGGTGAAGACGCCGCAGGCCCCATGCCAGACCCCGCTCCCCAGAACGAGGCGCTCGCAAGGTGACCTGTGGGGCGTTTGGCAATCAGACGGTTCGAGCTTCCAAGAAGGAGCAGCACATGGCAACCAACATCTATGTCGGGAACCTGACGTTCAACACGGACTCGTCAGACCTCGAGAACCTCTTCGCCGTGCACGGCACGGTAAGCAAGGCCCAGGTGGTGACCGATCGTGACACCGGCCGTTCCCGCGGGTTTGGCTTCGTCGAGATGGACTCGGCGGATGCCGCCCAGAAGGCGATCGAAGCCTTGAATGGCAAGGACGTCGATGGGCGCCAGCTCACGGTGAACCTGGCCAAAGAGCGTTCTCGTTGATAAAGGCAGTCCCCAAACCCAAGCGCGGCGATTACAAACCCAAAACGGATCGTTGCAACGGGTGTGGGCATCCCCTCAAGGAGCACCGTCAAACCGAGTGCACTGTTCCCCGCTGCAAATGCGAGGGCCCTTCCTAAAGACTGACTGGATTCAGGTGCGGGATGCGGGCGATCGTTCTCGTCAAACAGGTGCCGGATGTACGGGTCGGCTCTGTCGCCACGCGGCCCGACGGGACCATTGACCGCAGCTCCGCCGCCGCCATCACCAACCCGGCCGATCTGCATGCGCTGGAAGCTGCCCTGCAAATGGCCGACGAGGTTTGGGCGGTCTCGATGGGTCCGAGCCGGGCGGAGTCGACCCTGCGCGAGGCGATTGCGCATGGGGCCCATCGTGGGATTCTGCTCACCGACCGTCTCTTCGCCGGCTCCGATACCTGGGCAACAGCAAACGCCCTGACAGCAGCCATCCGCCATCTCGGTGGAGCCGACCTGGTGCTGTGCGGAATCACTGCTCTCGACGGCGAGACCGGCCATGTTGGACCTCAGGTCGCCCAGCGGCTCGGGATCCCTCAAGCCACCGGCTGCGAGGACCTTAGAATCGAAGACGGGAGGCTCTTCGCTCGTCGCATCATCGAGGGCGGATACGAGCTCCTATCGCTGCCGTTACCCGCCCTCGCCACGGTGGCCGAAACCGGTTTCCTCCCCCGTTACCCGACATTCCCCGGGCGGCAACGGGCGGCCAAGGCGGAGATCACGGTGCTCGGCGCCGCCGACCTTGGTTTGGATGGCGGCACGGTCGGGCTGAGCGCCTCACCCACCAAGGTGGCCCATATGGAGCTTGTGCCGATGCCTAAGACGGACTGTCGTTTCGTCGATGACCAGTTCACCTACGACGAGCTGGTTGCCGAACTCCGTTCTCTCGCCTTGCCGGCTCCGGTTTATGAGCCGCCTCCGGTGGTCGACGCCGCCGAGCCCGCGGAGGAGCATGCGGGGGTAGAAGAACCCAAGGTGTGGGTGGTTGCCGAGACACAGGACGGCCTGCTTGCTCAAGTGTCGGCGGAGCTTCTATCCCAGGCGGTCGGGCTGGCGTCTCATCTCGGAGGAGGTGTCGCCGCACTCCTGATCGGTTCCGACCTGGACCATGCGGCCGAAGAAGCAGCCCGTTTCGGCGCCGACCTCGTGTTGGTGGCGGAAGATGATCGACTGGCCAGCTATCGGGGGCTGCCTGAGGCCCGGATCCTGGCAGTAGCCGCCGCGGAACGGTATCCCGAGATCATCCTGCTCGGCGCAACAACGACGGGACGGGACCTGGCTCCGCGGGTGGCCGCCATGCTCGACACTGGGATCGCCGCCGACTGCACCGACCTCTACATCGCCGACTGGCAGCACCGGGGGACTACGTATCCGAGCCTGCTGCATCAAGTTCGTCCCGCCATGGCCGGAGGTGTCCTCGCCACCTGTCTGTGTCCGGAAACCCGTCCCCAGATGGCCACGGTTCGGCCGGGTGTGTTCCCTGTGACCCATCAAGGCCGAGCCCTGCGCAAACAGGCTCTCACGATGCCATTCGAGTCGGGAGACTTCGCCGTCGAGGTATTGGAACGCAGTCTGCAGCGGACCGACGTCGGTCTCCGCGAAGCCGAGGTCGTCGTGGCCGGTGGGGCTGGATGCGATGCTTCGAACTGGCACCTCATCGATGAGCTCGCCGCCCATCTGGAGGGTCGAGTCGCAGCCACGAGAGCCGCCGTCGAGGCGGGACTGGCACCGCGCTCCCTCCAGGTGGGGCAGACTGGAACGACGGTGCGACCCAGGCTCTACGTCGCCTGTGGGATCTCCGGCGCGCTCCAGCACGTCGTCGGAATGAGAGCGTCCCGAACCATCCTGGCAATCAATCGCGACTCAGACGCCGCCATCTTCCGATTCGCCCATTACGGAATCGTCGACGACGTCACCGCGGCATTGCCGAGACTCATCTCGGCGTTCGCCCGGCAGCCTTAGAGATCCAACCCCCGCAACGCCTACCCTGTCGCCAGAACGTGGTCCCAACCGGTATTTCAACCGCGTTTCCAACCCATCCCGCCCTCGTAGCTCAGGGGATAGAGCACCGGTTTCCTAAACCGGGTGTCGCAAGTTCGAGTCTTGCCGAGGGCGCTTACCACGAGGTGGCGGTGGCACTGGGCGACAGATCCGAAGAGCTCAGTTGAGGATGTACCGCCCGAGCAAGGCTGCGGCCGTCTGCGCCGGGAGAACGCCGGCGTCGAGGAGGTCTTCGAGGGTAATCGAGGAGAACGCCGACTGGTCCACGAGTAGGTCCCGGTACCGGGCGCACCCCTCGGCGATGCTCAGATTGCCGGCGGGGTGGACGACGACGTAACGACCCCAGCTCCAATCGCCGTTCACGTGCTGGAGCATCGAGAACAACAGCAGGTGCTCGAGCCACATCACAAGGAGATCGGTCCCGTTGACCGCGTCGATCACCTGTGGCCCGAAGACGCCCGACTTCTCGGTGACCTCCAGATACCGGGGAAGTCGAATCGGCTTGATCCGCTCGTGGTACTTGGTGTCGAGGCTGATGATCCCCTTCGTCCCATCGCCGAGATCGAGCACGAACGCCGCGTCCAGGGCGACGAGGCTCCCGATGTATGCAAGATCGAGACCGGGTTGCCGCGGCACCCGATCGACCTCTTCCCAACAGTGTGCCGCCTCGAGCTCCTGCCTGGTGAGAGCCTCACTCACGTCGGCATCGCAGGGTCAAGGATCGGTGCTCTATCGCGGCGATGAGCTCGCAATGTTCTTGGTTTCGGGCGACTCCTCTGTGGCGGTCGAATCGCGCCGGGTTGTCCGCGTCACGTACCAGGTGACGAGAACACTCACGATTCCCGCAACCAGGCCGATCAGCAGCGCCTCGTCGAATGACAGACCGTCGATGTTCGGCTGCAGTTCTTCCTGCGTCGCCGACCCGAACCAGACCTCGCTTGTGAACAAGGCGCCGATGAAGTACGCGGCCGAGGCGATGATCCACAGCCAGCGGGTCGTTGCTTTCCCCATCACAAGTTGGGCGACCACGCCGAAGCCGAGCGACATGAGGATGAGGAGCCCCAATCCTTGGAGTCCGAGATCCCACTGCATAGCGCTCACCTCTCTTTCTGCGGGCTGTCAGTCGACCGTCCGCATCGCCATCGTCGCGACCGCTGGGGCTGGGCGGTAGAGCCGCAGTGCCCTTATTGCTGCGGTCTCGGGGAAAGTCGCCACCGCGATTAGTTTGCGACCAACCGAAGCGCTCGACACCAACGGCGAGATCGTCTGGCAGGCCGCCGTCTGAGGGCCGCTCGACTAGATGTCGAGCACTCGAACCTCGTCGCGGACCACGGTGCCGCCGATGGACGAAAAGACCTCGTCCCATCTCAGTTGGATCGTTGACGGACGACCGATCTCGTCGCCCTGATGAATGACCAGACGGCCTTCGGTCTGACCGGTGGTTCGTAGGTACGCCGCCAGAGCGACCGCGGCACTCCCGGTCGCCGGATCCTCGGGGACACCCACCTCGCCGGCGAAGAAACGGGCTTTGACGACGCGACCCGGATCCTCCCAGGCCCAGGCCAACACCTCCCCCATGGAGATCGGCGGTGGCACCAACCCGGCGACCTGGCTCGGGGAAGGGAACCTGATCACCAGGTAGGGAATCGGCATCGATACCGAAACCGCCACCTCCCCGCCCAAGGGAGGGGGATCAACCACCTCCACCGGCTGATCGCCTGAAGCTTGGATCCAGGTCACCCCCCCTTCGAAGCTGACCCGGGCCTCGCCGACCTGGTAGCGGATTCGGTCGACCGGATCAGTGAGCATGTCGCCGAGGAGCCAACCAAGCCCGACCAACGGATGACCCGCGAAGGGAAGCTCGGTGCCGGGGGTGAAGATCCGAGCCGAAGGGACATCGCCGGCAAGGTCGCAGAAGATGGTCTCCGAAAACCCGAGGTCGGTGGCGACGGCCTGCATGGTCTCTGTGGTCAAGCCGGTCGGATCCGTGACCACACCCAGATGGTTGCCCCCCACCCCTTCCCGGGTGAAGACGCGAAGGATGTGGCACTCACGGCTCATGAGGCGGCGACGATACTGGCTAGGTTTCTCCGAATCCGATGAGTGAATTCCACTACGAGCCGCTCACCTACCTCGACGCCTCCTTCCTGGCGCTCGAGACTCGCAGCAGCCACATGCACGTGGCGGGGGTGGCGCTGTTCGACGCGGCCCCACTCAAAGGAGTGGACGGCGGGATCGATTTCGACCGGATCAAGGCGCACATCCTCTCCAAGCTCCAATACATCCCCCGCTATCGCCAGCGACTGGAGTGGGTGCCCTACAACCGTCACCCGGTTTGGGTGGACGATGCCGAGTTCGCCTTCGAGTACCACGTACGCCACACCTCGCTCCCCCGACCCGGCACCGACCGCCAACTCAAGGCGCTGGCGGGGCGAATCGTGTCCACCGCGCTGGATCGCAACAAACCGCTGTGGGAGCTGTGGGTCGTCGAAGGATTGGACGAAGACCGGTTCGCGATCATCGCCAAGATCCACCACTGCATGATCGATGGCCTCTCCGGTGTCGACCTGACCACCATCCTCCTCAACGTGATCCCCACGTCGGACATCGAAGAGGCGCCGACGTGGACGCCGCGACCCGCCCCCACGCCGAGCCAACTCGCCGTTTCAGAGGCAGCCCGGGCCACGAGGCGGCTGATCGACAGGTTGACGAATCTCTCGGAAGCAGTTCGCGATGGGAAGGACCTGGCCGACCGGACCATGGACAAGACGGCGGCCGCCCTTTCCTCGCTTCGCTCCGGCTGGCTCACAGCCTCGGATCGGACCCCCTTGAATCCCGACATCGGGCCCAACCGCAGATTCGACTGGACCGATCTGCCTCTCGAGGACCTGAAATCGGTCAAGAACAAGCTGGGTGGGTCGCTCAACGACGTGGTCCTGGGCATTGCCGCCGGCGCGGTGCGCCAATTCCTCATCGGGGCCCGTGGCTACGACGTCTCCGAAGCCGCCTTCCGGGTGATGAACCCGGTCTCGACGCGGCGCGCCGACCAGAGGGGGGCCCTTGGCAACCAGGTAGCGATGTGGCTGATCGACCTCCCCATCGACGAGGCCGACCCCTTCGCCCGCTACCGGCTGATCAAGGAGCGAACCCAGAATCTCAAGAAGAGCAACCAGGCGCTGGGAGCGGCCACCCTGGTCGAGATCAGCTCGGGCACACCGATCACCTTGCTCTCCCTGGCCAATCGGGTGGTCGGCTCCAGGGTGCGACCGTTCAACATGACGGTCACCAATATCCCGGGACCCCAATTCCCCATGTACCTGCTGGAGTCCGAGATGCTGGCCAACTACCCCATGGTCCCGTTGTGGGCCCAACACGGTCTAGGCATCGCCCTTTTCTCCTATAACGGCAGGCTGCACTGGGGGATCCAAGCCGACTACGACACCCTGCCTGACTCCGACCAATTCCTCCAGGCGATCCAAGACTCCTTCGTCGAATTACGCGATCTGGACGCGCACACCGCGTGAACCGCCCTGCTGCGGGGAACTCCCGGGTCGAGCCGGAACTGACCCCTCTCCCGTGACCTCGTTCTCCGCGCTGGCCGGCGCCTTGGCCATCTCCTTCTCGGCGATCCTCTTCGGTCTTTCCGGAGTCGATCCCATCACAGGAGCCTTCTTCCGGGTGGCATATGCCCTCCCGGTGCTGATAGTGATCTGGCTGACCGTCCGGCACCGGGACCGACGCAGCCGGAAGATGCGTCTTCTCGCCTTGGCGTCGGGGATCCTGCTCGGTGTCGACATGGTGGTCTGGCACACTTCCATAGGGCACATCGGCGCCGGGCTGGCCACCCTCATCGCCAACTCCCAGGTGGTGTTCGTCGCGGTCGGGGCCTGGATGATCCTGGGTGAGCGGCCCAGCCGACGGATCATCATCGCCATCCCGGTGGTCTTGATCGGAGTGGCCATGGTCAGCGGGCTGGGACGTAGCGACGCCTATGGGTCCAACCCCTTGCTCGGCACCTTGCTCGCCTTGGTCGCGGCCATGTTCTACGCCGGCTTCATCCTGGTCTTTCGAGCCTCCAACAAGATTCAGGCTCCGCCCGCCGGACCGCTCATGGAGGCGACGGCAGGTGGGGTGGTGATGGTGCTGATCCTGAGCACCGTCACCGGAGGAATCGAATTCGCCCCGACCTGGCCCGCCCATGGATGGCTGATCGCACTGGCGCTGGGGGCCCAGGTCGTCGGCTGGCTGGCGATCGGATACGCCCTGCCCCGTCTCCCCGCGGTGGAGACCGCAACCATCATCCTGGTGCAGCCGGTGCTGACCATGATCTGGGCGTCGTTGGTGTTCGACGAGCGTCCCTCCACCGTCCAGTTGGTGGGCGCCGCCCTGGTCCTGGCGGGAGTCGGGTTCGTCGCCATCGCCAGGGCCCGGCTTGCCCCCGAGCCCACCCCTACCACCGTGTGATCACTTATTCCCAATGCATGACGTCACGGATGCGTGACGTCCTACCTCAGGAACGGGGGGTATTCAACCCCCCAGTACCACTACTACAAGGCGCCCGGTGGGGCCGTCGACGATCGCCACTCCAGCCCGGTCGTAGCCGGGAACGTTGAACTGGCCGGCCCCAGACGGCGATTCGAGCATGCCGTCGAAGGCGGCACGGGCGCTGCTGGCCAGGGCGAGGTTCTCGCCCGCCAGGGCAGGCCGGACACCGGCTGCGGCCAGGTCGTCGACGACACTTCCCCCCGGTGGGGTTTCTCTGGAAAGTCTCCCGGTGGTGTACATGCTTGCGGCCCGAGCCTCCGCCACCTCCGTGAACACCTCGCTCGAAATGAGAGCACCGAGACCCTGGCCGGCCCGGTGCTCATTGATCCAAACCAGGATCTCGCCGGCCTCGTCGCGGACCTGTCTGATCTCATCGGATGGGGCCCCAGGGATGGTGATGACCTCATTCCCTTCGGGAACGGCCCGGCTCGACCCCAGAACCGACTGAATAGCAGACAGCGACGCCAGGACCTGGTCGGAGCCGATCGATTCGAACGCCTGTTGTGGCAAAGCATCCGGCCCGGCAATTGCCTGGGCCACAGCCGAGTCCTCGACCGCCTGACCCCAGCCCGGGGACAGGGGTAGCACTCCGGCGACATTGACGAGCACCAGAACGATCACCACCCCCCAACCCAGGGCAACCACGGCGCCACCGGCCCGATTCACGGTGGTCAACCCGGGAAGGTTCATCACCTTGGAGAGGTATCGGGCGGCCACGCCCATCGCCACCCCGAGGAGAACGAAGAGGACGATTCCCGCCCCCACCGTCGCAACCTCGGGGGCCACCCCGAATCGATCGGTGAGGAACTCCCCCAGCGGTCCGCTCAGGCGGAAGGCGACCCAGACCCCGAGGATCAGCCCCACCAGATCCAGGGCCTCACGGACGAATCCATGGGCCCAGCCCCTCACCAGCAGCCCGGCGAGGAGGAGGCCGAGGACAAAATCGATCATTTGGTCCGTTGTCCGTTATCCGTAATCGGTATCAGCCGGGGCGCGGAACACCGGCCGCTCGACACCAGCTGAGAACAGCAGCTCGCCTCTGCTCAACTGACCCGTACTGTGAGAACGGGGCAGGGGGCGTCCATGAGGATGTCGTGGGCGTTCGAACCGAGAAGGAACTTCCCTGCCGCCGTCCGCTGGCGGAGGCCGATGACGATCAGCTCACCGTCGAATTCCTGGGCGGCCTGGATGATGTCCTGGACCGGCGCGTTACCGCGAACGTAGTTGTGGACCGAGAACTCGATTCCCTCGCTCTTCAGCCTGTCCTCGAGATCAATGAGCTCGCGGTCACTCTTGATCACGTCCTCGTCGTCGTCCTTCCCGGCGCCGTAGAGCGAGTGCACCACGATGAGACCGGTGTTCCGGAGCTTGGCCTCCTTGATTCCCACCTCAAGGGCCTTCTGCCCCCGTTCCGACGACAGATACCCGACGATGACGCTCATTGTGTGCCTTTCCTGGCTTGCTGGACATTGACGCTAGTGACCGAGTTCGATGCGCATCCTCTTGTTGGCCTTGCCCTTCGACTCGGTCTTGACCACCCTCACCCGGCCCACCTCGAGGGTAGAGGCGACATGGGTTCCACCGTCCGCCTGACGGTCGAGGCCAACGATGTCGATGACCCGGATCTCCTCGACCCAGTCCGGGATCAGGTTCACCTTGGTCCGGATCAGATCAGGGTCGCGTAACGCCTCGGCGCGAGCCATGAAGATGACCTCAGTCGGATACCCCCTGGTCAACTCGTCGTTCAGCTTTCGCTCCACAGCTTGGCCGAACTCGACTGAGATGCCATCGAGCTCGAAGTCCATCCGGGCCGCTCCCGGGTCCATGTTTCCCCCGGTCACCTTGGCCCCAAAGTCTCGAAAGATCACCCCGGACAGGGCATGGAGGGCGGTATGGGTCTTCATCGTCAGATAGCGGCGCTCCCAGTCGATGACGCCTTCCACGGAGGTTCCCGGATCAGGCGGTTCCGCATCAGCGGCCACCATGTGAAACGGCTTTCCCTCACGCCGGATGGTGTCGATCACCTCCACCTCTCCACCGTCCCAGCGGATCGACCCCACGTCTCCGGGCTGCCCTCCGCCCCTCGCATAAAACACCGTCCGATCCAGGAACAGGCCGCCATCGACGACCTCGAGGACGCGGCCCTCGGCGCGAGCCAGGTACGAATCCGTGGATGCGAGCTCCTCGATCGGTCTGGCACCGGCCATTCTCGGAGGCTAACGGGACGTGGAGTCGTCAGGAACGAACGCCTCGCCGTGGCCGGGGACGATCAGCGTCGCCGTCTCCAGCACCCTCTCGCGGCCGATGTGGAGCTCATCGGGATGGGTGCCCAGCGGATCGTCGTAGGGGACGGCTCGATGCCACCAGAGATGGGTGAAGGCCACGGTTTCACCTCCGGTTCGGACGATGGTTGTGATGTCCTCGGCGGAGTGTCCCGGCGTCTCCCACAGTGACACCTCGGGAGCGACCTCGAATCCCTCGGCGGCACGCGAGACCCAGGAATCCCCGTGATAGATGGCCCAATAGTCATGAACCCGGGCGTTGGGGAAGAGGGCGATGTTGATCGTGTGATCCGGGTGGTGGTGCGAGATGATCACGTCGGTGATGTCCTCGGGTCGGTATCCGAGCCGATCGATTGGGTCGAGGATCACCGAGCGAGAAGCCACCATGCCTGGGTCGATGATCACCAGGAAATCTCCGGAAACGACCAGCGACACGGTGGAGGCAACCCGATCGCCAACGTAACCGGCCGTGAGGAGGTGAAAGCTGGCCATCGTCAGGTCAGTGTCTCGGCGAATTCCGAAATGGCGCCATTCTCGCTGCTTGAACCACGTCGCAACGGTACGCCGATAGGGTCGAAAACGTGCGGCTCAGGTGCCGGAAGTGAATTTGGGGTATAGAGTCACCACGACGGCCCGGCTATTAGTCGCGCCGCCCTCAGCTATGGAGGAAGGAAACACATGAAAACAAAGAGAGGCCTCAAGCTTCTCGGGGTTCTGGCCGTTCTTGCGCTGATCCTCGCCGCCTGTGGCGATGATGCAGGCGAAGGCACCACGACCAGCGCTGCTGCAGCCACCACCACGGAAGCTCCTGCCGCGTCGACGACGACTGGCGGCGGGGCGGCCGGAGATCACTTGATCATCGGAGGGTTGTTGCCCCAGACCGGATCGCTGGCATTCTTGGACCCGCCGGAGGAAGCCGGGGTGTACCTCGCAATCGATGACATCAACGCCGCCGGGGGCGTGCTTGGCGCAGACGTGGAGTTCATTCCCGGTGACTCGGGTGACACCTCGACCGACATCGCCAACGCGACGGCAGACAGCCATCTGGCTGCCGGTGTGCATGCCATTATCGGTGCGGCTTCTTCAGGGGTGACGTTTACCGTGATCGACAAGATCACGGGAGCCGGGGTCATCCAGTTCTCGCCGGCCAACACCTCTGCCCTACTGACCACCTATGACGACAACGGGCTCTATTTCCGCACCGCCCCCTCCGACTTCCTGCAGGGTCAGGTTCTGGCGGAGTTGGTGGCGGAAGACAGCCTGAGCGCCGGTGTGATCTACCGCCAGGATCCGTATGGTCAGGGTCTGGCCGAGCGGTTCCAGGACGTGTACCTGTCACTTGGTGGCGAGATCACCAACTTCATCGCCTACCCGGCGGAAGGGGTGACCACCTTCGACGCCGAGGTCGACCAGTTGGTGCAGGCAGACCCCGAGGCGATCGTGGTGATCAGCTTCGAGGAGGGGACACTCATCCTCGAAACCTTGCATGCGCGAGGTATTGGCCCGGCCTCCGGAAAGGCGGTGTGGGGCGTGGATGGCAACATCACTGGCCTCCACAGCGTGATGGCCGACACTTCCGTCCTGGACGGGATGAAAGGCACCACGCCGTCGGTCGACCTGGCCAGCATCACCGACTTCACCGACCGCCTCAACGCCACGGAGCAGATCGGCGACCTCGCCGGGGTCTTCGCCTATGGCGCAGAGGCCTACGACGCAGTGATCATCGTTGCCCTGGCCGCAGAGGTGGCCGGCACCCTGGATCCGATCGAGATCGCGGCTCAGATCAACGACGTGACACGCGGCGGCGATAGCTGTACCAGCTTCGCCGAATGTGCCGAGTTGATCCGCGGCGGCACCACGGACATCGACTACGACGGTATCGGTGGTCATTACGAGTTCGTCGATGCCGGTGAGCCGGCCGCGGCGAGCTATCAGATCATCACCCTCGGTCCGCTGGACGCGTGTGGTGAGGGATGGGTCGATCAGGAGCCACCGTGCTCCGGGCCGGACCCCGCCCTCGACGAGTACCTGTTCGCCGTTCTGCAGTAATAGACAAGCCCAATCGCAGAGAATGATGGCCGGCCCACATGGGCCGGCCACTTCTTCGGTTGGTAGCCTTTCGTGATGCGTCTGGTAGTCGTCCTGCCCGGGGGGGTAGCCACCAAAGAGGTCATGACACCACTCGAGGTCCTCCACGAGCGGCTGGCCCCGGAGGTGATCTGGGCGGGGCGGGAGCGAGGACCGGTGCCCGGGCACGATCCGCCGATGTCGTTTCATGCCGATGTCACACTCGCCGAGATCGAATCACCACCGACCGTGCTGCTCCTCCCCGGGGGGTTCGGATCGCTCGAGCTGGCACGGGACCGGCGTGCCCTGGAGGACATCAGACGGCTGGCGCAGCCTCCCACCATCTGCCTGGCCGTTTCGACAGGCTCGTTACCGCTCGCCGCGGCGGGCTTGATCAACGGTTTGCGCGTCACCGGGCACTGGCTTTCGTTCACTCATCTCCAACGATTTGGAGCAGTCCCCGTTAACGAGCAAGTAGTCGTTTCGGGGCGGTTCTTCACGGCCTCGGGAGCGGTCTCGGCTGCCGCCGTCGCCCATCAAGCGGCCGACCGGGTGTTCTTCGGGCCCGGGACGCCGACCGGCGCCGGCCGCGCCTCACTCGACCTTGGCCAGGGTGCCTAGGTAGAGCTCGATCACCTTCGGGTCACGCAGCAGCGCAGAACCGCCGTCGGTGTAGGCATTGCGACCCTGGTCGAGGACGTAACCGCGGTCACAAATCTGGAGACAGCGACGCGCATTCTGCTCCACCATGATGATGCTCACCCCTGCCCTGTTGATTTGGCGGGCGCGGATGAACACCTGATCCTGGAGAGTGGGGGAAAGCCCCGCCGATGGCTCGTCCAGGAGCAGCACCTTGGGGTCCATCATCAGCGCCCTGCTCATGGCCAGCATCTGTCGCTCGCCGCCCGAGAGGGAGCCGGCACGTTGCTTCAGCCGTTCTGCCAATCGAGGGAAGAGCTCGGAGATGAAGGCCAGCCTTTCGTCGAATCTCTTCGGTTGGAGGAAGATCCCCATCTGCAGGTTCTCCTCGACGCTGAGGCTGGGAAAGACGTTGTTGACCTGGGGGACATAGCCAACCCCCCGCGACACCAGCTGGTGCGCCTTGAGGTTGGTGATGTCCTCACCGTCCAGCGTGACGCTCCCTTCCCTGACCGGGATCAGGCCGAACAGGGCCTTGAGCATCGTCGACTTGCCGGCCCCGTTGGGACCGATGATGCCCACCAGCTCTCCCTGTCCCAGCACCAGGTCCACGCCGCGAAGGATGTCCACTTCGGGGACATACCCGGCCACCACGTTGTCGATCTGGATCAATGGGCCGTTGGTCACGTGTTTTCGCCTTCGCTCTCGGCCAGTTCTGCCTCCGCACTGGCTATCTGCTTTTCTTCCTGCTCCTCGGTCAAGGGCGCGTCATGATGGGCCCCAAGGTAGGCATCGATGACCGCCGGATCCTGGCTGATGACATCAGGCGGGCCTTCGAAGATGACCCTGCCTTCCGACATGACCACCACCCAGTCTGAGATGTCGCGCACCACATCCATATTGTGCTCGACGAAGACAACTGTGATCCCTTGGGTCCGAAGGCCCTTGACGTGCTCCAGCAATGACTGCGTGAGGGCAGGGTTCACCCCCGCCATGGGCTCATCGAGCATGACCAGCCTGGGCTCGGCCATCAGTGCCCGGGCCATCTCGAGCAGCTTTCGCTGGCCCCCGGAGAGGGTGCCGGCGTACTCATCACGCATGTGGGACAGTTGGAAGCGTTCGAGCAGTGCTTCCGCCCTGTCTTCGATGTCTTCCTCCTGGTCCCGCCAAAAGAAGGGAATGAAGGCTGGTAGGAAGGACTCCCCCCTCTGATCCCTGGCGCCCAGCTTCATGTTTTCTATCACGCTCAGCCTGGTGAGGGATTTGGTGAGTTGAAAGGTGCGCACCATCCCCATGTTGGCCAACCGGAACGGGGACATGCCGCTGACGTCCCGCCCATCAAATGTCGCCGTGCCCGAGTCGACCTCGTCGAATCCTGTGAGCAGGTTGAAGAAAGTGGTCTTCCCGGCCCCGTTGGGCCCGATCAGGGCAGTGATCAGGCCTCGCTGAACCGACACCTTGTCGACATCCACGGCGAGCAGACCGCCAAAGGACTTGCTCATTCCCTGCACAGCCAGGATGGGGTCTGGCTTGTCGACACCTGGCTCGTGGGGAACACCAGCCAGAGGGCTGCCGGCGATGTCAGCGGGCATCGAGCATCATCTCCTCTCTGCTTCCGAATAGGCCCTGGGGCCGGTACACCATGAGGAGAGCCAGAACAACGCCGACCAGCATGAAGCGAATCTGCCCGACCTGGGCGGCGCTCATCAGCCACCGCGGGATCCATCCCTCGCTTTCGAAGGAGCGGAGCACACCGTCACTGACGGTCAAAAGGCCCCAGAACAGCATCGATCCCACAATTGGTGACCAGACTCTCCCCACTCCTCCCAGTATCAAGGCTGTCCACATGAAGAAGGTCTGTACCGGCACGAAGTAATCCGGCTGAACGGTCGAGTTGGCAATGGCTAGCAGGATCCCGGCCAGGCCGCCGATGACACCACCGAGCATCAGCGCCTGCATCTTGTACCAATAAGCGTTCTTTCCAAGGGCGCGGGCCGCATCCTCGTCCTCACGGATCGCCTTGACCACCCTTCCCCACGGGCTTCGCATCAATTGCCAAACCAACAAAGTGACCAGCAGCACCAGGGGCCAGCCGATGGTGAGGATGAACAGGTTGGGCCCGGTGTAGAAGAAAGGCCCGAATTCATAGACCCGCTCGGTGAACGGGTTGAGCTCGTAGAACGCATCGGCGAACCCGGTGAGGCCGGTGTTGCCGCCGGTCCACTCGGCTACCGTGGTGGACCGGACCAGGATTCTGAGCACTTCGGAGGCGGCGATGGTGACGATGGCGAGATAGTCACCACGGAGACGCAACGTGGGGATACCCAGCAGGAGGGCAAAAAGCAGCGCGTAGAGGAGACCTACCAGGAGGCCCAGCCAGGGGTTCCAGCCAAAAATAGTGATCGACATGCCGAGTCCGTATCCGCCCATCGCGACGAAGCCGATCTGCCCGAAGTTGAGAAGACCGGTGTACCCGAAGTGCACATTGAGCCCGATCACCGCCATGGCGAACACCATGGCGTTGACCCCAAACATCTGGGAAATGGTCTGCTCGAAGACGGACCCCAAGTTCACCCGATGCGCTCCTTTCTCCCCATGATCCCCTGTGGCCTGATCAGGAGAATCACCACCATCAGCAGCAGAGCGCCGATGCTGCGCAACTCTGAAGCAACGAACAGTGTGGAGAGTTGTATTCCAAGCCCGACCAACAGGCCACCGACCAAGGCGCCATAAGCCGTGCCCAGACCGCCGAGAATCACCCCGGCGAACAGCAGGAGCAGGATCTGAGATCCAACGTCCCACCTGATCACGTCCGACTGCCCGAGCAACACCCCACCGAGCGCCGCCAGGGCCGCGCCCGAGACCCACACCCAGCGAATCACCCGTTGCACGTCGATCCCCGACGACTCCGCCAGATCGCGGTCATCGGACACCGCTCGCATCGCTCGTCCCGCCCGCGTCATCTGAAGTGTCAGCCCAACACCAATCAGGGAGGCAAGGGCCACCACCATGGCGATGATGTCCTTGGAAGTGACTGCTACCGGGCCAAGGGTGATCGCCTGTTGACCGGCGTAGCTCCGGAAATAGCGCCCGGTGCCACCGAACAGATAGAGGTATATGTAACGGATCAGGATGGAGAGGCCGATTGTTATGACCATCTGGGCGATGAGGCCAGTGCCCCGACGACGGAGTCGGGCGAATACACCCGCATCTGCCGCCCAGCCCAGCAGGCCGCCTAGGACCACCGCCATCAGGGCCGCGCTGATCAGGTCCACAGGCCCGTTGAGGATCCATGGCCAGCCCGCCGTGAAGCCGAACAGCGACGATAGGCCGAGCACGTTGAAGAAGTAGGCGACCAACATCCCCCAGGTGACGAGCTCGGCGTGGGCGAAGTTGACCAGACCGGTCGTGCCGTAGATGAGGGATAACCCGATTGCGGCCATCGCCAGGAAGAGGCCGAGCTTGATCCCATCGGCCGAGAGCTGGAGCACCCGGCGAAGAGTGATGTCGGTGCCGGTCACTTCTCCGCCACCCTCACCCACTACGACGAGCTGGAAAATGACTGTCGCGTAACGGCCGGCCTGGACGTTTGCCTCCCGACTGATCTCGTCCGGACTGGCCAGGCTCAGCCCTTCGGGAATCGTTGCCGCATCGATCTCCACGGTGTAGATACCAGCCGCCACTGCGATTTCAGCAATCCCCTCGGCATCGCTGGTCCCGACCCCCAACTCGGCGCCCTCGGCGTCGAGGAAGGTGACTCCGACCCCCTCCACCGGTTCTCGCTCCTCCGTTGCAGAGTCATCGGCGAGGATCCGCACCCTTACTCCTTGCTCACCTTCCTGGGCCATGCCGACAGAGGGAAGCAGCCAGAAGGCGGAAGCGGCAACGAGCAGGAAGAGCAGACCGGTCTTGAGCCTATGGCGTCGTGACGTAGCGCGATCTGGAGCTAGTCGATTTCGCCACGCCACAATCGGGGCAATCTACCCGACGGCGTCGAGCGGGGTCGGGTAGAGCGGAACCTACGAATCCCTGGCCGACTCGTCGGCCAGCTCCTCGTTGATGACCTGCATCTCCTGGGTGTCGAAGAGTCGCGTCTGATCCGATTGGCGGCGTCTGATCCCCGCAATCCGCTCCGGGGGCTCGGTGTACTCGATCATGTGCCGGCTCGCCTCCCCCCAGGTCTCGCCGAGCACCCTCGTCCTCCACAGGTGACCGACGATGATCCTGATCGCCGCGGTCAAAGGCACCGCCACCAAGACCCCCAGCAGACCGGCCACCGAGCCACCGATGATCAGGGCAAGGATGATGATCAAGGGTGAGAGATTGACCCGGGCCCGTTGCACGAGCGGGGTGATCACATGGTTGTCCACCTGCTGGATCACCACGAAGATGACCACCGCCCAGATCGCCTGGGTGACATCCCCATTGAGCAACGCCACGATCACCGCCAGCGCACCACCCACCACCGGTCCGAAGAAGGGGATGAGATTGAGAAACCCGGCAATGATCCCAATGATCAACCAGAAGGGGAGGTCGATGAGCCACATCCCGAAGCTGGAGGCGACACCAACGATCAATGCCACCAACAACTGGCCCCGGACGAACGAGCCCATGGCGGTGCTCACCTCCCCCGCCACGAACGCCGTCTCCTCGCGGAAGCGAGGCGGAGTCATCCCCAGGGAGTTTGCCTTGAACCGCTCCAGGTCGATCAGGATGTAGATCGCCAGCACCGGCGCCAACACCAGCACCGCGAAGGCCTCGGTCACGCCCCGAATCACTTGACCCGCTCCGGCGCCGAAACCGAGGAGAAGGTTCTGAACCGTGTCCTGGTTGGCCGGGTCGTTGAGCCAGTCCTCGATCGCCTGCTGGCTGAGAAGCTCGTCGACATTCACCCCCAGCTTCGCTCCCGCCTCACGAGCCCAGTCGATACCGGACAGATACAGATCCGGCAGCTGCTGGCCCAACTCCTCAGCTTGAAGCCTGATGGTCGGAAGGATCAGGGCGACCACCGCAAGGATCAAGGCGACGACGACGAGAAAGGCGACGATGGTCGCCAGAATTCTCGGCATTCGCAGTCGCTGGAACATGCGAACCATCGGCTCGAGCAGGAACACCAAACCTGCCGCGAAGGCAATGGGAAGCCAGATAACTCGTACCGCGCCGGCGATGAACAGGAAGGCGTAACCCAGTGCCAGTGCTCCGACCGCGGTCCAGACGATGAGGGCTAGCCGTTTCAACCGCTCAGAGGGCACCACCCACGAAGTGTAACTAGCCCTCGGTTATGGCCAGGGTCGACCCTTCCGTGACCGAGACCACCCAACCCCCGGCTCCGGAAGGGGACTCCCAGCCGTCAGAAGTCTCTGTCCAGCCCTCGGGGACGTCAGCTGATCCCACGACGCGGACTGCCGAGCCGCTTGGGACTTCGATCTCGAAGGCTCCGGACAGCGAGACGGGTGTCTCCGCCATCGGGTTGCCGAGGCGAACCGATCCCTCACCCTCCAGCTGCAGCTCGGTGATCCGCAGCGGCGTGAGGTCCGCCGACAACACACCACCCAACGAGAGGGCCCATGCTGGAGACGGGTCCAATTCCAGGCTCCATCCTGAGAAGGTGTACCACCCCGGCTCCGCCACCGGTTCGAGAACCACCGCCATCGACGCCCCTTGGGCACGCTCTACCGCTTCGGGGAGACCTGTGTCACCGCCGGTCCGAATCGGGGCAACGGCGTACAGGAATCCGGACTGTCCGAGGCCCACTTCCAGTCTTTCCTCGATGCGCGCCGAAATGGCCGCAGTGCTCACCGAATCGGACCCTGGGCCCACCAGGGAGGCCGAAGCCGAGGGCATGGCATCCCATCCCAGGAGGTGACAGACAAGAAAGATGCCGAGGGCCGCCAGGGCGAGCAGCGGGACCAGGGCGGCGATCCGAACCTGGCCCCACCGACGCCGCCTGGCCAGCAAGGTGAGACCTCCGATGAATAGCCACACCGGCCACCAGGCGACGAAGTCGATGACCACCGAACGGCTCAGCCAGCCAAGGGCGACAAAGAGGACGATCCCGAGAAGAACGGCTATGGAAAGCAGCCATGCTCTTGGAACGCCCGGGCTCGAGCCCGAGGCGGTGTGGGTCATTCTTCGTAACCGACGCCGAGAACGACAACGAGATCGGCCCCGGGGGCCATGTCGGGATCGGGCAGAGGCTCGACCATGGCCCCGGGCAACAGGGCGAGCAGAACGTTGGCCTCCGCCGAGAAACCATCCCGGTACCAGATCCGGGATGGGTCGTACTCCGGGTCCAAGTCGTCGGCGGGCAGGGCCAGGTATCCGGCGTCGGCTAGTTCTTGGGTGAAACGGCCTGCCGCCCCCGACAAGGTGATGGAGTTGAACACCATGACCCGGACCTCACCCGGAGGGCGAAGAGGCACCGTCGCCGGGGTCGTTGAGGTCTGCGTCGTAGTGGTCGTGGCCGGAGCGGTGGTGGTGGATGCCTCGACACCAGTGGTGACCGGGCTCATGGTGGTCGTGGTTTCACCAGCATTGGTTACCGGGTCTCCGGCCCATATGAAGAGAAGCAGGAACACGGCGGCACCCACCATGAGGATCCCGACCATCATTATGAGCAGATCCCGATAGAAGGCACCCGACGACTTCGAAGCGTGTTTGCCTTTACCCGACATCACCGACTCCTGTGACCGAGTCGGGCGCGGGCTCGAGCAGAGACCTCACCCGTTTCACCATGAGCGGATCGTGCCGCATCGCCTCCGGCCGGTCGATCAGTGCCAGCAGTGTCTCGTAATAGTCGGCCGCGGCCAGACCGAGGCTGAACTCGATGGCCTGATCCTTGGGGCCGGGTTCCAGCCACCAGGAGCCTTCGAAGTCGAGGATCGCCCGCTCCTCCATGCTGAGCATTGGTTTGAGCGTATTTCTATGACCGGAGATAGCTGAGGATTTGGTTTCCCGGCGCGCGGCCGATCCCGCATACACTCAGGAACATGCTCGGACGATTGGCCCGGACCTTTGGTCGATTTGTCGGCCTGATCTTCACGCTCGTGGGCCTCTGGGTCGTGCTCGCCAACCTCGTTGAGCATTCCTACGCGGGTTGGACTCTGGCCTGGATCGTCGTCGCCGGGGCTGCTGGTGCCGCCGGTGGTATCACCTATCTCCTCAGTTTCGACGGACCCAGTCCCTTCAGGAATCGACGGGCACGGCTGGCGGGGTGGGGTGGCATGCTGTTCCTGGCTGTCCTGCCGACGAGCCTTTCATACCCGCTGTTCACGTTGACTCTCTTGACCATTCCCACCCTGTTTCTCCAGGAAGGGAACGAGGTTCCGAAGGCGGCGTCTGCATGAAACGCACTGGAGCCGGGTGCCGGAGTCGAACCGACGACCTGCTGTTTACAAGACAGCTGCTCTACCGACTGAGCTAACCCGGCAGTCCCGACGCGCTGCGCCGGACCCTCATTATCTCAAACCCGGCCAGGGCAGCGGTAACCGAGGCATTGAGGCTCTCGGTTTCGTCAGCCATCGGCACCGAGACGATGAGGTCGCAGCGCGCAGTCGTGAGCCGGGTCAACCCGGCGCCTTCGGCGCCTACCACGACCGCCACCGGCTCGGTCAAGAGCTCCAAACCGAACAATTCCGTCGATCCCCCCGAGTCGAGACCCACCACCCATAGCCCCTGATCCTTGAGCCGGCTCAGGGCCTCGGGGATAGAGCCCACGATGGCCACCGGTAGCCGTTCCAAGGCGCCGGCGGCCGATTTGAAGGCGACCGCGGACAAAGGGGCAGCCCTCCTCGAAGAAACCACCATCCCGGTCATGCCCGAGGCCAACGCGCTGCGGGCGATGGCTCCCAGGTTGTGGGGGTCCTCGACGTGGTCGAGAACCATCACCGAAGCCCCGGCCACGACAAAATCGTCGACCGGAACCGGCATGATCGGCATGCACTCGGCCACCAGGCCCTGGGGAGTCTCGGTTTCGGCCTGGGAGCGGACATCGTCGACCGTCGAGACCCGGTCATCACCGACCAGTGAGATCAACGCCTCGACGTCGGCCCGTCCCCGGCGCCGGGATTCGACCCAGAGCCGCAAGACCCGGCCCGCCTGTGCCGCGGCTGCTACTGCGTGGAGGCCCTCGACCCTATTTCCGAACCCACTTGGTGCCATGCGGCCCGTCCTCCAGGGTCACACCCGCCCGGTCCAGGTCGTCACGAATCGCGTCGGCCTCGTCGAATCGCCTCTCGGCTCGGGCGCGGTTGCGCATCGCCACCAGCGTCTCGAGTATCCGGTCTTCGTCACCACTGATCCCGAACCGTTCGGCCAGGTGACCCAGGTCGAAGGCTGTTTCCGGAGAAGGGCTGGCATCGTCCAACCCGAAGACCTCGACCATCTCGGCCACCGCACCGGCGATCGAGGTGGCATCCCCACCCTCGTCCAGGATGCGGTTTCCCTCCCGGACCAGGTCGAAGAGCAACGAGACAGCCTGAGGAGTCCCGAAATCGTCATCCATCGCCTCCCGGAACCGGCCCAACGCCTCGGGGTCAGGCTCTCCTGGGGTGGCTCGATCCCGGAAACGCTGCAGCCGATCGAGGGCGTCATCCGCCTCGTCCAGCAACTCGTCCGAGTAGTCGATGGGTGATCGGTAGTTGGCGCGCAAAAAGAGAAGACGCAGGCCCCGCCCCCCGCGTCTCTCCGTGATGGTGGCCAGATCGACCAGGTTCCCGGTGGACTTGGCCATCTTCTCCCCACCGAAGTTGACCATCCCGTTGTGCAGCCAATAACGGGAGAAAGTGGTCCCGGTTGCGCCTTCGCTCTGGGCGATCTCGTTCTCGTGATGGGGGAAGATGAGATCGGTGCCACCACCGTGGATGTCGAATCCCTCACCCAGGTACTTGTGGGCCATCGCCGAGCACTCGATGTGCCACCCGGGACGGCCCGATCCCCACGCCGAGTCCCACCAGGGCTCCCCCGGTTTGGCCGTCTTCCACAAGGCAAAGTCGAGCGGGTCCCGTTTCGCTTCGTCGACCTCGATTCGGTATCCCGAGCGCAGCTCATCGGGATCCCGGCCCGAGAGCTTGCCGTAGCCCTCCAACGACCGGACCGAGAAGTAGACATCCCCACCTGCCACGTAGGCCAGGCCGCGGTCGACCAGGGATTGGATCAGGGCAATGATCTCGGGGATGTGCTCGGTCGCCTTGGGCTCGACGTCGGGTTCGAGCACCCCCAATGCGGCGTAGGCGTCAGAGAAGCGCTTCGCCATCTTCTCGGCCAGGGTCTCCACGCTCTCCCCGGCCTCGATAGCGGCGGCGATGATCTTGTCCTCGATATCGGTGATGTTGCGAACGAAGAGCACCTCGAAGCCGCGCCAGATGAGATAGCGCCGGATCACATCGAAAGCCACCGCCGAGCGCCCATGACCGACATGGGGCTCGGATTGCACCGTCGGCCCGCAGACATACATGGCGACCTTGCCCTCGTCACGAGGCTCGAAGGGGACAACCGCGCGGTGAAGCGTGCTGTGGACCCGGAGCATCGCCAGATGTTACGGCAGGGCGCTCACGGTGACCACCGCCACCACGGCGATGCCCTCGCCCCTGCCGATGAAGCCGAGGCCATCGGTGGTCGTGGCCTTGACCGAGACCGCGTCGACTGCCACCCCGAGAGCCCCGGCCATGCCAGCCCGGATCTCCTCACGGAACGAAGCGATGCGCACCGAATCGAGGATGACCGTCGCATCCACCTGGCTGACCTGCCAGCCGGACTCTCTCGCCATAGCCACGGTCCGTCCCAGGATCAGCATGGAGTCGGCCCCCGCCAGAGCAGGGTCAGCGGATGGGAAATGAACACCAAGGTCGCCGAGTGCGCACGCCCCGAGGATGGCGTCGGCCACCGCATGGGCGAGGACGTCGCCATCGGAGGTGGCCGAGACGCCAACTGCCTCAGAGACGGTGACCCCGCCCATAAGGAGGGGTGGAGCGCCGTCGAGGCGGTGGGCATCGAATCCCCAGCCGACGCGGAAGGCGGCCGGTGACACCTCCCGGCTCATTCCTCGTCGGTTTCGACCGTGGGTAGAGCCCGGTCCAGTCTCTTGATCGCCTCTTCCTCGTCGATCTCGAGGCTGAAGGCAAGCTCAGAGCTCAAGGTGAGCCGTGCCTTGGAGAGCATCCGCTTGAGAGCAGGGCTGATCCCCTTGGTCTGTTGGGCGTACGAGAGGTCGCGCACCACCTCGGCGACCTGAAAAATGTCTCCGGAGGTCATCTTCTCGTTGAGCACCTTGTACCAGCGGCTCCAGTTGGCGCCGGCCTCCTCGGGCTCTCCCTTGAGCGACTTGAGCACGTCTCTCGACTTGGTCTTCGAGATCACCGGCCTGATCAGGTCATCGACCTTGTCCAGGGGCACCATCACCGTCAGTTGCTCGGTGGCGATGTCGAGGACGAAATAGTCCTGCTTCTTGCCGGCGAACTCCTGTTTGACCTTCTTCTGGATGGTGGCGGCCCCATGCTGGGGGTGAACCACCTTGTCCCCTACCGAGTATTTAGATGCGGCTTGAGCCATATGCGGGAGCGGATAGTACCGGCGGCTGGAATCAATCCAGCCCGGGCTCCCACTCGTGGGCCGAGTCGAGCAGGCGGTCGAAGAATGCCCTGAGCTGACCGGCCCTGGTCTCACCCACCCCCTCGATTCCGAGGAGGGCCGTCTCAGTGGCGTTGAGGAGTCTGGAAACAGAGCCGAAGTGTCTGATGATGTCGTCCCGAACCGGATCGGGGAGCTTGCCCACCTGGGACAGAATCCGAAACCCTCGCGGTTGGGCGGGATCGTCCAGATCGGGGAAGTCCAACTCGGAGCCGACCAGACTCGGGTCCTCCAGCTCGGGCCCGGTCAAGCCTTCGAGATGCTCGAGGGCACGAGTCACGGTTTTCGACCGCAACGGCCTGAGATAGTCCTGAAGAATCGCCTTCTTCGTGGAATCGACTCCGGCCATCAGGTCATTGAGCTGGAGGGCGACGATCCGCCCGTCTTCGCCGAGGGTGAGGGCGCGCGCTTCTACGATCTTGCCGAGCCGGGTCAGGAGCTCGGCCCGTTGCAGGACGGTTACTGCCGAGCGGTGGGTTGCGAGCCCGGTGACCTCGAGACGGGTGAGACGCATGTCCGACTCGTTGAGACGGCTGCGCAACCTGTCGAGGCTCTGCAACTCCTGGTTGACGTGAGCGGTCACCTCGGTCGGGGTTGCCAACTCGATCTTCTGGTCGCCGTAAAAGAGTGTGGCCACCCTCCGCCCCTCGCTCACGGCCACCACCGGCTTGCCGGTCTGGGCAGCCATACGCTCGGCGGTTCGGTGTCGGGCGCCGGTTTCGTCGGTGGGGATCGTGCCGTCGGGGACGAAATGAACAGCAGCCGCCGTGATGATCTCCCAGTCGTCGTCGAGGACGATCCCCCCATCCATCTTGGAAAGCTCGGCAAGACGGGCCGGTGTGAATTTGGTGCGCTTCAGGCTGAAACCGCCGGAGCTTGCGGCGTCAACGGCAGCTCCGTCCCCGAGAACGACCAAACCTCCCTTGCCCTGCTGGATGATCCGCTCCAGCGCTCTGCGCATCGGGGTCCCCGGCGCCAGTCGCTCCAGGGTCTCGTTGATCGATGGGTCACCCACAGCGGCAGGCTATCAGTTTGGATAGCCGGCCAGCCCTCCGAAATTGGGAGCCACAGGTCCGTATATGACCCCGGCAGGTCCCAATTACGGGGGGCCGTTCAAACCGGCCCGCTGCAGTGCCTCCCCGAGACGCATCGACTCTCCCCCCGTCGGGGCTATCCGATGTTCGAGGCCCATCCGATCGAGCTCCTCGACCCGCCGCGTCTCGAAGGGGATCGACCTGACTTCACCTGCCAACCCAATCTCGCCCCATGATGCGAGTTTGCCGAGCGGGCTGTTGAAGGCGGACGAGGCAACCGCGATCGCCACCGGGAGGTCCGATCCCGGCTCATCGAGACGCCAACCGCCGACCACATTGACGAAGACCTCTTGGTCGTACAGGGAGATACCGGCGTGTCTATGGAGCACAGCGAGCACCTGGTTGACACGGGTCGGGTCGAGACCCCTGATCGATCGGCGGGGCTGGGGTTGATTGGTCGGAGACACCAGCGCCTGGATCTCGACCAGGACCGAGCGCCGGCCCTCAACTGCGGGATAGATGACAGTTCCCGGCACCTCCGGCTGCCACCCCTCGAGAAACACCTTTGACGGGTCGTCCAGCTCGAGGAGCCCGTCGGAGCGCATGTCGAACATGCCGGAGACGTGGGTCGCCCCGTATCGGTTCTTGATGCTGCGCAGCACCCGGAACCCCCGGTCGGGATCACCCTCGAGGTAGAGGACGACGTCGACCATGTGCTCGAGGAGCTTGGGCCCGGCAAGACCGCCCTCTTTGGTCACGTGGCCGATCAGGACCACGGCAGTCCCGGTGGTCTTGGCCAACCTCACCAAACGGCTCGCGCTTTCTCTCACCTGAGCCAGGCCCCCGGCTGCCGAAGGGATCTCGGGGACCGACACCGCTTGGATCGAATCGACGACCAGCAGACGGGGGCGGGTGCGCTCCACCAGCGCCACCAGGGCATCAACGTCGTCGTCGGCCACCAGGGAGATCATCTCGTCGCCGATCCCGAGCCGCCGGGCACGAAGCGCCACCTGTTGTGCCGATTCCTCCGCACTGGCGATCACCACCGCCAGCCCTCTCTGGGCCACCGCTCCAGCGGTCTGGAGAAGCAAGGTCGACTTGCCGACGCCGGGCTCTCCGCCAAGCAGGAGAACCGACCCGGGCACGAACCCACCACCCAGGACCCGGTCGACCTCGGGCCATCCCGTGGGCTCCCTCTCCGATGGCCCCTCGGCTGCCTCGGTCAGGCTCACCGTCCGGGCAGGAGTCACTGCTGCGGCTGCCCGCGTCTGGTCCTCGACAAGGGGATCGGCCACCCCGCATTGGGGGCAGAATCCCATCCACTTCGGAGACACATGCCCGCAGGACTCGCATCGAAAAGCCATTAGGGACACGGTATCTGGTTACCGATTGCGACGCAGGACCGCCACAATGAGCACCGCCACCACACACACCACAAGAAGGACGCCGGCCAGCAACGAGGCCGCGGTCCAGGGCTCGTAGGTTCTGACCGCCCACACCAACATGCCCGTGGCACAATACCGGTCCTAGGAGGGACGTGGCTTCACGCGAATGTGATCAGTGCGGCGCGACCGTACCGCCGGACGAGCAGTTCTGCCCGTCATGCGGCTCGTTCCTGGACCCCCTGGTGCCGGAGCCGTCGGCGAGGCGGGACAAAGTCATCTCGGTGAGCTCCGACGGCAACTACGAGGAGTTCAGCCTCGATAACCCGCCCCGGGAGGGACCAAGCCGTGAGAGGAAACCCTCGGGCGGGGGCAACGTCTCTTGCCCCTCGTGTGGAGCGTCCAACCCCACCTCCAACCGACATTGCCAGGAGTGTGGGGCCAGATTGCGCCAGGGACCGCTGCCGACCGCTCCCCGCCCCGCGGTCCAAGCGACGGCGGGCGTCAGGGCTGCCCTGGCGATCAGCGCTCTCCTCTTCGGGGTGGTCGTCGTCGCCCTTCTCTTCAATGTCTTCAATGGCGATGGCAGCTCGACATCGACAACCCAGTCCGCCTCCAGCTCCACGTCACCGTCGGTCCAGGAACTCGCGCCCATCGACCCTATTTCGGTCGACTGCACCCCCGATGGCATCGGTTCCTTCATCTGTGAGAACCTGATCTCGGGGTCTCCCGCGGAGTATCAGGTCACATACGAGGACCTCGCCGAAGGCGAGAGCATTGTGATCCGGCTCACCTTTCGCCAGCCGATGACCGTCACCGGCATCGAATGGACGAACCTCGAGGACCCGACCCGGTTCAAGCAGAACTACCGGGCCCATGGCATCGTCATGAACGCACAAGACGCCCTGACCACCGTCCCCACCCAGCTCGAGGACACCCCCGGCCACCAGTCGATCGCCTTTGCCGCCGTCAACACCACGTGGGTGGAGATCACGATCGAGAGCGCCTACACCGCCGAGGTCACCGATGGCAACGTGTTCCGGGAGCTGGCGATCCAGGAGATCACGGTGATCGGCCGCCCTTCCACCCCGGAGGGCTAACACCATCCGGCTCGGCTGCTAGATCCAAAAGTACCGAAAACCAGCCACTACTCCTTGATGTAGGGCTTGCCGTCGGCGGCGGGCGGGCGAGAGCGGCCGACGACTCCGGCCACCACGATGATGGTGACAATGTACGGCGTCATCGACAGGAACTCCGATGGGATGGGGGTTCCCAGGATGCCGAGTTTTTGCTGCAGGGCGCGGGCGAATCCGAACACCAGACCTGCTCCGAGCGCACCCAACGGCATCCACCGCCCGAAGATCATCGCGGCGAGGCCGATGAAGCCAATGCCGGCGGTGAGGTTCTCCTCGAACCGCGAAACCTGAGACAGGGTCAGGAACGCCCCGCCGAACCCGGCGATGACGCCACCGAGAATCACGTTGCGATAACGGGTTCGGTAAACGTTGATGCCGACGGTGTCGGCGGCCTTGGGATGTTCCCCGACCGAGCGCGAGCGCAGGCCCCAACGGGTGTAGAAGAAACCGAGATGAAGCACGATCGCCAAGATGAACGTGGCGTAGACGAACATGCTGTGGTCGAAGAACATCGTCCCGAGCACCGGGATGTCGCCCAGGATTGGGATCTTGAGTGACGGGAAGCTGCCGGGCGTGTTCAGATCCTGCGCCTCGGAGAGGACACGCCGGGCCAGAAAAGAGGTGAGACCCAGAGCGAAGATGTTGATGACCACCCCAGCGATGATCTGATCGACACGGAACTTGATGGCCAGCACCGCGAGTACCGCACCGAGGATGGCCCCGGTCAGCATGGCACCGATCAGACCAGCCCAGATCCCCCATGCCGAACCCATGATCGTGCCCACGAATGCAGCCGTGAGCAGCTGCCCTTCGATGGCGATGTTGATGACGGCAACTCTCTCGCACATCAGTCCGGTGAGAGCACCGAGGGTCACCGCCACCGACAGGATGACGGTCGAACGAAGCATTCCCACGAGGCTGAACGAGTTACCCGCTGCGGCCCACGTCAGAAAGGCCAAGGCGAGCAGACCCAAACCGATGGCTAGCGCCAGATTCGTTCGTTTGAGGTGGGACTTGCGCAGGACGAAGCCACCCAGAAAGGCGAGAATGGCGGACACGAGGAACGCCAGCCACCTGGAGTTCACCTCCCACGCAAGATCCTGGAACCGCTCGCCCGGCAGCGACAGGTTGAACAAGGAAGTGACCCCGGATTCGACGCCGAGACCAAACACCCAGAAGACGAATGCCGCGAGAATGACTAGTGCCACCCCGATGACTGTGGCCCGCCGCTCCTCGGATGTGGCCCGGCGGTCGATTGACTTCTCCGAGGTCACAGCGGTAGACGTCACCCGCCCCACCCCGTCGAGATTGTGACTCCGGTTTCCTCTTCCGGCGTTTTGATTCGGTAGATCGCACGCACCAACTCGGGCGCAGCAATGAACACGATGACCAAAGCCTGGAGCACGAGCACCAGGTCAACCGGGATGCCCGCGGCCCCCTGCATCTCCCGGCCTCCCGCACGAAGCGCGCCAAAGAGAAGACCGGCAAAGAGAACTCCAATCGGATGCGATCGCCCGAGCAAAGCCAATGCGATCGCGTCAAATCCGAGCGTCCCCGCAAAGCCCGAGATCCCGCGATACGGCTCGAGGCCGAGAACCTGAGTCGTCCCGGCGACCCCGGCCAGCGCCCCCGAGATCGCCATCACACCGACATATACCCAGGCCACATTCATACCGGCGTAGCGGCCCCCATCCGGGTTGAAACCGACGGCTCGAAACTGAAATCCGATAATGGACCGATACAGGAGCCACCACACGAAGCCAACCGCTGCCAGAGCGATCAAGAAGCCGATGTTGACCCGGAAATCCCCCAGTGTCGGGAACTGCGCCGAGGGATTGATGGGTTTGGAGAGAGGATCGTTTCGTCCTGGCGCCTGGAACGCCGATGTCGTCAGCACGTAGTCGACCAAGTACAGGGCTATGAAGTTGAGCATGATGGTGGTGATGACCTCGTGCGCCCCGGTGCGCGCTTTCAGTAAACCGGCTATGCCAGCCCAGATGGCACCACCGATCATCGCCGCGACTATCGCCAGGGGGATGTGGATTATCCCGGGAAGAGCAACGCTGAATCCCACCCACAGCGCGGCCATGCCGCCGATATGCATCTGACCGTTGACACCGATGTTGAAGAGCCCGGCCTGGAATCCGACAGCAACTGCAAGGCCGGCGAGTATCAGTGGCGTGGCGGCGTAGAGGGTCTCGGTCAGCGCTCGTGGCGAGCCGACTGAACCAATCAAGAGTGCCTTGTATGCGTTGCCGACACCGCTCAACGTCAAGCGAAGTGCTTCCATGGGATCAGATCCCCAGACGCTGAGAGTGTCCAGGTCGGTCAAGGCTATGATCACGCCACCAATGATCAATGCTGTGAGGACGGCGAGGGCCGGAATGACGACAGCCCTTCTGAGCGAGGTCCCGACACCGGTGATTCGAGCCTCCCGCTTCCGTGCCGACGGGTCGCTCGGCCTTCTCTCAGGAGGAGGACCGCTGTCGGTCATGATGCCTCACTCTCACCCTGGCTGCCCAGCATGGCCAATCCGATCTCGGTAGCTGTTGCCGATCCGTCGAACTCACCCGCGATCCGACCCCCGAACATCACGAGGATCCGATCGGAGAGCGCCATGACCTCATCCAACTCAGAGGACACGATCAGAACCGCGGCACCGTCGTCACGCTTTGCGACAATGCGACCGTGGATGTGCTCAATGGAACCGACGTCGATCCCTCGAGTTGGCTGTGAAGCGATCACCAGAGACACGTCCCGGTCGAACTCCCGGGCCACTATCACCTTTTGCTGGTTTCCACCCGACAGCTTGGAGACCAAGGTGTCAACGCTCGGAGTGCGCACGTCGTACTCATCGACGAGTCGCAATGCCTGCTGCCGAGCGGCATCCCAGTCCATCTGGATGCCATTGGATATCGGAGCCTCGTAGTAGGTATCCATGATCACGTTCTCCGTCACGGTGAACTGGAGGACGAGGCCGCTCTTCTGGCGATCCTCTGGCACGTGAGCAACGTCGCGCTTGTGGATATCCCGAGGAGATTTGATGGTGACGTCTTCGCCCCGCAGCCGCACGACGCCGCCAAGGGCGGATCGCAGCCCGGTGATTGCCTGGACCAACTCGGTTTGGCCGTTGCCCTGAACGCCGGCGATGCCGACGATCTCCCCGGCTCGAACCTCGAACGAAAGGTCATCCACCGCCCGTCGGTTGCGATCATCGAGCACAACGAGATGCTCGACCGAGAGCACGACGTCGGTTGGCCGCGCCTCCTCCTTGTGCACGACCAGGTCGACCGGGCGGCCGACCATCAGCTCAGCGCACTGCTCTTCGTCAGTCTCAGCGGGATCCAACTCGGCAACGGTCATGCCACGGCGCATGACCACGATACGGTCAGCGATTTCCAGGGCCTCTCCGAGCTTGTGACTGATGAAGATGATGCCCTTCCCATCTGCCTTGAGACTCCTGACGACCTCGAAGAAACTCTCGACCTCTGTCGGCGTCAGAACAGATGTGGGCTCGTCGAACACGACAAACCGGGCTTCGCGCTTGAGCACCTTGATGATCTCGACTCGCTGTTGGACGCCCACGGGGAGATCCTCGATGAGGGCGTCCGGGTCCACATCGAGGCCGTAGCGACTGGAAATCTCTCTGACGACCCGGCGTCCTCTGCTCTTGTCCAGCCAGCCCAGCTTCTTGGTGGGCTCATCGCCGAGCACGATATTCTCGGCAACTGTGAACACCGGAACGAGCATGAAATGCTGGTGCACCATGCCGATGCCGGCTGCGATGGCATCAGCCGGCGAAAGCAACTCGAGCGGTTCGCCGTCGATGAGCACCTGACCTGAGGTCGGCGTGTAGAGCCCGTAGAGAATGTTCATCAGAGTGGTCTTACCCGCTCCGTTCTCGCCGAGCAGGGCGACTATCTCGCCTTCGGCGACGCGAAGGTCCACGTCGTCGTTGGCGAGCACACCCGCAAACTGCTTTGTGATTCCCTTCAGCTCGAGTTCCACAGCCCTCCCGGATCACCGGCGTGGACCGCACCATAGATCCGTGGCGGGAACCGCGCCGGACACGCAGTGGGACCCCCACAAGGGGGGTCCCACTACAACTGTTCGACTATCCGATCAGCCCGGTCGGCTTAGTACCCGACCGGGGTGTAGTCGGCCTTGATGACTCCGTCCTTGATGTCCTGGAGGAGCTGTTCGACCTCGGCCTTCAGCTCGTCCGAGACAGCCGAATCCCAATCGTGGAACTCGGCCAGGCCAACGGCATCATTCTCCAGGCTGCCGACAAAAGCGCCAGGAGCCCATGTGCCCGCTTGATGCTCCTGCACGGACTGCGTAACAAGCGGGGCGATCGCCTTCAGGACCGTCGTCAGCCACAATGGCTGGTACTGCTCGTCCATCGCGAAGTACGCATCGGAGTCGACTCCGACGAGGGCGGCATCGAGGCCCAGGTCGGTTATGGCGTCACCCGCCGGCAGATTGATGGCACCGCCCACCGGGATAATGACGTCGCAGTTCTCTTGGAAGAGGCTCTCGGCTGTGCTTCGCGCCAGATCCATGTCGGTGAAGCTCCCCGTGAACAAACCGTCAGCGGCTTCCACGTCCCAGCCGAGAACCGTGACGTCGGTGCCCTTGACTTCGTTGTAATGCGCGGCCCCACGGGTGAATCCATCCATGAAGATCGACACGGTCGGGAAGTTGGCTCCACCGTAGGTGCACAGGACTCCGGTCTTGCTCACCCCTGCAGCCAGGTAGCCGGCGGCAAATGCAGCCTGGTCGGTCTGGTAGACGAGCTCACGCACGTTTGGCAGCGCCAACGGGGCGAAATCCGCGTCTGTCAGGACATTGTCGATCATGGTCCAGGTGATGTCTGGGTAAGCCTGAGCGTTAATAGCGGTCACTTCACCGAGAGCAAAGCCCACGGTGACGATGTGCTGGCAATCCTGGGACACCATCTGGTCGATGTTTGGCTGCCAGTCTGTGGCATCGGTCGACTCGAGATAGAACGAGTCCTCCGTGGCATAGCCTGCAGCCATGGCGTCCTGCACGCCTTGCCAGGCACTGGCGTTGAAGCTTCGATCGTCGACACCGGCAAGGTCGGTAACCAGACAGGTCTTGATTGCTGGGGCCCCAGCGATGGTCGTTGTTGCCTCGGCTGCGGTTGTTGTCGGCTCCTCACCGGCGGTTGTGGCCACCCCCGCCGTGGTGGTGGTACCCGCATCCTCAGCACAGGCCGCTAGGACCAAAGTCAGTGCTGCCAGTGCGGCGAAGACCCGCATAAAGCGTTTCACTAAGCATTCCTCCATGTTTGTTTGGCGGCAGGGAATCCCTGCCCGGCTGTGAGGTTAGTGGTCGGATTCATCTAGGGCGAGGCGAAGCGGGGTCGGCTTGACCCAGTAGATCCAGGGAATCGACACCAACGTCACGAGGCCCTTGAAGATGACATTCGCCCCGAGAATCGACCAGGCCACCTCGGGTTGGAACACCCCGAAGAGCGTCGCCAAACCCACGAACACGGCGGAATCGATCGGGATGGCGATGGCGTTGGAGACCAGCACCCTCCCCCATTGCTGACGCTCCTCGAAATGGGCCACCCAGCGGCTGTAGGCAGCGGTGTCGATCAACTCCGCCACCACCTCGGCAATGATCGAAGCGACCACGATCCCCCAGACCGGTGAGAGCGCCTGGCCGAACTCGATTTGGGGACCGGTGACCGGATCGGGTGGCAATCGCGCCGTCAGCCAGAAGAAACCGGCCATCACCATGTTGATCACGGCCGCCAGGAAGATCAGGGTGCGGGCCGCGGACTTGCCCGCGACCTTGTGCACCAGGTCGCGCAAGGTGAAGGTGAATGGGTAGACCAGAGTCCCGGCGTCAACGGCGTATCCGGCCACAACAACGATCCTGAGGCTGCCGATGTCAGCCAGCATCTGGGCAGCCACGTAGGCGCCGCTCACAATCAGGAGGGTTCGATAGGGGGATCGCAGCCTGCTCACCGCCGACGCTTCACGGTTCGGACATGATGCCAGCATCGGGGGGCGGCTTGGGGCGAGAATGCGAGCGTGGGATTCGTCGGCACCGTTGCCCGGCTCGCAGCCGAGACACCAGCGAACAGAAATCGAGTAGTTGACGCCCTGCGGGCCGGGTCGATTCTGGTGGTCGTCTTCGGGCATTGGTTGATGGCGGCGGTGACCGCCGAGGAAGGTCGTCTGGTTCCAGGTCACCTCCTCGAGTTGGCCCGGTGGACCCACCCCCTCACCTGGGTCCTCCAGGTCATGCCCATCTTCTTTTTCGTGGGCGGGTACGCCAACGCCCTCTCCTGGCGGTCGGCGCGGAGCCGCGGAGAAGGATATGGCGGCTGGCTACGGGCCCGCCTTCGCCGGCTGGCGATCCCGGTGATCCCGGTCCTGCTGTTTTGGACGGCCTTCGGGTGGCTCGCCCTTCGGCTGGGACTCGACTGGGAGGTGCTGCAACTGGCGTCACGGGTGGCCCTGGTGCCGACCTGGTTTCTCGCTGCCTACGTCGTCATCGTCACCATCGCCCCTCCGTTGCTTGCCCTCTGGGATCGGATCGGCCTTTGGTCGGTGGTCATCGGAGTGGCCATGGCCGGGACATGCGATTTCTTGTCGATCGCCGAGGGTCTCATTCCGGTGGGCTTCCTGAACTACATATTCGTATGGGGGACGGTGCACCAACTGGGCTACGCCTGGCTGGACGGCCGTCTCGATGGAATGCCGAAAAGGGTGGGTTTGATGATGTTGGGATTGGTGGCCACCGTGTCGCTTGTGTGGGCCGGGCCCTACCCCGTGGCCATGGTTGGCCTCGACACCGCGGAGGTCACCAACAGCTACCCGCCCCGAGTGACGCTCGCCCTTCTCGGTTTGTTCCAGGTTGGGTTGGTCCTGGTCATGGAGGGCCCGTTGCGCCGCTGGTTGGCCCGACCCAAACCGTGGCAATTCGTGGTCGGGGTCAACCTCCAGATCATGACCCTCTATCTCTGGCATCTGACCGCCATGGTGATCGTCATTGGCCTCTCGCTCGCCGTCGGGGGGCTCGGCTTGGGGATCGCACCCCTCAACTCTGTCTGGTGGTTGACCCGCCCCCTCTGGTTTGTGGTCCTCGGGGTGGTCACCATCGGGCTGATAGCCATCTTCGGGAGGTTCGAGCGACCCGCCCCCGATCCCCGGCCCTCGCCACCGGCATGGCGGCCGGTGCTCGCCGTGGTGTCGATTTGTGCCGGGTTGGGGCTCCTGGCGGCCATCGGGATCGCCGACCAGGACGGGCTCAACGGCCTCGTGCTGTCCCTACCGGTGATCGGAGTCCTGCTCGGAGGGGTGGTCGGGATGCCGGGCCGAACCGCCACCGCCGGATGATCACTGGACGATCTGGATGAGTTCCTCGTTGAACTGGTAGTAGCCCACCAGTGTCGGATCGGTGACACCCGCCCATTCCCAATGCCACGGCTCACGGGTGTCCATGTCGCACCAGGCCCACCTCGGGTGAACCCAGCCAAACCGGTAGGCGTTGCCTTGAAGCCAGCGCAGGGCGTGGTCGTTGCAGCCAAGCACCCCGTACCCATCGCCAAAGTCGACGGCACGTCCCCAACCATGATTCGAGTAGCCGGGACGGGCCGTCGGCGGGCCGCTGCACACCCTTACCGTCCTGGTTCCTGCGGGCGCCCTTTCCCCGCTCATCGGGTCCACGGCATAGACATCCACCTCGGTCTTCGGGCAACGTTTGTTGTAGGCGGCCTTCTGATTGCCGTAGGAGCGATAGCAGTCGATCGGGCGCAGCCGAATCCCGTCTGATTCCGCGGCCTCGAGCATCAGGGCGTACATGTATGCCGCGTCCCGCTCGAGCGTGCAATAGCGATAGGTCATGAGGCGGTCGGAATCCATGGCGCCGTTCACATAGCCATCGACTTCGAGATCGAGGGAATAGGCCTCCTCGCCTGCGGGGACGTACTCGGAAGAGGCACCTGGGACCAGCGCGGCAAGGAGCGACAGTATTACGAAGGCTGTGGGCACGATTATTGGGGCTTCCAGCCCAATAATCGGTCCGAAAACCGGCCTGCTTTAGCGGTCAGTCCTGATCGGCCATCTCCACTGGTGGGGTGTTCGGCGTGGTCACCGCTTCGAACATGAGCTCATCGTTGATGGTGTCGATCGAGACCATGATGGTGGTCCCTGCTTTGAACTCTCCGAGCAGGACACGCTCTGACAGCGGGTCCTCCAGCAGTCTTTGGATGGCCCGGCGCAGCGGCCGAGCGCCCAGCTCGGGGTCGTAACCCCGGGTCCCCAGGAACTCCTTGGCGTCATCGGTCAGTACCAAATCGAGGTGCTGGCTGGTGAGCTGATCCGTGACCCGCAGCAACATCAGGTCGACTATCTGCTTGAGCTCACCCATGGACAGCTCGTGGAAGACGATGATCTCGTCGAGCCGGTTGATGAACTCAGGTCGGAAGTGCTTTTTCAGCTCGTCGGTGACCCGGCCCTTCATGTACTCGTAGGACACTTCCTCGTCCTCGACGTGGAACCCGACCGCCTTCTTGTGGAGCTCCCGGGTCCCCAGGTTGGAGGTCATGATGATCACCGTGTTCTTGAAGTCGACCGTACGACCCTGGGCGTCGGTCAACCTGCCCTCTTCGAGGATCTGGAGCAGGGTGTTGAAGACATCGGGGTGTGCCTTTTCGATCTCGTCGAAGAGCACCACCGAGAACGGCTTGCGACGCACCGCCTCCGTCAGCTGCCCCCCCTCGTCGTAACCGACATATCCGGGTGGGGAGCCGACAAGACGGCTGACCGTGTGCTTCTCCATGTACTCGGACATGTCGAGCTGGATGAGAGCGTCTTCCTTGCCAAACAAGAACTCGGCGAGTGCCTTGGCGGTCTCGGTCTTGCCCACCCCGGAAGGGCCGAGGAAGATGAAGGAGCCCGAGGGACGGCGGGGATCTTTGAGCCCGGCACGGGTGCGACGGATCGCCTTGGACACCGCCGTGATCGCGTCATGTTGTCCGACGATGCGCTTGTGGAGCTCGTCCTCCATGTGAACCAGCCTCGCCGTCTCCTCTTCGGTGAGACGATGCACCGGGATCCCCGTCCACTGCGCCAGGACCTCGGCGATCTCCTCCTCGTCGATCACCCATCCCGACTCGGCGTCGGCTGCTTCTTTCACGGCTCGAGCGCTGAGCAGGCTTCGCTCTTCGTCGCGCAAGTTGGCTGCCCTTTCGTAGTTCTCCCGGGCCACCGCATCCTGCTTGTCCTGGCGCACATTGGAGAGCTTCTCGTCGATGGCCGTGATCTCGGGCTCATCGCTGGTGCGATGTATCCGGGTCCGGCTCCCGGCCTCGTCGATGAGGTCGATGGCCTTGTCGGGAAGGAAGCGATCGGACAGATAACGATCGGCCAGGTTGGCAGCGCTGACAATCGCCTGATCGGTGAAACGGACCGAGTGATGGGCTTCATAACGGTCCTTGAGCCCGAGGAGGATCTGAATGGTGTCGCTGACGGAGGGCTCCTCCACCGTGACCGGCTGGAACCTGCGCTCCAAGGCCGAATCCTTCTCGAGGTACTTCCGGTACTCCTCGAGAGTGGTGGCACCAACCGTCTGCAACTCGCCCCGGGCCAGCATGGGCTTGAGGATCGAAGCGGCGTCAATGGCGCCTTCGGCGGCGCCTGCTCCGACCAGGGTATGGATCTCGTCGATGAAGAGGACGATGTCCCCCCGGCTCTTGATCTCCTTCAACACCTTCTTGAGGCGCTCTTCGAAGTCGCCGCGGTAGCGAGATCCTGCGACCAGGGCGCCCAGGTCAAGGGTGTACAGGTTCTTCCCCTGGAGGTTTTCGGGAACTTCTTTGGCCACGATTCGCTGGGCCAGGCCTTCGACGATCGCCGTCTTGCCGACCCCGGGCTCTCCGATGAGAACCGGGTTGTTCTTGGTGCGTCGTGAGAGGATCTGCATGACCCGCTCGATCTCGCGGGTGCGCCCGATGACCGGGTCGAGCTTGCGCTCGCGCGCCATCTGGGTGAGATTGCGACCGAACTGGTCGAGCACGGTCGACCCACTGGCGGCAGTCTCACGACCCCCGGATCCTGACGGCTCCGCCGACTGCTCCTCGCTCCCACCGGGCCCGGAAAGGAGTTGGATGACGGTCTGGCGGACCTTTTGCAGTTCGGCGCCCAACTGCTGGAGCACCTGGGCGGCTACACCTTCGCCCTCACGGATCAACCCGAGCAGGATGTGCTCGGTGCCTATGTAGTTGTGGCCGAGTTGCAGAGCCTCGCGCAGACTCAACTCGAGGACTTTCTTGGCTCGCGGGGTGAACGGGATGTGGCCGGATGGCGATTGCTGGCCCTGCCCGATGATCTTGACGACCTCGTCGCGAACCGATGCAAGGTCGATGTCGAGGCTCTCCAAAGCCTGGGCCGCGATGCCCTCGCCCTCGTTGAGCAGGCCGAGCAGGATGTGCTCGGTGCCTATGTAGTTGTGGTTTAGATGACGCGCTTCTTCTTGGGCTAGAACGACAACCCGGCGCGCTCGATCTGTGAACCGCTCAAACACCTCTCACTCCAAAGCCTGGCATATCCAACTTTACCACCGCGCAGGTCGTGACCCGCTTGGACCGTTTCCCGCGCTCGTGTTCGGTAATACCATCGTCAGGAATGGACGATCTCCAAAGTCTCATAAATATCCCGCGTATCTGGACATCGTTGTCTCGCGTCGAGGAGCGTCTGCTGGAAGCGGCGACCGCGGACGATGCCTACCTGACCAAGATCGCCCAACATCTGCTCATGGCCGGTGGCAAGCGATTCCGCCCCCTGCTCGCCCTCCTGGCCGCCGAATTCGGCGGTCACAACGACCACCGGCCCGTGGAGGCGGGGGTATCCGTTGAGTTGATCCATGTCGGCTCTCTCTATCACGACGACGTCATCGACGAGGCCGACACCCGACGCGGGGCCACATCGGTCAACGCCAATTGGTCGAACACCATCGCCATCCTGGCCGGAGACTTCCTGATGGCCCGGGCCTCGGAGGTTGCAGCCACCCACCTGAGTCAGGAGTCGGTGCGCCTCCTCGCCGCCACCTACGCCGACTTGGTGGAAGGCCAAACGCGGGAATTGCAGCTCGACTTCGATCTCGACCACGGCGTCCCCGAATACGAGCAGGTGATTGCGGGCAAGACGGCGTCACTGATCAGGACATCGGCTCGGCTCGGGGCGCTGGCGGCCAACGCCGAAGGCGAAGTGGTGGATGCGCTTTCGGATTGGGCATGGGAGGTCGGAATCGTGTTCCAGATCGCAGACGATGCCCTCGACCTGGTGGCCGACGAGGAGACGATCGGCAAGCCGGCCGGCTCCGATATTCGGGAAGGCAAGTTCACGATGCCTGTCCTCGAGGCCCTGGCCGGTCCCGAAGGCCCCAGGGTGCGCCGATTGCTGGCGAGCATCCGCCCCTACCCCGACGAGGTGGTTGCCGAGGTAATAGAGATCGTCCGCAGCGGCGGTCATATCGACGCCTCGCTGGCAGAGGCCGGCCGCCGGCTGGAGTTGGCCTCGAAGGCGCTGGCCCCGCTTCCGGACAGGGAGCCTCGGCAAATCCTGGAGACGCTGGGGTCTTACCTGCTGGAGCGGGTGGAGACGGCACGGACGTAATCCGTCATCCGTAATCCGTATTGCGTATTGCGTATTGCGTATTGCGTGCGGGCTTAGGCCTCCGGCCTGAGCGTGGGGAACAGGATCACGTCACGAATATGTGCCTGATCAGTCAACAGCATGACCAGACGGTCCACTCCGATTCCCAGCCCTCCCGTCGGGGGCAGCCCGTATTCGAGCGCCAGCAGATAGTCCTCGTCGAGAGGGTGGGCGTCCTCCTCTCCGGCGGCTCGCGCTGCGGCCTGCACCTCGAAGCGTGCCCGCTGATCCTCGGGGTCGTTCAACTCGCTGAAGGCATTGGCGTACTCGGACCCGGCGATCACCAACTCGAAACGATCGGCGAGCCGGGGGTCGTCTCGGTTCCTCCGGGCAAGGGGTGAGACCTCGATCGGGGGGTGAGTGACAAACGTCGGCTGCCAGATCCGATCCTCGACCGCTTCTTCGTAGATCTCGGCAACGAGCAGTCCGGGGGACCACCCTTCACCCACCTCCACCCCGACATCGGAGGCAAGGCTGCGCAGAGTCTCGATCGGTGTGTCCAGGCCGACGTCCACGCCGAGAGTCTCTGAGATCAGCTCGGTCATCCTCACCTGGCGGTACGGGGGGGTCAGGTCGAGGCCCTGGCCCCGATAGGTGATCATCGTCTGGCCGGTGGCGCGCTCGGTGACCGCACCGAAGATCTCCTCGACCATCTTCAGGATGTCCCCATAGTCGGAAAGCGCCTGGTAGGCCTCGAGCATTGTGAACTCCGGGTTGTGCGTGGAGTCGATTCCCTCGTTGCGAAAGATCCGCCCGATCTCAAAGACCCGCTCCATGCCCCCGACCACCAGCCGCTTCAGATAGAGCTCGGTCGCGATCCGGAGGTACATGGTCATCCCGAGTGCGCGGTGCTCTGTGGAGAAAGGCCGGGCGGTGGCCCCGGTCGCTTGGGCGAGCAACACCGGCGTCTCCACCTCCACGAATCCCCGCTCCTCGAATTGGCGACGCAACTCTGAGACGATCAGGGTCCTGGTCATCGCCACCTGGCGCGCCTCCTCGTTGACCATCAGGTCGAGATAGCGGTGTCGGCTCCTCTGTTCGAGGTCCTGGAGGCCATGCCATTTGTCGGGAAGCGGTCGCAGGCTCTTCTGAAGGATCACGAGGTCATCGATCCTGACAGTCAGCTCGCCCTTGCGGGTGGTCATGACCACACCTCCCGCGCCGACCCAGTCCCCGAGATCGACCATCTCGAACCTATCGGCAAGCTCATCGCCGTCCACGCCCCGATCGACGAGGAGTTGGATCGACCCACTGCGGTCGCGAAGGGTCCCGAATTGAAGTTTTCCGAACGAGCGGTGAAGCATGAGTCTGCCCGCCACCGCGACCCTCGTCCCGGTCTGGGTGCCCGCTTCTAGATCGGCAAAACGCTCCCTCAGATCGGCAGCAAGGTCGGTTCGGTCGAACCGATCGGGATAGCCACCCGATTCGATGATCAGCGCGTGGCGCTCACGTCTGGCGGTTACCCGAGGGTCGGTTTCCTGCTCCACGTGGTCTTTCATCGGGCTCGTTGGTTCGGGGTCAGCGCAGGGTACCGAGACGGCTCGCCTCATCGAGGATGAGCCCGCGGTCGGGGACAAAACGCCCCTCGGCGACATCGATGGCGATGTTGTCGATGAGGCGAACCTCTCCCACCTTCACCGCGGCAGCCAGGACTGCGGGCTGATCCAGGGTCTCGATGCGGGTCATCGTGTCCTGAGAGGCCAGCATCACGTAATCGATCTCCAGATCCCGGACCGACCTTCGCACGGTGGCCTCGAGTCGCTCAGCCCGCCGCTCGCCGGCGTCGATCTGCTCCGCCGCCTGGAACAGGCCCCTGCTGAGCGCCAGCGCCCGTTCCCGGTCGACCCGTCCCAAACGAACATTCCGACTCGAAAGAGCAAAGCCATCGGGTTCCCTGATCAATGGGGCGTGGATGATTTGGATGGGGAATCGCAGATCGCGGGTCATGGCCTCGAGCACGGCGAGCTGTTGGGCGTCCTTACGACCGAACATCGCAAGGTCGGGCTGCAACCCGGCGAAAAGCTTGGCTACCACCGTGGCCACCCCTGTGAAATGCCCGGCGCGATGACGGCCCTCCATCTCTTGGGAGACACCCCCCACCTCGACGATTGTGGTCCACCCTGTCGGGTAGACCTCGTCGTGTTCGGGAAAGAAGAGAATGTCCACGGCGTGCTCGCTCGCCAATCCGGTGTCCCGTTCGAAATCGCGGGGATAGGAGTCGAAGTCGCTGGAGTCGTTGAACTGGGTGGGGTTGACGAACACGGAAACGACCAGGGTGTCACATTGCCCGCGCAGCAGCTCCATCAACTTCAGATGCCCTTCGTGGAAGTAACCCAGCGTGGGGAGCAACCCGACAGTCCCGGTGTAGAGCCCGCGGGTCCCGGCAAAGGTGGTGGTCAGGTCCATCGACCGATCTCGTCGGTTCGCCCGGCACGGATTGCGGTGGCCTCCGCCATGAGCCGAAACTGCCGTCCCACGTCTTCGGAGACGGTCCGAGCCGCCTCGAGGTGGCCTATCACCGTGTCGGTGTCTGCCCTGGCGATCGGCCCCGTCAGCGCCAGCGAGCCTTGGTCGTAGAAGTTGGCGACCGCTCTCTCTACCAGAGGCCGGGCCACTCGTGGGTCCACCCCGGCCGAGTCGAAAAGGTCGCCAGCGGTGGCCAATGCGGTCACGACGAAGTTGGACGCCGCAGCCGCGGCGGCGTGATAAGCCGGCCGGATGGTGTCGTCGAGGCGGAATGGCTCCATTCCGAGTGAGGATGCCAGGTGGGTGAGCGTGTCGAGGGCGAAAGGGTCGCCGTCGATGCCGACATAGGAGCCGGCCAGGGCGGCGGCCCCCCGCTCCGGGTCGGGAAGCGTCTGCAATGGATGGAAGGCACCTGTGCTCAAGCCGGCGTCGGCCAGGGCACGAAGCGCAGTCAACGGGACGAACCCCGAGAGATGAGCCGCAACTGCTATCGCAGCCGCCCGGTCAGCCAGTTCTTCTGCCACCTCGGCTATTGCCTCGTCTCGAACCGCGATCAAGAGCAGGTCCGATTCGGGTAGGGGGGCGTTCGAAGGGATCAGGGGACCGAAACCGGTTACACCCGAGCGAGAAATCACGCCGCTGATCTCGTGGCCGACGCGGGTGGCGGCGATCGCTATCGACCCTCCGGCCCGTCCCGGGCCGACGATCATCAAACGCATCGACTCACCCGTGGCTGGCACACGGGAAGGCTAGTGGTGCCCTGCGATGGGCTTTAGGCCTGCTCCTCGCGGAGTTGCTCCGAGGTGATAACGGGCCAGTTCGAGTCCAACTCCAGCCGCATTGTCTGATAGTCGTCGCGTCTCTTCCAGAACTTCGTCTTCCAAACTCGGAAGCGGCGCTTCCCGGGCTCGGGCGGTTCGTTGAGGATCTCATGCTGGCCGGTGCCTCGAACCTCAGGCAACTCGGCTACCTCATCCGGATCGTCCACCATGTGAAGCACCTGATGAGTGTGATGCCTCACCTTGCGGTGCTCCTGCCTGCGGTCGTCACGCGACGGCCTGGTTTCCTGGTATCCGGGGATTTCCTTGCGATGCACTCGCGACCGCTTTGCCATCTAGATCGTCTCTCCTTTCCTACGGCGCATGTCGATGATTGGAGAAACTCGGGGGGGCCGCGGCCACATCCCATGGGGAGAAGTTAGCACGGCACCCGGGCCGCCTGGTAGGGCCGTTAGACCAAAAATGGGAGAAATCGTCTCCTCACCTGACGCCGATAGCTCGAGTACTGCGGATAGGCGATGCGGAGTCGCCGCTCCTCGTAACTCGACTTCAACCAGAAGAACCCGACCAGTCCGAAACTGAGCACGGCGGCGGTGGCGCTTCCCAATGCCAGTGAAGCGCCGAGAAAAAACAGGATGAGACCCCCGTACAACGGGTGTCGAGCCAACCGATAAGGGCCGGCCTCAACCATCGAAGCTCCCGGTGCCGGCTCGGGGAGGGCGGTCCGCGCCTTCCCCAGGGCTACGGCGGCGACCAGGACCAGGCCAACACCGGTGACGAGGAGCAGGAAGCCGACGAGACTCGATAGGCCGGGATCGGAGAGCGAGCCATCGACTATGAGCGCAACCGCGATCGCGACGAACCACACCATCTGGGCCACGACCCAGTAAATGCCGGGGTTGGGACGACTGGGGTCCTCCCATGGACGGAGAAGAAGCGCGACATCCTGATCGAGCACCTGCTTCAGGGCTCCCGCCGCAGTCTCATCGCCCCCAACCGGGGCGTCGGGCCAAATCTCGGCCAGGGGCTCGAGGACGAACCTCCGCTCGCGGACCCTGGCATGTGGCACCTGGAGGCGTGGCGTGTCGAGCACCGGCTCATCACTGGAGACGATGTCGAGGTCCAGGGTCCGCGGGCCCCATTTCTCGGATCGCAGCCGCCCCCGGGATTCCTCGATGCGCGCCAGGCCGTCCAGCAACGCCTCGGCGCCGAGTCCGAAGACGACCACCGCAACGGCGTTGAGATACGGGTCCTGATCGGGCCCGCCGATGGGGGCCGTCTCGTAGAGCCCTGAGATGCCGGTGATCCGGCCGAGATGGCCGATCTCATCGACCGCGGCACGGAGATGGGCCAGACGATCGCCCTGGTTGGATCCGAGGGCGACGGCATATCTGGTCATCGGGCGCGATCGACCGTCACAGACACGTCGGTGAAGTCGAATGGCATTGGCGCCTGCGGCTTGTGGATGGTGACGATCACGCGCTCCACCCTGGGGTCTTTCATCGCCAAGCCGGCGACATGGTTGGCAACCGTCTCGATCAGATTGTGGGTTTGCCTTGCCACCACATCGTGAATCCTCTGGGTCAGGGCGGCGTAGTCGACCGTGTCGATCAGGTCATCCGACGCGGCCGCCGGTCCGGTGTCGATGAAGATCCCAACATCGACGACGAACAACTGGTCCTTTTCCTTCTCTTCGGGAAGGGCGCCGTGCCGGGCCCTGACTTGGATACCGGTGAGATCGATGCGATCGGTCACGAATCAACGGTGGCTGGGATCAAGGACCGGCCCTCGGGGCCGAGTGCTCGCCCCAGGATCTGCTGGATCACGGCAAGGGCGAGGATCGGGTCCTTGACCAGGCCGGATACCACCAGGTAGCCACCCAGGAGACCGCCCACCGTGTCATCGATCGTCTCGCGATGGACCAGCACCTTGGCGCGATTGCGGGTCATGGCCCTGGTCAGCGTGCTGAAGAACGCTTCAATCTCGGATGCCTCGAAGTCAGGCGCCACAGGGACCGAGTAGGTGGCCATCCCGGCCTCGCGATAGGCCAGCAGGTTCTGATTGCCGGGCAACATGGAAACCACCGAGTTGATCCCCGCCTCCTCGACCAGCCAGGTGATCTCCTCCTCCCGTCTCACCCGGCGATGTTGGAACCCAGAGCCTCCCACCCGCTCGGACACGGCGAGACGATCGGTGATGACCCACGTGAATCCGCGTGGTTTCAGTCCGGCGACCATTCTTGCCATAGCTCGGGGTTCACGATAGTGGCGGCCACCAGCAGCGCCGCCCGTGACGAGGAAACATCGTGAACCCGGAATACCCTGGCCCCACGCTCGTATCCGAGGGCCGTGGTCACAGCGGAGACCCCGTCGCGGTCCGTTGGGCGCTCGATGCCGGTGATTCGGCCGAGGAACGACTTGCGCGATGCTCCCAACACCACGGGGTAGCCGAGCCCGGCGAGTGAGCCCAAACCGGCCAGCAATTCCAGATTGTGGGTGACCGTCTTGCCGAACCCGATTCCCGGGTCGATGGCGATCGATCCGGGGAGGGCACCTGTGTCGATCAGATGCGCGGCGCGTTCAGCAAGAAACCTGGAAACCTCTGACACCACATCGCCGTAGTGGGGATCCTGCTGCATGTCCTGTGGTGTCCCTTGCATATGCATGAGGACCACCCCGACCCCGGTTTCGACCACCAACTCGGCCATTTCCGGTGCCGAACAGGCGGTGACATCGTTGAGGATCCTGGCGCCGGCGCCGATTGCAGCTCGGGCAACCACCGGCTTGGAAGTATCGATCGAAATCAGCAGACCTTGATCGGCGAGCCGCTCCACGACCGGGATGACACGGGACAGCTCGTCATCGACGAGTACCGGTTGGGCGCCGGGGCGGGTCGACTCTCCGCCGACATCGACGATGGCGGCCCCAGCCGCCGCCATGGTCAGGCCTGCGCTCACCGCATCATCGGCGGCCGCATGAACGCCACCATCGGAGAACGAATCCGGGGTGACGTTGACCACGCCCATGATCACGCCCCGCGATATTTCGAGAGCATGAGTTCCTAGGTTCCAATGCGCGGTCAACGGCGTCCCTCTGTCACCCAAAACGTAAAACGGAAAACGGAAAACGGCGAACGAAATGAGATCAGCGGGCGGTGCCGAAGAGGAGCGACATCGCCTCGGCGCGGGTTGCCGGGTTGGATTGCATGATCCCTCGCACCGCCGAGGTCACGGTCTTCGCCCCTGGCTTCCGCACGCCTCGCATCGACATGCAAAGATGCTCGGCCTCGATCACCACCATCACCCCCAGCGGATCCAATCGTTCCGTCATGGCGTCGGCAACCTGAGCCGTGAGCCGCTCTTGCATCTGTGGCCGTCTGGCGTACCCCTCGACCAACCGCGCGAGTTTGGAGAGACCGGTCACCTTGCCCTTGGGCATGTAGGCGACATGCGCCTGGCCATGGAACGGAACGAGATGATGCTCACACATCGAGTAGAAGGGGATCTCTCGAACCATGACGATCTCCTGGTATCCCTCCTCCCCGAAGAAGGCGTCGATCTCCTCACCAGGGTCGCGATGAAGACCCTCGAAGACCTCGCTGTAGAACCGGGCAACCCGTTCCGGGGTGGCGACCAGTCCCTCCCGGTCAGGGTCCTCCCCGAGCGCTTCCAGGATCTCGCGGACCGCCTTCTCGATTCTTCCCTGGTCGATCTGATTCATCTCAGGTGAGAATCGGCTCTCGGGGCCACATATTCCCTCGACCAGCCCGAATCGGGATTAGGCGCCGGCGTCGGCAGGGCGGCCTTTGGGTGGCAGGCTCCGCTTCAGGCGCAATGATTCGGTGACCGGCTCTTCCTCTTCTTGGGTGACTTCTTCGGCCGCGGCGATCTGCTCCCGAGGCTGAGGCATCACCGGGTTGTCCGGGTACTTGATGCGCATCGCCCCTTCGGCGGAGTGCTCCCACTTCGGCACATCTTCGAACAACTTTGCCACGTCGTCGGGCCCCACCGTCTCGGTTTCGAGAAGTTGGTTCACCATGCGCTCCATCGAGTCGCGATGTCTCTCCAGAACCTCCCTGGCTTCCTCATGGGCGGCGTTGATGAGCTTGCGAACCTCTTCGTCGACCTTGGCCGCCACGTCATCGGAGTAGTCCTGCTGACGCGAGTAGTCGCGACCCAAGAACACCTCACCACCGGGCTTTCCGTACTGCATCGGGCCCAAGAGGTCGCTCATCCCGTACTCCATGACCATTTTCCGGGCGATCGCAGTTGCCTTCTCGATGTCGTTGGCGGCTCCGGTGGTGGGGTCGGCGAAGATGATCTCTTCGGCGGTGCGGCCGCCGAGCAGCATTGCCAGTTGATCGACTAGTTCGGACCGGCGAACCAGGTACTTGTCGTGGGTGGGAAGGGCCAGGGTGTGTCCGAGGGAGCGGCCCCTGGCCACGATGGTGACCTTGTGCACCGGATCGGAGTTCGGCATCGCATAGCCGACCAGGGCGTGACCCGTTTCGTGATAGGCGATCAGCCGTCTCTCCTCTTCGGTCATGACCTTGGTCTTGCGCTCGGGGCCGGCGATCACCCGATCGATCGCCTCCTCCAGCTCCGACATCGAGATCTCCTTCTTGTGCCTGCGGGCAGTGAGAAGAGCGGCCTCGTTGATCAGGTTGGCCAGGTCGGCCCCGGTGAAACCTGGGGTACGCCGGGCCAGAACCTCGAGGCGGATCTCCTTGGCCAGAGGCTTGCCCTTGGAATGGACTTCGAGGATCGCCTTCCGTCCTTCGATGTCAGGAGCGTCGACCACGATCTGGCGATCGAAGCGTCCCGGCCGGAGAAGCGCCGGGTCGAGGATGTCGGGGCGGTTGGTTGCCGCCATGACGATCACCCCGGTGTTGCCCTCAAAACCGTCGAGCTCGACCAACAGCTGGTTGAGGGTCTGCTCTCGTTCGTCATGACCACCACCCAAACCGGCACCACGGTGTCGCCCGACCGCGTCGATCTCGTCGATGAACACGATGGCCGGCGCGCTCGCCTTGGCCTGCTCGAAGAGATCCCTGACCCGGGCGGCGCCAACCCCCACGAACATCTCCACGAAATCGGATCCCGAAATGGAGAGGAAAGGAACGCCGGCCTCACCTGCCACCGCCCTGGCCAGCAGGGTCTTGCCGGTGCCGGGAGGGCCAAACAGAAGCACGCCCTTGGGGATCTTGGCCCCCATCTGACGGTACGGATCGGGGTTTGCCAGGAAGTCCTTGATCTCTTCCAGCTCTTCCTTGGCTTCCTCGAGACCGGCCACGTCGTTGAAGGTGACTTTGGGCTGTTCTTTGCCGACCAATTTGGCGCGGGATTTGCCGAATTGCATCACCCGGTTCCCGCCGCCCTGCATCTGCATGAAGATGAAGACCATGAACCCGAGGAGGAAGAGCCACGGCAGGAAGCCGATCAGGAGTTCCCAGAATCCGGGGGGCTCGGGGTCGGAGGCGACGTTGACACCCGACGCCTGGATCTCCGAGGTCAGCTCGCCTTCGTAACCTTCGGGATAACTGGCCACGACGTCCCATACCTCGTCGTCGGCGGCGGCGGCTTCGGTTCTGCCCTGGACCTGGTTGGAACGAGCAAGGATCTGGACTTCGGCGAAATCACCGGCATCCACCTGCTCCAGGAACTCGGAAAGGGAAACTTCCTCCGGCCCGGAAACCTGCTCGAACCACCACGAGGCGAGGACGGCCAGAAGGATGATTGACACCCCGTAGACCACCAACGTGCGAAGAGTGCGGTTCACTACAACCTCAGTTTCAGAATGGGACCTGCTGAGCTCTCAATGTTACGGGACCGACCCGGATAGTCGAACCCCCAATCATTCGGCGCCCATCACCCCGACATAAGGGAGATTGCGGTACTTGCCCGCATAATCCAATCCGTAACCCACCACGAACTCGGGACCGATGGGGAAACCGACGTATTTCACACCGAGCGGCACCCGTTGGATTCCCTCTTTCAGGAGGAGGGTCGCTATCTCCAGCGAAGCCGGCTTGCGAACGTTGAGACTCTTCATCAGGTAGTTCAACGTCAGGCCCGAGTCGATGATGTCTTCCACGATCAGGACATGTCGTCCCTCGATCTCCTCGTCGAGATCCTTGAGGATCCGCACCACGCCCGAGGTCTGGGTCGAAGCCCCATAGGACGAGACCGCCATGAAATCGAACTCGACGGGGAGGTCGATGTGCCGAGCGAGATCGGCCATCACCATGAATGCACCACGGAGCACACCAACGAGAAGCAGGTCTTCGCCGGAATAGTCCTCGGTGATGCGCTTGCCCATCTCGGCGAGCTTGGCGTCGATGTCCTCTGCGGTGATCAGGGGCTTGATGTCCACTCGGATTCCTCTCTGGCGGAAACGGAAAGGTAGCCTCGAGTCGCCGGTTCGTACCATGCGACCGGGGCCCGGCGCACTCCCGGCAACCAGGCCGGCTCCCCGTCGGCCTCGACTACCAGGCCATTCCCGTCGGCCATCCTGGCGACCAGGTTGGCGTCGGGAGCAAAGATTGCATCCCAGGTGCCCAGAGGCGCCACCCGGCACACCTCGTCGACGAGCTCGACGTCGAACACCGTGTCCCCCAGACGATGGCGTCCGGGGCCCAGAGCAGCTTTCACATCTGACGGTGGCGGTCCAGCGAGATGCTCGAACCGGAGCATGGGGCCGCTGCGGCGCACGATGAGGCCACCGATCAGCTCCTCAGTCGTCGCCTGGCCCCTCACCACTCGCCACACCCGCTCCATCTCTTCGGCACCCAGGCTGGCATGCTCCCGAAACCGCCCGACCATGCGGGCGAGAACTCGATTGGCGACCGCGGGGGGAACAGTGGTCAGCGCCCCGCACGCAACCTGGGCGCGGTGCTCGTCGAACACGATCGGGACCGTCTCCGCTTCTCGGTCGAGCGTTTCGGAGTCGAGTCTCACCGCATCAGCCATTCGGGCGAGGCTCGCAATCAGCTGCGGGTTGAACCGCAGCAGCTCGGGCAATACCCCAAGCCGGATGACGTTGCGAGCAAGACCCATCTCCTGGTTCATCGGGTCGTCGAAGAACGGAAGACCGGCGAGTAGTGCCAGCTCCCGTGTCTCGGACCTGGTGACCCGCAGGAAGGGACGGTTGATGTTGGGTGGACGCCAAATCGGGATCCCGGTCAGGCCCCGGGAGCCTGTACCCCTCAACACGTTGAGCAGCACCGTTTCGGCCTGGTCGTCGAGTGTGTGAGCGGTGAGGATCACATCCCCGGGCCGGGATGCCTCGACCAACGCCGCGTACCTCACCGTGCGGGCCCGTCCCTCCGGCGAGGCGCCATCCGGCACCTTCACAGTGGCCACCTCAAGGGCCAGGTCGAGCGTGGAGGCCACCTCGCGGGCGGCCGCCTCGAGACGAGCGGAATGCGGAAGCGAATGGTTGATGTGGACCGCCCTCACCTCGGGAACACCCCGCGAAAGCAGGTATGCAAGCGCCGCGGAGTCCGCGCCGCCGGATAGGGCAACCACAGGTTTGCCGGGGCGCAGGTCGAGGAGTGACTGGAGACGGTCGGTGAGGCCCGTCAGGCGACGCGTTGCAACCATCGCTTCGGCCCCTCGATCTCCGCGAGGGTGGGGAGACTCCCTACTCCCCGGAAGGCGAGGTTCAGGGTGTCCCAGCCGGCCTCCTTCTCGACCGCCTGGACGAATTGCTCCCCCATCTTGTACTGGTTGAGCTTCATCTCCAGACCGGTGATCCGGAAGAAGGCAGCAGTACGCTTGTCCAGTTTGCGGTTCTTGAGCACCCGACTCATGCGCTCCTGGGATTTGAGGTGTTGGCGTCCGAGACGATCCATCACCACATGCCCGTGGCCCTCGAGGAGACACATCAACGCCTGAACCTTGTCGATGACCGCGCTTTGTTCCGGGGTGGCGAACAGACCAAGGAGACCTCGCTCATCGAGCACGGCTGCTCCGCTTTCCCTCCTGCTCGCCATCTCCCCAAACATCCGGTTGATGCGCCCGGGCTCGGGGATCGATTGGTCGACGAGCTCGGAGACCAGGCCCATGAAATAGTCGCGAAGCCAGGGGATCCCCTGGAACTGGGCGCGGTGGGTCATCTCGTGAAGAGCCACCCAGAACCGGAATTCCGCAGGTCGGAATTGGTGGGTTCGCTCCATGTTCATGATGTTGGGACCGACGAAAGCCACGACATCTCCGTCCTCACCGGTTGGCAAAACCAGCTCGTACTGGCCAAGGACTCTCCGCGCCAGAAACCCGAGGACGGCCGCCATCTCGACCTGCATCAAGCGGGAGGCCAGAGCTGCAGCACTCTTTGCGCCCGGGCCGGATTCCGCGACACGCTCTTCGAGGTGGAGCCGCACCGGCTCGATGAGATGGGAGAAACTGGCCAGGTTGCGCTCGACCCATTCCGATCGTCCGATGACGACGGTGCTCGGTTTGCCGGGGAGTTCCAATCCCGTGGCCTCCGGCACCAGCTCGGAGACCGTGGCCGTCACGCCGATCATTTCGGTTTCGAGTGCTGCCAGGTGATAGGTCGCAGCGAGCGGATAGGTCCCGGCGATCCTCCCGACGAGACGACCCGAGCCCGACCTTGGGGGGGTGGTCACTCCTCGACGATCCGGTACCGCTTGCGAACGACTCGCGTGAAGTATTGGACGGTGGTGACGACCGCGATAAGGAGCGCCAGGACAATGGCGGTTGGCACCATGTAGCGGTAGGTCCAGTCGGGCACCGGTGCGGTGGCGGAGGGTGTGGTCATGGGCACCGCCGGTTCGAAGTCGACCGTCGGAGCAGGAGCCTCGGCGACCGTGGTGCTGGTTTCTTGCGCCTCGACGGTGGCCAGGGCGGTAGCGGTGATCGAGAGAAACGCACCGATGAGGATGACCAGAGCGAACCGCCGGCTCAGACTTTTCATGGACGCGCAGCCTACATCTGGTCGTGGGGTGAGGCCAAGGTCACCGACCCTCGACCGATTCCCTGGCCAACGCCGATCTGAGTCGCTCGATGAACTCGGGTGGGACCTCCTCGGAGAGGCGTTCCCTGACGACGACCCTCAATCTGATCTCGAACTCGTAGATATCGAAACAGCCAGAGCAATCGTCGAGATGGGCCCGGATGCGCTCGGAATCGGCCGCGCCCATTTCCCGGTCGAGATACTGATAGAGATTGGTCAGCGCCTCGTCGCACTTGCCGCCGCTCATGGCTTCTCCGCATCTTTGGGCAGGAGCCCCCGGTTCTCCGCGAACTCCCACAACCTCCGTTGCAATGCCTTTCTTCCCCGATGCAGCCGCGACATCACGGTCCCGATCGGGATGTCGAGGATCTCTGCGATCTCCTTGTAGGAGAATCCTTCCAGGTCGGCGAGGAGGACCGGGATCCGAAAGTTCTCGGGCAGCTCCTCGACCGCCTGTTTGATATCGGACTCGACGAGCCCCTCGAGCACCCGATCTTCGGTGGTGCGGGCCGCCTCCGCCGACTCCTCCGACCCGATGCGGCGGTAGAGATAGAGGTCCTCGACCGTCCCCAGATCCACCTCGGACGGTCGCCTCGACTCCTTGCGATAGTTGTTGATGTAGGTGTTGGTCAGGATCCGGTAGAGCCACGCCTTGAGGTTGGTGCCCTCCTCGAAGGTGTGATAGGCCCGATAGGCCTTGAGATAGGTCTCCTGGACCAGGTCCTCGGCATCGGAGGGGTTTCGGGTCATCCGCATCGCGGCGCTGAACAGTTGCCGGGTGTACTGGAGGGCGTCGCGTTCGAAGTTGGCCTGATCCGCCATGCCCCGGGGACGGTACCTGGCCGTATTCCGTAATCCGTTGTCCGTTTTCCGTCAAAGAAGACGGATCACGGATTACGGAGAACGGAGAACCGATCTAGAGCCGGAGAGGGGAGTCGAACCCCTGGCCCACGCCTTACGAGGACGTTGCTCTACCACTGAGCTACTCCGGCCAGATATCCAATGTTAGAGGTAGGGGTGGTGCTGAGCCAGACGTTCGACGGTCGTGGGGATCGCCTGTCAACTCGCGATAGCGGCTGGCGAAACGGATGCGCTTCAACTGCCCGTTGGACGCCGGAGTCAGACGAAGGTTCATCTTGGCCAGACCGTCCCACTCACAAGAAGGTATGTATAAGCACTGATCGGTGGTCGCGTCATAGACCGCGATCCAGTCCACCTCATGCCCCGTGTAGCGATGTTTTACCCAGGCCGAGTCGCTGGTGACCTTGGCCAGGATCACTCGCCCGTTCGAGGTGGTGTATTTGCATTGGACCCGTTCCAGGTTGCCGTCCTCCTTGCGGACCACGATCAGGTCGTAGGGCAGATCGTGCCCGAAGGGGATGGCCACCCCGTGTCCCTGTCGTTGCAGGTCGGCGAGGATGATCGCCTCCCCGACTTCGCCCTTGGCGGTGGTGATACCCATGTTGTTCCCTCCCACTGAGGAAGGTATCGGGTGGGCGGGACGAATTCGATCAGTCCTGGGAGCCGAGACCGGTGAACAACGTGGCCAAGACCAATTCCCGTCGCAGACTCCCCTGGATGTCGACTACCGCGTCGAGCACGTGCTCTGCCGACATCACCGCCTTGCGGGGGTTGACGTCGGTGAAGGCCGCCAGTGGGAGATCGGAGTTCTTGACCGGCCCACCCATCTGAAGGGAGGCAGAATCGGCGTACCAGGAGGCCAGGATCTCCAGACCGTTGACCAACAGGGATTGTTCCGCCCGTCGCCGGGCTCGCTGCTGGGCTTCCTTGGTCATTTCATCCGCCGCCGACCGGTCGGCCAGTGGGCCGATCTCCTCGAGGACGATCGTCGCCAGACGCTGGCCGTCACCGGGACGGGGGGTAACCCGCCCCGGGATCGATAGCCAGAGATCGCGAAACTGACCCACCTCCGGCCGATTCATCAGGGCCAGAGCCAAGCCGGGGCGCCCACCGGCCACCACTGCAACACTCGTCGCCTCCTCGGGGGCGAGACCACGCGCCTCGAGCGCGGATTCCAGCTCGGCGAGTGGGACCCGACCGACATGGACGGTGCGGCAGCGGGAGGACACCGTGGGCGGGAAGTCGTCCTCCGATCCAGCAACCAGCAGGAAGACGACTGCCGCCCCAGGCTCTTCCAGGGTCTTGAGCAGTGCATTGGCGGCCTGGTCGGTCATGGTTCCCGCATCAGGTAGCAGGAACACCGTCCTCGGGCCTTCGATGGGTCTCAACGCGGACCTGGTCACCACGGATCGGATCTGCTCGACCCCGAGGCTGGTGGCGCCTTCAGGCTCGATCACCGTGACATCGGGATGACTGCCGGCTGCGACCAGCCGGCACGACCGACACTCGGTGTCGTGAACCCCCTGAGACGGACAGAGGATGGCGGCGGCGAACTGTTTGGCCAGCAGAGCCTTGCCCACCGACTCCGGGCCCACGAACAGATACGCCTGAGTCGGCTCGGGAGCATCCCGGCGCAGCAACTCGATCACGCGGCTGTGTCCGATGATGACCGAGAAGGGGTCAGTCAACGTCGATCACCTCGAGGATCCGTTCGACCAGCGTGTCCACATCGTCATCGCCCCGGAGCAGTATCACCCGCTGCGGCTCCTCCCGGGCCAGCTCGGCATAGGCGTTATGGACCTCCTGTTGGAACTCGACGCTTTCTGCGCCGATCCGATCGGGTCGCTTCTGGCGACCGAGGGCGGTGCCCGGGTCGACCTCCAGCACGAAGACGTGGTCGGGCTCGACCCCTTCCAAACCGATCTCGTTGATCTCGCGCACCTTTGCCTCTCCCAGGCCGCGGGCCCGGCCCTGATAGGCGATCGACGAGTAGTAGCTGCGGTCGCTGATCACCCAGGCGCCCAGTTCCAGGGCGGGGAGCACGACATCTCGAGCCAGTTGTGAGCGCTGGGCGGCAAATAGGAAAACCTCGGCCCACCGATCGACGTGATTTGAGTCCAGAAGTATCGACCTCACCTTCTCGCCGAGGTCGGTGCCACCGGGCTCGCGCACTACCACTACCTGGTCTCCTCGTTCGCTGAGACGGCTGGCAAGGGCGGAGACGACGGTGGTCTTCCCCGAACCGTCGCCACCTTCGAGAGCCAGATAACGCCTCATGAATATCTCATCGACGAGCACACACCACGCACGGTAACGGCCCGGCGTCGGGGTGGATATGTTGACATTGCCCGGCCGGATGAGGTCAACTCACGTCGCGAATGCCCAAAAGTCTCGTCATCGTCGAATCTCCCACCAAGGCCCGGACCATCGCCGCTTTCCTCGGCGCCGATGTCGCCGTGGAGTCGTCGATGGGCCATATTCGGGACCTTCCCCGCTCCGCCGCCGAGATACCGGCCGAGGCGAAGGGAGAAGAATGGGCACGTCTCGGCGTCGACGTCAACAACGGTTTCGAGCCCCTCTACGTGGTCTCCAAGGAACGCCGGGATCGGGTCAAGAGGCTGAAGGGAATGCTGGCCGATGTCGACGAGCTCTACCTCGCCACCGACGAGGACCGCGAAGGCGAGTCGATCGCCTGGCACTTGACCGAGGTGCTGAAACCGAAGGTCCCGGTTCATCGGATGGTGTTCCACGAGATCACCAAGCCCGCCATCGAGGCTGCCTTCGCCAATCCCAGGGAGATCGATCAGCGTCTGGTCCAGGCCCAGGAGGCACGTCGCATCCTCGACCGGCTCTACGGCTATGAGGTCTCGCCGGTGCTGTGGCGGAAGATACAACAGGGTCTCTCCGCGGGTCGGGTGCAGAGCGTCGCCGTCCGAATCGTCGTCGAGCGGGAGAGGGAGCGGATGGCTTTCATGTCGGCCGGCTATTGGAGCGTGGAAGGAACCTTTGCCCCCACCGACGAGCTCGACAGGGCTTTCGACGCGACCCTGCTCCAGGTCGACGAAACGCGGGTTGCCACCGGGAAGGACTTCGACAGCTCGGGCCAGGCCAGAAAAGGCGTGCTCACCCTGGACCAGGAACAAGCCACGACGCTTGCTGAAACCCTCCTCGACCGGGAGTTCACAGTCGAATCGGTGGAGCAGAAGCCCTACAAGCGCTCCCCGTACCCGCCGTTTCGGACCTCGACGCTGCAGCAGGAAGCCGGCCGGAAACTCCGTTTCTCGTCGTCCCGAACCATGTCGGTGGCCCAGCGCCTCTACGAGAACGGCCACATCACCTATATGCGGACCGACTCGACTGCATTGTCGGAGTCGGCCGTGGCTTCGGCACGATCACAGATCGCCAAGCTCTACGGTGAGGAGTACCTGTCGCCAAAGCCCCGTGTCTATGCATCAAAGGTGAAGGGGGCGCAGGAGGCCCATGAGGCGATTCGCCCCGCCGGCGAGACGTTCAGGACCCCCGAGCAGATCGGAGCCGAGGTGGGGCCCGACGAGGCCAGGCTCTACGAGCTCATCTGGAAACGGACCCTGGCGTCGCAAATGGCGGATGCGGTCGGGGTCACCGTCTCGGCGAGATTAGGCGCGACCTCTTCCGAGGGAGTGCGAGCCGTTTTCGCCACGAGCGGGCGCACCATCACCTTCCCCGGGTTCCTGCGGGCCTATGTGCAAGGAGCCGACGACCCCGAGTCCGACCTCGACGACCGCGAGGAGATCCTCCCACCCATGACCGAGGGCGACACACTCGCGGTGCAACGTCTCGAACCGACCGGCCACGAAACCCGGCCTCCTTCCCGCTACACCGAGGCGTCTCTTATCCAGAGACTGGAGGAGCTCGGGGTGGGCCGCCCCTCGACCTACGCCTCGATCATGTCCACCATCCAGGACCGGGGCTACGTCTGGAAACGGGCAGCCGCCCTGGTCCCCACGTTCACCGCCTTCGGTGTCGTGACGTTGCTGGAGCGCCATTTCCCCAACCTCGTGGACTACGCCTTCACCGCGGAGATGGAGAACGACCTCGACCGAATCGCCGCCGGCGAGGAACAGACTGAACCCTGGCTGACAGCCTTCTATTTCGGCGCCGACGGTCTCAAGGAGAAGGTGGCGACCCGCCTCGACGAGATCGACCCCCGAGCCGTCGGTTCGATACCGATCGGGGAGGATGGGTCGGGACAGCCGATTCTGGCCCGAATCGGGCGGTACGGGCCATACGTGGAGCGGGGGGAGGAGCGGGCCTCGATCCCCGAAGATGTGGCTCCCGACGAGCTCACGGTCGACCGCGCCATCGAATTGCTGAATACCCAGAACGCCGGGGACAAGATTCTCGGGACCGATCCGGACACCGGGCTCACCGTCTACGGGAGAGCCGGCAGGTTCGGCCCATATGTGCAACTGGGGGAGGTCGAGGAGGGGAGCAAGGAGGGGCCCAAGCGGGCCTCTCTGCTCCGGGCGATGTCTCTCGACGGGCTCTCTCTCGACGATGCCCTGCGCCTGCTCTCGTTGCCCCGCACGGTGGGCACCGACGAGGCCGGAGTCGAAATCCTGGCGCTCAATGGCCGCTACGGCCCCTACATCCAGAGGGCCGATGACCGGAGGAGTCTCGAAAGTGATGAGCAACTCTTCACCCTCACTGTCGATGAGGCGTTGAAGCTCCTCGCCGAGCCTCCGCGCCGACGGGGCCAGCGCAATGCGAGCCCGCTGAAAGAGCTCGGCCCAGATCCGGCCAGTGGCAGGCCGATCACGGTCCGTTCCGGGCGCTTTGGGCCCTATGTCACCGACGGTGAAGTAAACGCCTCGCTGCGTCAGGGTGACTCGCCGGAGGAGATGACCCTGGAGCGAGCGGCTCAGCTGCTGGCCGGCCGCCGGGATCGCATCGGCGGCTGAGCCCGGGCCAGCCACACCCGTAATTGGGAGCCACAGGTCCGAATGTGACCCCTGTGCGTCCCAATTTGGGAGGGCTCAGCCCCGCCGCCGGCCCACCCAGGTCATGAAGTCCTCCACGGGTCGGGCGTTGACGACCCGGTCGGTGGTGACCCACCCCCTCCGGGCGTACTCCACCCCGTATTTCATCCGGACCAGGTCCGAGACGTGATGCGAGTCGGTGTCGATCACCACGTCCACGTTGCGAGCCATGGCCAGCCTGCTCACCTCTGCCGAGGCGTCGAGCCGGTCGAGCGCCCCGTTGATCTCCAGGGCGACCCCAGTCACGGCGAGACCCTCGAGCACGACGTCGATGTCAAGCTCTACCCCGGGCCTTCTCCCGATGTAACGGCCCGTCAGGTGGCCGATGGCATTGACCGCAGGATCGGCCAATGCGGTGAGGATGCGGGCGGTCTGCGCTGTTTGCGAGAGTTCGAAATGCGAGTGGATCGACGCCACGCAGTAGTCGAACTCGAGACGGAACTCGGGGTCGTAGTCGAGCTCCCCTTTGGGCCCGATGTTGAGCTCACACCCGAACAGAATCCGGATCTCGGGATGTTCTTCCCCGAGGGCCTGGATCCGGTCACGGTGCGCCAGCATCTCCTCGCGAGTCGAGCCATTGATCGCCAAGTCTTCGCCATGGTCGGTGAAAGCCACGTACTGGTAACCATTGGCCACCGCAGCCTCCGTCATCTCCTCGAGGGTTGACCGCCCATCACCCGATCGGGTCGAGTGATAGTGAAGATCGCCTCTTATCTGGTCAGATGCGATCAGAGCGGGCAAACCGTGCCCCGCGGCCGCCTCGACCTCACCGGTCCCCTCACGGAGTGGCGGGGGCACGTACTGCATCTCCAGTGCCGCGTAGATTTCCTCCTCGGTCGACGAGGCGACAACCCGCTCCTCCTCGAACAGCCCGTACTCGCTGAGCAGCCACCCACGGTCGATGGCTCGCTGGCGGAGCGCGATGTTGTGGGCCTTGGACCCGGTGAAATAGAGAAGGGCCGAGCCCATCTGCTCGGGGCTGACCAAACGGACATCGACCTGCATCCCCTCCCGCGTCAGAAAGGAAGTCTTGGTCTCCCCCGACCCGAGCACCTCGGAAGCTTCGGGCATCTCCAACACGAAGCCGGCGACCGCGACCGGGTCATCGGTCACCACGACAATGTCGATATCACCCACTGATTCGGCGAAGCGACGCACCGAGCCGCAGGGGACGGCGGCCACGACCGAGGCCAGCGCACCGAGCCGGGCGGCAAGGGCCCGGGCCAGGGGCAGCGCCTCGACAAGAGGGGTGCGCCGATCCTTGCCGTGGAGGCCGAGACGTTCGATAGCCCGCCCCATCTTCTCCTCCGAGATCTTGCCCATCCCCGGGAGCTCGCGCAGACGCTCGGCCTCGATCGCGGCTCGGAGACCATCGATGTCTTCGACCCCCAGCTCGCTGCGAAGGAGCTTGAGGGTCTTCGGACCGAGGCCGGGGATCTTGGTCAGTTCGACGAACGCCGGTGGGTACTTCTCTCGGAGGGCGTCGAGCTTGGCGACCCGGCCGGTGGTCTCGAACTCGATGATCTTGTCGGCCGTCGACGGACCGATGCCGTTGATCTCGGTCAGCTGTGCCTTGTCGAGCCCGGAGATCTCACCGGTGTGACCCTCCAGAGCGTGGATGGCGTTCTCGTAGGCGCGGACCCGGAATGCCTGAGGGCTCCCCTCGTCGAGGGCGGTGAGCTTCGCCAGTTCGGCAAGCATCCGGAGATGGTCGAGACGACTGGCCATCTCCGTGGAGCCTATCGGCGGCTGGGCTCCTCGACGAGTGTCGCCACTGTTGCATTGGCGACCCGGATCAAGTCATAGGGAGTGATCTCCAGCTGGATTCCGCGCTGCCCGCCCGACACGACCACGGTGTCATGGGCCAGGGCTGACGAGTCGAGGTACAGGCCCAACTGGCGTTTCAGGCCGAAAGGGCTGATCCCACCCGTCACGTATCCGGTCAATCTCACTGCATCGCCTGGGGCCATCATCTCGGCCCGCTTGCTACCAGCGGCTGTGGCCAGGTGACGGGTCGAGAGCCGAGCATCAACCGGGACCAGGGCCATCACGGGAGTCCCATCGACTTCAGCGACAAGTGTCTTGAAGACCCGGCTGGCTGGAAGGTCGATCGCAGCGGCCACCGCCTCCCCGTACCCATCCCCGACCTTCTCGGCCACCGAGTACTCGTGAAGAACATAGGCGACGCCGAGACGGTCGAGGGCAACGGTCGCCCTGGTGGTCCTCGCCGGCATTCCGGCATTGTCCCATCACTCGCCCAGCCAGAGACCGGGATCGAACTCGGATCGCGCCGAGGCTCGCACCGTGACCAGACCGAAGATCGGGACCTGTACATCCCGTACCGTTGTCACGGTGACCGTCCTTCGCCTGATCGACAGGTCGATATGGCATCGACATGAGACCAGCCGCGACTCGTTCCGCGCCGCATACTCGGCGGCGAGGGCGACCGGTGACCCCGGCCCGGCCGGTGGATAGGTGGCCACCGCTGCCGCCAGCGCCGCAGCTTCGGCCGCGGTGTAGGCCTGTTCCCGGGCCGCGAGCAACGACCCGACCGAGGTGGCGGCCACGCCAATCACGGCGATGACCGCCACCCACCCGATGACGAAGATCGTCAGACCTCCCCGATCGGATCTCACCTTTCGGTGCGCATCGACGCGGTCGCAGTGAGGTCCACGCCCATATTCGCGGGAAAGGGCACTCCCAGCAGGTGACGCACCCGCACCGTGACCCGAGCCGGGACGCCTACGCGGTCGGGGCGTTCGACCGAGATCCGGGCTCTGTCCCGAGCCTCAGGCGGGAGGGCGGCCATCACCGAATCAACGGCCCGCGACGGATCCGGTGTGGTTGCGGCCACCCTTGCCCCATCACGCGCCGCCGCCTGCAGCTCGAACCGTGCCCGGGCGATGCCCATGACCTGGATCGAGGCCACCGCCACCAGCACCACCAACGGCAGCACGAGAAAGAACTCCACGGTTGCCGAGCCCCGCTCGCTCAGAATTTGCCGGCGACCCAGTCGATGACCTTGCCGAACAGGCCACCGAGAACACCTCCGCCGCCACCGCCGCCTCCCGACTGCACCCACTTCAGGGCCACGAGCGCAAGTGCGGTCGCGGCCAGGATCACCAGGAAGTACTCGACGGTCCCCTGACCTCGATCGTTCCCTCTGGCGACCATCCATGTCCAAATACGAGCCATCGGCTCTCCTTCCAATCCGGTGACCGACCGGTACGGGGAGAAGTGCGGAGCTCATGACAGGGGCCCTGACAGATCGGAGAACAGCCGTAGCAGTGACGGGGCGTACAGAAGCAAGACCAGGCCGGGGAGAACCAGGAGAGTGATGGGGATGATGAGGCGAACCGGCAGCGACCTGGCCCGCTCCAAACGTCGATTGCGCTCGGCGGCGATATCGGCATCGAGCAGTGTGCGGACAGTGTCGGCCACCGGTGATCCCGACCTCTGGGCACGGGCCAGCTGGGCCATCAGGCCCCGGACAGCCCCGTGACACTCATCGACGGCGGTGGTGAGGCCCTTTACCGTGGCCAGCCGCGCCGCCAGTGTCAGCTCGCGGTGCCGTGGGAACACGGTGGCGGCCTGTTGGAGCGCAGCCAGGGTCGACTGCCCTGCCCGAAGTTCGACGAGCAACACCAACAGCACGGGTCTGATCGGCAGGGCAGGCCGTCTCCGTCTCCGAATGGAGCCCAACGCCACCACGGTCGCGACCGCGAAAGCCATCCCGGGGCCTCCCACCAACAGGGCGATCGAGCAAAGGACCACGAGGGTCACCGCGAGCTCCTCAGGATGGCACCGGCAACCCCGACCCCAAGGACGATCAGGGCCAACCCGATCATCGCCGAAATCCGCTGCGCCGACGTCGACAGGTAGCCACCGATGCGCCCGCTGACGGTGACCGAGCCAATGGCGGCGAGCGGCACCAGGAGAAGCACGACTGCTGTCGCCCGGGCGGGAGCGGTAGCGGTGGCGACCTCATGAGCCACCTCCACCTGGGCCAGTGCCAGGACCGCCATCTCATCGAATAGCGATGCGGCCGGTGACCCGAGCCGGGAGAGACGCTCGATGACCGCGGCCACTTCGACACCAATCTCCTCGAATTCCTGACGGGCAGCGTGAGCCAGCTCGGAAAGTGGTGCGCCGTCACGGCTCATCCGTTCCAGGATGGGCGCCCCCACCGATGATGCGGCATGCTCCAATGCGTATCGAAGGGAGGCTCCGGACCGCAATTCACCCGCCACCGCCTCGCAGAACACCGCGGCCCGGGTCGAGACCCGGGGACGGGCCCGCCAGGCATGGATCGCGATCAAACCTGCCACCGCCGCCGGTGCCACGAGCACGGAGACGAGGAGCCCGGTCCGGCGATGATCGAGACCGGCGAGGACACCCCAGCCGATCAACAGGGCCGCGATCATTTGACGGGTCCGATCTCACCGTTGTGCCCAACGCCGGCCACCATCTGAATCCGACGCTCCGGCCCGTCCCTCGCGATCTGCACGATGTAATCCACCGCGGCATGGAGTTGGCGGCGAACCGAGGTCTCGGAGGTGTCACCGGCGGAGAGAGCGAGTGTCTCCAGTCGCCACAGGGCCTCCTCGGGCGAGTTGGCATGGACTGTCGATAACGACCCTTGGTGACCGGTGTTGAGGGCCCAGACCAGATCCAGCGCTTCGGGCCCCCTGACCTCGCCCACGATGATTCGATCGGGCCGTAATCGCAGTGCCGACCTCAACAGTGACCGGATCGTTATCTCACCTGCGCCCTCGGCATTTGGCGGATGGGCCTCGAGCCTGACGACATGACCGGGAAGCCTCAGCTCTGCAGCATCCTCGATGGTCACCACCCGCTCGGTATCTGGAATCAGGCTTCCAAGAAGATTGAGCAGCGTGGTCTTGCCCGCCCCGGTCCCACCCGAGACGATGATCGTTCTCCGGGCTCGGACCGCCTCGGCAAGCAGGTTCGCCTGACTCTGCGAGGCTGTGCCGAGCGAGACGAGGGCCTCCAGCGAAGTAACGGCCTGGGTGAAACGCCTGATCGCCATGATTGGATGGTCGACCGAGGCGGGCGGAGCCACGGCGTGAAGACGGCTCCCGTCAGGGAGCCTGGCGTCGACCATCGGAGACGACCGATCGATGCGCAGCCCGAGAGGGGCGATCACGCGCTCGACTGCCGCCAGCAGGGACTCGTTGCTCTCGAAGCACGCCTCGGCCCGGCTCAACTCGCCACCCCGATCGACCCAGACTTCCCGTGGGCCGTTGACCAGGACATCGGTGACCTCGGGGTCCCGGAGCAGATCTTCCAACGGGCCGAGGCCCAGTACCCGATCGACAACCGCTCCTGCGAGTTGGGCGGCTCGATCGGGGGCGGCCAGCCGAAGCCTGCGCTCCGCCTCGACCACGACGTCGCCGCGGCGCAGGGGAACGGAGCCGGACGCGATCTCACCAGCCACCTGGTCGATCACGCCCACGGCATCCCCCAAACCCTCTCCCAAACCCGAAGCCATCGCCCTCGCGTCGGCAAGCGTCCCGACAACAGATTGCGGGCGTTGTGGGGACCGAGCCTGGGCAGAACCGGCCCCGGCCCTGGTGGGCGCACCCCACCAACCACGGTCTGCCACACCGCCGGGATGATTTCCACCGGTGCCAGCATCCCGGGCAGGAGTGGGCGCACCGGGACCGTCGGGCCCGGCCAGTCGCCAGCGGAGCATCTGACGACCAACGCCGGCCAGTTGGTTGCGAGTCGCTCGATCAGGGCCAACCCGGCGACGGGGTCGACAGCCCCGGCGGAGATCACGGCTACCCCGGATCGGGCCGGGCTCAACTCGTGCAATGCGGGCCCGTGCTCGACAAGGTCGGCGAGAGTGCGCTCGGTTCCCACACCCGAGGTTCTGGCCATGTCGACCACGAGGGCGGTGCCCGCCGAGGCACCAAGCCCGAGCGCTCCGAACAGTGAAAGCACCGGATCGGGCGACTCGACCCCAAGGACGCCCCGTCTCCCCAACCCCTCCATGCGGCCGAACCTATAGGTCCCGATTCTTCATCACAAGACCCCTGTCTCCCGGGCGGATGTCACGGCGGAAGTAGCGTGGTCGGAAGTGACCGCGGCCGCCTTCTTCGATCTCGACAAGACGATCATCGCCAAGTCGTCGACCCTCGCCTTCACCAAACCCCTGTACAAGGGAGGTTTTCTGACCCGGCGAGCCCTCGCCAGGGCCGCCATGGCCCAGGCCTACTACCACTCGTTCGGTGCCGACCACGACCAGATGGAGCGGATCAAAGATGAGTTGGCCACGATGACCAAGGGCTGGTCGCGTGAGGAAGTCGTGTCGCTGGTGGAAGAGACGGTCGACGCGGTAGTGGCCCCTCTGGCGTACTCCGAGGCGCTGGCGCTGATCGATGGCCATCGCCGGGCCGGGCGCAAGGTCGTGGTCATCTCGGCCGGCCCCGAGGAGATAGTCCGGCCACTATGCCGCCATCTGGGCATAGAAGACGTGATCGCCACCAGGACCGAGGTCGGCCCCGGCGGGCGCTATACCGGCACCATCGAGTTCTATGCCTATGGCCCGGCGAAGGCGGAGGCCATGGTCGAAATGGCCGGTTCCGAAGGGATCGATCTGAGCGATTCCTACGCCTACTCCGACTCTGTGACCGACCTCCCGATGCTCGAAGCAGTGGGCCACCCGGTGGTGGTGAACCCGGACGGCGAACTGGAGAAGATCGCAAGTGAGCGGGGATGGGAGATTCGGCACTTCGAGTCGGCGGTGACCATTCGGGACCGGATGCCGGTGAAGACGATGTCTGGCGTGGCCGTGGTCGGCGGGGTGGCTGCCGCCACCTATTGGCTGATCAAGATGAGGAAGAAGAGGGGCTGATCACCCGCCATTCGAACCCGGCCCGGGTCACGGCGTCGATCAACTCGCCGGGGGCCATCAAACCCCCATCGAGGGCCAACAGCACCTCCCGGCCCAGCCCGAAACCTTCGATCGACCACAGGCCGTCCCGATCCAGAGAGTCGTGGACGAGGCCGCCGTCGACCACCTTCACTGCCTCGGTCAACGGAGCGGCGATCAAAAGGGCAGGTCCGACTTCGCTTGGCTGCTCACGGTCGAGGATCTCACCCGAGGCATCGACCACGACCCGTGCCGCTCCCGCCTCGACCAACTTGCGCAACGCCGGGATGTCGATCACGAGACCAAAGTACCCTCCTCGCTGATGTCGGGACGGGCGATGATCATCGTGGCGGGGGGAACCAGTTCCCGATTCGGGGGCGACAAGCTGATGACACCGATCGCAGGCCGGCCCCTGGTGCTGCACACCGTGGCGGCGGTGGCAGCGTTGGTGGACATGTGTGTCCTCGTCTGCCGTGAGGACCAGTTCGATGCACTCAGGATGACTCACCCCGTGGTGACCCTGGTTCGGGGAGGGGCGACCCGTACCCGAAGCGAGCTAGCCGGTCTCGAGGCCCTGCCCGATGAGGCGGAGCTGATCGGGATCCACGACGGAGCAAGACCCCTGGTCTCTCCCGGATTGATCACCCTTTTGTTCGATACCGCGGCCGAAATGGGTGGTGCCGTGCCGGTGGTACCGCCGTCACGGCCCTTGATCCGCCGCACCGATCTGGGCCCGGTGCCAGGAGTGGCCGTGGCGCAGACGCCTCAGGTGTTCCGGGGCCCGGCACTGCGGATGGCATACCGGGCGGCGGCGGCGAGCAGCTTCGAGGGTCAGGACACCGCCGACGTGGTTCGTGCGTTCAGCGATGTGACGATTGCGGCCGTGGACGGAGAGCCGGGGAACATCAAGGTCACCTACCCCTCCGACCTCGACGTCGTCAGGGCAGCGTTAGATCCCTCTCATAACGCACTTCGGTGACCTCGGTCCCCCCGATGGTCTCAAGTCGGATCGGGCGACCCTTGACCCAGCCTTGGCGCTCATAGAAGGCACGGGCCCGTTCGTTCCTCTCCACCACCCAGAGCAAGGCCCGCTCGAAGCCGTCCCCGGCCAGTTTGATCTCGCCGGCGGTCAGCAGCGCCGCTCCCATTCCCTGGCGCCAATGAGCGGGGTCCACGTAGATAGCCAAGATCTCTCCCCACCCAGCATCGTCTGAAGGGCCGACCAGACAGAAGCCGGCCACGCCCACCTCGGCATCGGCCACAAAGGCGACCCGTTCTCCCCTCAGGAGAAGCGCCTCCCACCATCCGGTGCGGACCTCGATATCGAGAGAGCCCAGGAAATCGCGGCTGAATATCCCCTGATAGGCGACCTGCCAGGAGGCGATGTGAACCCTGGCGATCCCGCCGGCATCGGCCGGCAAGGCGACCCTCACCATGATTTCAAAGTTAAACGGTTGACAAATGGTCGGGAATTACCGACCATACGGGAATGACCGACCTTCAACCACCAGGCTACGAACTGGAAGAGACACTTGCGCTCCAGGGCACCGAACAGGTTCGAGCGCTATTCGAGGACACCCGTCTTCGCATCGTAGACCTCCTCCTGGAACGGGCGGCCACCATCACCGAGTTGGCTGCAGTATTGGACAAGCCGAAGGGAACAGTGGGCCACCATGTCGCTGTCCTCGAAAATGCGGGCCTGATCCGGGTGGTCAGGACCCAGAAGTTCAGAGCGATCGAAGCCAAGTTCTACGGGCGAACCGCCCGCACCTTCCTGCTCACCCCACGGGTCGATGTGGACTTGGTCGTCTCCCCCGACTACTTCCTCACCTCGGCTGCTGCAGAGTACGCCAAGGCGGCACAGGGTGAGGAAGAGTTGATCCATCACACGATGATCAGCACCCTGCGCTATGCCCGGATCCCCAATGAGCGGGCGAGGGAATGGGTGCTGCGCCTCGGCGAGCTGTCTCAAGAATTCGTCAGCGATGAGAGGGCCGGTGACACTACCTTCGGGCTGTTGGTCGCTCTCTACCCCACCGATCGACCCCATCTCCCCGATCCCAAGGAAGGGACATGAGCACGCCCCTGGGCCGTAACTACTGGAAACTGTGGACCGCTTCTGTCATCTCCAACTTCGGGGATGGCGTGGCCATCATCGCTTATCCGTGGCTGGCGTCAGCGGTCACCCGCAACCCGGTGCAGATCGCCCTGGTGGCCGTGGCCACCCGTCTCCCCTGGCTGGTGTTCACCCTCCCCGCAGGAGTCATCACCGACCGGGTCGACAGGCGGAAACTCGTGGCCTGGATGGACGTCGCCCGGTTCCTGATGACCGCGGGTGTGGCCATCGCGGTGCTGGCCACACAGGATCAGCTGGCCACCGCCGATGAAATCGCCGCCGGAACGGCCGCTCTCCCCGAAGCCTCGACCTTCCTGCTGGTGATGATCTACGCCGCTGCGCTCCTCCTCGGTGCCGCCGAGGTTCTCCGTGACAACTCGGCTCAAACCCTGATGCCGGCCATCGTCGAAGAGGAGAACCTGGAACGGGCCAACGGAAGGCTCTGGGGGGCGGAGATGATCATGAATTCGTTCGTGGGGCCGCCCCTGGGCGGGTTCCTGCTCGCAATCGCCTTCGCCCTTCCCTTCTTCGTCGACGCCGGGACCTTCGCGGTGGCTGCCGCCCTGGTGTTCATGATCAGTGGCAACTTCCGGGCCAAGAGAGCGGCGCCCGGGCCGGAGGCGAAGGCGTCGTTCCTGGGTGAGATGAAGGAGGGTGTCCGCTGGCTCTGGCAACACCCCCTGTTCCGACCCATGGCGATATCGCTGGGGGTGACCAACGCCATGTTCAGCCTGGCATGGGCCACCTTTGTTTTGTTCGCCCAGGAGATTCTCGGGCTGGGTGCCACCGGGTTCGGGGTCCTGATGACGGCTGGAGCCGCGGGCGGAGTTCTCGGCTCCTTCCTCTCGCCCGGCATCTCAAAGCGGATCGGCCAGGGGCCTTCGTTGTTCCTCACCCTCGGAGTCTGTGCCTTCACGCTCACGGTGACGGGTTTGGCCTCATCAGGCCTGGTGGTCTGGGTGATGTTCGCCTTGGAGGCCCTGGTCTCGGTGTTGTGGAACGTGATCACCGTCTCGCTGCGTCAGGCCCTGATTCCCGACCATCTCCTGGGTCGGGTCAACTCGGTATACCGGTTCTTCGGATGGGGGATGATGCCGATCGGGGCGGTCCTGGGCGGTGTGATCGTGGCGGTCGCCGAGCCTCTCGCCGGACGGGAATGGGCGCTAAGAGCGCCCTTTATCTTCGCCGCGCTGGTTCACGTCGCGCTCCTCTTCTACGCCGTGCCCAACCTCAACACCGGGCGCATCGAAGCTGCTCGAGCCACGGCCCACACTCAGGAGGCGGGTGTGGAGTCTGTGGAGGGTTGATCGTCGGCAGCGGCCCCGCTCGGCTCGACCTCGACCTCCTCTGAATCGGGCTCGGGATCTGCGTCACGGCGATCGCTAGCGCTTCCCAACACCCAGAAAGCGAGGGCGGCGAGAGAGGCGGCGGTAAAAGCCAACGCCAGCCATCCCCACCCCTCGGTCGCCGCGCTGAAACCATCCTCGGTGGTGGTGGTGACCGAGCCGGATGGGTTCGAGATGTCGGCGCCCAGGTCGGTGAGGGTCACCGGAGCGGATTGCGCGGGGTCATCGCCCAGGGTCTCGAACACGACTTGATAGTTGGCCGGCCGCAGCTCCGTGGTGATGCCGTAGACGCCGTCTCCCCTCGACAGCAGGGGAAGAGTCACAGGATCCTCCCCGGAAAGAGCGAAATGGGCGACGACCGCGTCGGCCGTGGTCTGCACTTCGACTTGGACCTCGACCTCCATCGACGCCTCGGACTGGGAGATGACCTCGGCTGTGGCCTCCCCGAAGCCGCCGCCGATTTCCACGGCTGCGAGGAGGATTAGAGCGGTGATATGGAACATCCTGGCTGATGGTACGACGTCGGCCTCCCCGCGACCAGGCCTCAAGACAGCCACTGTCCCCTCGTGATCAGCACTTCCCGGAGGTAATCCGGCCGGTCGGTGATGATCCCATCAACTCCGAGGTCGAGAAAGGCCTCCATCTCACCTGGCTCGTTGACCGTCCAGACGTGCACCTGGAGACCGCTGGCGTGCGCGGCGTCGACCAACCGCTTGTCGACGACCTTGATCCCTCTCACCCGGGTCGGCAATTGCAGGGCGCTGGCCCGCCCTCCAGCCCCTCTGCCGACCCTCGAGGTCAACAACCACATTCGGCTCAGCATGGGACCGGTGGAGGTGGCAACCCGACCCCCGGTGGCCTTGCGGAATTCCTCGAGACGCTGATCGGAGAAGGACCCGACGATCAAACGATCGTGCAAGGACAGCCTTTCGATCAGCTCGGCAAGAGGCTGCACCAGGCCTTCCTCCTTGAGGTCCACGACGAAGGAGGTATCCGGCAGGCTGGTGACAGCCTCCTCGAGGCTGGGGATGCTCACACCCCGGCCCCGAAAGGGATACCCACCCGAGATGTTGTGCCGGAAACCGGCGTCGAGTGCCGCCAACTCGTCGAAGCCGAATCTGCTGACTGCTCCCGTGCCCTCGGTGGTCCGATCGACGGTCTCGTCGTGGATACAGACCAAGACGTCATCGGCGGTCAGGCGGAGATCGGTCTCCAGGAACCTGAAACCCAGGGCCACCGCCTGGAGGAACGCTTCCATCGTGTTCTCGGGCCAGAGTTGTCTGCTTCCCCGGTGCGCGATGGCGAGCGGCGGGGCCCAATGCTGGGGAATCATGTAGGAACCAAAATAATGGACCCCGCCAGAGGCGGGGCCCAACAAACTCCCGGATAGAAGGGTCTTAGAGGGCCACGCGATCCTTGAGACCCTTGGATGCGGCGAAGTGCGCATACTTCTTCGCCGGAATTCTGATGGTTTGCCCGGTTGCGGGATTGCGGCCCATACGCTCCGAACGGGACTTGAGGCTGAAATTGCCGAACCCGGTGATATTCACCTTGCGGCCGGCATCGAGCTCCACGGCGATTATGCCTTCGCCAGACTTGGTGGAGAAGATGATGTCAATGATCTCGGCGGCTTTCGCCTTCGAGACGTCCGCCTTGTTGGCGAGCTTGTCCGCCATCTCGGATTTGTTCACGGCCCCTCCTTGTGGGTCGACGATTGGGCCCCGCCGCTGTGCGACGATTGGGTCACGATAGGCGAAATCCCCGAAAGAACCGATCATTACTGGCAATTGGCCTGACCGACACCCCCTCGCCCGACCTGAAGGTCGGATGGTCCCCCCGCTCCGCAGGGGGACAGCTAGACCTTGACCAGGTACAACTCCAGGGTCAGCCGCCCCGCCTCCCCGTGACCGAAGGCGACACCGATCTCCGAGTTGAGCCAGGCCAGATCCTGGTTGCCTGTCTGAAAGGTGATCAACTCCCGGGGATCGGCGGACTTGTCAGGGTTGGCGATGGAGATCCCTCTGGCGGTGTAGGCAACAGAATCCCGTTTCTCGCCGATCACTCCGTAGATGATCAGGTCCATGTTCCCGTCCTCGCGGACGGTGGCATGATCGACACCGGCCATCGGGCGCTCGCCCTCCCAATGAGGCCCGGTGGCAACCCCTTCGAACGGAAAGTCGATTCTCATCCCCTGGGGGGCCTGGCCCAGGATTCGCATTCCGAGGCTGGCGTCGATGCTGCAGAACTTCTCCAATGAGGGCAATGGACCTCCACATCTCGCGGTTCTGGCACGCTAGTGGTCTGTCGCTCAATTGATGCCGCGGTGTCGCCGAGCCATTCGGGGTCGCTGGCAAGGACGCAGGACGAAGGCGCACCTGTAGGTGCGTTGAGGACGAGGACGCAGTCCAGCGGCGTCGAGGGCCGGCGAGACCGCGTAGCGATTTGGGCGACAGGCCACTAGTGACCGTGTCGGGACCGTCGCAGAAGATCGCGAACCTCATCGTTGCTCGTCTGTGAGAAGTCCCGGTACCACGCCCCCACCGCCATGAACCGCTTTGGGCGATCGAGAACCACCACCTGATCGGCCGCGGACTCGACCCGATGAATCGAGTCGGCCGGAGCCACCGGAACCGCCACCCAGACCTCCCTGGCCCCACCCGCTCGGGCCACGCCGATGCCGGCCAATGCGGTGGAGCCGGTCGCCAGACCGTCGTCAGTGATGATGACCGTCCTTCCGGTGGAGTCGATCGGCTCTGCCACCTCGCGATAGATGCCAACCCTGGCTTCCAACTCCGCAGTCTCGGCCGCGACCACAGCCTCGAAGGTCTGCTCGGTGATGCGGGCCGCCCTCATCACCTCCTGGTTTCGGATCACCACGCCGTGCTCGCCGACAGCCCCCATCGCCAACTCCGGTTGAAACGGGACTCCGACTTTTCTCACCACCAGGACGTCGAGATCACAACCCAGCGCCTCGGCGACCTCGAACCCGACCGGAACCCCGCCTCGGGGCAGAGCAGCAACCAAAGGATCGAGAGGACTCCGCTTCGCGACCGCCTGCCCGAGCAACACCCCTGCTTCCTGACGGTCGGCGAAAATCATGGCTCAGCCGTATCGGGCCGCGTATCTGGCCAGCCAGGGCATGACCTGGGCCAAATACTGTTCGGTCTCGCCCATAGGAAGGGTCCGGGCCGCGTAGTTCATCAGCATGATCTGCCTCGCGGCGAAAAAGCCGTCCAGTTGCTCCTCGCTCTCGATGGGCCACGTCGCGATCTCCTCGAAACCCTTGCGAAAGGCCGCCTGGATTTCCGACGCCCGGTTGTTGGTTCGGGACGAGTAGAGGCAAACAGAGACGTCCTGGGAGGGGAGGGCGATCATCACATCCTCGAAGTCGAAGGCATAGAGCCTGGAACGCACCGCATGCACATTCCATTCGTGCAGGTCGCCATGCACGACCTGGGGAACGCCCGCTTCCCACGACGCATTTATCACGTTGGTGGCAGCCTGACCCGCCTTCTCGATGATCGTCCGCCTCCCGGGGCTGAAGACATGATCGAAGCGGGAGTCGTAGATGATGACCGGGTCCAATCCCTGGTCGTAATAGAAGATGCGGTCCCATCTCCGCATGCCATCCGGATTCGGCGATTGCCACGACTTCCCGTGCAACTGGAGCGAGGCGCACATGGATCCGAGCAGGCGATACCCGAACGCTCCGGAGCCAGCCGCCAGAGGCACTCCAGGGACCCAAGAGAAGAGCACACAAGGTCTGGTCAGGTTGCTTTCGGGCTCCCGCGCATCGACTATCAACGCCCCGTAGCCGGTCGATATCGGGTTGACCACATCGAGGTCGGTCTCCCGATTCAAGGCCGCTAGCCAGGCGACTTCGTATTCGATGTTGGCTCGCGAGTTACCGAATGGATCACCGACGCGAAGCACCAGTTGCCTTCCGTCATTGGTGACCACCCGATACATCACATTGGAATGCGTCGCCAGATGATCCAGCTCCCTCACCTCGAACGGGTAACGCTCGAGGACCTGGCGGGCCAAGGGAAGGAGGCGAGATGCTTCGGCGGCGATTCGGTGTGCGTCCATTGCTCAAAGGCGACAGGCTGCCTACCCGTCAATTCTTATCAGCAAGGGAACTCTCGGCAGTGTCCTGCGGGGCCCGGAGGGCCAGTATCTCGTCGAGGATGGTGACGAACTTCTTGTTCTCCTGGTCGTTGCCGACCGTGACCCTGAGCCAGCCCCGAGACATCGGCCTGATGATCACCCCACGAGTCATGAACACGTTGCTGACGGCCGCCGAATCGTCTCCGATACGAAGGTAGACGAAGTTGGCATGGCTCTCGCTGTGGGGCAGACCGCGCTCTTCGAGCACTCCCAGAAGGTGGTGGCGCCCGAGTGCATTGGCGTCGACCCGGCGCCGATGCTCGGTCCGGTCACCCAACGAAGCAGCGGCCGCCGCCTCGGCAACACCGCTGATACTGAAAGGGATCTGGGTCTTGCGCAACCCTGCGATGGTCTCCGGCTGCCCGACCGCATATCCGATCCGGTGTGTGGCCAGCCCGAAAATCTTCGAGAAGGTCCTGAGAACGACCACGGTGGGACGCTCGATCGCCAATGAGACGGCACTGCGGTAGGAAGGATCGGTGACATAGTCGTGATAGGCCTCGTCCACCACCACCAGGACCCCGTCCGGGACCGCGCCTGTGAACCACTCCAGGGCATCGCCACTGAAGATGGTGGCCGTTGGATTGTTCGGGTTGCACAAGTAGACGACCGTCGTGTCATCGCGGATCGCGGCCCTCATCGCTTCTAGGTCGTATTGGAGATCGGCGGTCAACGCGACCTCTACGGTTTCGGTCATGGCCCACCGCGACACGGTGCGGTACATCACAAACGAGGGCCAGGCGAGAACGGCGCTCGTCCCCGGCCCACCCACGGCCAGGGCGATGTGTCCCAAGAGTGCCACGCTCCCGGCTCCGGGCCATATGTGATTGTCGGGCACTCCAAGCCATCCCGAGAGGGCGGCGCAGAGAGCCGCAGCGTCATTGTCGGGATAACGATGCGAGGCGGGGAGGACGGCGGCTGCGGACTCGATCACGCCAGGAAATGGGCCATCCGGGCACTCGTTCGATGCCAACCTGACGATTTGGTCGGGATCGATCCCCATCTCGCCGGCGAGGTCCTCGATCGAGCGACCCGGGACGAAAGCGCCGAGTCCAGCGAGGTCCGGTCGAAAGGTGGGCATCCCGTCACGATAGCGGCGCCCTATATGCACAATTGAAGGGCAAGGCGCGGATGATCGGCGGTTTGAGGCTGACCCGTAGCATCGCCTACCGTCATCCGTGCAGCGGAATCCCCAAGGGCGAAAGGAGAGGTGCAGGCATTGGCACGGCGAGGTGGACTGGGTCGCGGTCTTGACGCCCTGATACCCACCGAGACTCCGGAGCAATCGAGGAAGCGCCTGCTTCGGATCATCGATACCCATGGAGATCTGGTTGGCGACGACCCCGGGCTCCCCCCTGAGCTCTACCAACAGATGTATCGGAGAATGGTTTTGGCCCGGGCCTTGGATCGAAGGATGCTGGCCCTACAGCGTCAGGGGAGACTCGGCACCTATGCCATGCTCGAAGGCCAGGAGGCGGTTCAAGTCGGCTCGGCGCTCGCCCTCAAACCCGGCGACTTCGTCTTTCCCTCCTATCGGGAGCACGCGGTCCAGGTGACCCGTGGCCTCCCTATCGAGGTCTTGCTCGCCTATTGGAAGGGTCTGCCCAATGCTGATTGGGACCTGGACAAGTACCGAACCGGCATCGTCACCGTTCCCATCGCTACCCAGCTCCCCCATGCCGTTGGGTACTCCTACGTCACCAAACTTCGTGGCGAGGACACCGTAACCGCTGTCTACTTCGGTGACGGTGCGACCTCGGAGAGCGACTTTCACGCCGGAATGAACTTCGCCGGCGTCTGGAAGACGCCCACGGTGTTCATTTGCGCCAACAACCTCTATGCGATCTCGGTCCCCTACCAGAAGCAAACCGCATCCGAGACCATCGCCCAGAAAGCGGCGGCCTACGGCTTCGATGGGTTCCGGGTCGACGGAATGGATCCGATCGCGATGTACCTGGCGACACGGATCGCGGTCCGGCGTGCCCGTAAGGGCCAGGGCCCGACCTTGATCGAAGCCATGACCTACCGCTACGGGCCCCACGCCACCGCCGACGACCCCACCCTCTATCGGTCCCACGAAGAGGAGGAGAAGTGGAAGCAGAGAGACCCGATCGAGCGTCTGCGGCGTTTCCTCCAAAAACGCGGCGAGTGGCACGAACGGGTTGGTGAGAAGGTCGCCCAGGAGGCAGCCGACCAGGTGGATGCGGCGATAACGGCCATCGAATCCGAGCCGCTCCCCGGGCGTGACGACGCCGTCCGGCACGGGTTTCACCGGATTCCCGGTCATGTCGTCCAACAGCTCCACGCCATGCAGAAGGCTCACGGCGAGGAGCCGACCAGGTTTGGCGATGACGAGATCTGGGCCATCGGTCGTGATGAGCAGACCGCCGGGCCCACCAAATCATGGACCATGGCCGACGCCATCACCGCTGCCCTCGACCAGGCAATGGCGAGAGACCCCAACATCATCGTCCTCGGCGAGGACGTTGGGGTCAGCGGCGGTGTCTTCCGAATTACCGACGGCCTCCAGGCCGCTTACGGAGACGATCGGGTGATCGACACCCCGCTCAACGAGTCGGGGATCGTAGGGACCGCGGTCGGGATGGCTCTGGCCGGTGCCCGGCCAGTGGCCGAGATCCAGTTCGAGGGTTTCGTGTATCCCGCCTTCGATCAGATCATCAGCCATCTCGGGCGATTTCGCTACCGAACCCGGGGCAATTCCAGCGTCCCGGTTGTCGTCCGTTTTCCTAGCGGAGCCGGCATCGGCGCCCATGAGCATCATTGCGACTCCCCGGAGGCGTATTTCGTGCACGCCCCGGGCCTCGTAGTCGTATGCCCCTCCACACCCACCGACGCCAAGGGCTTGTTGACAGCAGCGCTGGAGGGCGATGACCCGGTGATCTTCCTCGAGCCCAAGGTCCTCTATCGGGCAGGGAGAGAAGACGTCCCCATCGAGCATTTCACCATCCCCATCGGACGGGCTCGCATTCGCAAAGCCGGGACCGATCTGACCCTCGTGACATACGGCGGGATGGTGCCGGTGTCCCTCGAGGCGGCGTCCCGGGTAGATGCCTCGGTGGAAGTCATCGACCTACGGACACTGTTCCCCTGGGATCGGGAAACCGTTCTCGAGTCAGTGACCAGGACCGGCCGGCTACTGCTGGTGCAGGAGCCCCAAGGCTCGGCGGGCGTCGCTGCGGACGTGGCGGCGGTGGTGGCCGAGAAGGCCCTCTATTCCCTCAAGGGACCGATTGTGAGGGTCACCGGGTTCGACATCCCCTGGCCCCAGTTCGCCATCGAGAAACACGCGTTGATCGACGTCGATCGTGTGATGGCCGGGATCGAGGAAGCCGTCCACAATTGACCACGCCGCGGGCAGTTGCAGTCTTCGGATCGTCGCAGACCGATTTCGACTCCACGGAATGGGATGAAGCCGTCTCGGTGGGAGCCCGTCTCGCCTCAGCAGGATTAGTGGTGGTTACGGGTGGCTACGGGGGCACCATGGAAGCTGTGTCCCTGGGAGCGGCCGGCGCGGGTGGGCGGGTAGTGGGCGTCACCGCACCCACCCTCTTCCCGGACCGGGTCGGGGCGAACCCTCATATTCACGAGTTGATCGAGGCCACGAGCCTCGCCCACCGAATCGACGTCATGATGGAGCGGGCAGATGCCACCCTCTCCCTCCCTGGCTCCATCGGCACCGCCACCGAGTTGTTGATGGCATGGAACATCAATCACATCAAGCGGCGCAGCGGGCAGCGACCCCTTCCGTGCGCCGCGGTTGGTGGTCAATGGAAAAAAGTGGCCGATGCGCTAGTCCTCCTCATCGGGGCCGAAATCGACAGTGTCTATTGGGCAAAAGACGTCAACGATGGGGTCAATTGGGTAGTCGATCAGCTCGAGGTCCTTTAACAACTCGTTTCGCGCTCTTAGGCTCTAGCCAGGTCATGACTCACATCCGCCCCGAAGTGAAGCCCTCGTTCAAACGCCGAATGCAAGAGTGCCGCAGAGGCATTCATGACTACGCCGATGGTCAACATATCGGTGCCGGAATCATGCGCAGGGTCTGCAAGACCTGTGCCGGAGTGACCATCGATCTCACCGGAGCCCAGCTCACCTTCGACGGGGCGATCGAGCGCCAGGGCGCCTCGAGCTAACCACCCCCCAGCAGCAGCCCCTAAGCTCACCCTGGTGCCACGACTCATCCGAGCCGCCGGGGGTGTCGTCCTACGGCCCACGAAGAAGGGCCCCCTCAAGATCCTGGTGACCCATCGTCCTCGCTATGACGACTGGTCGTTGCCCAAGGGCAAGGCCGAACCCGAGGAGACTCCGGAGCAAACCGCGGTCCGCGAGGTACTCGAGGAAACGGGTTATCACTGCCGCATCATCGCCCCTCTCGGGAAGACCCGATACGAGGTCGAAGGCGGAACCAAGGAGGTGGCCTGGTTTGCGATGCGGCCGCTGCCTGACAGCCAGTCCTTTCGTGCCAACTTCGAGGTCGATGAAATCAAATGGCTGACCCGCCAAAGAGCCGCCGCCCTCCTCGACTACGAGCGTGATCGCGAGCTGGTCACCGAGACCGACCTCGGGAAGCTCGCCAGGACCGGGACATTATTCCTGGTCCGCCATTCCCCAGCCGGCGATCGCTCCAGATGGAAAGACAACGACCTCAAACGCCCCCTCACCAAATCAGGCGTGCGCCAGGCGGCGGCGATCGCCGAAAGCCTGGCACCGAGGGGAATCGAACGCATCCTGAGCAGTCCCTACGACCGTTGCACGCTGACCATGGAACCACTGTCACAGCTGATCGGAGCGCCGATCGAGGTCGCCCCGACCCTGGGTGAGGAATCCGTCTCGGATGCCGCCTGGGAGCTCGTCCAATCCCTCATCGGTTACAACTCGGTCCTGTGCTCCCACGGCGATGTCATCCCCGCCATCATCGAGCGGCTGATGAAGGCGGGTCTCAGCATCGACTCCCGCATCTATTGCTCGAAGGGCTCGACCTGGGAGGTGGACATCGATGGCGGCAAGTTCACCACTGGAACTTATGTCCCTCCTCCGGGGAGTTAGCAGGCTGGGGTCCTTCCGCTGGCCTGGGCATCTCATCTGCTAACTTGTACATTAATCATGGACAAGTCAGAGATCGTGGGCATCGGCGAGTTCAGGCAGAGGGCTACCGAACTGATTCGCGCCGTTGAGGAAAAGGCGCTCTCGATCACAATCGCCAGACGGGGCACTCCGGTCGCCGAGCTTCGACCTCTCTCTAGCTCATTGTCGACCCTGGTGGGAAGTGTCACGGTCCTCGACGGCGTCGACCTCACCGCTCCGGCGTCCGACCCCTCGGAGTGGACGGCGACGCATTGATCGTCATCGACACCGCGGCCTGGATCTGGCTGGTCGCCGACCCCGGCAAGCTGTCAAAGGCCGCCCGGTCGGCCGTCGATAGCCACTCCACCGCACTGGTCAGTGCCATCTCGGCCTGGGAGGTGGGGATGCTGGTCGCTAAGAGCCGCATCCGACTCGACCGCCCGGTAGACCGTTGGGTAGACGAAGCTCTCCGAATCGACGGTGTGGAGCCGGCGCCGATCGATCATCGCATCGGGGCGCTGGCGACACTCCTCCCGGGCGAAGCACCATCGGACCTTGCCGATCGACTCATCGTTGCCACCGCCCTGGAGCGGGGTTGTCCGCTGGTGACACCCGACAGGGGCCTCCTCGCGTACCCCTTCTGCCCAACCGTTTGGTGAATGGCCGTCGGCGGCCAACCTCACACGGTCTTGGTGCCTGCCGCCCAATCGTGATGAAGCGAGGCATAGACCCCTCGTTGCGCGATCAGGTCACGATGAGGCCCACGCTCGACGAGACGGCCCCGGTCGAAGACCAATACCTCGTCGGCACCCTCCGCTGTCGCCAGGCGGTGGGCGATAGTCACCGAGGTTCGGCCTTCGATGAGTCGTTGCATGGCCTGACGGAGGGCGACGTCCAACGCCGGGTCGACCGCCGAGGTCGCCTCGTCGAGGACAAGCAGATCAGGTGAGCCGATCCAGGCCCGGACCAGGGCCACCAGCTGACGCTCCCCGGCCGAAAGATTGCCCCCCCGCTCCCCGACCGGGGTGTCGAGGCCTTTGGGGAGGCCGGCCACCCAATCACCTAGGTCCAACTCGTGGAACGAGGTCCAGATCTCGGCGTCGTCGGCATCCGGGCTTCCGTATCGGACATTCCCCGCCACCGTGTCATCGAAGAGAAAGCCCTCCTGGGGGACGAAGGCGACCCGGGCGCGCAACTCCTCCAATGGCAGCCTGGCGGCGTTGACGCCCCCGATGAAGACCGTGCCCTCGGTCGGGTCGATCAGCCGGACCAACAGCTTGGCGAAGGTGGTCTTGCCGGACCCGGTCTCTCCCACCACTGCGATCCGGGAACCTACCGGGATATCCACCGTGACCCCGCTGAGCACCTCGGACCCCTCCTGATAGGAGAAGGTGACATCATTGAATCGCGCGCTGAGCCCACCCGGCCTCAGATGGTCGGGGTTGACAGGGTCGGCCACCTCTATCTCGCTGTCCAATGCCCCCAGCACCCGGCGCAAGCCAGCGGAGGCGCTCTGGGCGAACTCGAGGGTTTCCACCACGATCTGCAATGGCTCGATCAACAGGTTGGTGAGAAACAGAAAGGCGATCAGTGTTCCGGCCGACATCCCCTGATTGATTCCAACAATGATCCCGACCACGACGATGGTCGCAGTCAGGGCCCCGGCGAAGACCTCGGCGGAGGAATACAGGGTGTTCCCGAAACGCCCGGTCCTGAACTCCGCCCAGAAACGGCGCTCCAGGGCATCGGCCACTTTGGCCTTGGTCGAGACCTCGGTGCCATATGCCCTCACGACAGGAATCGCGGTGATCGACTCGCTCAACACACCCATCGAGTTGCCCACCTCTGATCGAACCCTGTCGAAGTTACGGGAGAGAACCCGTTGGAACCACCTCATCAACCAGAGGTAGAGCAGAACCCCGATCAGGGCCACCAGGGCGAGGCGCCACTGATAGAAGAACATGGCGGCGAGGGAGAGCAAGACCTGGCTGCTGGCGATGATCAACCCGACCCCGCCCCATTCCATGAACTCCTCGAGAGTGGTGATGTCAGCCGTCACCCGGGAGACCAGGTCCCCACGTCGATCAGCCTCGGTGTGAAGCACCGACCGTCGCAGAAGATGCCCGAAGGTCATGGTTCGCAGATCGGACAGACCTGTGGAGGAGCTTCGAATCAGACGCAGAACCGCGGCTCTGCCGACGATCGCCCCCGCGATCAGGGCGACCATGGCGACGGCGGCTTTCTGAAGCACCCCCACCATGTCGACCCCACCGGGGGCCAGGATCTCGTCGTCGATGATCAACTGCATCACCACCGGGGTCACCACCGTGATCAGCTGGCCCATCATCGCCATCAGCAAGGTGACCCGGAGGCCATGCTTCAACGCCGGGGCGACACGCAGAGCGTTGATCAGCATCGTGCTGGTCGATCTCGACTCGCTCATGACGCCTCGCCCGCCAATCTCCGGGCGTCTTCCTCATAGGCCTGAACCAGCCGGGCATAGCCGGGCGTCGTCTCCAAGAGCTCCTCGTGATTGCCATGAGCGACCACCCGGCGCTCATCGACGTAAACCACCTCGTCAGCCAGCCGAATCGAAGCCGGCCGGTAGGCGACCACGACGATCGTCGACGGGAGAGCGGCCGACCGCAGACTGCGCAGGATCTCGGCCTCGATGGAGGGGTCCACCGCCGAGGTGGCGTCGTCGAGGATCAGAAGACGTGGCATGCGAACCAGGGCGCGAGCTAGGGCGATCCGCTGACGCTGGCCCCCGGAAAGAGTGGTTCCCCGCTCTCCGAGCTGGGTGTCGAACCCTTCGGCGAGCCCGGTGATGAACGACTCGGCGCCGGCGAGCCGGGCCGCAGTCCTGATCTCGGTCTCAGAGAAATCCTGGCCCAAGGTGATGTTCCCGGCCACCGTGTCATCGAACAGGAAGGCGTCCTGGGTCACATACGAGACTTCCTTGGGCAGCTCCGAGGCGGCAAACGAGCGGAGATCCAGGTCGTCGAGGCGAATCACCCCGGTTGCGGGGTCCCAGAGGCGCGCCAGTAACAGGGTCAGAGTCGACTTACCTGATGCGGTGGGCCCGACCACCGCCAGGGTGGTCCCGGCCCTCAGGCGGAAATCGAGGTTCTCCAGCACCGGACCTGAGCTGTCGTACGAGAAGCCGACGCTCTCACCACTGATTGGGGCGGCACCGCTGTCGGCCCTGGCCAGCACTTCTCCGTATTCCATCCGCTCGTCGGCGTCAAAGACGGCCTCCACCCGCTTCCACCCGGCGAGACTGCCGGCCAGATCCCAGAGCACGAAACCGATCAGCTGGATAGGGAAGGCAAGCAGGGCCAGGAGGTAGGCAACCGTGACCACCTCACCGGGGGTGACCTCACCTGCCCCGATCAGATATGCACCGACGACGAGCAAAGAGATGATCAGGGCCTGTGGTAGGGCGCGGATCACCGCCTGATAGGAAGCCCAGGTGGAGTTGACTTTGATCAACCGATCCCGCAACAAGTCGGATGTGACGCCGAAATGAGTTGCGACATATGTTTCCCGCCCCATGGCCTTCACAGTGAGGGCACCGTCGAAGGACTCGTGGGCCACCGCCGCCACCTCGCCACGTGATACCTGGACCTTCTCCCAGAGCCCGAAGGTGATCCAACTCCCCCGGATGTCGACGATGACAACGACGATGATGCCGATCAGGGCGCCCAGGCCCAGCCAGGGGTTGATGAGGGTGATCATCACGATCGTCCCCACCAGAAGGAGGGAAACACCGGTGGCGTAGGGAAGCGGCCCCAGGACGCCGGTTCCCTGATCGACGCCGGCATCGGCCACCGCCAGCAGGTCACCTATCGACTGCCGGTTGAGCCAGGACATCCTCAGCGACAGTTGGTGCTCCAGGAGCTGGTTGCGAAGATCCTGGCGGGTCCGAAACTGAAGCCACCCCGCCGAGGTGCGCCGCATGACGATGCCCATCGCTTTGACCACCGCCACGATGAGGATGGCGGCAGCAGCGGGCCGCAACAGGCCTTCCGGGCTGAGACCCTCGTCCAGGACCGGGATGATCACCTCGTCTGTGACCCGACCGATCACCCATGCCGAGGCGATGATGGCGCCGGCGAACACGGCAGCGCCGAACACGGCGAGACCGAACGCCGCCGGATGCCCCTTGACGAACCGCCAGATGAGGCGAATCCCGTCGCGCAGCACCGACCCGGGGGTGATCGTTTCAGAGGACATGGGTGTCGGAACCTGGAACTCCAAGTTAATCCCGCAACAGAAAGGCACGGGGGTGAATTACCGACCCCACGATCTCGACGCAGCGGGCGTCAGACAGTGTTGATAACGGCCACCAACAGGTCTCTGATCGAGACCACGCCGAGAAGAGACCCCTCGTCGTCTATCACAGGAAGATGCCGGTAGCCGGAGTCCGCGATCCACGTTGCGGCGTCCCAGACGTCGAGGTCGGGGTCGAAGGTATCGGGCTCGACACTCATGATCCCGGACACCGGCGACTCCGGATCGATCGTCTCGGCTACCGCCCGGCGAAGGTCGCGTTCGGTGACCAGCCCCACCAATTCCATCCCCTCGACCACAGCCAGGGACCCGAGGTCGGAGCCCTCCATCGCGAGGGCGGCCTCACGAATGGTGGTGTCCGGGCCGCAGACGAAGGGGGCATCACCAACCAAATCGCCGAGTCTCATCAGTGGTCAAGCTAGCCGAGACTCGACTCTCCGGTCGCGCCTCAGACCAGATCGGCTTCTCTGATCCCGAAGGAAGGATGTCGAAGGCGGCAAAGGGCCAGCTTCTCGAGCTGGCGGATCCGTTCCCGGGTGAGATTGAACTCGTCGCCGATCTCCTCGAGGGTTCGGGGGACACCGTCGTAGAAGCCGTAGCGGAGGGCGAGAATCCGGCCTTCCCGCTCCGGGAGCCGTTCGATCGAGATCCGCAGTGAGTTGGCGACGTCCATCTCCTCCGTCATCTGCACCGGGTCGGCGGCGTCCTCGTCCTCGATGAAGTCTCCGAGTTGGGCGCCGTCCTCACCAATCGGCTGCTCCAGCGACACCGTGTCGGCCACGCTGAGGGCAAGCTCGACCTTGTCTGCGGTTACACCGGCCTCTTCGGCGATCTCCTCGGGTCGCGGGTCGCGGCCGAGCTCGGCCTTGAGCGAGGCCTGAGCCGCCCTGACCGCGGCCAGCGTGTCGTGGAGGTGGACCGGGATCCGGACCGTCCGCGACTTGTCAGCGATGGCCCGGGTGATCGCCTGACGGATCCACCAGGTTGCATAGGTCGAGAACTTGAAGCCTTTGCGCCAGTCGAACTTCTCGACGGCTCGAATCAACCCGAGGTTTCCTTCCTGGATCAGGTCGAGGAAATCGATTCCAGAGGTATTGGCATAACGGCGGGCATTGGCCACCACCAGTCGGAGGTTGGCAGTGAGAAAGTCGTCTTTGGCCTGAGCACCACGACGGGCAAGGCGTCGCAGTTCCATCTCTTCCCGCTTGCCGCTGTACTCCCCCTTCTCCAGTTTCTCGGCGGCTTCTTCGCCGGCCTCGATCTTCTGGGCGAGCTCCACCTCCTGCTCGGCTGTGAGCAAGTCGTACTCACCAATGGCCGTGAGGTATTGGGAGACGAGGTCAGTGGTGAGACGGCCGCGCTCGTCCGTCAGCTTCGAATGAAGCCGCGGGCGTGGCTTGTCGGTTTTCTCGATGCGCGTTTCAGTAGCGGCCATAAAGATCTAAGTCCTCCTGGGGGCCCCTTGGGCAGGGATGCGACGATCCCGGGGCCAACCAACTATGACACAAGTAGGGCGGTTTGTGAACCCCCCTCTTTTCCACAATTGTTTGGACGTCGTGAGACGGTCCACGGTTCCCGGCTCAACCCTCCTCGACGAACTGCAGGGCCCTCATCCCCTCACTCTCGTAGAGATCGAGTGTCCTTCCGGAAAACCCCACGGACAACCCGTGGGAAGCGACCCGGGGCAACCATTCCAGGTACCGCGACTCTTGTTCCATCCCCACCGGGTCAGGGCACATCATCCGGGTCCCGGCTGCGGAGCCGATGACCATCCCGCCATCGGCGAGGCTGTAGGTGGCGGTGTACCGATTGCACCCGGAGTTGCCGGAAACCCGGTTCTGGTTGTCGAAGAAGGCGGTGATCACCACGTCTCCCAACACCGAGGAGAACCCGTCGGCGCCGTTGTGCATTCCCGTCAACCTCCAGGGCACCTCGCGAAAATCGCGGTTACTGGGGACTAGCACCATCAACACCTCCCTGCCCTCACGAACCTCGAGACCTGAAAGGTCGGCAAACAAGCTGTCGGCCCGGGCCAAGAGACTCAGGTACATCCCTTCCTGGGCCATCACATCGGGGGGGCCGGCCATCAGGGTGGAGCCGAGCGGCCCGATGCCCCCGCTCTCCGAGAGGCGGCCGAAGAAGCGGTTGCAGCCGCTGAAGCCGGCGACGCTGCCGTCATCGGCGATCTCCAGGGTGAGATGGGTGCCTTCGATCACCTGGGCCGGACCTTCGCCGGTCAACAGCGTGACAACCTCCCAGCTGCCATTGATCCCGATTTTCGCCTCCGTCACTTGTCCCGGTCCCACTCGGAGTTGAAGAACATTCGCGGGTTGACCGCGAACCTGAGCCATCCCCTGGCTTGGGCTAGTCCTTGCCAGGTGTCGGACAGGAGGTCGATCGCAACAACCCCCGCCGTCCTCATCTCGACCCTGCCTCCTGTGATCTGCTCGGTGAGCATCGACCAGGTGGGCTCATGACCGACCAGCATCAGGCGATTCTGGTCGGTGACCTCCCGTTTGGCAGCGGCAAGCACCGCGCCAGGCCCCGTTCCATAGAGATCGGGGTCCACGATGATGGGGCAACCCCAGGCGCCGGCCTGAGCCGCCTCTTCGGCGGTCGCCCGGGCTCGGGCGGCAGAGGAAGTGATCACGAGCTCGGGAATCTCGTCCCACGCCGCGAGCACCCGGCCCATGATGGTGGCGCTGCGGTGACCTCGCGGGGCGAGAGGCCGGTCGTGGTCGGTGGCGTAGGAGGCATCCCAGTCGGACTTGGCGTGTCGCATGAGGAGGATCGTCTTCACTCCTCACAGCCTACGAAATCGATCCTGACGTCGCTCGCGGCCCGTTAGCCTCTCCTGGTGCCCGAATCATCGACTCTCATCTTGTTCCTCGGCGCGGCACTGCTGTTGTTCGTGATACCGGGCCCGGCCGTGCTCTACGTCGTCACCCGAAGCGTCACTCAAGGAAGACGAGCCGGTCTGGTGTCAGTGCTTGGCATCCACACCGGCAGCCTGGTTCATATCGCGGCGGCGATTGCGGGGCTCAGCGCCCTGATCGCAGCCTCTGCGACCGCCTTCAGCGTCGTCAAACTGGCCGGGGCCGCCTATCTGATCTACCTCGGAATCATGGCGTTTCGCTCAGCCGGGCGATTGGAGGACCTCGCCGGGCTGGAGCCGATGTCGACCCGTCGCATCTTCTGGCAAGGTGCTGTGGTCAATATCCTCAACCCTAAGACTGCCCTCTTCTTCCTGGCCTTTGTCCCTCAGTTCATCGACCCGACGCTCGGCAGCACCACTCTCCAGGTCGCGGTGCTGGGAGGAGTCTTCGTAGCGGCCGGGTTGATGAGCGACAGCACCTACGCCCTGGCCGCCGGCGCCGCCGGCACCCGGTTCCTACGTCGCGAATCGTGGCGCAGAGGCCAGAGCTACGTGGCGGGAACGATTTACACCGGGCTGGGGGTGGCCGCGGCTTTCAGCGGAGGGGGCGACACCTAACCGGCCAGACGAGCCGCGGTCGTGAAGATGCGGGAATCGGGGTAATCCTCGCAGTAGTTGTAGGAGTAGGCGACACGTATGACGCCGTCGACACCAACGACAAACTCGCCGGCCTGCATCCAGGGGTCATCCACGAGTGGTCGGCCGAGCGCACGGCGCTCGCTCTGGAAGCCGAAGACAGTTTCCTCCGTGAGATTGCAGAAGTGGTCGGGCGCGTCGTAGAGGGCTTGCTCTGCCGACCAGTGCCCGAGCCCGAACGCCCGGTGGGTCGAGTAGTCGACATCTGTCAGCATCGGTACCGGAACCCCGTATTTCTCCTTGTAGATCGCGACCCGTTCGCGGTCCCCGGGGGCCACCGCCACCACATTGAGACCAGCCTCGACGTAGGCGTTGTAGTCCCTCTGCAGTTGCTCGGCCCGCTCCAGCCCACAGCCACAACCGAGATGGCGCCAGAGGATGACCAGTGCCGGTCTGTCGGCCCAGTACGAGCTCAAGGCGACCGCAGAACCGTCCTCGCTCACCAACTCCAGGTCAGGAGCCCGATCACCACGCCGGAGCGGGTCGCCGGACAGCGTGGGGCCATCGAGCCAACCCTGCATCCATCGCCGTTCGGCAGAGAGATAGAGCGCCTGGATGTCGTCGTCGATCACACCTTCCTCCCTGGTGAATGGTGTCGGGCGACGCTAGTACGGCGTCTAAACCAGCATCGTCCCCAGGGCAAGGACCCAGAGCAGATTCTCCAGGGCTAGTGCTCGGGTGAAGGGCACCTCCCCGGCGGCGGCGGCCGGGATGTCCCCGGTCTCGATGCCCAGCCTGATCCGTTGCCACGCCGGGCGGGCCACGGTCAGGCCAACCACGAACATAGCCAACGCCGAGGCCAGGCCGAAGTAGATCCGCAATGGAGCCTCGGCAAAGCCCCAGACCAGGTAGATCAGCGCCAGGCCAGACAGGAGAGTGACCAAGCCCGCTGCGATCCCGAGTCGTTCCGCCCGCTTCATGCGATCGATGAACGAGGCCGCCCCCGGCAAATCATGGATCGACGTCCGAACGTCACCGGGGATCAGCAGTTTGTGGCCGAACCAGACGGCGGCCGCGGCGATATGGAGGATCTTGACCGCGACGATCATGCTGTGACGCTACCGGAGGTGCCCCCCTCTCAGGGAGGCAAATGGTCGCTTTTCGCAGTGGAGGACTACGTTCTGAACGATGCCAAACCGCCTGGCCGCCTCCACCTCCCCCTACCTCCTCCAACACCAGGACAACCCTGTCGACTGGCATCAATGGGGTGAGGAGGCCTTTGCCGAGGCCAGGGAACGTGATGTCCCGGTTCTGCTCAGCGTCGGCTACTCGGCTTGTCACTGGTGCCACGTGATGGCGCACGAGTCCTTCGAGGACCCGGATACGGCCGCGGTCATGAACCGGCTCTTCGTCAACGTGAAGGTGGATCGTGAGGAAAGGCCCGACGTCGACTCCGTCTACATGGAGGCGGTGCAGGCAATGACCGGGCATGGCGGTTGGCCGATGACGGTATGGCTGACGCCCCTCGGGCAGCCGTTCTATTCAGGCACCTACTTCCCCAACGATGACCGGCACGGCATGCCTTCTTTCGGGCGGGTCATGGAGGCGGTGTCTGATGCCTGGGTCAATCGCAGGCAGGAAGTCCTCGACCAGTCCAAACGGCTCACCGAGGCGATCAGCAGGGCAATCCCCACACCCGGTGAGCTCCCGACCGAGGCTGCCCTGCATGACGCCTACCAGGGAATCGCCGGATCGTTCGACCCGATCAACGGCGGGTTCGGGGGCGCTCCAAAGTTCCCCCAGCAGCCCATCCTGGAGTTCTTGCTTCGGGCCCGCAGCGAGCCCTGGGCGCCGAGAGCCGACGACATGCTCCGGATCACACTCAACGAGATGGCCGATGGGGGGATCCACGACCATCTGGGCGGTGGCTTTGCCCGGTACTCGGTGGACAACAAGTGGATGGTGCCCCATTTCGAGAAGATGCTCTACGACAACGCCCAACTTGCCCGGATCTACCTCTGGGCGGGGAAGGAGCTGGGCGATCCCAGACTGCTCGAAGTTGCCCGTTCCACCTTGGATTATCTGCTCACCGACCTGCGCCATCCGGAGGGAGGCTTCTACTCGGCCGAGGACGCCGATTCCGAGGGGGTCGAGGGGAAGTTCTATGTCTGGACGACTGCCGAGCTGAATGCCGTCTTGGGTGACGAGGACGGTGTCGAGGCGGCTCGCTTCTTCGGCGCCACCCCCCACGGGAACTTCGACGGCTCCAACATCCTCAACCGGCCGACCTCCGAGCCGTGGAACGATCGAATCGAATCGATCCGGCAGCGACTTCTCGCCGCCCGCAGTGGTCGCGTGCGCCCCGGGCTCGATGACAAGATCGTCACCTCCTGGAACGGGCTGGCACTTCGAGCCCTTGCCGAAGCAGGGGCCACGCTTGGGGACGACCGCTACCAGGAGGCGGCAGTGACCTGCGCTCGATTCCTGGCCGGGAGCCTGTTCGAGCAAGGCGTTCTCAGGCGATCCTGGAGAGATGGTCGGGCCGGGGTACCCGGGTTTCTCGAGGACCACGCCTCGCTCGCCCTGGGCCTGTTCTCCCTGTACGCCGCCACCGGAGACTTCGAGTGGTACTCGACCGCGGAGCGGCTCACGAGGGAGATACCGGTTCGCTTCGCCGACCCCTGGGGAGGGTTCTTCGACACCGCTTCCGACGCCGAGAGCCTGATCAAGCGTCCCAAGAACCTGAGCGACAACCCGCTCCCCTCCGGCAACGGGATGACAGCCGAAGCACTTCTGACCCTGTCTTCCTACACCGGAGAGGCAGATCTGAACCAACTCGCCACCGGGTCCCTTGCCTCGTGCGGCACGCTGATCGAGCGTTACCCGTCGATGGCGGGTCACCATCTCTCGGTGCTGCACAGCATTGGAAGGACGCGCCAACTCGCCGTCGTTGGGCCCGACCGGCGTCGTCTCACCGATGTCTACTGGGAGAAGTTCCGTCCTCACGTTGTCCTCGCGACGGCACCGGAGGCCGACGACCGCATCCCGCTTCTCGCCGGACGCGGCAGTTCGGATCTCACCATCGCCTATGTATGCGAGGGCCACGTCTGCCAACTGCCGACTCCGGACCCCGATGTGGTCAGGGCCCAGCTCTCTGCCTGACCCGGCGACCTATACCGGCTGATTGACTCCCACCGGGACCTGCAGCGCCTGGGCCGAAGCGAGGACATAGGTGATCCACAGCGCGTCGGCCAAGAGGAGGTGAACCAGCTGCATCCAGACCGGGACTCCAAGCAGGATATTGAGCGACCCGACGAGGATCTGCGCCCCCACCAAAAGGGGCAGAGCCCTGGCCGCGGCAGGGCGTTGGCCGTGAGCCCGACCCGACGCCCACCAGCCTATGGAGGCGGCGAGGATCGCCAGGAAGGGGTGAATCATCCTGAGGTTGGTGAGGAAATGCGCTTCGCCCAAGTCCCCCAAACCAGTCCCATCCTTGGGGAAGAGAGTGTCAGCCAACGCCGTCACTGCACCGGTAGCTGCCAACAAGACGAGCGCAATCCCACCCGCTACCACCCATCGCCACACTCTCGGCTGCGAGCTCGGGGAGAGGCGCCGCCCGCCCGACAGCCAGAACGCGGTGAGCGTCAGGGCTGCCAGGAGGAACAACGTGTTGACCAGATGAAGGGGAACCGCGATCACCCGGGCAAGGGACGAGTCGTCGCCGACCCACTCGGCCAGGACGATTGTGGCCCCGATCAGCGCTTCCCCCACAATCGATATGACCGCGAGGAGTGCACCGCTTCGGGCAGGTTGGCGGGTAGGCACCTGACGCCAAACCAGCACGGCCAGGGTGATGACCAGCAACAGGGCAACACCGCTGGCAGCACGGTGGGCGAACTCGATCGTCGTCGCCCCCTCCAGTTCGGGGAGCAACTCTCCCTGACAGGTCGGCCAGGAAGGGCCGCATCCAGCACCCGACCCGGTCGATCGCACCAGGGCGCCCATCAGGATCACACCTACGTTGAAAACCAGGGTGAACCATGCGAAGCGTGCAATCCGGGTCACGGGCGCAAGGTTAGGTGTTGGCCCGCCGTCCGCCCCCGGGCGGGACGGGCCTACCCTCAACCACCGATGGAAATCTTCGACGACGTGGTGGCTGCGATCGGAAACACCCCTCTGGTCCGTCTCGCCCGTATCCACCCTGCGGGCAATCTGGTCGCCAAGCTCGAGCACATGAACCCCGGCGGCTCGACCAAGGAGAGGATCGCGGCCTCGATGATCGCTGCCGCCGAGCGTGCGGGCCTGCTCAAGCCCGGGGGCACGATCATCGAACCGACCTCGGGGAACACTGGGGTCGGCCTGGCCATGATCGGAGCAGTACGTGGCTATCGAGTGATCTGCACCGTCCCCGACAAGGTCTCCCAGGAGAAGCGGGACCTGCTCGCCGCCTACGGGGTCGAGGTGATCGTGACGCCCACCGAACTGCTCCCCGAGGACCCGGGTTCCTATTACGGCGTGGCGAGACGGTTGGCAGCCGAGATCGACGGCGCCTATCACCCCGACCAGTACACCAACCCGGCGAATCCACAAGCCCACTACGACACCACCGGGCCCGAGATCTGGCGCCAGAGCGACGGGGACATCGACGCACTGGTGGTCGGGGTGGGAACCGGGGGCACTATCAGCGGTGCCGGGCGGTTCCTGAAAGAGATGAAGCCAAGCGTGCAGGTCGTCGGGGCCGACCCCGAGGGCTCCATCTACACCGCCGAGGACCAAGGAGCGACCCACCAGTATGCCGTCGAGGGAGTGGGCGAGGACTTCTACCCCGAAACGGTGGATCTCGACGTGATCGATCGATGGGTGAAAGTCACTGACGCCGAATCCCTGGCGATGACCCGCCGGTTGGCGCGCCGAGAGGGGATCCTGGTCGGGGGTTCCTGTGGGATGGCCGCCCACGCCGCGGTTCAGATCGCCGACGAAGATCACGATGCCCTGGTAGTTGTGATCCTCCCCGACTCGGGCCGCGGGTATCTCTCCAAGGTCTTCAACGACCAGTGGATGACCGATCGGGGATTCGAGATATGAGAGAGCCCCCGGCGTTTCGCCGGGGGCTCTCCAAATCGGCTCGGGCGTTGCTTCGGATCAAACCGCCGCGGGTGGACAATTCCCGTGGTAGCCAGAGCGGGGTGGTCCGAGATGGAGTCGCCACCGGTCCCGATGGGACGAGCGGCGCATGCGGTCAGCGCCGCTCAGCGCTCGACCACCTCCAGAGTCCGTAAACCTTCTAACAACTTAGGACCACCTCCTTTCTCTGGTCCCGACAGTCTGCCACGAGATGGGGGGTTGAGGCCAGGGTTTTCGCCGGATTCCCGGACCGATGGGCTCTAGCCGCCCCGAAGCGCTGCTCCCACTGAGACCTCAGCCCCGAAACACATCCGGGGGAATGGGCTCTTGCTGACGCCTCCGGGCGTTCAAGCCGGAGAGATACTGATCGGGAAACTCGAAATCGGCGTATCCGAGGTCGATGGCTGCGTTGAGCGACCAGTACGGGTCAACCAGATGGGGCCGGGCCAGGACACAGAGGTCTGCCCGCCCCGACACCAGGATGTTGTGGACATCGTCGATGCTGGAGACCGCGCCCACCGTCATGGTTGGGATCCCGGCCTCGCGGCGAATTCGGTCGCTGAAAGGTGTCTGATAGAGACGGCCGTAGTCGGGGCGAGCCTCGACCGTGGTCTGACCGGTCGAAACGTCGATGACGTCACACCCCAACGCCTTGAGCTCGGCGGCGAACGCCACCGAGTCGTCAGCCTCGAACCCGCCTGGCACCCAGTCGGTGGCTGAGATTCGCACCGAGATCGGTTTGTGAGCTGGCCATACCGCGCGCACCGCGGCGAACACCTCGAGCGGGTAGCGCATGCGGTTCTCCAGGGAGCCCCCGTACGCGTCGGCACGAACGTTGGCCAACGGGGTGAGAAAGCTGGAGAGCAGGTAACCATGGGCGAAATGGAGCTCGAGGAGGTCGAAGCCGGCGTGGTCGCCTCGTATCGCGGCGGAGACGTGCTGGTCCCGGATCAGGTCCATGTCGGCCCGGGTGACCTCCCGGGGCACCTGACTGTCAGATCGATAAGGGACCGGAGAAGGGGCGACGATCTCCCAGTTGCCGTCATCGAGCGGCTCGTCTTCGCCCTCCCACATGAGCTTGGTCGAACCCTTCCGCCCCGAGTGCCCGATCTGGAGCCCGATCTTCGATGAAGTGTTCCCGTGAACGAAGTCGACTATCTCTTCCCAGTAGCCCGCCTGCTCATCGGTCCAGATCCCGGTGCAACCCGGGCTGATTCGCCCTTCCCGGGAGACACATGTCATCTCGGTCATGACCAGACCGGCGCCGCCCACGGCACGACTGCCCAGATGAACCAGATGCCACTCGTTGGGCATCCCGTCCACCGCGCTGTATTGGTCCATTGGCGAGACCACGATCCGGTTGGGAAGCACCAGGTCTCGGAGTTGGAATGGGTGGAACATCGGAGGCACGGAGGGGCCCACCGTCACCGGTGACCCGTGCTCGGAAGCGGCATACCAGGTGTCCACTCCCGCCATATAGACCGGATCACGGACCCTCAGGTTGTCGTATGTCACCCGCTGGCTCCTGGTCAACAGGCTGAAGACGAACTGCTCCGGCTCGGCTCCCCGGTAGCGGTCAGCCCCTTCGAACCATTCCAAGCTCGCCCGGGCCGCCCGCTGCAGGCTCTGCACCTCGGGTCGGCGAAGCCGCTCGTACTCCTCCAATGCCTGGTCCAGGGCAAGGTCGTCGAGAAGGAGGCGGGAGAGGGCGATGGCGTCCTCCATGGCCAGTTTGGTGCCCGACCCGACCGAGAAGTGGGCGGTGTGGATGGCGTCACCCATCAAGACGACGTTGTCGTGATGCCATCGGGCGCTGGAGATGGTCGGGAATTGCAGCCACTTGGAGTTGTTCCCTATCAGCCCACGACCCTCGAGATGCCGGGCGAACAACTCCTCGCACCGGGCGAGCGCAAACTCGTCGCTCAGCCCCGGAGCCAGAGCCTGGCCCTGGGTCTGGTCGAACCCCAACTGCAGCCAGGTCTCGGGGGCCAACTCCACGATGAACGTGCTGCCCTCTTCGCTGTAGGGGTAGACATGCGCCCAAACCATCCCGGCGGGGGTGTCTTCGAAAATGAAGTTGAACTCGTCGAAGACCTTGGGGGTCCCGAACCAGATGTAACGGTTGCGTCTCAGATCGATCGACGGCCCGAGCTGTGCAGCAAGGCTCCGGCTCACCACGCTGTTGGCTCCGTCGGCGCCCACGATCAGGTCAGCGGGCGGTGCGGCTGCCAGGTCCGTCAGCTCGGTGGAGAAGCCCAGCCCGACGCCCAAACCAACGGCTCTCTCGGTCAGGATCTCGAGCAGACGGCGGCGGCCGATCGCCGAGAATCCGTGCCCGCCGGAGACGAAGGTTCTCCCCCCGGGGTGGTGGACCTTTATGTCGCCCCATTGCCGGAAACTTCGAGCCATCTCTTCGAAGCTGGGCTCATCGGCATCCCAGAAGTGATCCAGGGTCTCATCGCTGAACACAACCCCGAACCCAAAGGCGTCTCCCGGCCGATTCCGCTCCAACACCCGGATCTCGTGCTCGGGGCGCTCCTTCTTGAGCAGGGTTGCCAGATAGAGCCCGGATGGGCCTCCGCCAACGATCAGGATGTCGAGCGGACGGGATTTCATGGCCAGTTGAGGCCGAACGCTAGAGCTTGAGCTTCCCGACGAAGTCCTCCCACCAGGACCCAAGAGCGTCGAGAGTGCTCGATAACGCCCACAACAACACAATGCCCAAAGCCACCAGGAGCACCAAGGTCGCCAGATTGCGTACCCGATACAACTGACGTTGCGCCGTGTCCTCCATGTATGACGGTTCGACCAGAGGCGGCGTGGCTGGAGCCAGGACGAACGGGTCGGGCGGGCTCACCAAGGCAGGGGCGGGCATCGGGGTCATCTGTGTCGAAGGTACACGGGTAGAGCTGTTGAACGCCTCGTCGAGGGATTCCGGTTCCCGAACCGGGTTTGGCTCTTCAACCGACCTCAAATCCTGGACCGGCTCGTCCGATGGTTCGGCCGACGTTGCCGCCTCGATGTCGAGGTCGAGCTCGATATGGGGCTCGGAGTCTTCGACCAGTGCGGTGTCAGGCTCCGGGTCGACGTGGACGGCCGCCGGCCTCGGCGCCGCGGCCAGGCTGGCGAACGCCTCCTCCATGGTGGGGCTGGTCTCCTCGACCGGGACTTGGAGGCCGGCCTTCTCGAAGAGAGAGCGCTTGTCGATACCGAGCACCGCGGAGAGAGCGGTGACCACCCCTTCGTCGTTGGGAACTGCCGTCTCCATCTCCCAAGCCCGGATCGTGCCTGCTGAGCGGCCAACCAACTCGCCGAGTTTGGCTTGAGACAAACCGAGCTTGGTGCGGCGGTAGCGGATAGTCCTTCCAAAGGAACGCTCGGGCATTAGACACTCGATGGTACAAGTGAGAACGGGTTGCGGATATGGCCATAGCCATAAGTCTCCAAGCAAGCGCCGGGATCCGCCCGACTTCGGCCTTGGCAGTACCCCTTATCCCAGGACTTTCGGCCCTCAGAGCTGCCACCGAGCTTTGCTACGTTGGCGAAGTCAGCAAGAAAGGGAACACATGAGAAAAGCCGCATCGATCGGATCGCTTATTTTGGGCGTGATCTTGATCATTGGAGGCTTCACAACCTGGTTCACAGTCAGTGGCACACTGGCCGACGAGAAGATCGTCACCTCCGACGACGCCTGCCTGGCAGGCCGAACTGTTGCCGACCCGTTCACCGCCTACTGCGAGGCGCAGGTGATCGCGAAGCACGCTTTGGAGGCAACCGGAGACAAGACATACGCCGAGATGGATCGGGAAGACCCGCTGCGCCAGGTTGCGGCAACCGCCTCGTTCCTCAGGGCGTCCCTATTCACCTCGGTGGTGGCCTTCGGTTCCGCGGCGATGGCGGTGGGGATGGGTGTCGTCTTCGTCCTCATCGGTCTCGGGATCCGCGACGTCGAGCAGCGAACGAACACCTAACTGTCCGCAGTCGAGGTTGATTCACTTTCAGACCGGTCTGAGCGCTTCAGACCGGTCTGAACCGTATGAAGGGTGCGGTGTCGATGTAATGATCCAAACTCGCCCGGGCCCTCTCGGGCTCGCTGCCCCAACTTTCGGTGAGGGCGCGAAGGATGATTGGCGCCTTCACCTCGGGGTCGGCTTCGGTCTCACCAATCACGGTGACGTCGGCCGTGACACCCCGCTTCAAATGGAGGATGAATTCGGGGTTGGCCTCGATGTTGGCAACCCAATCCCGTTTGAACCCGGGCCGGCCCGTCAGGTAGTAGTCACCATCGAACTGGTGAAAGTAGATCTCCACCCTGCGAGGGAGGCCCGTCTTGCGGCCGGTGGTGGTTATGTCGGCGATGCCGCCGCTGTCCATCGCCTGCTTGACTCGGGTATCCATAATCGGGGCAACATGGAGTGCTGTCTCGATGTTCCCGAACAGGTAGCTTGAGCCCATGGGTCAACGCATCGAGGTCTCCGCGGTTCCGATCGGATCCGTAGCCCTTTTCAGCACAGACCGCTCGATAACCGGGCAGGACGGAGCCGAATTCGGCCGCGAGTCCGACGCCGGTGACGGACCCCCGGCCGAGTTGGCGAAACGCCTTTTCCAGTCCGATGCCGCCATCGACCACGTTTACGTCCTCTCCAACACGGTCTCGGTGCGTCGGCGAGACGACTGGGATGATGTTTCCCTCGATGACGCCACCGGGGTCATCAGCGAGTTGTTCATCCACTACTCGCCCACCGAGGGCTTGGCCTCAGAAGAGGGCGACGAGGCACTACGCCGCCAGTATTACAACGCGACCTTGACCGAGATCCGAGCTCACAACAAGGAGCTCTGGGTGATGAAGGTACGGCCCGATGAACCGATCAATCCGTTCGAGGCAGGCCAGTACACCACTCTCGCCTTGGGCTACTGGGAGCCGCGTGCCGACGACGCCATGGAGGAGTTCTCGAGTGGACAGCGCGAGAAGCTGGCCCGACGCTCCTATTCGGTCTCCAGCTCCGTCGTCGACGAGAACGGCAACCTGGTCGAACCGCACCCCGAAGAGGTCGAGTTCTACATCGTCCAAGTGAAGCCCAGCGAGGGCCAGATCCCGGCTCTGACTCCGCGCATCTTCATGAAGAAGGTTGGAGACAGGATCTTCATGGGTCGCAAGTTCACGGGCCACTACACGCTGGAGGGCGTCAAACCCACCGACACCGTCATATTCCTCAGCACGGGGACCGGCGAGGCACCTCAGAACAAGATGCTCACAGAGCTCCTGAGGCAGGGGCATCAGGGCCGCATCCTCAACGCAGTCTGTGTCCGCTATCGAGAAGATCTGGCCTACACCGAGCAGCAGGCGATGGTCATGGAGCGCTACCCGGTGTATCGGTACGTGACTCTGACCACCCGGGAACCGGAGAACGAGGGAAGAAAGGTCTACATCCAGGACTTGATCAAATCCGGCCGCCTCGAAGAAGAGCTGGGAGCGCCACTCGACCCTGCCACCACCCACGTCTATCTCTGCGGCAACCCTTCCATGATCGGACTGCCGACGTTGGCCGATGACGACATGACCTTTCCCGAGACCTTGGGGGTGTGCCAGCTCCTCCATGAGCGGGGGTTCACCATCGACCGGCGCAAAAGCCGCGGCAATGTCCACTACGAAGAGTACTGGTAGGACAGTTGACCAAGGTCAGGAGCCGGCCCGCTCCCGACGTTGCGCCTCGGCCACTGCGATCGCGGTCATGTTGACCACATCGTTCACAGAAGCGTCCTTCTGCAGCACATGGACGGTCTTGGAGAGCCCGCTGAGGATGGGGCCGATCACCTCGGCGTCACCCAGCCGGTTCAAGAGCTTGTACGAGGCGTTGGCCGCAGTGAGGTTGGGGAAGACCAGGACATTGGCGGCCCGGTTCAGGGGGCCACCAGGCCGTCGGTCCTTCAGTAGCGCGGGCATCACGGCAGTGTCTGCCTGCATCTCCCCGTCCACCGGGATATCGGGTCGGGCAAGACGGAACAGCTCCACCGCCCGACGCACCCGGGCGGGCTCCGCCCCGCTGGCTGATCCGAAATCGGAGTAGCTGATGAAGGCGACCCGCGGATCCCGGTCGAACTCGTTCTGGGCGGTGGCTGTGGCCGCCAATGCGATCTCGGCGAGTTGTTCGGCGGTCGGCTCGATGTTGACCGCACAGTCGGTGAAGAAGAAGGCATCGCCCTGGACGACGACCAGGTAGACCGAGCTCACGATGGAGCGGCCCTCTTCCACCTTGAGGACCTGGAGCGCAGGGCGAATCGTGTCGGGGTAGTAAGTGTTGAGACCCCCGAGCACAGCATCCGCCTTCCCCTCACGGACCATGAGACAGGCGTACATATTGGGGTCAGCCGTCTGGTTTCTCGCCTCACGAAGGGATAGGCCGCGATGCCGACGCAGATCCTCGAGGATCGACGCATAGCGGTCCCGCTCCGCGACCTCGTTGACATGGTCGATCACCTCCATGCCGTCCAGGGAAAGGCCTGAGTCGAGTGCGAGCTTCTCGATATTGGCGAGGTTGCCCAACAGGACCGGGCTGGCGATTCCCTCGTCGAGAACACGGCGAGCGGCCCGGATGAGACGGATGTCCTCGGCATGTGGGTAGACCACCCTCTTGGGCTGCTCCATGGCCCTGATGGTGATGGCATTGATCAGGCTGTGGGAGGCGCGGAATCGGGTCTGCAGCTGGGTCCGGTACTCGTCGAAATCAGCGATCGGCGAGCCGGCCAGCCCCTCTTCCATCGCCGCCAGCGCCACGGCGGGGGCGACAGTCCAAAGCACCCTCGGGTCGAATGGCTTTGGGATCAGGTACTCGGGCCCGAACTGAAGGCGTTCCAGGTCATAGGCCCGGAGCACCGAGTCCGGGACCGGCTCGCGGGCCAGGTCGGCCAGAGCATGGGCGGCCGCAAGTTTCATTCTCTCGGATACCGCCCGGGCCCGGACGTCCAGGGCGCCTCGGAAGATGAAAGGAAAGCCGAGGACGTTGTTGACCTGGTTCGGATAGTCACTACGCCCCGTGGCCATGATCACGTCGTCGCGAGCCGCCCGAGCGTCGGGATAGGAGATCTCAGGATCCGGGTTGGCGAGGGCGAAGACGATCGGGTCCGGCGCCATCGACTGAACCATCTCCTTGGACACCGTTCCAGCCACTGAGACCCCAACCAGGGCATCGGCGCCCGTCATGGCATCCTCCAGGGTCCGGGCGTCGGTGTCGACGGCAAATCCTCGCTTGATGTCGTTCAGATCATCACGTTCGGCATGAATCACACCGCGGGTGTCAACCAGCAGCACGTTCTCAGGATCCACCCCGAGCTCGATGAAGAACCTGGCGGAGGCGATGCCGGCGGCTCCGGCTCCGACAAAGACCACCTTGGTGGAAGCGATGTCTCGACCTGTCAACTCGAGGGCGTTGATGAAGGCGGCGCCTCCGATTATTGCCGTGCCGTGCTGGTCATCGTGGAAAACCGGGATCTCCAGCCGATCACGCAGGGTCTGCTCGATGTAGAAGCACTCTGGCGCCTTGATGTCCTCGAGGTTGATGCCCCCGACGGTCGGAGCCAGCATCTCGCAAAATCTGATCACGTCGTCCGGATCGTTGGCGTCGATCTCGAGGTCGAACACGTCGATGTCGGCAAAACGCTTGAAGAGAACTGCCTTTCCTTCCATGACCGGTTTCCCGGCCAGCGGGCCGATGTCGCCCAAACCCAGGACCGCGGTGCCATTGGAAACGACCGCGACCAGATTCCCCCGGTTGGTGAAGCGAAAGGCGGCCTCGGGGTCGTCGGCGATCACCAAACAGGGCTCGGCAACCCCGGGGGTGTAGGCCAGGCTCAGATCCGCCTGGGTGGCGGTGGGTTTGGTCGAGCGGATCGCGATCTTCCCCGGACGGGGGTTTTCGTGGTACTCGAGCGCTTCGGAGAAGTTGGTCTTGTCGGCCATAGCGGAGGAACCCTACTGGCGGGTTGTGGCTCCGGATCGCGCCGGTGTGAAGAGATCGAACATTGCCCTTGACGAGGCTTCTCGTTTGGGTTTCCGACCTGCGAGAATCCAGATGACGAATGGTGACAACAGACCTGCCGATCTTCCACGACAACGGCTACAAGGTGATGCCCGGCTGGCGTGTCGGCCACGCCCCCGAGGAGTCCACTACCCGTTCGGGACTTCTGGTCCCCATCGGCACCAAGGACGGAAACGACGCACTCGCCCTGGTGGACGTAAACACCGGGCAGCGGTTCTGGGCCGTCCCCACCGGTGCCTGGCGCTTCATCTGGCCGGCGACCGGGAAGCCAGTGGTCGCGGTGCGTGAATCGCAGATCATCGCCGAAGAACAGTTGGAACATGTCGGCGACCAAGGTCAGTATCTCTGAGCAGCCGAAATCCACTCGCGCGAGGAGAGCCGCTCGACGATCATCGTCGGCGGAACCGGATGACCACTTATGACACGAGAACCCACGTCACGTAGCCGACGCCGTCTCACCGCCACCGTCACCGACCTCGAGGTCAGGGTTCAGCGCGCCTTTCTGGTGGGAGTCGAGCTACCCGGGATGACCGGTGTCGAGGCCGAGCGCAGTCTCGACGAATTGGCGCTGCTCACCGACACAGCAGGCGCCGATCCCGTGGACCGCGAGTTGGTCCATCGCCGACGAATCGATCCCTCCACCTATCTCGGCTCGGGCAAGGCGGAGGAGTTGGCCACGCTCACCAAGGCGCTGGACATCGACCTGGTGGTATTCGACAACCCACTCGCTCCTGCCCAGCAACGAAGCCTGCAGAAGCTCTTCGAATGCGACGTGGTGGACCGCGAGGCTTTGATCCTGGACATCTTCGCCCAGCACGCCAGGTCTCGCGTCGGCGCCATCCAGGTCGAGTTGGCCATGCTCCGCTACAACCTCCCCCGGCTCAGAGGCAAGGGCAGGGCCCTCTCCCAACAGGGTGCAGGCGTACTCGCGCGGGGACCGGGTGAGACCAAGCTGGAGACCGACCGACGCCGGATCGTGCAACGGATTTCGAAGCTGGAGCGTGAGTTGAAGGCCACCGTCCAGCATCGGGCCACACAAAGGAAGTCACGAAGGAAGACAGAGATCCCACAGGTGGCCATCGTCGGGTACACCAACTCCGGCAAATCGACCTTGCTGAACGCGCTAACCGATGCCGGAGTCCTGGTCGAGGACCGACTGTTCGCCACTCTCGATTCTACGGTTCGCCGCCTGGTACTACCCGACCATCGCGGCGCCGTGGTGGCGGACACCGTCGGCTTCGTAAGACGGCTGCCCCATCATCTGGTCGAGGCTTTCCAATCGACACTGGCCGAGGTGAGTGAATCCGACCTGCTGCTCGTGGTGGTCGACGGAACCGACGAAGACCCGTCAGGACAGCTGGCGGCGGTGAGAGAGGTGCTCCTCGAGATCGATGCCGCGGGCATCCCGGAGCTGATCGTGGTCAACAAGACCGACTCCATGTCCGAGGTCGCCAAACAGCGGCTGCAGAATCTCTATCCGGACGCGGTGATGATCTCGGCTCTCGAGCGAACCGGGCTCGAAGAGATGCTGGCTCGGATAGCCGATCTCCTCGAACCACCGATGGTGGCCCTCACCCTCGAGATCCCCTACGACCGTGGTGACCTGGTTGCCGCCGCTCACAGGATCGGAGACGTCGTCGAAGAAAAGCACGACGACCAGGGCACGATCCTCGAGGTGAGGCTCCCACAGACCGCCATGGCGCAGTTCGCGGCGTTCAGTCGCTAGTGGTCTGTCGCTCAATTGATACCGCGGTGTCGCCGAGCCATTCGGCGTCGCTGGCAAGGACGCAGGACGAAGGCGCACCTGTAGGTGCGTTGAGGACGAGGACGCAGTCCAGCGGCGTCGAGGGCCGGCGACACCGCGTAGCTATTTGGGCGACAGGCCGCTAGGGAGGCCGGCCACCAGACTGGCGGCTCCGATGATCCCGGCGTTCTTGCCCAACCCCGCCGGCACTACCGGCAGGAGCGGATCGAAGGAATCCGCGAACGCCTTCCATTTGGTGATGACACCCCCTCCCACCACGATCAAATTGGGGCTGAACACCTTGTTGACATGGCTCACGAATTCGTTGGCCCGCGCCCCCCATTCCGACCATTCCAGACCGTCATCGGTCCGCGCCTTGGCCGAGAAGTAGACCTCGGCGGGCTTGACGCCCCGCAACTCGATCTGACCCAACTCCACGTTGGGGACCAGTTTCCCGTCGGAGAGCAGGGCACTCCCGATCCCGGTCCCAAACGTGAGCATGATCACCGTCCCGGCAAAACCTTTGGCCTCTCCAAATCTGGACTCGCCCAGACCGGCGGCATCGGCGTCGTTGATGACGGTGACCTCCCGGCCGGTCACCCCGGAGAAGAGATCGACCGCATCGACCCCGATGCACAGCGGGTCGATGTTGGCCGCCGAACAGATCAAACCATCCTTGACCACGGCCGGGAAGCCGATCCCGATCGGGCCTTCGCCCCCGAGACTCTCGACGACCGATTCAACAGCCGACGCGATCGCGGCGGGGGTGGCAGGACGTGGGGTATCGAATCGCACTCGTACGGAAACGACCTTCCCGGAGTCGGTGTCCACAAGGCCGCCCTTGACCCCGGAGCCACCGACATCGATCCCGATCCGAATCCTTGCCACGACGAGCGAGAGTAGGACAACTACACGGTGGCCGCTGCTTGTGACCCGAGCAGGGCCATTAGCCTCGCTGGCGATGGATGATCGCGCCGACGTCGCCGTGGTGGGCCTGGCCGTGATGGGGGCCAACCTGGCTCTCAATCTGGCCGATGCCGGCAACCGAGTCGTGGTCTACAACCGGACCCAAGCCGTGACCGAGGAGTTCATGCGCGGGGAAGCCGCGACCAAGGACATGGTGGGTGCGAAGGACCTGGAGGAATTGGTGTCCCTGCTGGAGGCCCCGCGGGTGATCCTGCTCATGGTCAAGGCGGGCCCGGCGGTCGACGACTTGATCAACACCCTCTCCGACCATCTAAAGCCCGGCGACATCATCATCGACGGTGGGAACTCGCTATACACCGACACCGAACGCAGACAAGCCGTGGTTGAGAGTCGTGGGCTGCTCTATGTGGGGATGGGGATCTCCGGGGGCGAAGAAGGCGCAAGACATGGCCCCTCTCTGATGCCCGGCGGCAGCGAGGCCGCCTGGGGACGGGTCGGGCCGATCTTCAAGGGAATCGCAGCCCGAGCTCCCGATGGCACTCCCTGCTGTGAGTGGATCGGCCCCGGTGGGGCTGGTCATTTCGTGAAGATGGTCCACAACGGGATCGAGTACGGAGACATGCAGGTGATCGCGGAGGCCTACGACCTGATGCGCCGGGGGTTGGGGATGAGCTCGGCCACAGCCTCGAGCGTGTTCGGCGCCTGGAACGAGGGCCGTCTCCGCTCATACCTGATCGAGATCACCCGCGACATCCTGGCCGCCACTGAAGACGACACCCCGATGGTCGACCTCATCCTCGACGCCGCCGGTCAGAAAGGGACCGGAAAGTGGACAGTGATCTCGTCGCTGGATTTCGGCGAGCCGACCACCCTGGTCGCGGAAGCCGTCTACGCCCGAATCGTCAGCTCCTACCCGGACCGACGCCGGCGGGCGGCAGAGGTCTTCCCGACCCCGACCGACCTGCTGGACAGCGTGACCGCCGACGACGTCGAACAGGCGTTGTACGCCTCCAAGATCATCTCCTACGCCCAGGGCTTTCGCCTGATGCGCGCCGCCTCTGCGGAGCATGGGTGGGACCTGGAGCCGGGGATGATCGCCTCCATTTGGCGAGCCGGCTGCATTATCCGTGCCGCTTTCCTGGAGGACATCACCGCCGCCTACCGCCGGGATCTTTCTCTGGCGGACATGGCCGAAGATGAGTTTTTCGCCACGGCACTGTTGGAGGCGGAGACTTCCTGGCGAAGAGTGGTTGCCGGAGCGGTGAACGCGGGGATCCCGGCACCGGCTTACGCCAGCGCGTTGGCCTATTTCGACTCGATGCGATCGGAACGCTTACCCGCCAACCTGATTCAGGCGCAACGTGACTATTTCGGGGCCCACACCTTCGAGCGGGTCGACCGCCCCCGAGGAGAGTTCTTCCATAAAGAGTGGTAGGCGAGCGAAGCTCGCCTAAACCGGCGGGATGCCGGGCACTTCGATGCGGTCGGGAACGTCGAACTCGGGGTCTGAGGCGTCGGCATCCTCGACGTGCTGGCGTTGGATCCCCATGATGAAGAGGATGGCGTCGAGGAAGGGAACCGAGATCTTGGTGTCCACCCGCTCCCGGACCAGGGGTTTGGCGTTGAAGGCAATCCCCAACCCCGCGGCCGCCAGCATGTCCAGATCATTGGCCCCGTCACCGACGGCCACCACCTGGGCCAGGGGGATGCCCTCGGCCTCTGCGATCGATGTCAGGAATTGGGCCTTGCGGGGCCCGTCAACGAATTCACCGGTCAACTCGCCGGTGAGCACACCGTCAACCGATTCCAGGGTGTTGGACAGCGAATAGTCGATTCCGAGATCGGCGGCGAGGGCGTTCGTGAACCGGGTGAAGCCGGCGGAGACGATGGCGGTCACCATGCCCATCCGCTGCAGAGTGCGAATGAAGGTTCGGGCACCGCTGGTGAGGGTGATGCTCTCGAAGACCCGGGTCAGCGCCACCTGGTCGAGGCCTTTGAGCAACGACACCCGCTCACGCAGTGACTTCTCGAAGTCCATCTCCCCGGTCAGTGCAAGATGAGTCAACTCAGACACCCGCTCCGCCACCCCTGCCTCCCGCGCCAACAGATTGATCACCTCATCCTGAATGAGAGTCGAGTCGACGTCCATGATCACCATGCGCTTGGCGCGACGCTCGAGCCCATCGGGCTGGATCGCGACATCGATTGGAAGCTGGGTCGCGGCCAGCACCAGCCCCTCGCGAATCACGTCGAGACTCCCGCCGGAGACCAGCAGCTCATACGAAACCACCGGGTATCGGGACAATCTGAAGATTCGCTCGATATTGCCGTCGCCGGCCGCAATCGCAGTCGCAACGGCCCCGAACTCCTCGGGCCCGATTCGCATTCCGATCACGGTCACGGCCGACATCGCCCGGCTCGGTGTCGGGCTGTCGTCGACGATTTCGAACTCGATGTGGAGGCCCTGTTGCCATCCGAAGAAGAGGAGATCTCCGATGGTGGCGCGCTCCCCGGACACTCCGATCAGGACATTCAGAGTGAGCCGGCCACGCACCACGATCTGCTCGACGTCGTAGACCTCGGCACCCGACTCGGCGAGGACCTGCATCAACCCCGCGGAGATTCCGGGATGGTCGGGCCCGTTCACTGCGATCAAGATCGTGGTTCGCTCGCTCACTGGCCATCAGAGTAAAGCCGTGGTCGAGGATGACCGACATTAGGTTTCGGGACATCCCCGGTCGGTAGCATCAGGCCGGTCCGCTGATTACCCGAGGCCATCCATGTCCGACAACCCTTATCGTCTGTCGCGCCAGGTCATCCCCAGCCACTACGACCTGCGCTTGGAACCGGACCTGGAGACCTTCAACTTCAAAGGGGCGGTCTCCATCACCCTTGGCGTCGTCGAAACGGTCGAGGCCGTCGTCCTCAACGCGGCCGAACTCGACATCAAGTCGGCGCGTCTCGTATCGGGGGAGACGACCATCCCGATCTCGGACATCGTCTACGACGAGGAGTTCGAGTTTGCGACTCTGGCCCTCGGTACGCCGGCCACTGCGGGGACCTATCAGCTCGAGATCGACTACACGGGGTTACTCAACGATCAACTTCGAGGCTTCTACCGGTCCAGCTTCAAGGACGCCGACGGCACCGATCACGTCATCGCCACCTCGCAATGCCAGGCAACCGACGCCAGAAGGGTCTTCCCGGGATGGGACGAGCCCGATTTCAAGGC
>DATDPP010000027.1:0-13970 GCA_035292685.1 Acidimicrobiia bacterium
GTGAGTTGGCCCAGGCAATCGCCGCCGCTGCTGCCAAGACGACAGCGATCCCGCCAGCCGACTCGGTTGCAAGAAAGTCCCGGAGCGGTTGGATCAGCGTGCGGTTTGTGCCTTCGCGCATCATGAGTCCCGCCGACCAGACTTCCCGGCACTCCGCTAGCCAATCCAAGAGACCATAGCCGGGCAGCCACAAGTCAGGCCAGGCGATCGGGGTCGACGCGGTGCGTCGATGCCCCAACAGAAAGATGAGCGCGACTGGCTACGGCTGCAGATCGTTGAGGTGTCGACGGACGGCGCTAACTGTCTCCAACTGTGTCTTCGTCGTCGCGGCTGGCTCCTTCAGCCTGTATTTCCGCAAGTGAGATCTCAGCGGTCGGCTCGTCGGCTCCGGCATTGAGACGCTCGACCACTCGTTCCTTGGATGTCGGGGTGCCGAAGGCGGTTATCAGGTCTCCCCTAAGAAGAACGGTGTCACCGCGGGGGACGATGACATCTCGTTCCCTCCGGATCGACACCAAGGTGGATCCTTCGGGCCAGGAAACCTCCCTTATCGCGCGGCCGTCGGCGATCGATCCCGGGGGCACCCTGAAGTCGTAGTACCCGGCTCCGGCGCTGGTTCGTTGGGCGAGCCGAGCCCGGTGCAGTTCCACATCGGTTGTCGTCGTCAGTGCCTCGTGGTAGGCGCGCACCGCGTCCTCTCTTCGGAACATGCCCACCAGCAAATCAGGGTGGTCCTCGGCGACCACCGGGAGCCTTCCCACACCCAGGGCTGCCATCCGCTCCAAGGCCCGAGATACACGTGTGGTGGGGGTGACAGTGGCCGGCCGCTGGGTCATCGCCTCGCCAACGATTCCTCCCTTGCCGACGGTCCTCGATCGGGCGATGTCGGAGATGGTGACGATCCCGACCAGCCGCCCGTTCTCCACAACCGGGGCGCCATGGGATTGGTGCTCATGCAGTCGTCTCTCCAATTCGGTCAGATCGTCATTCGGACCCACGATCAGCGCCGGAGGGGTCATCACCGCGCCCACGTCGATGGTGTCGAGGACGTCCACCTCGCCGGTTCGACGGACATTGACCCCCATAGTTTTGAGAGTCATCGCATAGACCGAGTCCGGGTGGAACCGTTCGGCGAGGAAGGTGGCCAGAGTGGCGGTCAGCATCAAGGGAAGGATCAGCTGATAATCACGGGCCCCGGTCACCTCGAAGACGAGGAGGATCGCGGTCAATGGCGCCCGGCCGACGACGGCGAACATCGCCGCCATTCCGACCACTGCAAAAGCACCAGAATTGAGTGTGGAGATGCCCCAAAACGGCTCGATGAGCAGGGCGAAACCAGTGCCCACCGCCGCGCCGGTGAACAACGACGGCATGAACGCCCCACCCGACGCCCCCGACGAAAGGGTGAGAGCGGTGGCAGCCACCTTCGCCAAACCGAGCAGCATCAGAACCCACCACACCTCTGATACTTCTCCGGCAAGAAGTCTGTTGGTGACAGCCTGCCCGGTCCCGAACACGCCAGGCTCGACAAAGACCAGTCCGGCAACGAGCAGACCGGCAATCAAGGGGCGCAGCAGTCCCAACGCCGCCTCCCTCGGCCTGACGAAACGATCGAGACCACCCAACAGGCGGAGAAAAAGGACTCCGATCGCAACTATCACGACCGCTAGGCCGGCGTAGAGCAACAGCTCTCGAGCGTCGGCGAGCTCATACACCCCGGCCCTGATCGCCAACTCTTCACCAACCAGCGATTGGGTTGTGACCGCGGCAGTGACCGAGGCGATGACGATCGCCGACATGTGCCGAGCGGCGAATGAGAAGAGGATCACTTCGAGGGCGAAGAGCATCCCTGCGATCGGGGCGTTGAACGTGGCACCAATCCCGGCCCCGGCGCCGGCAGCCACCAGTGAGCGGATCTGATCCTCCCCGAGGTTGAACCGTTTCGAGACGACCGACCCGATCGCAGCGCCGATCTGGACTATCGGCCCCTCCCGACCCGCCGACCCTCCGCCACCAACTGTCACCGCAGTGGCCAGGATCTTGAGCGGGATGATCCGCGCCCTCATCCGACCCCCCTGAACCTCCAAGGCAGCCACTGCCTGCGGGACGCCGTCGCCCGCTACCTCGGGAGCCAACCGTTTGGCGAGCAGCCAGGCGATGAGGAAGCCAGTCGGAACCGTGAGGAAGATCCAGGCCCGCCCCTCGGCGATGGCGAAAGGCACAAGGAGTTCCTGCAGCCACCTGACGAGGGTGACGAGTGTCGCGGCGCCGACACCGACTCCCACCCCCACCAGCGCTGCGATCGCAAGAAAGCCACCCATCTGACGCTCGGCCAGCACACCAACCGCAGGTAACTTTCGGAGGCTATCGAGGGACCGGCTCACATCGACCAGCGTATCGACGGGCCTGTCAATCCTCGAACCTCGTCCAAAGGACTGTCGATGTCGGACGCTGAATCGAAGCAATCCTCACCCTGGACCTGGTGGTCCAGCGTCTGATTCTGGGGTTTTGGTCAACAGGAGATAGACCCATCCCCTACATGCGTGTCCGTATGCTATACTGCATCACAGTATGGGTGTCCTCCTTCAGATCCGCGATCTTCCCGAAGAGGTGCACCGGACATTAAAAGCTCGGGCCGCCGCCTCGGGCACCTCATTGACCGAGTACGTACGCTCGCTCCTGGCCCGATCAGCCGCCCGACCCACGCCCGACGAGCTCACTGAGCGCATCGAGAACCGCGGGACCGTCAAGTTGGAAGAACCAAGTGAACGGACGGTCCGGCACCTGCGCGATCACGGGGAGTGACCGTTCTAGACACGTCGGGGGTTGTCGACTTCCTGGTCGGCGATCAATCGCACGCCGAGGTCGCCCTCTTGTTCCGACAAGAGGGAACAGTGGCAGTGCCAGATCTTCTCGTCTTCGAGGTGGTTGCGGTGCTTCGCCGTCAGGCACAACAGCAGGGAATGAATTCACAGCGGGCCACGTCGGCAATCGCCGACCTGGGAGACCTACCGTTGGAGATCTTCCCTGCACTCCCGCTCCGAGCGCGTGTTTGGGAGTTGCGGGATAACTTCACTGCCGCCGACGCCTTCTTTGTTGCCCTGGCCGAGCGGCTCGATGAGCCCCTCGCCACCAAGGACCGACACCTCGCCACGGCGGCACGAACCCAGACAGGTATCCAGATCATCGAGCTCGGGTCGAGAACGATCTGACGGATCACCCGCCGCACATCCCAGCACCGACCCCCGATCGACACTGTCAGACCAAACAGCGTCTGATTCTGAGGTTTACGCTCGTCGCTGACCTGCGTATTCCCTGTTCCGCACAGCGCTTAGTGGTGGATACTCCTTAGTCAGACGCTCTATCCAATTGAGCTACGGGCGCGGGAATTGCCAAGTATCGCAGGGGTTTCCGGCGAAGACCAGCCCTGGCTGGTCGCATGGTCGGTCATGTCAAACGCTCAGTTCGATGTGCGGTCGGAACACAAAATCTCCAACTGGCACAGGGCCTCCGGGATCTTGTCCGCTAATACCGCGGTGGGCACAACCCCAATTGAGCGTCTGATTCTTCCCGTGCCGTTCTGTCCTGGGCGCTGTGGCTTGCGACGGTTGAGGTCACAATTTCCTCGTTGGCCGGTGCGACCAGATGCTCGGCTTGTAAGTCGCCCGAATCGCCTCCGGCGCCGAGAGTGACTGCCGCTCGACCCAGGAGCGCGTGTAGCCCCGGTGACGCAACCGGGCCACTCACCGGCATTGGCATCCAGTCGGGTAGGTTTCGTCCATGGCGCTGCTCTCGGAGAGACTCCGGCTGACAGAGTTGCTCGCCTCCCTGTCCCTGGCTACGGACCTCGGCACCGGCCAGCCACTGGGACACGGCCTCCGCACCTGTCTGTTGTCGGTGGCCCTGGCTCGGGAGATGGGATGCAGCCCAGATCAGGTGCGCTGGGTCCACCAGGTTGCACTTCTCCGCTTCCTTGGCTGCACCGCCGACGCCAGCGAAACGGCGCACGGCGTTGGTGGCAATGATCTCTCGTTCAACTCCGCCATGTCGCCCATGCTGTATGGCAGCCGGAGCCGGACGCTGGTGAGTTATGTGAAGGCGGTGGGTCGCGAACAGACCTTGGGAAGACGGGCCGCTCTGAGGGCAGCCGCACTGATCCATGAGGTGGGTGATCTGGCCGCCCACTGCGAGGTTGCAGCAATGCTCGCCCGCCGTCTCGGTATGCCGAGAGAAGTGCTCCACGCGTTGGATCACGCCTACGAGCGTTGGGACGGGAAGGGATTCCCAGCTCGCCTTGCAGGCGAGGAGGTTCCCCTTGAGATCCGCATCTCCATGGTGGCCCGCGATGCCGACCTGTTCCACGCGCAAGGTGACAACGTGAAAGGGATGTTGGCGCGACGGCGGGAGAAGGCCTACGACCCAAAGGTGGTGGATGCCTACCGCCGGCTCACTCCTGTGAATCACGAAGCGGAGTGGGAAGAGGTGATGGACGCCGAACCCGAGCCAGTGGCGTACATCGACGACGCCGACCGGGCTCTGCGGGTGATGGCAGACTTTGGTGATCTCAAGTCACCCTGGACCCGGGGACACTCCGTAAAAGTTGCCGACCTCGTCGGACGCGCCGCCCGTGCCGCTGGGTTGGCCGAGGCCGAATGTCGTGACCTCGAACGGGCTGGTTTGGTACATGACATCGGGCGCGTCGGGGTTGAGAACGGGGTTTGGGACAAGGCAGCCTCGCTCTCCACCGTCGAATGGGAAAAGGTGAGGCTTCATCCCTATCTGACCCAGCGAATCCTGGCCCGGTGTCGGGTCCTAGCCCCGCTCGGTGAGCTGGCTGCCAGCCACCACGAGCGTCTCGACGGGTCCGGATATCACCGCCAGCTGTCCGCCGACCATCTCTCCCTCGGCGCCCGCCTGCTCGCTGCCGCCGATGCTCTAGTCGCCTTGACCTCTTCCCGTCCTCATCGCGAAGCCATGAACCTGGAGGATGCGAACCGTGTTCTGGACGGGGAAGCCGCAGCCGGCCGCCTCGATGGACGGGCCGTGGCATACGTCCTCACCGCGGCAACGGGTCAAGGCGCTCCGCCCCGCGTCTCCAACCCCGGTGGGATGACCGACAGGGAGGTGGAGGTGCTCAGACTGCTGGCAGCTGGTCACACGAACCGTGAGATGGGAGAGACGCTCTTCATATCTCCCAAGACAGTCGGTCGCCACGTCGAGAACATCTACGCCAAGATCGGTGTTTCCACCCGGGCCGGGGCGACTGTGTACGCCATGGAGCATCGCCTCCTGGGATGACTTGGCCAGGTAATGGGGCGTTCACCCGATGCGGATTTCACGCGAATCCGTCAGTGTCGACGCGACTGGAACCCTGAGGAGGGTCACCCTAATGAATGAGACAACCCGATCTCCAGGTGCATTCACCATGACCGCCTTCGCGGTGGCAGTCATCCTCGGCGGGGCGAATTTCTTGGCCGTCCGCTTCAGTAACCGCGAGCTCGAGCCTTTCTGGGGCGCGGGATTGAGATTCAGTCTGGCCGCGCTCCTGTTCGTAGGAATTGCCGTCGCGCTGCGACTGCGCTGGCCCCGGGGGCGACAGCTGTGGTTGACCTGTCTCTACGGGGTCTTCAGCTTCGCCCTGTCCTATGCCCTGATGTACTGGGCGTTGGTGAGGGTGACCGCCGGGATGGCCGCCGTAGTGCTGGCGGTGGTTCCCCTGGTGACACTCCTCCTCGCCGCGGCACAGCGACTGGAGCCGCTCAGCCGGCGGACAGTGCTCGGCTCACTTCTCGCGCTGGGCGGGATCTTGTTCGCGACGCTAGGACAGGAAATTATGCTGCCTCTTAGCGGTCTGCTGGCCATGCTCGCCGCCGCCCTGACCATCGGAGAGAGCGTCATCCTCGGAAAACGGGTCTCGGACAACCACCCGGCGATGACCAACGCCGTGGGTCTCGCCGCAGGGGCACCACTCCTGCTCGGGCTTTCGGCGCTGGCTGGGGAAACATGGGTCCTGCCCCGACAGCCTGAGGTGGTGTGGTCGGTGGTGTACCTGGTCACGCTGGGATCGACGGGGCTGTTCGTCCTGATCCTGTTGGTGGTGCGCCGGTGGACCGCCTCCGCGACGTCCTACGTGTTCGTCCTCTTCCCCGTGGTCACCATGCTCCTCGCCGCCTGGCTGGCCAATGAGCCCATCACTGCTCGAGGAGTCATCGGTGCCTTGGTGGTCATATCGGGAGTGTGGTTTGGGGCTCTGGCTCCAGCCGCCCGCCAACCCGCCGTTCCACCGTTGGGGGAAACGCCGGCGCTAGCTACCGAGGTGCCTTGAGCGTCTGATTGCGTATCTGGTGCCGAGTTCGCGATGGGATCCGGATCTACGCGACTGCCTCAGCGGCATAACGCACATCGCCTCCCGTTCGGTCGACCTTGACCTGAAGACCAACGGGCCTCGTTTGTGATTGGGAGAAGCTGGGCGCGCTCACTTCACAGTCCCAATGCGGTGCACTCACTCGAGTGACCAACACCCTGCCAGGGGATCGAGTCGGCGGCGCCCTCCCGCGAGTCTGCTAACGTTCAACCAGATGGTTGAACATAAGTCCGTTGTCCTGGACCACACCTACGGGGCCCTGAGCCACCCCATCCGCAGGGAAATGCTCGACATCCTCAGACACGGGCCGATGCGGGTCACCGACGTCGCCGATCCTTTCACGATCTCTCTGGCCGCCGTGTCCAAACACGTCGGCGTCCTGGAAAGCGCGGGCCTGGTGACGAGAACTGTGACCGGTCGCGAGCACATGCTGGCCCTCGAGGCTCGCCCGCTCCTGGATGCCCGCCTCTGGATCGACACTTACCAAGGATTCTGGGAGGAAAGGCTCGACGCTCTCGAGGCCCACCTCCGGAGACGCCGATGACTGATATCCGGCCTCGGGCCGACGCGCCAATCCGGATCGAGCGGATGCTTTCCGCCCCGATCGATGAAGTGTTCGCCGCCTGGACCGACCCGGAGTCGATGAGCATGTGGCTTTCACCCATCGGCCGCGCCGACGTGGAGGTGGACCCCCGGACGCATGGACGGTTCCGGGTCGTGATGGTCGGCGGCGACATCAGCATCGAGCACAGCGGGGAGTACCTGGTGTTCGATCCCCCACGCCTCCTTTCCTTCACCTGGCGCTCGCCATACACCGGGCCTGAGCCAAGCGTGGTGACAGTGACCCTCACCCCCGAAGGTGAGACGACCCGGTTGTTGCTGGTACACGAGAGCCTCCCCGCCGAGCAGGTCACGCCGCATGAGGAGGGATGGGGATCGATCCTCGATCGTCTGGCCAAGTTGGTGGGCTCGGCGGTCGCGGACCCAACCGGAGGCAGATCGGTATGAAAGTGGACGTGCAGACCGAGATTGAGATCCTGCGCCCCCGCGACGAAGTGGCGGGTTACGCGGCCGACCTCGACAACACAACCGCCTGGTACGCAAACATCGAGACAGTGGAATGGAAGACCCCCAAGCCGCTCCGGACCGGCTCGAGGATCGCCTTCGTGGCCAGGTTCCTCGGCCGCCGACTCTCCTATACCTACGAGATCAGGGAGTACGAAGCCGGTGAGCGCCTTGTGATGAGCACCGCCGATGGGCCGTTTGCCATGGAGACCACCTACGAGTGGGAAGACGCCGGGGCCGGCTCCACTCGGATGAGACTCCGTAACCGGGGAAACCCATCGGGCTTCGCCACTCTGGTGGGGTCGGCGATGGTCGGCGCCATGCGTCGGGCCAACCAGAAGGATCTGAAACGGCTCAAGCACATACTGGAGTCTGGTTAGACGCCCGCATGGCCGGACAGACCGACCGACCTCCCGCGTAGCTTTCCGAAGTCCGCACGCCTTCGGATGGCTGCGTTCCAGCCGTCGAAAGCGGGCCGAGGAGCAACGCCGGATGGACGCCATGGACTCCCTCAGGTCCTGAAGTTCCGCCGATGGCTCACAGTCAGGCGCGGAGAAACGAGCGGCGGCATGGACGGCACCTCCGACGTAACATCCTGATCCTTCAGCTGATCTTCGTGAAGATGGTGGTCTCAGACAACGGGAGCTGACGTGGAGAATACCGGGGGGGAACCGGGGGATCCAACCGCCGTAGACCGCATAGCTCGCGCCTTCGACCGGCAAGCTGGAGAGCTGCCGGTCGATGCCGTCTCATGGCCCAAACCCTCGCGCATCTCCTTGCGTCTGCTGGAGATGCTCGAGGACGTGACCGAGGTTCGGCCCACCCTGCTCGAGCTCGGGTGCGGGACAGGAGTCGCGTCAGTCCGACTTGCCCAGCAGGGCGCCCGTCACGTGACCGGGATCGACCTCTCTCCTGCCAGTGTCGATATTGCTGTCCGTCGTGCAGCCGAAGCCGGTTTGGATCAGACGCGGGTCAGGTTTGTAGTAGGCGACGCGGCCTCAATACAGCTGGAACGCCACGATTGGGTCTTGTTGGACCGCGTCATCTGTTGCTACCCCAGTGCCGAGGATCTTCTCGCCAATGCAGCCGGTGCGGCTGGTGATCGATTGGCCTTCGCTGTGCCTGAGTCAAGGGGGTGGCGGGGTTACTTGAACAGGGTCGGCTGGGGAGCAGAGAACCTCGGGAAGGCGGTCCTTCGGCGTCCAACGTGTCCCGGTCTTGTTCACGACGTAGATGCCATTGAACGGACCCTCGTCAACGCAGGATTTCGGATGGTCAGAAAGACCCGCCGTGGTCTGTGGTACGCAGCGGTGTTCGATCGCTGAGCTAGTAATCCGTCACGCTCCTCGTCCTGCCAGGCGTATTCCTCTCCACGGCCTTCCTGCCAGCCGATCTGTTTGGATCGCGACCGTTCGGCGGTTCAAACCGGTGAACTGGGCTGCCGTGGCCGCCCAGGAGGCACTGCTTTCGCCAACCCCGGAATGGGATGTCGTGCTAGGACGAGCCGGGCTCCTAGCCCTGTTCAGCGTCGCCGCGATACTCCTCGGCACCGGTGCCTTCCGGAGCTATCAACGCTCCATCTGAGGCCATATCGATACAGCGCCCGGCCCCATTGCAGCGATCCCGGTTCTATGACGATCGTCGACAGACAGTCAGCCCAATGCAGCCCGCTTCACATGCGTCTCACGGGGAATACACTCTGACCAAATGGGCAATCTCGAAGTCAGTATTCGCGACCTTCGCAACCACGGTGGCGAGGTCATCGACCGTGTCGCGGCCGGCGAGCACCTCACCGTGACCCGCTCCGGCCGGCCAGTTGCCGAGCTTCGCCCACTACCCGGAGCCCGACTCAAGGCAGCCGTTGTCCTCGCACATTGGTCGCGACTTCCAGAGGTTGATCCCCGGCGCCTCCGTGTTGACCTCGACAAGGCCATCGACTCGTCACTGTGGCCAGCGGGACATCCACTTCGCAGGGTCTCCTCGATACCAGCACACTCATCCTCTTAGGTCGGATCCGAGATCCGAGTGTGCTCCCCAGCGAGCCATTGATCTCGACGATCACTCTCGCGGAGCTGTCGGTAGGGCCTCTGGTGGCTGATACCGAGAACGAGCGGGAGGCCCGTCAGGCACATTTGCAGCAGGCGGAAGCCGACTTCGAGGCCATCCCCTTTGACGCGGCTGCGGCCCGGGCGTTCGGCCGCGTGGCGGCCTCGCTTCATCGGTCGGGACGAAAGACATCCGCACGAGCCTATGACGCCATGATCGCCGCGATCGCCGTTGCATACGATCTACCTATCTACACCTGCAATCCTGATGACTTCGCCGGCATCGACGCACTGGAATTGGTGTCGGTCCCACACCCAGATGCACCCAACCCGAGTTGACTGGGACCTGAGCACAGTCCGATCTTTCCTCTCACGCTCGCCGACCACCGAGGCGTTGCCGGTTGTGTCAGTCTCCCCGCTGGTGGTTCAGCATCCAGGCGTAGATGTCGTGTCCTGCAGTCAGGTCGTAGGTGCTGGTCCATGAGTTGTGATCGACACCCGGGTAGACGGTCAGCGTCGCTTCATGTCTGGGAGGAGAAGGGCATGCACCGAGGTCCTTCATAACCACCCTTGGATAAAAGATCGAGACGACCTCATCGGCGTCGCCATGAAATGCCCAGATGGGCACGCCACCCAGATCACATTCCGCCTTTGCCCACGCCAAATACGGGTCGCCTGCGATAGGGACCATCGCTGCGATCTGAGAGTTGCCGTGCTCGGCAACGTACATCCAGGCGCCGTAAGCCCCGCAGCTGAGGCCGGTGAGATACACCCGCTCGAGATCCACGTCGTAGTTGGCCACCGCATACTCGATGAACGCCTGCACCTCGGCTTCCCAGTCACACGGCCCGATGTTGATGTCTTCAGGACTGTCATGCTGGGGAGCCAGCACCACGAATGGGCGGTCGAGGGGCCATCTGTCGTCTTCGATGAGCGCAACGATTCCCGCGTTGTCTCCGTTCTCGGCGGTGACCAGCTTTGGAAGCTCGCGTTCCGAGCCATCACCGTTGGCACCCAATCCATGCAAAGCGATCAACAAGGGCCTCTTCTCGCCGTCGCCGTAGCCGGGTGGCAGGTACTCGTAATAGCCCAGCGGTGCATCAGTGGTTCCGGAGAAGCGAAGGCTCAGGAGATCTGACGACTTTGCCTCCGCCGCGACTGTCGTTGTACCGCTGCTCGTTGAGCCGGGCTCCCCTGAGGCACAACTGGCGCCAAACAAGGAGAGGATCAGCGCCACCCTCAACACCCAAGCACGTCGGGGCGGAGTGCTCGATGGCGCCATCGGGCACACAACATATCACGACATATCACTACATATCACGCGGCACCGAGATTCTCCGCAAGTCGGGGTCGGATGCCCTGCCTCGATCACCACCCTGCCGTCAACCATGACGTTTGTGTGCACTATGACGTCCATTGAACAGGTTGAAGAGCGGATCGAAGACCGGTCTCCACTCGCGGCCCCTCGTCGGACAAGGCGGGGCAAACCGCTCAGCCCATACCGAAGCGCCGCCGATCTATAAGCGCGATGTTGTCGAACCTGCCATGAGGATACGAAGTGTCGTTGCGGTGGTTGCAGCCATCTGGCTTATCGCGGCGACACCAGTGTCTGCCGACGACACGGTCGGTCTGGTCGATCCGAGCAGCGGTGTCTGGTACCTGCGTGACGAGGCAGGGGTCGTCACCAGTTTCTTCTATGGCAACCCCGGCGACCTCCCGTTCGTCGGTGACTGGAACTGTGACGGGATCGACACTCCCGGGTTGTATCGCCGCTCCGACGGCTTCGTCTACCTGCGCAACTCCAACACCCAGGGGACAGCCGACATCCGTTTCTTCTTCGGCAACCCCGGCGACCTCCCCCTCGCTGGGGACTTCAACGGTGACGGTTGTGACACCGTGTCCATCTACCGGCCCCCAGAAGCCCGCGTCTACATCATCAACACCCTCGGCGCCAACGACGGAGGACTGGGAGCAGCCGAGTTCAGCTACATCTTCGGCAACCCCGGCGACAAACCCTTCGTCGGTGACTTCAACGGTGATGGCATCGACACCATTGGATTGCATCGGGAGTCGACCGGGTTCGTCTACTTCCGCCAAACCCACACCCAAGGGATAGCCGACTCCGAGTTCTTCTTCGGGAACCCCGGAGACCGATTGGTAGCAGGGGACTGGGGGATCATCGACAACATCGACACCCCTGCGATCTTCCGACCCTCCAACACCACGATCTACTTCCGCCACACCAACACCCAAGGCAGTGCCGATTCCCAGTTCGGCTGGGGAGCGACGTCCTGGCTCCCAGTCGCCGGCTCGTATGGCGCCCTTCCCGGCACCGGTGCCGGTTGCCCGGTGTTCCCCGCCGACAACATCTGGAACACTCCGGTCGACTCGGCTCCGCTGGACGCGAGATCTGCCCAATACGTGGCCAGGATCGGAGCCTCGGCAAATGTTCACGCCGACTTCGGGAGCGGAGTGTGGCCGCCCGGGTCGACCAGCCCGATCGGCATCCCCTACGTCACAGTTGGAGCGGGTCAGCCGGATGTGGCGGTCCAGTTCACCTCGTGGCCCGGGGAGAGCGACCCCGGGCCCTATCCGATCCCGGCCACCGCCCCGGTCGAAGGTGGCCCGTCGGCCACGGGTGATCGCCATGTGATCGTCGTCGATGGCGCCGACTGCATGCTCTATGAGCTGTTTTATGCCTTCCCCAACGGCAACGGCACGTGGCGGGCCGCCAACGGAGCCCTCTACAACCTGCGCTCCGACGCACTGCGACCGGCGGGATGGACGTCCGCGGATGCGGCGGGGCTGCCGATCTTCGCCGGCCTCGTTCGCTACGACGAGGTGGCTTCGGGGGTGATCCGACACGCCATTCGATTCACCGCCCCCGACACGCAGTCGGCGTACGTGTGGCCGGCCCGCCACGAGGCCTCCAGCATCACCGATCCGTCGTACCCACCCATGGGGCAACGATTCCGCCTCAAGGCGTCCTTCGACACCTCTAGGTTCTCCTGGCAGACCCGCGTGATCCTCGAAGCGATGAAAACCTACGGGCTCATCCTCGCCGACAACGGGTCGCCCTGGTTCATCTCGGGGGCGCCCGACGAGAGTTGGGACAATGACATCCTTCACGAACTGGACGTCATCCAAGGCTCCGATTTCGAAGCCGTCGATGTCGCCTCACTGATGGTCGATCCGAACAGCGGGCAAGTCGCTCCCTGAATCGGTTGGGCTAGCTGACGGCCTCCCCCCGGGCAGATATCTGCTACACGCCCCAGCCGTTGCCCTCCGGATCACTGAAGAAGACAAACCCGACGTTGTCGAGGGCCACTCCTCCACGCTCCAGACGGCTCGAATCCCCGTCGAGCACCTGAATCTCACTGACATCCACCCCGCGCTCGGCCAGTTCGGCGCGCGCCGTCGGTAGGTCAGAGACCACCAGCTGCAATCCTTTGAGCGAGCCGGGCTTCATTGCATCGATCCCTGTGCCGATGACGATCGAGCAGCCGGAACCACGGGGAGTCAGTTGGACGACGCGCATCTCGTCACTCACCCTGGTGTCATGATCGACGTTGAAGCCAACCTGGTCTGCATAGAACGTCTTGGCCCGATCGACGTCCGACACCGGGACCACCACCACTTCGAGTGTCCAGTTCATGGGTCTCTTCCTTTAGACCAGTGATCTCGCGGAGAGGGAGGGATTTGAACCCTCGAGGAGGTTTAACACCCCCTACTCGCTTAGCAGGCGAGCGCCTTCGACCACTCGGCCACCTCTCCGAAATGCCGCCTCGATGGGCGCGGCAGGATTCACGTTATACGTGATCGGTGAGGCACCGGCAAGGACGCGAAACGAGCGGCGGGCCTCTGTTCCGCTTTCTAGGAAGAGAGCACCGGATCCTCGCCTGGCCGTGGGGCCTCCACCGGTGGGGGGGAGGCTCCGACCGGCACCGTCGGGATCAGATGGGTGAAGAACAGGCCGCAGAGGGCTACAAAGGCGAGCACGGTGAGACTCGCCCGTAGTGCGACGATCCGTGCCTCCTCGTTCGCGTCGATGATCGCCTCGGCCTCAGCCGGGGGAACACCGGCATCGGCAAGGGCGGTTTCGAGTTGTGCGTCGGAGACGAATGGGATTCCGGCGGCGAGCTGCACCTCGGCTTGTGCGGTCACCTCTGGAGCCACATCCGGGTTGGCCGCCAAAGCTCCGAGAAAGGCGGCGGAAAGACCCGCGATGAGAATCGACCCGGCAAGGGCGGTCCCCAGCGAAGCGCCGAGGTTGGTCATGGTGTTTTGCAGACCCCCGACCTCCCCGGTCTCCTCGGTGGGGACACCCGAGACCGTGACCGCTCCCAATTGAGAGGCGAGAGCACCTACACCCAGTCCGGCGAGAAGCATGGGAATCGTGACTATCTCCGCGCTGGCGCCGATCTCGAGGGCCCCAATCAGTGAAGCGATCCCAGCGAAGAGGAAGATCAGACCCCAGCGAACCACCCTCCTCGGCG
>DATDPP010000028.1:0-7707 GCA_035292685.1 Acidimicrobiia bacterium
GATGATGCGCTCGACGTCTTCAGGATTGGCTTCCGCCAGGTCGGCGGGCGTCGGATACCGCTCGAAGAGGACCGGCGCAACCTTGTTCACGTTGTTGTCGGTGGTCTGCGCCGAGAGCACGGTCACCACCAGCAGGCGGAAGGCGTTGTCGTAGTCGAGGGCAGTCCGGATGGTCGGGTACCGCTCGAGAAGCCGGTTGAGCACCGCGCGCGCCTTTCCCCGTTCCCTGGAGGTGGGAGTGGTCCCGTTGGCTCTGGCGCCCGGCATGGTCGGCATCGTACGGGCTGGGTTCTAGGCTGCCGCCCCCGTGCTCAGTACCGACAGAAGCCGAGCGGTGCTCGCCCTCCTCGCGGCGTCGTTCGTTTTCGGGGCCACCTTCGTTGTGATCAAGACCGCGGTCGAGGATTACCCACCGGTCGCCTTCGTCGCCTGGCGATTCCTCCTCGGCGCGCTGGCCCTTTCCCTGTTCGCATTCCCGCGGGGGAAGCAGATCTGGCTCCATGGATCGATCGCCGGCTTGGCTCTCTTCACCGGGTACGCGTTACAAACCTCGGGACTGGCTTTCACCGGCGCCGCCAACTCGGCACTCATCACTGGCCTATATGTGGTGATCACGCCGCTTCTCTCGGCAGCGTTCGCGAAGAGACCGCCGAGCTTGTGGATCATCGGGGCCGCCGCACTCTCCTTCGCCGGCCTGGTGCTGCTCACCGGGACCAGTGGCCTGACCCTCCGGCGTGGAGACCTACTCACATTGGGGTGCTCCTTCGCATTCGCGCTCTACATCCTGATTCTCTCCCGGTTCGCACGCCACCACCCGGTGGTCCCCTTCACCACTGTTCAGCTTGCGGTCACAGCGGCGCTCGCCTTTCCCGTCTCCTACGCCTTCGAGAGCCCGGGCCTTCCACCGTCAACGGTGTGGGGGGCGTTGGCGCTGACCGCGCTCGGAGTCAGCGCCGGGGCCTACATCCTCCAGGTCTGGGCCCAGACGATCGTCGGCGCCAGCACAACAGCGGTGGTCCTCGCCGCCGAGCCTGCCTTCGGGGTGGCCACCGCGTGGGTGGTCTTGGGTGAGAGGTTGACGCTCGCCGGGTGGGCAGGCGCCTTGCTGATCCTGGTTGCGATCTACGTCGTCATCACGAAACAGACCGACCCGGCCTCGATCGAAGCCGAAGCGGTCACCCCGACTCACTGAGTGACCTGGTACTCCCCGGATCGGATGTGGCGGGCGAGTCGCATCAAGAGCCTGATCCCGATCACCGTCGCCAGGAAACCCAACGTCAGCATCACTGCGAACTCAGCAGCCGTCGTGTAGGGATTGGCGCAGGCCTCGAGACCCGCCGGACAAAGCCCCCAGCCGGTCCCCCCGTCGAGGAGGTCGATCAGCACCAGGATCGGCACGACGGCGATCCCGATGGCAAGGGCTGAGAGCACAAAGGTCCCGAGACGAATGAAGAACAGGGCCACGTTGCCCGAAACGGTAACCGGATGACTCCCCAATTCGGCATACAATCGGTGCCAGTGCCCGTCTACCACCAGGAAGCGTTCACGGCCGAGGAGACGGCCGTCCTGGGAAGGTTCTTCACCAATACCGAGCTCCCCGTCTTCGGATTGATCAACCTCCCCGAGGTGGTGAAAGGGGCGCTATTCGCCAGATACTCCCGTTCCTCGAAGTCGCTGCGACGTCTCTTCCTCGACGAATTCGTCACCGACGCCGACTTTGGCATCGACACCCTCACAACCGTGATCTCCGCTGATGAGATGGGGTCCACCAGGCACGCCGAACAGCTCTACCAGAGGATCTTCTTCGACTATGGGGACGACTCGGTCGCGCAACTGGGTGGAGCCCATCTCGCCTGCGAGCAGGCCTCGAACCTGCTCACGAAAGTCTTGGAGTGGGGTCGTCTCGCCGCCTATCTCGAGCAGTCGACCCGTTACATCCGTTACGACTCGCCACTCGGAGGAAGGCATCGCTATCTGGTGCCCGACGAGATCGGAGCCTCCAGTCACGCCAACGCCTACCTGGGGCACATGGAACGCACTTTCGAGGTCTACACCCGCATGGTGGCCTACATGATCGGTGTCTACGAGCAGAGGCATCCCCGAAGCGAGGACGACTCCAAGATGGTCTGGAACGCCACCATCCGGGCCAAGGCTTGCGACACGGTGCGCGGCCTCCTACCCGTGTCCACCCTCTCCAACGTCGGCATCTATGGCACCGGCCAGGCATACGAGATGTCCCTGATCCGGATGCAGGCGAGCCCGCTTCTCGAGGTCCGGAGCTACGGCGAGATGATGCTGGGCGAGCTCCGCCAGATCATCCCCTCTTTCCTCACCCGGGTCGATCTCGAGGACCGTGGCGTGCGCTGGTCTCGGTATCTGGCGGAAGTCCGCAGCGACTTGGAGGCGATAGCCGCCCAACTCGACCCTCCTTCCGATGTCGGGCCCTCGGTGACCCTCACCGACTGGGATCCCGACGCCGAGACCAAAATCGCGGCCGCCGCCCTCTATGCGGTTTCAGAGCTCCCCGATGAGGCCCTGCAGCGACTGGTTCGAGAGATGACCCAGGAGGAGCGAGCGGAGTTGATCGCGGCCTTGGTGGGCCGGCGGGCAAATCGGCGCCACAAACCGGGTCGGGCGATGGAGCGAACCATGTATCGATTCGACGTCAGCTGTGACATCGGTGCTTTTCGCGATCTGCAGCGCCATCGACTGATGACCCTCGAATGGCAGCGCTTCTCCACCCGCCTCGGCTACGACCTCCCAGAAGACCTCCAAGAGCATGGATTGGCCGACGAGTGGGTATCGGTCATGGATGATGCAGGGTCGCTCTACGAGGACATCCGCTCGGATCTCGGCGTCGAGGTGGCCCAGTACGTGGTGCCCTTCGCCTATAACGTCCGGTTCGTCATGGAGATGAGCCCCCGTGAGGCATTCCATCTCATCGAGCTCCGCAGCCAGCCGGCCGGGCACCCCGCCTACCGGGCGGTGGCCCACGCCATGCATCGTGCAATCCGGGATGTTGCCGGGCATCGTCTCATCGCCGACGCCATGACCTACGTCGACCACACCGACGTCGACCTGCAACGGCTGGAGGGCGAGCGAAAAGCAGCGCAACGCCGCGAGGCGGCGACGCTGCGTCCCAGGTCCTAAGTCTCAGGCCAGAGGCTTGAGGCTTGAGTCGGGCAACGCATTAGCGTTGCCCCCATGTCCCAATTCGACGTTGACGCCATGCTGCATCGGTTCCAGGAGCGCGCAGCGGCGGTCAAGGATCGTCCCCTCCCTCCGGTGGCCGGAGACGAGCGCAGGCTGTTCATCGAGCAGGCAGAGCGCGATTACACCGACTACGCATTGGTCGGGAATGCGATCTGGAGCGTCGAGGACGACCACCTCGTGCTCCGGATCCCGCTCAGCGGCAGCCAGTGACCAACCGCTAGTGCTCGACAAGCGTCTCCTCATGGTCTCCGGAAAAGGGGGGGTCGGGAAATCTGCGGTGGCTGCCGGCCTGGCACTTCTCGCCCAACGCCGCGGTCAGCGGGTCCTGGCCATGGAGATGGGATCTCCCGGTGGCCTGTCCGCTCATTTCGGGACCGGCGCCCTGGGGTTCCAGCCACGGGAGGTCAGGCCCGGTTTGCATGCGATGCAGATGGTGCGTTCCGACGCCCTGCTCGAGTACTTGGCGATCCAACTCAACATTCGTGGCTTCTCCGGGTTCGGTCCGTTCGCCCGCGCCTTCGACGCCCTGGCCACCACTGCCCCAGGGATCCGCGAGATCATCACCATCGGGAAGGCGATTTGGGAGGTGAAGGAGGATCGATGGGACGTGGTGATCGCAGATGCACCCCCCACCGGTCAAATCGGGTCGTATCTCCGGGCTCCCTCGACCATCGCCGAGCTGGTCCCGGGAGGAAAGGTGCGAGCCCAGGCCGACATGATGCGCGACATGCTCGCCGATCCCAAGATCACAGAGATGGTCCTCGTCACTCTCCCCGAAGAGCTGCCGACAACCGAGACCGAAGAGACAATGGAGTGGCTGGCCACCGAAAAGGTGATTCCGAGCCCCCGGCTCATCGCCAATCGTGTCCTGCTCGAGCTCACGGATCCATCCACCCCGCCGGGCCCTGTCGGCGAGGCAGCCGAGCTTCACCGTGCGCTCTGGCGCGGCCAGCAGGAGTGGCTGCGGCGCCTGCCACCCGAGCACCAACTCCCCTATCTGTTCGGAGTGTTCACCCCGGGCGAAGTGGCTGCCCGAATGTGCGACGAGTTCGAGACGATCACATGACGGCCACCCTTCTCGTCACCGGCGGCGGTGGGGTGGGCAAGACCACGGTCGCGGCAGCGATCGCGATTCGGGCCGCGCGTACGGGTCTGAGAACCCTGGTGGTGACGGTCGACCCGGCACGGCGTCTCGCCACGACGCTCGGAGTCACCAACCTCGGCAACGAACCACAGCCCCATGAAGATGAGCCCAACCTCTGGGCAGCAATGCTCGACGCGAGTGCATCCTGGCGAGCGGTCGCGATGCGACATGCCGACACTGACGTGGCCATCCGGCTCGCTGACAACGAGTTCTTCCGGGCCGCCTCCGAGCATTTCCCTGCATCGCAGGCCTACGCGGCCGCCGACCAGGCCGCCACCTTCGTGCAGGCCAAGGCCTGGGACCTGGTAGTTGTCGACACCCTACCGTCCGGCGGTGGGATCGACTTCTTCACCGCGCCGGCGCAGATGGCCGACCTGGTAGGTGGCCGGTTGCTGCGTTGGATGACGGGAGGGCCGCTCCCCGGACGTCGCCTACTGTTCAACGCCGCTGGCCGCCCCATGCTTCGCATGGCCGGCTCGATCCTCGGTTCCGACCTCCTGGAGCGTGTCGCCGAGTTCCTCCTCGACCTGCGCACCACCTACGACGGGGTGTCACGGCGCGGACGTGAGATCGAACAGGTCATGAGGTCGGCGGCCATCCTCGTTGTCACCACATCCGACCCTGCCCCGGTTTGGGAAGCGATCAAGTTCTATCGGGAGTTGCCCAAGCTGGCCTCCACCCCGGCCGCGGTCGTCTTCAATCGGATCCTGCCCGAGGGCTGGGCCACCGCGACGTCGCCTGTTGGAGCCTCACCGGTCCTCGCCAACAACCTGGCCCGATGGAGTGCGGAGACGGTCCGCCAGCGCGACGTCCGGGACGAGTTCTCGGCCCGCTACGGGGCGCAGGTGGCGACCATACCCTGGTCAATGAGCCCACCCACCGACCTCAATGGCTTGGCCGGGATGCTCGAGGATGCCCACGGAATGCCATGGGGGTCTTTTGGAATCGAATAGCGGGAATATCCTCTATGGAATGGCAAGCAGCGCCGCATTCTTCGATCTCGACCGCACCCTGATCTCGGGCGCCTCTGCCTTCCCGTTCGGGATCGAGGCCTGGCGGCAGGGTTTGGCCTCAGGCGCAGACGTGGGGAGATGGGCGGTCGCCGCCGTCAGCTTCAAGCTCATGGGCGACAAGGGCGGTACATCCCAGGGCGTCAAAGGCGACCTCCTCACCGGAATCGGCGGCTCCTCGGTTCGCGCCCTGGAGAGTGTGGGAATCGCAGTGATGCCCAAGCTGGTGGCCAGAGTCCGGCCCGAAGCGCGCAAACTGATCAACATGCATCACGAGGCAGGTCGTGAGACATGGATCGTCTCGGCCTCACCTCACGAGATAGTCGATCCCCTGGCCCGCTCACTGGGGATGACAGGGGCCATCGGCACCAGGATGAAGGTGGTCGCCGGGCATTACACCGGTGAGCTCGACGGTCCGTTCGTCTATGGGATCGGCAAAGCCGAGGCCATCGAGAAGCTCAGCTCAGACCTCGGCTACGACCTCGAACGGAGCTATGCCTACTCCGATTCGATCTCCGACCTCCCGATGATGGGGATGGTCGGGCATCCGGTGGCGGTCAACCCGGACTCAGAGCTGGAGCGTGTGGCTCACGAGAGAGGGTGGCCGATCGTGATCTTCGCCCGCCGCACCAAACGGGCGGTGGCAGTCAGCGCGATGGGAACGGTGGCGACAGCCACCGTTGCCGGCGCCTACGCCCTCGGCCGGCGACACGGCAGGGCCAGTGCCCTGGCCCGGGTTGCCCACCAACAAACCAAGCTCTGGCGCCGCTGACTCAGATCACCGCCCTCTGCCCGAGAAGCTCCTTGAGCTCGGCGAAGAGGGCGGACCTTGGCTCCACCCGGTGGGTGTCGCTCAACTTCAGGACTTTGGTACCGCTGTCACCAACCATATGGAGGAACACAGTGGCCGAACCGGGATGGTTGGCGAGGATGCCTTTGAGCCTGGTGACCACCTCTGGTGAAAGGCGGCCGGCCGCCACTTGGAGCCGGACCGAGTAGTCGTCGCGTACTTCGAGCTCCTTGATCTCCTTGGCTATGACCTTGACGTCGTCACCCCGATTGTCCAGATTGCCGCTGACCACCAACACCGCGTCCTCGACAATGGCCGGGCCGAAGTCGTGGACCGTGCGGGGAAAAGCCATGACCTCGACCGAGCCCTCGAGGTCCTCCAACTGGAAGAAGATCATCGGCTCCCCGGCTCGAGTCCAGCGGCGGGTTATCGAGGCGACCAAGCCCCCGATGGTCACCGAGGTCCGATCCGCCATCTCCTCCAGGTCCCGGATTCCGTTGCTGACGGCAGCCGCCAGCGACGGGCCTATCGCCAGCAGGGGATGGTCCGAGACGTAGAGGCCGAGCATCTCCTTCTCGAACCCGAGTCTGATCTTCTGCGGCCACTCCATTTCCGGGATCTCGACGTGACTCTCACGGACCGCCTCCGTGTCTCCTGCAAACAGGCTGAACTGACCCATGTCCTCGTTGCGTCGCCGTTCGACGGTGGCGTCGAGGATTTGCTCGTAGACCATCATCAGGCCCTTGCGCTGGTCGCCGGAGGCGTCGAAGGCACCAGCCTTGATCAGCGACTCGACCGTCCTCTTGTTGAGCGCCGAGATGTCGACCCGGTCGACGAAGTCCTGAAGTGAAGCGAACGGCTCTTCGGCGCGGGCCTCGATGATCCTCTCGACCACACCCTCCCCGACGTTCCGCACCGCGGAGAGGCCGAAGCGAATCCGACCGTCGAGGACCGTGAAGTCGCTACCCGACTCGTTGACATCGGGGACCAAGACCTTGATCCCCGTCTGGCGGCACTCGTTGAGATAGACCGCGGTGCGGTCCTTGTCCTTCTTGGTGGCGGTGAGCAGGGCAGCCAGATACTCGGCGGGGTGATGGGCCTTTAGATAGGCGGTTTGATAGGCGACCAGCCCGTAGGCCGCGCTATGACTCCTATTGAAGCCGTAACCGGCAAAATGCTCGATGAGACCGAAGATCTCCTTGCCCACCTCCTCGGTGTGGCCCTGGCTCATGCATCCCTGGACGAACCTCTGCTCCTGGGCCACCATCTCCTTCTTGATCTTCTTGCCCATGGCCCGGCGCAGGTCATCGGCCTCGACCATCGAGTAGCCGGCCATCTCCTGGGCGACTGTCATCACCTGTTCCTGGTACACCATGATCTGATAGGTGTCGGCGAGCTTGTCGGTCAGGGCGGGGTGCAACTGCTCGATCTCGGCCCGGCCGTTCTTCCGGTCGGCGTAGAGGTTGTGCATGTTCGCCCCCATCGGGCCCGGGCGATACAGGGCGACCAGGGCAATCACGTCGTTGAATGAGTCAGGCCTCAACGATCTG
>DATDPP010000029.1:0-6635 GCA_035292685.1 Acidimicrobiia bacterium
GTGATGTCAGGATTGACACATCTCGCGCCGAGGTTGAACGCCTCGGGCTGACGGGTCAAGGCCGGGAAGGCGAACCCGTTCAGGGAGGCGATGTGCCCGCTTTCGGTGATCATCGAGGCCAGCGCACCGGCCAGGAAGTTGGCGTTGTGCTGTGCGACGTCCACCCAGCACAGGTTGGCCGGCCACTCCTCGCCTTCGGCGGGGTTGTACGGGGCCAGGCAGATCTGCACGTCTGGGAACTGCTGTGCCAGGGTGAGCGCCGGTTCCACCATCGCGCCGTGGGCAATCAGGATCAGGTCGAAGCCTTCCGAGGCGAACGCCGATCCTTGTTGGACCACCGCGGCCGGATCGTTCAACAATTCGACCGACTCGACGGTTATGTTGGGGTTGGCTTCCATCGCCTGTTCAGCCCCGTCAAACCATGCGTTCGACCAGGAGAGGTCGTCGGCGGTCCCGGGGTAGATCAGGGCCACCTGGTAAGACTCGCCGTCCGGCGTTGCTGTGGTCCCTGAGGCGGGGGCTGTGGTGTCAGCGCTAGGAGCGGTCGTTTCGGCGGTCCCGGCGGTCGTGGTTGTGTCCGCGGTGTCACCAGCACACGCCGCGAGGACCATTGCGATCGCTGTCACCAGCAACAGCCATCGCGGAGCCCATCTCGGCTTTGTCGCTTGCATCTGCTCCTCCATGTTGTAGGTGTGCCGCTTGCAGCAGCACTCGATCTACTTTACTCACAGCAAACGAGGGGCGTTCTGGGAAGTCCGGAGAATCGCAGGTGCTTGCCGGGTCAAGCGCCGGCCCGGCGGTATGGGATCCCGACCGCCGCCGGGTAGGTCGAGCCGGGAGCGAAGACGACAGCTATCACGGTGATTAGATAGGGAAGGGCCACCCAGAACTGCTTAGGTACCGACTGCAGGGTGGGGACCTGGGCGGCGAGGAATTGAAGACCCTGGGTCAGACCGAAGCCGAGGGCGTAGATCATGATCCACAGCGGTCGCCATTTCGCGAGCACGACCACTCCCAGGGCGATGAACCCCCGACCGGCGGTCATGCCTGGCACGAAGCCGCCCGAGGTGGCGAGGACGAGTGCCGAGCCGCCGAGCGCGGCCAGCACTGACCCCACGATCACAGCCGGGTAGCGGAGTCGCAGGACATTCAGTCCTCCGGACTCGGCAGCGAGCGGCCGTTCACCGGCCGCTCGCGCGTAGAGGCCATACCAGGTCTTGTTGAGTAGGTACCACACGCCGAACGCCATGGCTATGGCGAGGTACAGCATGAGGTTCTGCTTGTTGAGGATCTCGCCGATCCAGGGGATCGAGCCGATGCCCGGGATGGTGATCCCCCTCAGCGTCTCCCCGTTCTGTCCGGCCAGGTAGAGCGAGTGGAGGGTCCCGGTGAGCCCCACGGCGAAGATGTTGAACATCAAGCCGGTGACGATCTGGTCGGTGCCCCGGTTCACGTAGAGGAAGGCGAGCAGGGCGCCGAACACACATCCGGCGAGGATCGCAGCCAGGATCCCGAGTCCGGCGCTGTTTCGAGTGATCCCCATGTAGGCGGTGGCGAAGGCACCGATCAGCATCATCCCCTCGATGCCGACATTGAGCACACCCGACTTCTCGGCGACGGCCTCGCCCAACGCCGCCATCACGATCGGTACCATCAACTGGATCCCGATCACGAAGAAGGCGAGGACCAGAGCCTCATTAAGCATCGACGCTCTCCGGATATCTGAACTTGATGACCTTGGTCACCATCAGGAGGATCACGAAGGTGGCGATCACGATCTCGCCCACCACCGGTGACAACCCGGCGCCGGCCTGAAGGCTGTTCGAGCCGACGCGGAGGACGGCGAAGAACGTGGCCGAGGCGATGATCCACAGCGGATGAAGCCTGGCGACGAGCGCCACGCCGATGCCGAGGAAACCGAGGTTGGCGGAGAAGTCCTGCAGAAGGGAGTGATCGCGTCCCTGGACGATCAGCGATCCGGCGAGTCCGGCGAAGGCACCGGCCATGAGGAACGTCTGGACGGTGACACGTTCGGTTCGAATGCCGGACAGTCGTGACGCCGGGTTGTTGGCGCCGATCGCTCGGATCGAGAACCCCAGCCTGGTGTGCCTCATCACAAACCAGGCGATGACCGCGGTGGCGACGGCAATGATGATCCCGATGTCGACCAGGGAGCCTTCGATCGGCCGGGGGAGTTCGGCGTTCACGTGGATGGCTTCGGTGCGCTGGACAAAGCCCTCGGGGTAGACCTCGAAGATGACCCATGCCGCCAGGCTGGCGGCGACGAAGTTGAGCATGAGGCTGGTGACGATCTCGCTGGCGTCGAAGCGGGCTTTGAGCCAGCCGGGGACCGCCCCATACAGCGCACCTGCCGCCATCGATCCCATCATGACGACCGGGACCAGCAGCCACGGCGACCATGTCCCGGGCAGGACTATCCCGAGCACGGCGGCTGCTACGGCCCCGACCGTCATCTGTCCCTCACCACCCACGTTCCACAGACGGGCGGAAAAAGGTATCGCGGCCGCCAACGCGGTCAGGATGAGGATCCCCGTGATGACGACCGTCTGACCGATGTTGAACGGGTTTCCCAGAGCGCCGATGACGATGGCCTCGACTACTTCGAGTGGGTTGGCGCCCAGCACCCATACCAGGACCGACATCGCCGCCAGCGTGCCGGCAAGCGAGAGGAGTGTCCTAACCCAGACAGGAGTCTCCATCTTGTCCGCGGCCGCCACCGTCTCCACTGTCAAGTACTGCTCCTCTTGATCACGATTCCATACGGTTCGGACCGGCCTCCCGGGAGAGCTGCAGGTCCCCTCGCGATGACGGCGACCGTACCATTTGGATTGAGCCTCGTGAAGGAAGATGAAGTCCTATTGAAGTCGGAGGAGCAGCTCATGTAGGCCGACACCGGGGCGGAGGTGGGCGGGGGAGCACCAGCCCGCCCTCACGGTAATCTGAACACCTGCTCGGCCCTTTGGGGATTGGCTGACTTCGAGGTTCGGGAAGCCGTTTGTCAGCGGTCTGAAACCCAGGGCGTACCATTGCCGATCCGACCTTGTGTTGCTGGTGACTCGGCCCTCCCACGTCCCACTTCTAAAGATCGGTTTGTGGATCTGCGGGAATTAGTCGGACCGGTGGCTGTGTCAATGTATCGCCGCTTGGGCTAGCAAGGGCACGTTCAAGGGATGTGAAGAGCTCGATGACCGACGGTGCCTCAAAATTGGCCGGTTCCGCACAGTCTGCGCCACATGTCCCCACCCCGTCCGGTTTCTGAATCGCGCGTGAGGAGCCTTAGTTGATGACCGTTCGAGCCGTCACCGACTCGTGGGAACTAGGCTCGGTGGTTGGCGGGCTGGGTCCGCCTGATCACCACGCCACTCGCCACCCGAAGGAAGAAACTGATGCACGCCGCGTCGATGTCGCAGTTCGGCTGTGCAGTTCGCTCTCGTCCTCACTCCGACGGCTCGACTGTCAACCGGTGAGCGCACCAGGTCGGAATTCGCTGCGATGACAGATTCCATTCACAACCTGGCCACCAAGGTCACCACCGCCGACCTGGTCGACGCCATGGGCCGCATGCATAGGCACCGCTGCCACATTCTCGACTTGGTGACTCCCACCGCCGGTCGGGTCCTGTTCGGCCCGGCCTCGACCGTCTCCTATTTCCCCACCTGCACCGAGGTTCTCGACCCAAAGCGCTACAACTTCGCCACCCTATTTCACCATGCAGTCGGCACCGAATCGGAAGGGCGGGTGCTGGTGCTCGCCAGCAACGGTCACCGCGGTGTCTCCTTGGGAGGTAGCGTCAAGCTCTCACGGGCCCAGAATGCGGGGCTGGCCGGGGTTTTAGCCGACGCCCGCCTACGAGACTTCGATGAGCTAGCGGGCTACGACTTCGCCACTTACTGCAGGGGAGAGGCGACGAAGTGGGGCGGTGATGTAGTGACCCCCTACCAAGCCAATGTTCCGGTGGTGATCGACGGTGTCGGGATTTTCCCCGGTGATTACGTCCATGCCGATTCCTCAGGAGCGGTCGTTGTGCCGGCCAGCCAGATCCGGGAGGTGCTCGAGGAGGCGATCAGGGTCAACGAGGAGGACGTCGCCCACATCGCCGAAATCAAGGCCGAAGGCCCTGGTGATGTCATCGAATACCAATGGTGATTTGGGCGTCGAGCGAGGCGTAGCTGAGCGGTCAACATCGCCACTTACGACGTAATGAACGCCTCGACAATTCGCACCTCCCGTTTCCCTATGGACGGCGCGATCCCCGGGTCACCCCTCGACCGCTGGGACCGTGCCCCCGGGCGCACCTCTCCCCGATGTGAGCCGAAACCTCCATATGTTAAGAACCGGTCCGCCGAGCGTCTGTAGGGTGTAGTCGTCCCCTGGAGCCGGGATGCCCGATGATGCAGCAGCCGAGGCTTTCACCGGATACTTCGGTGAGACCCAGCCCCGACTCGGACAGTCGCTGATTACAGCGTACGGAGGCGAGGGTAGGGCGGGATGCCACCTCCGATGCCATGGTCCGGGCCTGGGAGAACTGGTCGCGGCTTCGCACCACGGACAATTCCGCCCGCTGCCTGTGCTGGTCGACACGTCGATTCAACTTCGACACCACCGCCGAGCGGACCTGGTTCTTCAGCCGTATGAGCGGTCTGTGCGAATGATTTCCAAGGCATGCGGCCGGAGGAGGAGCGCCTCCGGCGTGCCCGTCTCCCTACAAGGCTGGCACCGGCACACCCGACGCGTCCCGTGCGCAGCCTGATCAGCGGCCTGTCAACCAGCCTGGTTCGGGGTCCCCAAACATGTCGAGCAAGTAGTCACGCGACGCCTCGACCGCCCGGCGCGGCGCATCGAGCGACGCCTTGAGCTTGAAGTTTTCCTTGAGTGCCTCGCCATCGACGAGGACCGTCTTCACGTTGGAGATGTCCGCCGCGCAGACGACGGCACCCACCGGGTCGATGATCGGCGCCACGTTCACAGCGGACCCGTCGATGATCACGACATCCGCCTTCTTCCCCGGTGTGAGCGTCCCGGTGCGATCGGCGATTCCAGCCACCTCAGCTCCACCGATTGTGGCCCACGAGAGCGCCTCACGAGCGGTGATCAGGCCTGGGGACTCCTCCAGACCATCCAGGTCGTCGTCCCAGGCCTCCTGGTGCTTGCGCCCGCGCTCAGTTCCGAAGACAGCGTGCATCTGGGTGAACTGGTCGGCCGATGCGGTGGTCGCGACATCCGACGAAAGCCCGATCGGGACGTTGTACTCGACTGCAGTGACTGCCGGCGCCCACCCGTGTCCCATCTGGATCTCGATCTGCGGGGCGAAGCTGACGTTCCCACCCGAATCGCGGACGAGTCCCCATTCCTCGTCCGTGAAGTGCGAGGCGTGGACGTACGTCGTGCCGGGATAGAGAAGGTCCATGTCGCGAAGGGCGGTGATCTGGCCCTTCGTGTATCCGAACCGGTCCATTGCGACGTGAACCGTGATATTGATGCCGAGCTCCTTGGCCAACTCCCAGTCATGACTCACGACATCGGGCTTGCAGAAGCCGGGCCCTCGTGTGGCAAGGCCCATGGTGACCCGGCCCTCGTCCGAGCTGAAGTACTGCGACCGGAGGCGGCGCGCCTCGTCGCCGTCCGAGGTCAAGACGCTACCGGTGTAGTCCGGGCCGAACCACCAGTCCACCAGCGAGGTATTCGGGAAGCCATACGCGAAGACCGACCTGATGCCTGTCTCTTTGAGCGCTGTGACCGAGGCGTCGGCATGTTCGGGTGTGTTCATGATGTGGGCCCAGTCGACCAGCGTGGTGATGCCGGCGTTGATGCACTCGAGCGCCCCCCACTGTGTCGCCGAGTGGACGTCCTCGGGCCGGTAGTGCGGGGCAAACTTGTCGAGGATCGCGCTGAAGTACGTGATGAGTGCGTAGTCGGGGGCACAAGTCCGGATGCATGTCTCCCACGTGTGACGATGGGTGTCGATGAAGCCGGGGATGACGATGTCACCGGTCGCATCGATGACCCGAGCACCGTCGGCCGGCAGGTCCTTGCCGATGGCGGCAATCTTGTCGTCCTCGATAAGCACGTCCGCATTCGCCATCTCGCCGAGGGCAGGGTCCTGGGTCAGGACGATCCCGCCGCGGATGAGGATTCGGTCAGTCACGGATTCAGCCCCTTCTCTCTGGGGATCGTCGCCGCAGGCTGGCGAAGCCTATTGATGAACTTCCTGGTGCGCGGACGCGTCGAGTCCAGACCCCCAAGCTACGCACCTTAAGGCAGATCGTAATCGTGCGAATCCGGATGGGTTTCCCGAGCAACACGCTCCGTTTCTTAAGAGGCTTAGGAAGGTCGGTAGACCCGAGATCGATGGTCGATGCGAACCACCTCTACGGTGCCGCCCTCCTCGTTGACTCGATAGATGATCCGGTATGCCCCACGGCGGGCAGTGTGGTAATCGCTCAATCCTCTTAGCAGCGGCTTGCCGACTCGATAAGGGTTATCGAGAAGCGGCCCAACCATGAACTCCACAATTGCCGACGCCATCTTGTTCGGGATCACGGTCAGTCCACGTTCGGCCGATGGTGCAACCACCAGCCTCCATTGGGTCACTTCTCGAGGTACTTCCCGCGCAG
>DATDPP010000030.1:0-10777 GCA_035292685.1 Acidimicrobiia bacterium
GAGCGGCGATAGAGCCCCGGGGTGTCCACCCCGTCGCAGTTCCAGTCCCCCATGAACGGGCTGTCGCTCGGGTTGCCGTAGTAGAAGCTGGACTCGAACGGCGCCCACGCCACCTCATGGGCCAGACGCCACGATCCACTCTGATCGACATATCCGATCTGGTCGCACTCCCCCACACACACCGGCCCGGCGTCAAAGGTGTTGGGCCCGGGCGTGGTGAACCAGACCCCCAGGTTGGCGATAGCCCGGTCAGGGACGCCGCCCAGCCACACCGAGACCCGACCACCGGCGACCACATACAGATCGACCCGGCCGTCTCCGTCGAAGTCACCGGGGAGGACCGAGGCCCCGGAGGGCACCGACATCGAGGTGTTGATCGTTTCGGGGGCGCCCCCATACCCATCAGACCACTGGACGACATCGACCCGAGCCGAGTTGCCCGAGCCCACCAGCCAGATGTCGGTGCTCCCGTCGACGTTGCGATCGGCGAGCACAATCTGCGAGCTTCCCACCGGGATGGAGAGGCTGGAGGTGTGGATCATCTGCTGATACCCCGACGCCGAGGAGTACACCTCGACGGTGCCGGTGTTGCGCCGGATCACATAGAGGTCGGGGACCCAGTCGGTCGTGTCGAACAGGGCGAGCCCCAGCTCGGCATCAGCCGACCAGGCGGCCCCGGTCGAGACGTGTGTCCCGACACTGCGGAACCGCGACGAGTCGAGGTAGACATCAGCGCTGACGGTGGAACCGCCGGTGTTGAACCGCCACAGATCCGCCCGACCATCCCCGTTGGCGTCGGCCAACAGCGGGATGCCACCGGTAGGGGCGCCAGTGGTCCATCTCACCCCGAGGATGCCGAAGCGAGCGCCGGCGCCGGCCACCTGCATCTGCCAGTGCCCGTTGATCGGGACCAGGCCGTAGAGGTCGTCGCCTCCGTCCCGACGCTTTCCCGACATGGCGTAGAGATCCGCCCCAGCCACGGCCGAAGGGGCATCCAAGGCCAAGGTGGTGAAGTCGGCCGAGGTGGTGAGGGGGGCATATGGGATGATCCGCGTGGTCAGACCGGCGGTCGCCGCCGGGCCCCTCCAGGCGTAGTGCATGCTGTCCTTGCTGAATCGCCAGGAGCCACCCCAGCAGAACCCGGCAGCGGTCCACGCCTGGCGGTAGGCAGGCGGCATGTCGGTGATCAGCGCCCCGGTGGTGACCGGGTTCTGTGGGGGGTTGATATCGATGGCGTTGCCCACGGCATGATGGGACATCTGGTTGCTCGCCGAGATGTTGCGCCAGTTGAAGGCGGCTCCGGTGCTGACCGTGTAGCCGGCAGCGGCGGCGTTGATGTTCTGGGCGGCGCTTTGGAAGGCGGCGAGAGCCCTGGTGTGCACCCGAAAGAGGCGCCCCGACGGCTCGACCCAGTTCACGATCGAGGCTGACACCTGACTCCTGGATCGCCCGAAATAGTCGGCGAACGGACCGTAGATCCTGTCGCCAATTGTGAAGGTCGGGCTCTGCGGGCCGGCCATCCCGTAGACCCCACAACTACCGGACTCGGTGAAGTTGGGGGTTGCGTCGCCGGCGGTCGAGGAGGCGGCGAAGACCGGTACCGGAATGGCCATGGTGACGACAAGGGCCAGGGTGACCGCGAATCCCATCACGCGTCGCGGCGTCAGCTCAATCGCCCGCATCAACGAGACCCTATCCATCTATTCGGAGTACACCCAGAATCTCGTTGACCTTGGGCACCAGCTCGTGCCGGAACAGATGCGAGCCGAGAGCCACATAGAGACAGAAGGCGCGCCCGCCAACGCTGAAGAAATACTGGGCTCCCGACTGACCGGGCAAGGGACGCTGCATGGCGTTGGGATGGAAGTCTCCGGCGGAGACAGTGGGCACGCCACGCGCCGAGAAAAGGGGAGACCCCGCCGACTCGGGCCCATACTCGAACAACACCACCAGCAGGTTGTCCGATCTCATCAGCTCGACCGCACCCGAGCCGAAGTCGCCCCGCTCGGAAGGCAGCGGGAAATTCGCCATGTGCATCACCGGCCGGCTCTGGTCGCCCGGACCCGACAGCGCGGTGATCCCCGACGAGCGGCGATAGATCTCGCCGTCCCATCCCTGTGGGACATCGACCTCGATCCCCTCAGAGCGCATCCTCATCCGGCACGTCGAATCACGTCTGCGATGAGGTTTGCAACCGAAACCACCTTCGATGTCATCCGCTCATTCGCTTATCGGAGGGCGGTCCGGATAGAGGCTGGGATGACCCGGGCCGATCCCGGCCTTGCGCAGCTCGGCATCGGCCCGAAGCTCCCCATCCGGCATGCGGTCAGTCCTGATCATCGAGACATCCGCCAGCGCTTGGCCGAGCAGCGACCGGACCTGTTTCCAGGAAGTTGCCGAGCCCTCTCCGACGATGGAGCCATTCGACCCGTCGACCAGCACGAAATATGGGGAGACCGGCACCCCATAGCTGTCCCACGCCTCGGTCGACTGGACCAGGGTCACGCCGGGCGGCGCCAACTGGGTCAGACGAGACGGGCTCTCGGCTTCCGCCCCCTTGGTCACCACCACCAACCGGGCGCCACCGACGGTGATCGGCCGGCCGTTGTCCTGCAGCCCCTCCCAGAGCCCGATGCAAGCCGAACATCCGGTGGAGAGGAAAGCCAAAAGGGTCTGGCCTTCATGACCGGTCACCCCGACCTGCACCGCCGAGCCCTGGAGCGACTGGCCCAAGATGTCCTCTGCGCTGCCCGATGTGAGACGGGGCAGGGGACGGGGGGCACCCGTCACCGATCCGTTGTGGTCGGAGATGCCCAATTGATGGAGGCTGCGTGTGATCTCGGCGTTGCTTCGGAGAAGACCGACCACGAGAAGGCCGAGGAGCAGGATAGCCAAGCCTTCGATAACGAGAATTGCAGCCATCATCAGATAAATATGTCGTGGGGTCCGGTGGAGTTTTCGTTTCGAAGGTACCACCTACGACTGCGATAGACACCCGGGCCGTCAACCCCGTTGCCGTCCCAGTCCCCGGCCAGCGGCCGATCACCCGGGTCGCCGAAGGAGTATGAGAAGTCGGCCGCGCCGAGTCCCCCATTGTTGGACCCGAGACGGTTGATGATGTAGAAACGCTGCTCGGACGGCCGGTACAGCGAGACGGTGTCTCTCCCGTTGCCGTCCCAGTCGCCGGCGAGCGGCAGATCGCCCGGGTCGCCGAAGAAGAACCTGATATCGGCGATTCCCTGGGTGAGGGAGTTGCGCAGGTAGGCGAACCCGTCGGAGCGCCGGTAGAGACCGGGCTTGTCGATGCCGTCGCCGGTCCAATCTCCGGCGAACGGCGAGTCGCCCGGGTTGCCGAACCAGAACGACCGGTCGGCCGAACCGCCGGTGTTCGAATCTCGCAGGAACCATTGCCCATTGCGCACTACACCGGGTGTGTCCACGCCGTTCCCGTTCCAGTCCCCGACAACCGGCAGGTCACCCGGCGCCCCGAACTCGAAGACTATGTCGGAGCCTCCATCCGCCCTTTTCAGAAACCAGCGGCCGTTGGCGAACACGCCCGGCATGTCCCGCCCACTACCGGTCCAGTCCCCAACCACCGGGGCACCGGCGGGCCACGATCCCGGCTGGTTGAGACAGGGGGCGTTGTGGAACCTGGTGTTGTTGTCCGTGGCCGATGCGGTGGTGCAGCTGGCGTCAATGTCCCAAGGAGCGGTGCAGGTCACCACTCGACAGGCGATCGGCCCAACACACGTCACGTTCTGGTTGCACTGCCCGTATCGGAACTGGGTGCAGCTTGCCTTGCGCAGACCACAGTCCCCGTTGGCACACCCGCAGGAGAAGTTGGGGGGGTTCTGGCAGCCGCCGCTGCACACCCCGGAGCCGCCGCAACCGCACGTCCCGCAGTCGGTGAGGTTGCAGTCGAGGTAGTAGCGGGGCTGAGGGCCGGCCGCGGTGTCACAAACACCGGCACCGTCGGCCTTCCACCACCCGGCGGCGATGGTCCCAGTGGGGCAGGCGTTCTCGCCATAGATCGAGCAACAGAACTCGGTGTACCCGTCGCAGCAGGTCGAGCCGCAGTCGCAAATCCGGCCAGAGCAGGAGCAGATGGCGGCGTATGCGGTCCCCGGGCGAAGGAGATATGCAACCGGGGCCACGCTCAGGGCGGTAGCGACCAGTGTGAAACGACTGAGAAACCCTCGTCGAGAGACCGGCCGACTCACCAACTCGGCTGCTCTCTGCACCAACACTCGACTCATACGGGAGACGGCTTCCGACGAGGAATCGGGACGGTCACCGCGTTATCCACCGGCTGTTTCGCTTGGGGCAGTACGGCGAGCAGGCCGTAGAAGAGGTAGACGGTGACACCGACAAAGAGAGCAAAGGGCAAGGCTGCATCCCAGGACGCGCTACCCATACCCCCCAAAGGGCCGATGGGAAACATGACGCAGGCGAGGAGGAAGACCGTGGCGGCCAGATTGAAAACCAGGTGCAACCCGGTGGGGGGTGTGTCCGAGGTGCCGAGACATCCACAGCTCGATATGGGCAGCCGGTTTCGGAGGGCATGACCGACGAACCAGGCGAAGCCTCCGTAGAACATCGCCCCGACCGCGGCAGCAACCGATGAGCCGAGGGCCACTCCCGCCACCCCGACCCCGAATTCGGCGAACCCCAGAACGCGAACGGCCAGGAACGAACTGGGCAGTCGGGCCGCCCGGAGCGCCCCGGCAGTCGGTCCCGGGTTGAGGAGCTTGAAGATCCCTGCGAGGGCCAGCAGCCCGAAAAGGGCGAGGGCAGGACCGGCGTGAACTGGCATGGGCGGGCATGGTAACTCCTGATGCTTTCTCTTATCGGGCCGTGCCCAGGCCACACCGGCTGTTGCCCGGATCAGGCCACGAGCACCAAACCTCGATCCGCCTGGTTCAACAGGTCGACACCGCGCTCGGTGCAAACGACGATGTCTTCGATACGAACCCCGAACCGTCCGGGGAGATAGATCCCCGGTTCCACCGAGAACACCATCCCGGGCTGCAAGAGGAGATCGTTGCCTTCCACCATGTAGGGATGCTCGTGGACCTCGAGACCGATGCCGTGACCGGTCCGATGAATGAAGAACCGCCCATACCCGGCGCCGGCTATCACGGTGCGCGCCCACCGGTCGACCTCCTGGCAGGGGATACCCGGGGCGACAACCGACCTTCCCACCCGATTGGCCTCTTCCACCAGGGCATGAACCTGGACCACCTCATATCCCGGCTCGCCAACCAAGAACGTCCTGGTCACATCCGAGAAGTATCCACCCACCCGGCCCCCAAAGTCGCATACCACGAGGTCCCCCTCCCGAATCACCCTCGACCCGGGTTCATGATGGGGTGAAGCACTGTTGGGGCCGGACCCGACAATGGTGAAGGAAGCCACGTCGTGACCTTCTTCGACCATCAAGCGGGCCAAGTCCGCAGCCACCTGCCGCTCCGATCTCCCCTCGAACTGCACGTCTTGGGGCACTCGTTCAAGAACTCTGTCCACCCCGGCAGCTGCCATCCTCAGGGTGTCGATCTCATCCGGGTCCTTGCGGATGCGAAGCTCTTTGGTCAGCTCCGACGCCACCCCCCATTCCACGCCGGGCATCTCGCCTTGCATGGCGACGAGGAACGCGGACCAGACGTGATCACCCACCGCCACCCGGCGCGGCTTGCCGGCGGCTCGGGAAACCAGGCCAATCGGGTCGTCGGTGTCAGCCCAAGCCACCATCTCGTATGGGCCGGGCCCGACCCGGGGAGCCTCCAACTGGGGGACGACGAGCAGGGGCTCTCCTGTCTGGCGAACCACCAACATGGTGAGCCGTTCAGAGGAGGTCGCCTCGTAACCAGTGAAATACGGGAGATCTGGCCCTACCGACAGCATGACCACATCGATTCCCGACTCGGACATCATCTGGCGAAGCCGCCCGATTCGCCCGGCGTGGTCGAATCGACGGCCAGGAGAGGTGGTCTTGGCCTCCAACACTGCAAATCACGATAACCACGGACCGCTGTGTGGCCGTGTCACTTGGAACTGACCTATACAACCCGATCACAGGAGAAGGAAGCCCCCAGAGGTCGACCCGGAGAAGCCGCGCTCCCGATGGTCACTGGCACCGCCGCCCGACTCTCCCGAGCGTGATAGCTGGAACGGACCAGGGGCCCCGACTCGACGTGGGGGATGCCACGACTCTCGCCGAACGTCTTGTACCAGGCGAACTCGTCGGGGTGCACGTAGCGATGAATGGGCCGGTGTCGTGAAGTAGGGCGCAGATACTGCCCGATGGTGATGATGTCGATGCCGACCGCCCGCATATCGGCCAGGGTGCCGAGCACCTCCTCACGGGTCTCCCCCATGCCCACGATCAGCCCGGACTTGACCAGACCTCCGGAGTTCATCTGCTTGGCCCGCCAGAGAAGGGCAAGCGACCGGCCGTAGTTGGCCGAGGTCCTGATGTCCCTCTGCAGTCTGAGGACGGTTTCGGTGTTGTGGTTGAGCACCTCCGGGAGGGCATCCATGACCGTCTGCAGGGCCTCCCGATCACCCTTGAAGTCCGGGATCAGCACCTCGATCTCGGTGCCGGGCGATTGACGGCGGGTCTCGGTCACCGTGTGGGCGAAGATGCTCGAACCCCCATCACTCAGGTCATCCCGGTTGACCGAGGTGATGACGGCGTGCTTGAGACCCATCTTCCGGATCGCCTCTGCCGCGCGATACGGCTCCAAGACGTCGAACTCGGTTGGTTTGCCCGTGGTGACATTGCAGAACGAACAGGCCCTGGTGCACTTGTCGCCCAGGATCATCAGGGTGGCGGTGCCCCTCCCCCAGCATTCATAGATGTTGGGGCAATTGGCCTCCTCACAGACCGTGTTCAGGTCCAGGCCTCGCATCAGCTTCTTCAACTCGAGGTACTCGCCGTCCATTCGAGCGGTCACCCGCATCCAACTCGGGCGCTCCGGCTCTCCGGGCAGACGGCCATTGATCATGACCGGTCCCTGGGCCCGCTGTTCGGCGCTGAAGGTGCCTTTGGCCAGGAGCCGGTCGACTTCGAATTCGCTCGTCCTTCCCTGCCCCCGGACGAAGGCCGCGAACTGGGTTTCTGTCTCGGGGTGAGCGAACACCTCGGCAAAGACCGGGATGAGAGCATCGATCGCCTCCTCGAGGGTGACCCTGCGGCCAACCAACTCGGAGACAGATGTCACTTCTCGGTCGCTGATCCCGCACGGGTTCATCATCCCGAAGAACCCCATCTCGGGGTGGAGGTTGAGGGCGAACCCATGCATCGTCACCCGTCTTGCCACCTTGACCCCGATGGCCGCCACCTTCCCCTTCTCGGTCCAGACCCCGGTGAGGCCTGGCTCCGACCAACTCTCGACCCCGAAACCGGCAAGGGTGCGGATCAAGGTCTCCTCGAGCCGGCGGACGTAGGGCACGATCTGCTTGGGGTCGTCCAGGGAGAGAATGGGATACCCGACGAGCTGACCCGGGCCGTGAAAAGTGATGTCCCCTCCCCGATCGACATGGTGGATCTCGGCGCCTCTCGCGGCCACCGCGCCCTGCTCCACCAACAAGTTGGTGATGGACCCGTTGCGCCCGATGGTGAACACCGGGGGGTGCTCAAGCAGGAGCAGGTAGTCATCGGCGGTGCGGCCGATCACCTTGCCCTCGTGAAAGGCGCGCTGCAGGTCCCAGGCCTCGCTGTAGGGAAGGCGCCCAAGCCATCGGACCCTCAGGAGGGGGTTGTCCCCCTGCGAAGCGGGGGGACCGTCCGACCGAAGGTCGGGCGAGGGGGGTCTACGCAAGCTCCTGCTCCCAGTCCCAGGTCTCCAGGTTTTGCTTGATGCGCTGCAGAAAGAGCACCGCCGTCGAGCCGTCGAAGGCCCGGTGGTCCCAGGAGAAACCGAGATACCCGATGTGGCGGATGGCGATCATGTCCTGACCATCCGGGCTGGTGATCACTGTGGGTCGCTTGGTGACCGTCTCGGTGGAGAGGATGGCGACGTTGGGGACGTTGATGATCGGTGCCGACATGAACGATCCGAACGGTCCGGGGTTGGTAATTGTGAAGGTGGAGCCGGTCAGGTCGTCGAGACCGAGCGTCCCTTCACGACTCCGATCCGCCAACTCATGGATGGATCTGGCGATTCCAACCAGGCGAAGACCGTCGGCATTGCGCACCCGGGCCACCACCAGCCCACCCTGGTTGAGGTCGATGGCGATACCCAGATCCACCTTCTTGTGCAGGACCGATTTCTTCTCTTCGAGATGGAGCGAGCTGTTCACAATCGGGAAGACCTTGAGGGCGTCGATAGTCGCCCTGGAGATGAAGGGCAGGTAGGTCAACGAGAAACCTTCGTCCTTCTTGAACTGGTCCTTGTGCGCCTGACGCACCCGCTCGACCCTCTCGTAGTCGACCTCCACAGAGGTCCAGACATGGGCCGCCGTCTGCTTGGCACGGATCATGTTCTCCGCGATCCGCACCCGGATCCGATCCAGTTCGACCTCCTCGAAGCCTTCGGTGGACGCCGCCGTTACAGGTGCGACTTCTGGCTCTGGTTCCGCGGCCTCTGGCTCAGGCTCCACCGCCACTGGCCGAGTCGGCGTTGGAGCTTCCATCGGAGCCGGTTCGGGCGATGTCGCCGGTTTTGCGACGGCGGTCACCATCCCGGCATCGGCGAGATAGCTCTCGACGTCCTGGCGGGTGATCCGCCCTCCCTGCCCGCTGCCGGAGAGTTGAGAAACATCGATCTCGTTCTCGCGAATCATCCTGCGAACCACCGGGGACAGCAGATTCGACTGCTTCTCGGTCTCATCGGGCTCGGCAAAGAAGGCATCCACCTCCTCCGCAGTCGGCTGGCGCGGTGCTTCCTGAACGGTGGTGTCGTCGCTGCTGATGGCGGGAACGGGCTGGGGCGGAGCTTCCTGAACCGTGGTGTCGTCGCTACCAGTGGCGGGAACGGGCTCCTCAAAGGTGGCGGCCGCTTCCACGGCGAGAGCTGCCGGCGCCTCGCCGGCCTCCCCGATCACGACCAGAGGGGTTCCCACGCTGACCGTGTCGCCCTCGGCCACCAGGATCTCGAGCACGGTCCCCGAGGCCGGTGACGGAACTTCGGTGTCGACCTTGTCGGTCGATATCTCAACGAGGACCTCGTCCTCGAAGATGGGGTCGCCAACCTGCTTCGCCCACCTCAGGATGGTTCCCTCGGTGACAGTCTCCCCGAGTTGGGGCATCGTTACGGTGGTGGGCAAGACTGGCTCCTCTCAGTGAAGACTGCGACCGGCGGCGGACAACAGTGTCTCACCGACCACCTCGGACAGGGACGGGTGAGAGTGGACGAAGGCGGCTGCCTCCTCGGGCAGGGCCTCCCATCCCACGGCGAGCATCAACTCGTGAATCAGTTCTCCGGCCTGAGGACCGACCACCGTGGCTCCCACGATTGGCCCTCCCTTGACCGAGACCACCTTGGCGAACCCGTAATTGTCGCCGATGATGATCGCCCGGCCGATGCCGGCAAAGCTGTGCTTCACCACTGCCACGTCCAAACCCTGCTCCACGGCCTCGGCTTCACTGAGACCGACCTCCGCCACCTCAGGGTGGCTGTATGTCACCCTCGGGACCGCCCGGTAGTTGACCGGCTGGGCGCTCCCCGTCGCGATGTGGGTGACGGCCGCGATCCCCTCGGCGAAACCGACGTGGGCCAGCTGGGGTGTGCCGGCAACGATGTCGCCAACCGCGTAGAGACCCCGCTGATCCGTCTCCATGGTCGCTCGGTCCACCTTTACGAACCCGTCATCGAGAACGGCCGAAACGGTCTCCAGGCCCACCTCCTCGGTGTTGGGGCCGCGTCCCACGCAGACGAGGACCACATCGACCTCGACCGACTGGTCACCGAACGGCAACTTCACCAACGGTCCAACCACAGGCGCCTCGACCGCGACGCCGATGTGGAACCTCACCCCCCGCTTCTCGAGCTGACGTTGCAGGTGGTGGGCGGCCTCGGTGTCGGAACCAGGCAGGATCTGATCCATCACCTCGAAGACATGCACCTCTACTCCAAGATCGATCAAGAACGAGGCGAACTCGCATCCAATCACCCCGCCCCCGATGATTGCCACACTTCTCGGGCGCTCCCCCCAATCCAGCGCGTGATCCGACGTCACGATCCGCCTGCCATCGATCTCATATCCGGGAATAGTCCGGGTGTGAGAGCCGGTGGCCAGGATCACGGCGCCACCCTCGAGAGCTCTGGTGGGCCCGCCCATGAACACCTCGACTTTGCCCGGACCGGCCAGCTTGCCGACGCCTGTGATCACCTCGACATCCTTCTGCTTGAGGAGGCCGGCGAGACCACGCACCAGCCCGTCGACGGTCTTGTTCTTTCGAGCAAGGGCGGCGGGCCAATCAAGGGTCGGGTGCTCGGTGACGACTCCGAATTCGGCAGCGTGGGAGACAGTGCTGAAGACATCGGCGACATGGAGCCAATGTTTGGCGGGGATGCAACCCCGAATCAGACACGTGCCACCGGGGCGCTCCATCTCCACCAGAGCAACCGATAGCCCGAAGTTGTGGGCATACAGGGCGGAGGCGTATCCACCAGGACCGCCGCCCACTATGACGATGTCGTGCAACATTGACCTTTCGGTGGGACTGACTGCCCGAGCCTAGTTGTGCCAGGGTTACCCTCCCTCACCGAATGCCAACCCGGTGGCTCCTGATCGCATCCGCGGTGCTCGCCTTCGTGATTGTCGGTGCCGCCGC
>DATDPP010000031.1:0-85117 GCA_035292685.1 Acidimicrobiia bacterium
GAGCCCTTGAAGCGCTGGAAGCTATCCGACGTCGACCTGGAGGAGCACCGTATGTATGTGCCCTACTCGATGGCCAAGGACATGACTTTCCAGCACACGGACATCAAGCAGGCTCCCTGGTATGTGGTGCCCTCGGACGACAAGCTGCGGGCGCGCCTGAACTGCATCAGCCACATCCTCAACCAGTTCGAATACCAGGACCTCACCCCTGATCCGGTGGAGCTCCCGGCCATGGAGGACATGGCCTATGTCAGGCCGCCGTTCCACGAGCAGACCCTGGTGGACCAGGTCTACTAGAACGCGGAGACCGTCCCCGCCCACTCACCGCACGAGGAACCCCTGCCCGAGGGAGTCCTTGGGGTCGATCCAGTACTCGCTGCGCCCGATGATGTGCGCCCGCCCCCCGATCTCGGGGATCACGGCCGGATGACCGCCGTACTCGGTGGCCTCCACCACCGATCCGGTGAAGGTGCTCCCGACGATGCTCTCTACCACGATCGTCTCGCCGACATCCAGGTCCCCTCGGGCGTGGTTGATGGCGAGCCGCCCGCTGACACCGGTGCCGGTTGGGGAGCGGTCGAGCTCGCCTTCGGCAAAGGTGCAGACGTTCCGGGAATGATGCCCCGTGTCCTCGGCGGGCCCGAAGAAGATCACCCCGTAGAGGAAGCTCAGGTCGGCTTCGAGGGGATGGCGGATCTCCCTCGATGCGATGACCGCTTTCTTGATGGCACGACCGGTCTCGATCAAGCGGGAGGCGTCGGCGGGGCCACAGGTCAGGCCAACCTGGGAAACGTCGACGTAGGCATAGAACGCCCCGCCAAAGGCCAGGTCGTAGCGGAGCTCGCCGATGCCGGGGACTTCGACCGTGGCATCGAGTTCGACCACGAACGAGGGCACGTTGCGGAAGCGGACCGTGCCGACCGCACCCCCTTCCACGCTGGCCGTCGCCATGACCTGTCCGGCGGGGGTGTCGATGCCGATCGTGGTCTCCGGCCCGGAGACCGGGAGGATCCCGGTGTCCAGCGCAACCTTGGTCAAGGCGATGATCCCGTGCCCGCACATCGTCGAAAAGCCGGCGTTGTGCATGAAGAGGACCGAGAGGTCGCTGCCCTCCATGGTGGGGGACCCGATCAACCCCCCATACATGTCGGCGTGGCCCCTCGGCTCCCACATCAGGATCCGGCGTAGACGGTCAAGATGGGTTTCGGCATATCGGCGCCGCTCGAGGACGGTCCCACCCTCGGGCTGTGGCACGCCTGAGATCACCACCCGGAACGGCTCTCCGCCGGTGTGGGAGTCGACAACTGTCACCCGCTGCCACCCGGAGGGCGGCTGCCAGTCGAGGGGTGCGTCGAGGTCCATTCGACACCGAGAATAGGGATGCCCCCCGGCCCCTGACCTACCATCCGCCGGTGACCACTGTTGCCGACGTTCTCGCCTCATTGGCGGCCACGATCCGTCCCGAAACCGCAGCCAGTTGGGACCCGGTCGGGCTCCAACTCGGAGACCGCGATGCCGCGGTGGCGTTGATCGGCGTATGTCACGAGGTCACCGAAGCTGTGGTGTTGGACATCGAAGCGACGGCCGTCGATCTCCTGATCACCTATCACCCCCTTCTCTTCGCACCGGTCAACCGCCTGCTCGACGGTCGTTCGCCCGTGGCCCGAGCAATGCGTCTCCTCCGGGCCGGGATCAACGTGGCGGTGGCTCACACCGATTTCGATGCCGCGCCGGGAGGGGCTGCCGACTCCCTCGCCCACGCCCTCGGGATCGCCGACCCGGTCCCCTTCGGCGCCGATGAGTACGAGGGACGGCCCGACATCGGACGGGTGGGCGGTTACCGGGGCAGTCTCGGCGACCTGGAGCAATTGGTGGCTCGGACCCTGGGGTCGTCCTCGCAGCGGGTGTCTGGCGACCCATCGGCCGTGGTGAGCAGGGTTGCGGTCGTGCCCGGTTCGGGCTCGGACCTGATTGCGGAGGCCTCGCGACTTGCCGACGCCCTTGTCACGGGTGACGTCGGCCATCACAAAGCCGTCGCCGCACTGGATGCGGGCCTGTCAGTCATAGACCCCGGTCACATCGCAACCGAACGCCCCGGGTTGGGATCCCTGGTCCACATGACTCGTTCCCTCACGGGGGTGGAGGTGGTCGACCTGACCCATCTCGACCCACAGACTTGGCATTGAGCCACAGCTACCCTCCCGCCTCAATGGAGACCACGAGCCTTGCCGATTTGCTCGATGTCCAGGACCTGGATTCTCAGATCGATCGTCTCCTCGACCGGCGCAAGTCGCTACCCGAGCTCAAGGCCTACAAGGAGGCGCACGAGACACAACTCTCGCTGGAGAATGAGTTGGCCGAGGCCTCCGCAGCCCTGAAGACCATCGAACTCGACTTCGACAAGAACGAAGGCGAGTTGGAAATGTTGGAGAGCAAGCTCACCGAACACGAGACCAGGCTCTATGCCGGTGGGATGAGCGCCCGTGAGACCGAGTACATGCGTCTCGAAGTGCAGAGCCTGAAAGGGCAACGCTCGGCGATGGAGGAGCGGGTGCTGGCGCTGTTAGAGGATCTGGATCCGGTCCGCGACACCGTCCAGAGACTCGTTGCCGAAGGAGCGGCCGTGGGGTCGGCCAAGGAGGGCCTGGAGAAGGTCATCAAGGCCGAGTGGGCCCAGATCGACGCCGAATTGGCGCGCAAGGAGGAACGGAAGAAGGAGGCCATCGCCCCGATCCCGTCGGATCTGCTCGAGATGTACGAGAAGCTCCGGTTGTCGAAAGAAGGGGTGGCGATAGGAAGGTTCGAGCACGGCGTCTGTGGTGGATGTCACATGGCGCTCTCCGCTGCCGAAGCCGTCGAAGCGCTCGACGCCGAGATCCCACGGTGTGTCCACTGCCGTCGGATCCTGGTCCCTTGAGCGATGCTCCTCTGGCACGCGGGGGCAACCCTGTGGCTATTCCGATGGATCTTTCGGGACCCCAAGGTCGATGTGAGGTTTCTCCTCTTCGGGGCGTTGCTCCCGGATCTGGTCGATCTGATGGTGGGGACCATCATCCTTCCCGAGCGCTTCTCGACCGGCGAGATCTACTTCCACTCCCTGCTGGTGCCGACGTTGTACACCGCGGTGGTCTTGCTCACCACCAGGCGAGGCCGAAGACGTCGCGCCTTCATGGCGGTTGGAGTGGGCTGGCTGTTTCACCTCCTCCTGGACGGCCTGTGGATCGACCCCGAGGTCCTCTTCTGGCCGTTCTTCGGCTGGGACATCACGGCGGGAGAGATGCCGTTTTGGCCCTCAGCCTGGCAGCGGGCGCTGGGCGATCCCTGGCGTTGGGTGCTCGACGCGGTGGGTCTGGGCTATTTGATATGGCTGTGGTTTGCCACCGGGCTCACCGATCGGGAGCGACGGGTCACCCTCTACCGCACAGGGCGCATCCCCGACCTGGTTGCTGAGGATGCCTAGGCAGGCTGCCCTCGCTCTTCTGGTGTTGATCGTTCTGGCCTGCGGCGGAGGCGAGGACACCGAGACGTCGATCACCCGCGGCCCGGGCGCCGGATCTGCCGCGGCCGCGGTCGAGGAGCTCCACGGCCTTCTCGTCGACGGCGACTTTGCGGGGGCCAGTTCTCTGGCCATGCCCGGTCAGGCCGTCCTCGCCTCGTTGGCTGAGGGCGCCAGCGCTGGTGAGGTTGCCGATGCCTTGCAGCAAGGCGATGAGGCGATCGCCGCCAACTTCTGGAGCGGGTTCGCCCAGGGATTCGGCGAGGTGTTGTCGGGTGAAGTCACCGTTGAGGAGATCGGCCCTCGAGACCAGTCGGGTGTCGAGTTCTACCTGGTCAGCTTCACCCCGGGGTCCGGCCAAACACAACGTCTGGTGACCCAGGATGTCGACGGGCATCGCTTGGACCTGTTTGCCTCTTTCGGGGCGGGTCTGGCCGATCGCCTCATTTCCCCGGTCGAGATCCTCGTCGAGTCTCCGACCGGAGACAACGGGGTGGTTCTCCGGGCACTCAAGGGGGTGGTGCCTTCCCTTCTCCTGGCAGCCTCCGATGAGAGCCTCGGCCCGGAGGCAGTTCAGAACGTGCTCAAACTCGTGGAGATAATCACCCGGGTCGGCTGAAACGCCTCGCCGTCACAGGTTGCGCAACCTTGGCAGGACGTCACTGCCCAGCAACCGGATCAGTTCGGGCTGGTCCAGGGAGCCCATCTGGATAGTGACGATGTCGGCGCCCAGATCGTCGACGAGGGGGCGATAAGCGGCGACGATGTCATCGGGGGAACGCACCATGGTGTACCGGCCCAGGATCTCGTCTCGTGGCATGAGGTCGGCCATTTCTCTCAGATCGACCGGATCGACCGCCTCCAGCCGTCCGGGTGCCCGCAGCCCGCGCCAGGAGTAGAGGGCCCGCCAGGCCTCGTCCTCGCTGTCGGCGAGGATCGCCCATCTGGTGGCCAGGATGATGGGCTCGGGGCGCCCCGCCGCGGCTGCCGCCCCTCGTGCCGGCGTCACCACCTTTTCGGCAGTCTCAACGGGGTCTTTGACCGAGGTGATCACGCCCTGGGCATGTTGGCCGGCGAGGGTCGCCGATTTCGGCCCTCCTGCCGCCATCAGTATCGGGACCGGGCCCACCGGTGGGGAGTAGAGCTTGGCCCGATCGGTCCGGTAGTGCGTGCCCTTGAAGGTCAGCTTCTCCCCGTCGAGCAGACGTCGCATGATCTCGAGAGCCTCCGACATGCGCTCGTTTCGCTCGACGTAGTCGGGGAACTGGTATCCGAGCGGGCCCTCGTTGATGTTCTCGCCGGTTCCCACCCCGAGTGTGAAACGGCCTCCGGAGAGGCGGTCGAGGGTGGCCGCGGCTTGGGCCACGACTCCGGGGTGATAGCGGAATAGCGGAGTGGTGACCCCGGTGGCGAGCTCTATGTGCTCGGTGACGGCAGCCATCGCTCCCAGGGTGGAGAAAGCGAACCCGGCCGCGGAGGAATCGTCGACCCAGGGATGGAAGTGCTCGGACACGACCACCATGTCGAATCCGGAGTCCTCGGCGATCCGGGCATGCTCGACCAGGACCTCGGGCTGCCACTGCTCGTGGCCGCAGAAATAGGCGAACTTGGTCATGGGCGTCCCTTCGAAGCCGTGTCCGTCCCCACCCCCCCATTCTCGCGCGGGGATCGCGGCCCATAGGCCGCGATCCCCGCGCGAGAACAGGATGCACGCCCAACCTATTGGTAGGAGACGAAGACCGGCACCGGCTGTTTGGCAATGGTGTAGGCGGGAGTTGCGGTCACGGGGTCCATCTCGAAGAAGTTCTTCCAACCCCAACGCCAGTGGGCTTGCTCGGTTCCCTCGGTGAGGACGGCGTAGGTGTCGTCCTTGGTGGGGATGGGCCCCTGGCCATCCATCTGGATGACCATTTGTAGCTCCGGCCTCTGCTTGAGGGTTTCCCGGTCGACGATCATGCGACTAAGGAATTGTTGGATCAGGAGCATCTTCTGGGGCAGGGCGTTGTCCCGCACCAGATCGGCCAGCCAGTCGACCACGGTGTTCACCTCGGCCGCGGTGACCCGGCCGGTTTGCACCAGGTGGACCTGATCGGATTCGATCCGCCATTCGGGGTCGAGGGCGAGACCCACGAACGGGAGCTTGAGCAGCTCCTCATATTGCTTGGCTTGGGTCAGGAAGTCCTCCCGACCCGGTTGCAGGTCGAGGACGATGTACATCCCGTTTTCCTCGGCGACCCGCACCCATTCGTCATAGGTGGATATGGGCCATTCGAAGCTGTAGTCGCTGTCTTCGGTCGCCTTGGCGCTGGCGACACTGGCGATCATCTCGAATGTTGGGATGATCTGATAACCGTCCGCCCCGTACTCGGCGAGGAAGGGCTGCATTCGGGCGAGGGTTTCCTCCGGGCCCTGATGGCCGAGGACGCCCAACCCGGTGGTCTCGGGATGCCCGTAGAACGCGACGTAGCGGCGGGGCTGGTCTTCGGGATAGACAGAGAACCCTCCACCGGGGACCTGTTGACCCCTTACCAGCACTGCCATCTCCCAAGGATCGGCCTGGGGAACACTCCCGACATAGCGGATCGATTCGGGGCTTCTCCCGGCGAGTGCGGTGCTCACTTCAGGGTGGCCGAGGATGTCGGCCGGGTCATAGGCGACGACGGCGGCGCCGACGGCTCGCCCGGTGCCTGAGGCGGAGAGGATCGCAACCGGGCTCGATGCGTCCATGAGCCAGATCGATTGCGCCTCGTTAGGTTGCGCCAGGCCCTCGAGGATCTGAATGGGCTCGAATACCGGCACGACCGGAGCCGAAGTCGAGGTGGGGGAGGTCTGGGGAAGCACCGCCCGGTCCCGGGCGTTTATGGCGCCGACCGTCTCGACGATTGTCGAGGCGTCGGGGGTGGAAGGGAGACGCAGTTCGTCGGTGATGCCGAGGGCGAGCTTGGTCTCTTCGATGGCGCTGCCGATGCTGTGTCGCAGGACGATCGCGTCGGGAGGGGTGACCACTTCGAGATCGCCGATCAGATGGACTCGAGTCGGCTTGAGCCTCCCCAGCTCGGCTGGCAGCTGGTCGTTGGGATGGAGCAGTGGCCCGCCCAGGGCGGCGGCCAATTGGGCTGCTGCGGCGACCTCGCTGACGTCAGACTCGCCGACCACCACCACATCGTTGGCACAACGGAAGATCTCACCTGACATCGCGAGAGCGTCTCCTGCCACCGTGCCAGTGGCGATGGGGGCGGTGCCGCCGGTGACCTGCACACACTCCCGGTCGGCGGGCGTTGTGGATGTCACTTCGGTGGCCGGGTCGGTGGTTTCAGTGGGGGTGTCACCGGCGATGATGCTGCATGACACAACCGTCAGCGCGACGAAGGCGAATCGGATGGTTTTCATGGGGAACCGCGAGGCAGGGTAAACCTGGTCCGGATTCAACTTCGGCGTTGTGTCAAGGGTGGTCAGAAGAGGGTTTCCGGCTCCGTCTTCTCCAGCAACTCCGGGCCGTTGTTGCGGACCGAGTTCACCTTCTTCGAGACCTGGTGCTCCATGATCAGGTCAGGGTCGATGGCCCGGATCAGCGTCCTTGCGGTACCGGTGTCCCGAAGGTCTCGGTCCAGCCAGGCGTCCCAGGATTCGGGCACCAGCGAAACAGGCATGCGGTCATGGATGTCACGGATCACACCGGCAGCCGAGGTGGTGATGATGGAGCACGATCTATCCCATAGGTCCCCGATCTTCCTTGTCGACCAGATCCCGGCGAACGCCATCGGGAATCCATCGGCCCGATAGACCCAATGCGGGGCGCGTCCCCGATCGGCCGGCTCCCATTCGTAGAAGCCGTCGGCAGGGATGAGACAGCGGCGACGGGCAAACGATTCGCGGAAGGCGGCCGAGGTGTCAACCGTCTCTGCCCGAGCGTTGATGTGGATCTTCTTGTCGTCTTCGGCGTAGTAGGGGACGAGACCCCAGCGCATCGTGTCGAGGAACCGTCTTCCGTCACGCTCGGCGATCACGTAGATCGAATCCGTGGGTGCCACATTCCAATTCGGGGCCAGCGGATCGGTGGCGACATCGTCGACTCCGAAGTACTCGGCGTAGAAGTCGAGATCCCCGGTTATGGAGAACCGCCCGCACATGGCTCGGACCGAAGCTAATCGCTCCGCGGGCTCTAATCGGGCCACCCCAGGAATGCTGGACTTATCCTGGGGCGACGTGATAGCGGCCCCCCGATTGCAGACTGCCGCCGACCTCGCCCGGCCGGTGCCTGAATGCCCACCGGACACGAGCGTGATGGAGGCTGCCCGTCTCATGAGCGGGGCCGGCTCCTCGGCGATACTGGTGCGTCGTGGCGACAGTTACGGCATCGTCACCGATGAGGACTTTCGGCGCCGGGTGGTAGCCGGCGGTCTCCCCGGAGACACACCGATATCTGAGGTGATGAGTGGAGGGGTGCACACCGTCACCTCGGATCGGTTGGTCGAGGACGTCGTCATCGAAATGCTCCGAACCAACCACCACCACCTGCCTGTCACCGACGGCGGTCGTCTTGTCGGGCTCGTATCCCATCTCGACATTCTCGACGCCGAGGTCCTCGAGCCGTTCCGGATGGTGCGCGAGATTGCCGCCGCAGGGAATCCTGTGGCGCTGGCGGAGATCGCCAGAGATGTGCCGGCCTCGGTGGCAGCCACGGTCAAAGCAGGGTTGACTCCGTTCCGTGCGACCGAGGTGATGAGCCTGTTGGTCGACGCCCTCACCCGACGGCTGCTCGAAAATGCCCAAGACGAGGTCGGTGTGCCGCCCTGTGCGTGGGCTTGGATCGCCCTCGGCAGCCACGGTCGCCGGGAGCAGGCCATCGCCACCGATCAGGATCATGCCCTGATCTACGAAGACCCCGAAATGGATCCCTACTTTGCCGATCTTGCGGCTCGGGTGGTCGAAGGGCTGGAGGCGTGCGGCATACCCCGCTGCGAATCGGGGGTGATGGCATCCGAGCCCGGATGGCGGTTGCCTCCCGATGAATGGATCCAGCGCACCCGCCGGTGGATCATGGAACCGGCTCTGGAGCGTGCCTTCCTCGGTGAGATCGTGTTCGATTTCCGGCAGATAGCGGGTGAGTTCCCGGGGGAGGCCACGTTGGGGCAGGCTCTGGAAGTTGCCCGCCGTCACCCGCCCTTCATCCACCGGCTTGCCGTGTTGGCGGTGAAGCACCGCATACCGTTGCGGCGATTCGGAGGGGGCATCTCGGCGCCGGGCGGCCGGGTGGACATCAAGGACGGGGGCCTGCGCGCTCTCACCGAGTTTGGCCGGCTCTTCGGGATCCAGGTGGGTTGCATGTCCTCCTCGACCAAGGCTCGCCTGCAGGCAGCCGCCGCGGCCTCGGTGGTGGAACCCGAGGAGGCGTCCGCCCTCGATGAGGCCTTGACGGTGCTGATGGAGGTGCGGCTTCTGCATCAACTACGCCGCTGGGAGAAGGGGGAACCCATAGATGAACAGGTGCGTATCGCCGAGTTGGGGAGAATCGAACGGGTCCGTCTGGCTCAGGCGCTTCGGGCGGTGAGGTCGGCGCAACAGTCCTGGGAAGCCCGGCTCGCGACCACCTGAACCGTGCCACGACCATGCCCCGGGTCGGAGCCTGCCAGGATCGCCTACAGATGCTTGCCGCTCTGAATATCGCCGCTGTCGGATTGGGGGTGGGCGCCGGGGGCCTTTCGGCCACCGTTGCCGCCCTGGCGATCAGCGCGCTTCTCAGCGTCTTGGGCCAGGAGAGTGGCTCAGACATCGGGTTGTTCGTGGGTGTTGTCGTGGGTCTGGCGGTGGCGGGCTGGGTCTCAGGTCGCATGGCCCGCCACTCGGAGCGCTTCCATGGTGCGGTGAGCGGCCTGCTGCTGGCAGGCCTGGTTATCGTTCTGGCCCGCCTCGGAGGCAGTCCCGCTTCAACGAGCTCCGTGCTCGCGCTGGCGTTGCTGTCGGCGGTTGTCGCCGGGACGACCGGCTGGCTCGCCGGTAGACGAAAGCGGGCAGCGTCGTAGAATCGGGGTTGCGAGCCCGTCGGACGGCCGCGGTCGCGAGACCGAGGAAAGTCCGGACTTCACAGGGCATGGTGCTGGGTAACACCCAGGCGGGGTGACCCGACGGAAAGTGCAGCAGAAAGCAAACCGCCGATGGCCCGCATTGCGGGGACAGGCAAGGGTGAAACGGTGAGGTAAGAGCTCACCAGCGCCCCGGGCGACCGGGACGGCTTGGCAAACCCCACCCGGAGCAAGGCCAAACAGGGACGCCGGTGGCCCGCCGATCAAGTCCCGGGTAGGCCGCACGAGCGCACCGGCAACGATGCGCCCAGATGGATGGTCGTCCACGACAGAATCCGGCTTACAGATGGGCTCGCAGAACGTCGAGGGGGCTCCCCATCGGGAGCCCCCTCGCTGTGTTCACCCAATCTCGTAATCCGGGGCTGCGACCAGATGGCGGAATAGTCTGCCAACGAGAAACCTCCGACCTCCAACGCTTGTCCAAACTCAAACCCGTCAAGGGAGGCAGACCTCGTGGTAATCAACAAGTACATAGCCGAGTTCTTCGGGACATTCATTCTGGTGTTCCTCGGCTCGCTGGCCATATTGGGCAACCTCGCCACCGGGGGCCCGGTCCTCATCACCGTCGGTCTCGGGTTCGGGTTGGCCCTCCTCGCCGGAATCTGGGCCGTCGGCCATGTCTCCGGGGCTCACTTCAACCCGGCGGTGACCCTTGCCATGCTGCTGGAGAAACGAACCTCGTTCAGCGATGCGATCGGGTATTGGATCGCCCAATTCGCCGGCGCCGGTGTTGCCTCACTGGTGGTGTGGGCTGCATCGAACCGTCTGGCAGTGGCCGAGACGGTCACCAGCTACAAGAAGCTCTCCACGGGGATCCTGGTCGAGGTGACTCTCACGGTCGTCTTTGTGTGGGTGATCCTGGCCGTCACCAAGTCCGGGGCCTCTCACGCTCCGCTCGCGATCGCCCTGACCCTGGTCGCGGCCCACATCGCCGGTATCCCGTTCTCGGGTGCCTCGTTGAACCCCGCTCGGTCATTCGGACCGGCCGTCGTGTCCGGCGATGTCGGCCAACTCTGGGTGTACATCGTGTTCCCATTGGTAGGGGGCCTGATCGCCTTCGGGTTGTACCGGTTGTTCTCGGTGGCTGAGAGCTGACCGATACGCGGCCCATCTTTGACTCAGGAGAAGAAGGGGTCCTCGCCGAGGTCCTCGAGTCCCATCACCCACCCGGCGGGGAGCGACCAATGACGCGCCCCTTTGATCATCGACTTCAGATAGTCGCTGTCGGGCCGGCTCTCGCCGTTGGGTGACCCTTTGGCCACAAAGGTGAGGCAGTCATACTTGTTTCCCTCACGATCCACGGCTTTCTGTTCCCAGCCGGCGACGCGACCTTCGGCTTCCTCGGCCTCGGTGAGGGCCGCGACCTGGCTGTCCGGGATCTCGAACACACCGCCCCACACCGTGTGCGCCGGGTCGGGGATGAGTGAGGGGATGGCAACGTCATCGTCGGACTGAACGAAGGTGAGCTTGGTCTCGGGAAAATGTGCCGTGAAGGCAAACCTGGCGCCTGGGGCAACGGCCTGGAGGTGGTCGGGATCCAGGAACGCGGTGTAGGCGAAGTAAAGCGTCGTTCTCCTCACGGGCACCCAATTGTACCGAGCGTTTCACCCTGACCAGTTCAAGTCGTTCTTGCCCACTGGTCCGTGGACCGTAAGCTCATGCGCCGCAAGATGGCAGACACTCCGAATCAGGCAAGGCCATGACCGATCAGAATCGACTGAGTCGACAACAGACCAGGTCGCAAAACGAGTTGCTCGACCTGGAGAGGATGTTGCTCGACCCTGAGGTCAGACACTCACGGGTCGCCGTCGAACTGCTTCTGCATGCCGAGTTCAAGGAGTTCGGCAGCTCGGGGCGGGTGTATGACCGGGAAACGATGATCAAGATGATGAACCGGGAGACGTCCGCCGAAGTCACCATTCGCGACTTCTCCGCCCGCATGCTCTCTCCAGATGTCTGTTTGGTGACGTACCGCTCGGTAGGGGAGAGCTACGAGGCCCGACGCAGCTCGGTTTGGGTGCGAGACGCAGGCCGGTGGCAGGTGGTCTTCCATCAGGGCAGCAAGATCCCCGGACGTCTTGCCCAGGGCTGAGCCCTCCTCCCCCCGGGCATCGGCAAAATGAGGTCGATGCGCCAATGAGGCGATTCGAGTGGCTGCTGGTGTTCGGCGCGTTGTTCGCAGTGGGGTGGCCGGCCGTGTTTGGAGTCCGCACTCGACGCGGGATCGTCGCAGTGGTCCTGCTCACCGTCTTCGTTCTCCACTGGCAAGTCGAAGGGCTGCGTTGGCAGATGATCCCTCTATACGGAGCGGCTCTTGGCCTGGCGATTGGCGACCTCGTCGTCGTCGAGCGGCGTCTCGATTGGACTAATCGCATTGCCCGGGGAATCTTCGGTCTGGCTGCGGTTGGGCTGGCAGCGATTCTTCCTCTCGTGCTTCCCGTGCCCATCTTGCCGTTGCCGTCAGGCCCCGAGGCGATCGGGACCGTTACTTTCGATCTGGTCGATCCCGAGCGCCAGGAGACGTACGGGCCTGCTCCCGGGGGCCCGCGCCGGCTCCGGGCCCAGGTCTGGTACCCGGCCGACCCGGGGGAGGTGATCGAGCCGACCCCGTGGAGCGAAGATTGGGATGTGGTGTCGCCTGCGGTCGCCACTCTGCTCGGATACCCAAGCTGGTTCCTGAACCACACAAGGCACACCGAGTCCCATGCCAGTCCGGGGCTGTCCGTGGCGGCAGGCACCTTCCCCGTGGTGATCTACAGCCACGGTTGGACGGGTTTCAGAAGCAACGGGGTCAACCAGATCGAGAACCTGGTCAGTCACGGGTACATCGTGATTGCCGTGGACCACACCTACGCCGCGGTGGCGACCCGATTCGAGGGTGGGGACGCGGTTCCTTATGACGAGAAGGCGCTGCCCGACAAGGAAGACTCGACTGAAGAGGAGTACGAGGAGGCGAGTCGGAACCTGATGGACGTCATGGCTGCCGATCTGGTGACCGTTCTCGATGCGCTCGACGAGGGGGAAGCGGGGCCATTCGGCACCCTGGCCGGAAGTGCCGATGTGACCCGTGTCGGGATCTATGGCCACACCGCCGGAGGTGGTGCTGCCATTGAAGTATGCCTTGTCGACGAGAGATGCGATGCGGTCCTGGGCTTGGACGCCTGGGTGGAGCCGATCTCCGATCGGGTCATTTCGACGACAGCCACCCGCCCCGCGCTCTTCATGAGGTCGGACGAGTGGAGAGATACCGAGAACGATGGCGTACTGAGAGGAATCGCCGAGCGCAGCGAGAATGTCACCTATTGGATCGGGGTCGAGGGCACCAACCAAAACGACTTCACGTTGGCCCCCCTCCTGTCGCCCGTGAGCGAGCAACTCGGGCTCACCGGGCCGATTCCGGCGGGCCGGGTCATCCCCATAGTCGACCGGTACCTGCTCGGGTTCTTCGACGTCTTTCTCCTCGAGACAGGCTCGGCGGCACTGGACACCGCCAGCTTCGACGAGGTCACAGTGGAGGTGATCCGACCGGGCTGAACTTTTCTGTGAGGTTCTTCTTGCCCCCACGAGACGCTTCCCTCACAGCGGCGCGCTCAGTCTTCGGGAGTCTGCCGTGTGTTGCCCGTGACTTGTTGACCGGGCTGCTCGCCGCGTTGGATGGCGTCGATGGTGGCCCCGAGTATCAGTGCGTCGGCCTCACCGATGATCTTCCCCACGACGACTCCTTCGGGGTCGATGAAGAAGGTCTCGGGGATGCCGTACACGCCATAGGCGATGGCGGTTCGGCTCCCGGGGTCGGTCAGATAGGCGGTCGCATCGGAGGTACCGGCCTCGGCGAGATACTCGAGAGTCTGCTGGAGTTCCTCGTGATAGGCGATCTGGACGAAGCTCACGCCGGCGCCGGAGAAGGAGTCCGAGGTCGCCACCAGGTCATCATGCTCGTTGCGACACTCGGGGCACCACGAGGCGAAGAAGTTGACCACCACGATCTCGCCGCGGAGGTCCTGCAACGACACCTCCCCGTCGCCGTCGAGGGTCTGCAGGTCGAAATCTGGAGCCGGAAGACCGATGAGTGGGGAATCGACCAGACCGGGGTCGGCTCCGAACCGAGAGGCGAAGACCACCGCTACCACCACTGTCGCGCCGATGACGCCAATCCCAACCCATTTCAAAGCACCGCGCCTCATGTGCAGGCCGCTCCGGAACTGACCCGCTCGAGATCGGCTTCGATCTCGGATCGCGAGGCGTCGGGAAGCGCTGGATTGTCCAACACCTCTTCGAAGAGAAGGGCCGCAGTTTCGGCGTCCCCGGCCCCACACCACTTCACCCGCCCCTTGAGATACAAGGCGACGGGCGAGCCGGGCTCGATGGCCAAGGCCTGGTCGAGGAGACGGATGGCGGTTTCCACCTCTCCGTTGCCCTCGTAAGCCATCCATCCGAGCCGTGTGAGGGCGGCCGCCGCCTCGACATTGGTGGCTTCCGTGCTCTCTGCGACCGCGAGATAGTGGGGAAAGGCCGCCCGATAGTCACCCTCCTCGTAGTAGCGCTCGGCCAGGGCAAGGCGCATTCCGTTGATTGCGGCGTTGTCGAGGTTGGCGGCAATCACTGCCTCCATTGTCTCGTTGCTGACATCGGCGAGGTCCTCGGCGGTGAGGTCTGCCACCCCGGCAGTCGCGCCTTCTCGCTCCTGGAGGAAGTTCCCCGCCACCCCGACGATGATGGCGAACAACGCCACCAGGAGGGCACCGCCGATCAGGATTCGCTTCTTGCTTCGGGGCGAAGAGGGTGTGATTGCACTCGGGGTGGGGTGACGCCGCCACCAAACGATGACGCCGATTCCCACTGTCACCGCGACGAGTGGCGCCACCCACAGCCAGAGAGTGGCACCGGAGAGGGGCGGGTCGAGCAGGATGGCGCCGCTGTACGAAGAGAGCAGGTCATCGATGATCTGCTCGTCGGTGGCACCCCCGTCGACCTTCTCGGCGATCAGGGCCATCATGTCACGAGCCATCGGAGCCGGTGAGTCGGCTATCGACTCGCCCTGACAGACCGGGCACCGGATCCTGGCGCCGATCTGAGCCACCCGGTCGACGTCCACGGGTTGTGTCGAGATCATGACCGCGAGCACCACGCCCATGACAATCATGAGGGCGACGAGAAGTGCGTTGCCGAGCCGCTCAGACATCGGCGTCTTGAGGCTCGGGCACAGCGGCTCGTTCCTTGCGGCGGACGGCCAGCGACCAGACGCCGCCGGCGGCAGTGGTGAGTCCGCCTAGCCAGAGTGTCCACACCAGGGGGCTGGTGTCCAGCGAGAGTCTGACCTGGGTCGAATCGAGCCCGCTCAGGGTGACATAGAGGTCCCCGGAGGGCTTGCTCATGACCGCCGGGGTGAAGACTGCGAAGGAATCCGCTCCGTAGAGATTGACCCGTGGCTCCAGCACCCCGACCACACGATCGTCTCGAATCACCGTTAGTCGGGCGCCCTCAACGACCCGGTTCGGCTCCACCCGTCGAAACGGCGCGTCGTAGGTGATGACGTACCCGGCGAAGTCGGCGGACTCTCCCGGCTCGAGGTCGACCCTGGAGTGGAGGGCCAGGTTGGAAGCGAAGGCGATCCCGATTGCAACCAGGACCACTCCGATGTGGCTCAATTGGCCCGCCCAGAAGGCCTGGTCGCCACCGATCACCGTCTTCATCTCGGTGAGGAACGGGCGCCCTGTGCGTCGGGTCCGGGTGACGGTCATCTCGATCAGAAGGCCGACGATGGCGGAGGCCACGAAAGTCCCGAGCACCACCGCCAGCACCACCCAGCCGACCCGGGCGACCAGGGCCGCCGTGAGAATCCCTGTGGCCAGCGCGAGCAGCGTTGGCCCGCGCAGTCTTCGCCAGAGCAGCCCGGGGGCGGCGCCTCGCCAGGGGGTCACAGGGCCGAATCCCATAACCAGGAGCAGTAAGAATGAGAGGGGCACCGCGAGACGGTTGAAGAATGGCTCACCGACCCCGACCTGGGTCCCGGTGAACGCTTCCACCAGCAGCGGGTAGGTGGTTCCGACGAGGACGATGAACCCATAGACGGCCAGTAAGAGGTTGTTGAGAAGGAATGTGCCCTCCCGGGACACGAAGCTCTCGATCCGTGGTGACGAGGCGACCAGGTGGGCTCGCATCGTGAACAGGGCAAACGACCCGACGAGGACCAGGACCAGGAACCCGAGCAGTGCCGGGCCGATCGGGGACTGGGTGAAGGAATGGACCGAGTTGATCGTGCCCGATCGGGTGAGAAAGGTGCCCAGGATCGTCAGCGAGAACGCCGATATGACCAGCACGAAGTTCCAGGCCTGAAGCATGCCCCGGCGCAGTTGGACCAGGCCGGAATGGAGAAAGGCGGTGGCTATCAGCCAGGGCATCAGCGAGGCGTTCTCCACCGGGTCCCAGGCCCAGTACCCGCCCCAGGAAAGGACCTCATAGGCCCACCAGCCACCGAGAGTGATCCCCACGGTGAGGAACGACCAGGCGACGAGGGTGGACCGGTGACTGCGGCGGAGCCACTCCGGGCCGCGGATCCCCAAGGCCAGGGCGCCGATGGCATACGCGAAGGGGACCGAGAGCCCCACATAGCCCAGGTACAGCATCGGTGGGTGGATGGCCATGAGAAGGTGGTTCTGGAGGAGGGGGTTGGGGCCAGGTCCGTCGAGGGGGACATCCATCGCGGCCAGCGGCCAGGGGCTCGAGGCGGCGCAGCCCGAGGCCGCCGCGCTGACGCAGACTTCGAACGGGTTGGCGACGGTGATCATCAGCCCGAAGAAGAAGAACCCGACACCGCCCATCACCGCCAGCGCGGCGGCACCCAGAGCGTCGGGAGATCGGCGATATCTGACGATCATGGACCAGGTGAAACCGGCGAGGATCAGTCCCCATAGGATGATCGAGCCCTCGAGAGCCGCCCAGGCCGTGGCCACGTCGAAGGGAAACGGGGTCGTCGTGGCGTGATGGTTGGCGATATAGGCGAGGCTGAAGTCATCGGTGAGAAGGCCGATCTCCATGGCAGCCATCGCCGCCACCGCACCAGCCAGGAGGAGACGGCCGGGGGCAACCAGGTCCCCGACCCCGCCCCTCGCCACAGAGATCCCGCGGACGATGAGGAGGGTGGTGCCGGCCAACGCTGCGATCACACCAGCCGTGCCGAGGAGGGAGATCATCAGCCGGCCGGGTAGGCCCCGCCCTCTTCGGGGACCTCGTAGTTCTCGTCATGGCGGATGAGGACTTCGTTCGCCACGAATTCATCACCAGACCAGGCGCCCTCGAGCAGGACCGGTACCTCCTCGGCCAGAAGGTCAGGGGCTGATTCGGTGAGGATGACCGCAACCGTGGCTCCACCGTCGGTGAGGTCGAAAGCGACCTGGTTCTCCGTCTCTACCATCGAGCCGGCGACCACCGTTCCCGCCAGGCGGAACCGCTCTCCGTCGGGGAAGTCTCCCTTCTGGGCCACAGCCTCGGTCGGATAGAGGTAATAGGTCAGGTTCTCGCCGAGGCTGGTGACGGTCAATCCAACGACCAGGGCGATCACCCCGGCGATGCCGAGGAGCACGAAACGTCGATGGGCCACGGATTCAGTTCCCGGCTCGGCGTCTTCGGAGATAGAGGTAGGTGGCGTACCCGAGCATGACGCCATATGAGAGGACGAAGGTCCCGATCACGATCATCTGGTCAGACATCTTTGACCTCCGACAATCGCGGCGGCTTGACCGTGTCGCCGGCCAAAGCGTCCTCGTTCGCAACTCTCTCCTCGGCTTTGGCCACGTCGATCCTGGCCACGAGGAGGGCCACGTAGAGGATGGTGTAGGCGATCACATTCACCAGGATCGCGATTGCCATCTCTTGGGGCATGGTGGCCCCGTCGGGCCGGATCGACTGTGTTTGGTGAAGGGTTCGAAACAGGTTCACCGAGAAGTAGACGAGAGGGACCTGAATCACGGCGATGACCCCGAGGATGGCGGATCGACGCGCCCGCTCTATCGGGTCCGGGGTCGCCGCCCGCAGCGCCAGATAGCCGACATAGACGAAGAACATCACCGCGCTCGTCGCAAGGCGGGCGTCACCCCAATCCCAGGCTCGCCCCCAAACCGCCTTGCCCCAGACCATGCCCGTGAACAGACCGATGGCCGTGAACATGACTCCGAGCTCGGCGGAGGCCTCGGCAAGCCGGTCCCATCGGTTGTGCTTTCGGATCAGCCACATCGCCGAGCCAAGAGCGGTGACGCCGAAGGCGAGAAAGGCGAGCCACATCGAAGGGGCGTGGATGTTGATGATGCGGGTGAAGTCACCCTGAAGGGCATCGGTGGGCGCGGTCAGTGCGAACCAGAGGCCGATGGCCATCGCTAACGCGGCGACGGCGAGCAGAACCTTCACCCGTGTCATCTAGACGCCTCCTCGAGCGGTCGGGCCAGGCCAACGCCCGCCACCGCGAGCGCCAGGTCGGTTGCGACCAGAACCAGTACCCAGGGAAGGATACTGGCGTCTCGGGCCAGTGCCTCCAGGGTCTGCGACGCCCCGATCACGAGGGGGAGAGCGAGTGGGGCCACGATGAGGGAGGCCAGCGCGGTGCGGTTGTTGAGACCGGCGGTGACCTCTCCGGCGAGTGTCCCCAGTTCGGTCAGGCCGATGGCGACCAGCACCGAGGAGAGCACCACCGGGCCCAGCCAGCCGTCCGGCAGCCGTGGGCTGTAGAGGACGATCATGGCGACCAGGAGGACGGCGAGAAAGCCGGTCATCAGAACCGCTCCCGAGATGGTGCGCCCGGCAAAGCGGGCCGCGGGGTCGACTCCGAGTAGCGCATAGAGGTCACGCCGCTCCCGGTCGTCGTGGGCCGCCTGGCGAAGGGCGACCTGCATCCCGAACAGGATCCCCAGCGCCCAAAACACCGCCGGCCCGAGTCGTGACACGGCGGTCAGGTCGACTCCGAGCGTCAGGGGGAAGATCAGGAGGGCGACGACCGCGAAAGGGAGCACGATCCGCATCGTGTCACCGAGCCGGCGCTCGACCCTGAGATCGACGCGGGCGATCTCGATGGCCTGGCTCCAGAAGCTCATGGCTGTTGCTCCAGGTGGCCGAGTGACATTGAGAGAAGGCGGCTGGTGTGAGAAGCGAGCTGCCCGGCCTCATGAGACACCATCACGACCGCGCCCCCATCCGAAGTGGTTCGGGTGACCAGCGCTCCTATCAGCTCCTGGGCTTCGACATCGAGGCTGGTGAAAGGCTCGTCGAGCAGCAAGACGCGGGGAGCGGTGATCAGAAGACGGGCCACCTCGGCGCGACGCAGCATCCCGAACGAGCTGACCTCCCCCCTTCTGGCGGCCACGTCGTCCAGACCGACTACCCGCAGTGCCTTCGCCACCTTTTCGTAACTGGCGCCGACAAGAGCGGCGGCGTGACGCAGGTTCTCCTCGAGGGTCAACTCGGGGATCACGGACGGCCGGTGTGAGAGCAGCCCGATTCGGGACCTCACGTCGTATACCGCCGGGGTCCCCAACCCCGCTCCCAACACCGAGCCGGAGCCTATGGCCGGAGCCAACAATGTCGCCAGCACCCGGAGGAGGGTGGTCTTGCCCACCCCGTTGGGGCCGGTCACCCCCAACGAGTCGCCCGGGCCGAGGCTGAGGTCGATCCCACGAAGGACAGGCATCCCACCGAGTGAGACGCCGATTTGGCTGAGATCGATCAGGCGATCCACACCGGGAGTCTCACTGCCCCAATGGAGAGACTCAAGTTCGATCAGAGCGTCTCGAGCCGACCCGCCCGGCGAATGGGGAGCGCCAGCGTCCCGGTCGCATCGATGAGACGGATCTCGGTGGTGTCGAGCCATCTCCAGACGAGGTCGGCTTCCTCTGCCATCTCGACACTGTGCGGGACCTGGTGACGTGCGCCGTCCTCGAGCGTCGGGGCCGGGCGCAGAGGAGGGGTGCGGTCGAGACGCCAGGTGGCGACAAGTCTCCCGTGGTCGATCAAGACCCGGCAACCGTCCCGGCTCTCGATTTCACAGAAACCGAGATCCCCCAATGATCTCCAGATCCATCGCCGATCGATGGCCCTGGCGAGCGCCCGGTGACGGTCTCTCAGCCAGCCCGCCTCCTCGTATCGATGTTGCCCTGCGAGTTGGGCCATCTTGTCGGCAAGGGGGGCGAGGAGGAGCTCCGGATCGTGATCGAGCCCCTCGATGAGGCGGTCGACGGTTGGTCGATAACCCTCTCGGGAGAGCGAGCCGTCGCAGGGGCAGAGGGCGACACCGAGCTGTGCCGGAGCGCATTGGGCGTCGCGGGTGGAGGGGGAGGCACGACACCGTCGAATCAGAGTCGCATCCCATAGGGCGGCCACCACGAGGTCGGCAACCGGCTTCGAGCGAAACGGGCCGAGATAGGCGAGAGCGTCGTCCTTGAGGGTGCGGACCACGGACAGTCTGGGAAACGGCTCACGGGTCACTTTGACCCAATGTGAGGTCTTGGGCGGCCTCGACCGGCGGTTGTGCCGAGGTCGATGGGTGTGGATCAGCCTGAGCTCGGTGACCTCGGCCTCGAGGAGCGTCTCGCAAACCACATGATCGATGGAGGCAAGCTCACGCATCAGGTTGCCGATGGTCCGCCTGCGGTCGCCGTAGAAGTACTGGCGCACCCGGGCCCGGAGATTGGTTGCCTTGCCGACATAGATCGGGGTGCCATGCCGGTCACGGAACAGGTAGACGCCGGGGCGCCGGGGGAGCGAGTCGCTGAGAGCGATCTTGGAGTAGAAGGCGGAGCCCCGCGCCCTTGGAAGCTGGAGGAGATCATCGAGATTGCTCACCCCGAGGTTCCCGGACCGTTCCAGCAGGGAATGGAGTACATGGGCGGTGGCCTGGGCGTCGTCGAGTGCACGGTGGATCGGAATGACCGGGCTCCGAAAGTGAGCGGCAAGGGTCTGCAGTCGCATGTTCCTCACCTCGTCACGCACCAGACGACGAGCCAGGGCTGCGGTGTCGACGGTGTCGTTGCCCAGCCGCTCGTAGCCGAGTCGACCGGCCGCGGCTTGGAGAAACGATATGTCGAAGCGCACATTGTGCCCAACAATCACCGAGTCTCCGATGAACTCCAAGAACGAGGGAAGGGCGGTGTGGATGGTCGGGGCGTCGATGACCATCGCCGCGGTGATACCGGTCAAGATGGTGATCGACGGCGGGATCGGGAGCCCAGGGTCCACCAGGGTGTGAAAGCTGCCGAGAAGCTCCCCACCCCGGTACTTGACGGCCCCGATCTCGGTGATGGCGCAGTTCTTTGGCGAGCCGCCTGTGGTCTCCAGGTCGAGGACACAGAACGTGACGTCGTACAGAGGTGTGGAGAGCTCGTCGAAACTGGGTTGGAGCAGGGCGGCCACGGCCGGTTTGAGGCTATCTCGAACATATGTTCGATGTCAAGCGATCAATGACCCGGCGCCGGCGCCTGTTGCCGCCGGGCCTCGTAGGCAAGCAGCGCCATGGTCACCGATGCGTTCAGCGAATCGGTGAGACCCAGCATCGGTATCGAGACCAGGTTGTCTGCCGCCTGCCGGGCCTCGGTGGTCAAACCCCGATGCTCCGAGCCCACGAGCAGCGCGATCGGCGCCCCGAGGTCTGCCGACCAGAGGTCAACGTCGGCGGAAGGGTCTGCCGCCACCAGGTGGATCCTGCGCTCCCGGAGCCAGACGATCGCTGATTCGAGGTCGGTCACCACGATCGGGACGGTGAACAGGGCACCGGTCGAGGAGCGTCCGACGTTGGGGTTGAACGGGTCGATCTCGGGGTCGGCCGCGATCACCGCGTCGGCGCCGACCGCGTCGGCAGTCCGCAGGATTGCCCCCAGGTTTCCCGGCTTCTCGACACCCTCGGCCATCAGGAGCAAGGTGCGGGGACCGGTCTCGAGACGGTCGATCCCCACGTCGAATTGGTCGAATACCGCGATCACGCCCTCGTCCGATCCCCGATAGGAGGCACGGGACAGGATCCGCGAAGAGCAGGCGAACAGGAGCGCGCCCGAAGAGCTGGCGGGGTCAAAGCGGTCCCGGTCGTAGTAGATCTCTCGCGGTTGATGGCCGGCGCCGACTGCCCGGGCCAGGAGGCGTGGCCCCTCGACGATGAACACACCGTTCCGATCACGATTTCTCCGATCGCGCAAACCAACGAGCGTCTTGATGCGGGGGTTCGCGGACGAGGTGATGATCTGATCCGGCATGGCTATCCGCTCCACGAATCCCAATGGACGATCGACTCCCGTGACCTTCGCCCTCGGTCGAGACTCGCCGAGCGCCGGTCAGGCGCCGGTTTGCCCACCGTCACCACTCCGATCGGTTGATGGTCCGCAGGCAGGCTCAGCAGCGAGGCCAGCTCGGGCAACGAATGAACACCAAGGAAACCGGCGGCGAGGCCCTCGTCGACCGCAGCGAGGAGGACCGCCATCAACCCGGCGCCGGCGTCGACCCACCAGTAGGGAACGGGCCAATCCATCTCCTCACCGTCGGGCCCCAGCTTGTCAGGTTGGCGATAACGCTCTCGATACACCTCTTCACTGACGCTGACCACGATGTGGGCCGGAGCTCTCGAGATCCATGGATCGAACCCTTTCGCCATGTAATCGCCCTCGTCGGCGAGTTGGGCGATGGCGAGTCGTGTTTCGGCATCGGTCACCACCACAAACCCGAGGCCCTGTGAGAAGCCGGCTGACGGAGCCCGCAGCCCGGCGTCGACAATGCGGTTCAGGCTCTCGATCGGGATTTGGTCCGGGAGGTAGTTGCGGACCATTCGGCGCCGGGCGATGACGTCTCGAAACTCCATGACTGACATCTTGTCACCGATGACGACGATGATGTCGGAGGCCGGTCCCACAATCCCCGGGAAACCGCTTAACGTGTGCGGACCTGGTGCCTGGAGTCGATCACGGAGGGAACCGAATGGCGGTCATGGGTCAGGGAACAGGCGGGTTCTCCGTTGTGTGGACCAGGGGCAAAGGGTGCTCCGAGCTGGCCGACCTCCTGACGGGTGGCCGTTCCAATCGGCTCTCCGGCGACCTGGCCGAGGGGTGCATCAACCACCGGGCCGACCTGCTGGTCTCACGACGTCTGCCCGGGTCCTTCGACCTGGTGAATGTCGCGGTTCCCCTGGCTTTCGTGCCCGAGAACGTGACGGCGGTGGTTGCCACCGTGGCCGGTGGACCACACTCCATCCTGGCCGCTCAAACCGCGGCTCTGGTGGGAGCGAGCCTCGGGGTCGAAGCCGAGATGGTTTCTGCATCGGGCCCCGGTGATGACCCATCCGCAGCTCAAAAGACGCTCGATAGGATCGCGGCCGTCGTGCCAGAGATCCGGGGGCGGGTTGTAGGGGTCGATGGGATCAGCAGCCTCGCCCACGATTTGGACGAGGGATCGTTGCTGGTGTTGGGTGCCCCGGGTGGCTCCTGGCTGCAGCGTTCGATGCTGGGCCCCGGGGCGCGTTTGAGAAGCAAGGCCCACGCTGGAGCGGTAGTGGTGCGCAGCGCTCCCGACCGGGTCTTCCGTTGGATGGGGGAGCCGGTGTTCGTCGGGCCGATGCGTCAGGCGAACGACACCCTGCGGATCCACGATGAGAGAGTGCTGGCGGTGGCAGATCAGGGGGTGCTCATCGGGTTGGTGCGGAGGGAGCGGTTGGAGGTGTCCGGTGACGATCCGGTCGCCTCCATCATGGAAGCGGCACTATCCGCGAAAATCGACGAGACCCTGGCGGAGGCGCGAGCGTTGGAGCCCACATTCGGCGCCGACCCGATCCCGGTGACGGACCATGAAGAGCACCTCGTTGGTGGCTTGTCATTGCCTGCGGCCTGAATCCGGCCAGAATCAACCATCGTGAAACTTGGGACCTTTCTGTGGGGCACCTTTTGGGTCGTCGTCGCCCTCGCTCTGGTGTTCCATGTCGTCGGCGGCTGGTACTTCTCCAGCGAGTTGATCCAGGATGGTTTCGCCATCCAGCCCGATGACCTCGCCTATCCCGGCCCTGATCTTGGACTGGAGCAGGTTTCGTACACGACACCACTCGGAGAGATGGATGCTTGGTATCTCCCCGCCGGAGGTCCCACCTGGGTCATCCACGTCCACGGAAAAGGGACCACCCCGGACGAGGCCGAACCGCTGTTTGCACCGCTCCAGGATGCGGGCTATCCCCAACTCGCCATCACCTATCGCAACGACGACGATCAACCCCAGGATCCGAGCGGCTACTACCAGTACGGGGCCACCGAATGGGAGGACGTGGCGGGGGCGGTGGCCTATGCCGTGGACAACGGGGCCGAGCACGTGGTGCTCAATGGCTATTCGACAGGTGGCAGCCATGTCATGGCCTTCATGTATCGCCAGACCCTCGAGCCGGTGAGCGGGGTGTTGTTGGACTCGCCGAATCTCGACGTGGGTGAGACGGTCGACTTCAACGCGGCGCAGCGTGATTTGCCTTTGCTGCCGTTCAATGTCCCTCCCACGCTCAGCGCGGTGGCGCAGTTCTTCACCTCGCTTCGGATCGGAGTCAACTGGAAGTCGTTGGACTACGTCGAAGGGGTGGACGTCTATTTGCGCCAACCCGTCTTGATCCATCATGGGACCGAGGATCAGTCGGTTCCGGTGAAGGAGAGCGTCGACTTCGCGGCAGCCGCACCGGACCTCGTCACCCTGATCCAGGTGGAAGGGGCGGATCATGTCGGCTCCTTCGACGCCGACCCGGGGAAGTACACCGCGGAAGTGCTGGCGTTCCTCGACCAAGCCGGTTGATCCAGCGCCTCCTCACGTAGGGTCTCCTCAATCGTGGGCTCCCAGGTGCAAACCGACACCATGATCCGTCTCGACAACGTCGCCAAGGTGTTTGCAGGCGCCAGCCAGCCGGCGGTGGCCAATTTGAGTCTCGATGTCGATCGGGGTGAGTTGGTGGTGTTACTCGGCCCATCGGGGTGCGGCAAGACCACCACCTTGAAGATGATCAACCGGCTGATCGAGCCGACCTCAGGGCGAATCGAGGTCGATGGCCGGGACGTGATGTCGGTCCCTCCCCACGAGTTGAGACGTTCGATCGGCTACGTCATCCAGGAGGTCGGGCTGTTTCCACATCGCACCATCGCCCAGAACATGGCGACGGTTCCCAAGCTCCTGGGATGGGATGCCGGCCGCATCAACGAGCGGGTGGCGGAGCTGACCGTGCTCGTCGGCTTGGACCGGTCGATGCTGGAGAGATATCCCACAGAGCTCTCCGGTGGCCAGCAACAGAGGGTTGGAGTGGCTCGGGCGTTGGCGGCCGACCCACCGGTTCTGCTCATGGACGAGCCGTTCGGGGCGGTTGACCCGATTGTGAGAGGGCATCTTCAATGGGAGTTCCTCGAGCTCCAATCCAGACTCGGGAAGACCGTCGTCTTCGTGACCCACGACATCGACGAGGCGATCCTCCTCGGGTCGCGCATCGCCATCCTCAACGTCGGGGGAGTGCTCGAGCAGCACGACACCCCCGAGCGGATTCTGGCGAGCCCCGCCAACGAATTCGTCGAGTCGTTCATCGGGGGAGAGCGCGGGCTGAGGCGGCTTGCCTTGCGACCGATCGGCGAAGCCGTGGTGTCGAGGGGGCCGGTGATCGATATCACCGGCACTCCGGATGAGGCGGTCAGGCTAATGGAAGAGCATGGCGTCTCCTGGGTCGGGTTGCTCTCCGGTGATCAGCTTCTGGGCTGGGTCGATGCATCCGAGATCGATGGGCGACCCCTTGCCGCGCTCACCCCTCGCGAGTTCCTTGTGAGCCTCCGCAGCGATTCCTCCCTGCGGTCTGCGCTCGACGCCGTGGTCACCAGTCACGCCCGAATGGCGGTGGTGGTCGACGACGGTATCTACCGGGGGATGGTGGACTTGGAGGCGATCGCCGAGGAGATAACGGAATGATCCTTGCCCAGGCAGCCTCTTCCCTCTTCGACTGGGATTGGGTGGGCCGCAACATCGACTCGATCTGGCGGAGGACGGTGGAGCACCTTGCGCTGACCGGCGTTGCCCTCGTCGCAGGCATCGTGATTGCGTCGGCTCTTGCGGCGGTTGCGATACGGAAACCCAGGACCTACCCGACGATCACGGCGGCGACGGGTCTGCTCTACACGATCCCCGCGCTCGCCGTGTTCGCCCTGGTTGCCCCCTTGGTGGGGATTGGCACCGTCACCCAGAGATTCATCACTGCCGAGATCGCGCTCATCAGCTACACCCTCCTCATCCTCATCCGCAACATCGTGACCGGGGTCAACGGAGTCCCGGCAGGGGTGAGGGAGGCAGCCGCCGGCATGGGGTACAGCGAAGGAGAGCGGATCCGACAGATCGAATTGCCGCTCGCCTTGCCGGCGGTGATGGCTGGGATCAGGATCGCCACGGTCACCGTCATCGGATTGGTCACCGTCACTTCGCTGCTAGGCCTGGGAGGTCTCGGTTTCTTCATCCTCGACGGGCTGCGGCGGTCGATCATCTTCCCCACCGAGATAATTGTGGGCGTGGTGCTGTCGGTGGCCCTGGCCGCGGCGCTCGACATCGGCCTGCTGGGCATCGGGCGGGTGCTCACGCCTTGGGCGCGGGAAGGCGATCGGTGATGGGATTCCTCTCCGACCTCGTCTCGTGGTTCGGCGAGCCCGGAAGGTGGGCCGGCGACGACGGGATCCTTCCCCGGGCCCTGGAACATCTCTGGCTCGCCGCGCTCCCGATGCTGATCGCGGTGACGGTGGCGTTGCCGATCGCGGTGTGGCTCGGTCATCGGCGGATTGGTGGTTTGGCCGCCAACGCAGCCGCGAATATCGGGCGAGCGATCCCCTCGTTCGGGTTGATAATCCTGGCCGCGATCTTCTTCGCACGCGCCGGGGTCAGTCTGCGGTTCTGGCCGGCGGCGGTCGCCCTGCTCGCCTTGGCCATCCCTCCGATCTACACCAACGCCTATACCGCCATCGTCACCGTTCCCCGAGAGACGGTCGAAGCGGCAAAGGGCATGGGGTTCACCGACAACGAGGTGCTCTGGGGGGTGGAAGTGCCCATCGGCGCCCCGCTCATCTTTGCCGGGATCCGCATCTCGTTCATCCAGGTGCTGGCCACTGTTCCCCTGGCCGCGGTGCTCTCATCGGGAGGTGGGCTCGGTCAATACGTCGTTCGGGGCTTCGCCCAGGGGCCCGGGGGCCGGGTGGAGGTGTTCGCCGGCGCCCTTCTGATCGCGGTCCTCACCCTGGGAGCCGACTGGCTGTTGTCCCGGGGCGAGCGGTGGGTCCTCCCCGAGGGCCGTCGGCCTCGCTCTTCGGAGGAGATCAGGGCCGCAGCCTCGATCTCCTGACCCTGCCGAAATCACAGGCCCGGTTAGGGTGGGCCAGGTAGGCGCCTTTTCGGGGCGCCGTTGACAAGAAAAGAAAGGAAGACCCATGCGGACATCTTTCCGCAGACGCTTCTTCGGGGCGACCCTCCTGGTCTTGGCGCTGGTTGTGACGGCGTGTGACGGTGGGTCGGGTGGAGATGCGACTACGACGCCCTCCGATGGGGGGACCGTCGAAGGTCCAGCCATAACGGTTGGGTCCTTCAACTTCCCGGAGTCGGTGATCCTGGCCGAGATCTATGCCCAGGCCCTCGAGGCCAACGGCTACACGGTCGTGAGGAACCTCAACATTGGGGACAGAGAGCTGATCTTCCCTGAGATCGAGTCTGGCGCCATCGACTTCATCCCCGAGTACCTTGGTTCGGCTGTTTCTATCGGGTTTGGCGAAGAGGCGCCCACCGATGAAGCCGAGGCCCTCCAGACTCTCACGGATTTGTTCGCCGCGAAGTCGGTGACTGTGCTCGATCCGGCGCCAGGCCAGGACAAGAATGTATTCGTGGTCACCGGCGACTTCGCCGAAGGGAACGGTGTCACCACGGTGTCAGACCTGGCAGGAGCCGGCGAGGTAACCCTGGGAGGCCCACCCGAATGTGAGGACCGATCCACCTGTTACCGCGGGTTGGTTGAGACCTACGGGCTCGACAACCTCGGTTTCGAGTCGATAGCGGAGGGCGCGGCCCGGGTGGCGGCCCTGGAATCCGGCGAGATCCAAGTGGCTCTGCTCTTCTCGACTCAACCAGTTATCACCGAGAAGGGTTTCGTCGTTCTCGGGGGGACCGAGGAGATAATCGCTCCCGAGAATGTTGTCCCCGTCGTCAGCAACGAAGTGGCGGAGGCCTACGGCGATGATTTCGCCGCTTTGATCAACTCGATCTCAAGACTGATCACCACCGAGGTCCTCTTGGATCTCAACGGCCGCGTCGAGATCGATGCGGAGAATCCCGAAGATGCGGCCACCGCCTGGCTCAGCGAGCAGGGTCTAGTCCCGTGATCCGTAATCCGTTATCCGTAATCCGTACGGAAAGCGGATAACGGACTACGGAAGACGAACAGGAAACCCGGGCCGAGCCCGGGGTTCCTGTCACACGGTCCCCGTACGGTGTTGTCAGGAGGTCGACAGATGATCATCGATTGCCGGCAATGCGCCATGCAGGACACCAGTGCTTGCGACGATTGTGTCGTGACCATTCTGCTCGACGGAGGCCCGCTCGAGCTCGACGAATCGGAGAGCGAGGCGTTGAGAAATCTGGCCGGCGAAGGCCTGGTCCCCCGTCTCCGATTGGTGCCGATCGATAGAAAGACCGGCTGAGGAACAGAGGGCGGGCGCAGAGTCGTCGAGGACATGATCGCGGGCAGGGCCGTTACCCTCAGCAGGCATGGTGAAGGTGTACGCGATCGCCCTCGTCTTCGGGGTTGTCGGTCTGTTGGTCGTGATTCTCGGAGGTGCCCTTGCCGAGAATCTGGGCCGTCAGGACATCGATCCGGGACGCAGGATCGGCAAACCGGGCCGGGCTGTGATCGGCGGGCTGGTCGGGTTCGGCATGGCCGGGGTCTCGGCGGAGTTCTCCCCTCTCGGCCTCGACTGGCCGATGTCGTTGCTGCTTGCCCTGGTCGGAGGCGCTGCCGGGGCGATCTGGGGGCTCTATGGCGCAGGGGTCGCCGGGCGTTGATCCTTGCGATTTCCGACGTTCATTTCGCCCTCGATGCGTTGCGTCGAGTCGTCGCCATGGGTCAGCCTGTCCTCATCCTGGGTGATCTGGTCAACCTGACCGACTATCGGACGGGGGAGGGGGCGGTGGCGGACGTCCTCGGTCTGGAATTCGCCCGTGAGTCGGCGGCGGCCCGAGCTGCCGGTGACTTCCAGGGAATGAGAGACCTGTGGGTCCAGCGTACCGCCGGTCGATTCGATGAGGTCCGGGCGGAGATCGGGGCGGCCATCGACGCCCAATACCGGGAAGTGGCGCTGGCCCTGGAGGGGGGGAGCGGGTTCGTGATCCACGGGAATGTGGATCGCCCGCAGAGTCTTCGGGCCAGCCTGCCGGAAGGTTTCGAGTACGTTCATGGCCGGGTGGTGGAAATCGAGGGGATTCGGTTCGGCTTCGCCGGGGGAGGGGCTTCCACTCCGCTCCAGGCCGAGGGAGAGGTGTCCGACGACGAAATGAGGCTTCTCCTCGAGCAGATCGGCCCGGTTGACGTGCTCTGCACTCACATCCCGGCCGCCGTCAGATCGTTGCGCACCGACGTCATCACCGGCCGGGCGGAGCGCGGCTCCGAGCCGATCCTCGACTATCTGCTCCGGGAGAGGCCGCGTGCCCACATCTTCGGCGACGTCCATCAGCCCCAGGCCACTCAATGGCGTCTCGGATCGACGCTGTGTCGCAACGTTGGGTACTTCAGGGCGACGGGACGCCCGCTGTCCATCGACCCCGCCCGGATCGGCTGAGTAGGTATCTCGCTAATCTCGTCTGCCGGACAAGGACTCTGGAGAGATGGCCGAGGGAACCTTTCAGACTTTGGAGATCGACGCCTCACCCGAGGTGCTCTACGACGTGGCTGCCGACATCTCCTCCTACCCCGTGTGGGCAACCGGGGTCAAAGAGGTGGAGATCCTCGAAAGCGGGCCGGATGGTCGTGTCGACCGGGCCCGGTTCGTGATCGAAGTCTTCGTCAAAGAGATCGAATATGTGCTCCGCTATGAGCATGACAGGCCGAATCGCTTGAGTTGGGTGGCCGAGGACAGTGATGACCTCGAGATGCTCGAAGGCTCCTACACCTTCACCCCCACCAACGGAGCCACTGAAGTCCTGTACGGTTTGAAGGTCACGCTGAAATTCACGATGCCAGGATTCCTGATGCGCCAAGCCGAGAAGCAGATTGTGACGACTGCGTTGAGGGGCCTTCGCAATAGGGTCAAGGTCGCGGGCTGATATGCGAATCATCCTCGTCACCGGCAAAGGAGGGGTGGGCAAGACCACCGTGGCCGCCTGCACCGCCCTGGCCGCGGCCGACGCCGGATACCGGACCCTCGTCACCTCCACGGACCCGGCGCATTCGCTGTCGGATGCACTGGTGGTTCCCCTCGGCAGCGAGCCCACGAAGGTCGTGGCCGGCCTCGATGGGCAACAGATCGATACCCAACGACAACTCGACAAGTACTGGGGCTCGATCCGGCGTCAGCTGATGGATGTGCTCGACTGGGGAGGCGCCGGCGGCATCGAGGCCGAGGAGTTCCTGGTGTTTCCCGGGATGGACGAGTTGTTCGCATTGCTCGAGGTCAATCGTCACGCCCGATCGGGTGTCTATGACGTGATAGTGGTCGACTGTGCTCCGACGGCCGAGACCCTGAGGCTGCTCTCCCTGCCCGAGGTCCTGAGTTGGTACTTCGAGAAGGTCCTGCCGACCGAGCGACGGCTGATGCGTGCGGCGCGGCCCATTCTCAGCCGCCTCACCGACCTGCCGCTTCCCGCGGACGAGGTGTTCACCTCTGCCCAGGCCGTATTCGAATCGATCGAAGACGTCAAGGCGCTCATGTCGACACCTGAGGTGACCTCGGCACGTCTGGTGGTCAACCCGGAGAAGATGGTGATCGATGAGGCTCGTCGCACCTACAGCTATCTGGGCCTCTTCGGCTACGGAGTGGATGGGGTGGTGGTCAACCGGGTGCTGCCCGACATCGTCGCCGACCCATACTTCGAGCGCTGGCGGGCGATCCAAAAGGGGCATCTGGACACCATCGACGACGCCTTCCCCGAGATCCCGCGACTTTTGCTCCGGCTATTCGACGACGAGATGGTGGGCATCGACCGGCTCCGCTTCATGGCCACGGAGCTATACGGCGACGACGACCCGATCCGGGACTTCGTCGCCACCAGGCCATTCCGCATCTCCGACGCCGAGGGCGGGGTTTCGATGGAGATCGACATCCCATTCGTCGAGAAGTCCGATCTCGATGTGCTCCGCCACGGGCACGAGATGTACATCCAGGTCGGGCCCTACCGCAGGTCCTTCATCCTTCCCGACGCATTACATCGTCGCGAGGTGACGCGAGCCCGCCTCGATGGTGGAACCCTCACCGTTTCCTTCTCCGATCCGGACGCCAAATCGTGAAAGAGCAATCCGAAGCCATGCAGGCCGTGGCCCGCGCCGGGCGGCGAGCGGTCTATCACCTGCTACAGGCGGCGGTGGAAGGGTTGAAGGCCGTGGAAGCCGTGATCGAGGAGTTGGGGAGCATCGGGGACAATGAGAAGGGCGAGGCCGGGGAGACCGTGACCAGGATCGAGATCGAATGACCAACGAGCCCCACAGTGTCCGACCCGATCAGGTCCTTCCCCCTCTCGGGGACCAAGTCTCGGTCCGCCACCTTGCCAAGGACGCCGTTCTGTTGGTGCCCAATTTCGTCAAGCTGGTGGCGAGGCTTCTCACCGACCCCCGGGTCCCTCGGCGCTCCAAGATCGCCTTGGGGATGGCCGCCGCCTATGTCGTCAGCCCCATCGACCTCCTCCCCGAGTTCATCCCGGTTTTCGGTTGGCTCGACGACCTCCTGATCCTCATCTACGTCCTCGACCGGGTGATCGAGCGAGCCGGCCCGGAGGTGGTCGGGGAGCATTGGGACGGCCCCGGAGACCTGCTCGGGTTGATTCGTGAGGTCCTCGGGGTGTCCCGAAATGTGATCCCCGGTCGGTTGCGGGTCGTGATCGACCGTCTCCACGGCTGAACCGGGCTCGACTGCCCTACTCTTCGACGATGGCCTTCGATGACGGCATCGCCGACTTCAGATCCGACACGGTCACCCGGCCCACACCAGAGATGCTGGCGGCCATGGTCGCCGCCCCGCTTGGCGATGACGTCTACCACGACGACCCGACCGTCAACCTCCTCGAGGAGGAGTCGGCCTCGGTCACCGGCAAGGAGGCGGCAATCTTCGTCCCGACCGGGACCATGGGTAACCAACTTTCGATCATGGCACACACCCACCCCGGCGAGGAAATCATCGCCCATGAGGGGAGCCACGTCCGCAGCATCGAGGCCGGGGCGCCTCAGGCACTATCCGGCGTCGCCTTCAGGACAGTGTCCGGCGATGGTGGGCGCATCGAGCCCGAAGACGTCGAACAGGCGATGGAATTGAGCGGTTCCTTCGTGGGACCGGGCATCTTCCCCCGCATCGGGCTCCTGGTGTGGGAGAACACCCACAATCTGTCGGGGGGAAGAGTGATCCCGGTGGACCTGATGGAAAAGACATCGCACGTGGCCCGCGCCCATTCCCTGAAGATCCATGTCGACGGGGCGAGGATCTTCAACGCGGTGGCGGCGTCGGGCGTGGCCGCGGATCGATACGCCGCCGTAGCCGACACGATCCAGTTCTGCTTCTCGAAAGGACTGGGGGCCCCGGTGGGATCCATCGTGTGTGGGACGCAGGCGCTGATGGACGAAATTCGCTATCTGCGGAGGCGTCTCGGCGGCGGGATGCGACAAGCAGGGGTGCTGGCTGCTGCGGCACGGGTGGCCCTACGCGGCCGGGAGAGGCTTGTCGAGGATCACGTCCTGGCCACCGCACTCGGGGTGAGCCTCGCCGAGCGGTTCCCGGGCTCGGTCGACCCGATGACGGTGGAGACCAACATGGTTCGTGTCAGCTTCGCCGCCCTGGGCATGGAATGGGCGGAGGTCAGCGAGAGGCTGGATGCGTCGGGGATCAAAATCAATCCCCCCATGGCCGGATGGTGGAGGATCGTCACTCACCGCGATGTCGACTCCGCTGACATGGGCCGGCTCCTGTCGGTGCTGGAGTAACCGAGCCCGGAACGCAGGAGTCGGATAGCAAGTGAGTGTCGGAATCCTCTTTCCCGGTCAGGGGAGTCAGCACGTCGGGATGGGGAGGGATCTCTTCGAAACCAGACCCGACCTGCTCGGAGAGCGTGCCGATCGGGTGCTCGGATGGTCTCTCCGGTCGATGTGCCTCGAAGGCCCTGAGGAGGAGTTGACCCGCACCGAGCACGCGCAGCCAGCCCTGTTCGCCCTCTCCTTTGCACTTTGGGATCTGCTCGTCGCCGAAACCGGCATCGTCCCAGGGGGTGCGGCCGGGCACTCGTTGGGGGAATACACCGCTCTGACCGCCGCCGGCTTCTTCGATTACGACACCGCCCTGTCTGTGGTGGCTCGCCGGGGGCGGGCGATGGCCGCAGCCGCCGATCTCGCCCCATCGGGGATGGCCGCGTTGTTGGGGGCTGACGAGGCCGAAGCCGAGGAGATCTGTGCCCGGCGAAGAGAGATGGGCGGCCAACTCGAGGTGGCCAATATCAACGCGCCGGGACAGGTCGTCGTCGCCGGTGGGTCCGACGACATCGACTGGCTGGTGGCGAGTGCACGAGATCTCGGGGTGCGACGGGCGATCCCACTCAAGGTCGCCGGGGCTTTCCATTCGACCTTCATGGACCCGGCGGCGACCGTCGTTGCCTCGGCGCTCGAGGAGGCGGCGGTTGGCGAGCTTGCTTTCCCGGTTTGGGCCAACACGACCGGCAATCCCCATCGGATCGATACGGTGAAGGAGTTGCTGGTCCGCCAGGTCGTGGCTCCGGTGCGATTCTCCGACAGCCTGGTGAACATGGCTGCTTCCGGGATCGACACCTTCGCCCACGTCGGACCGGGTGACGTGACCGCCGGCCTGGCACGGAGGTCTGTGGAAGATGCCCGGGTCGTGGTCGTGTCCGGCATCGCGGACATCGGGGCGGCGGCGGAGGCTATCGGTACCATGGGCCGACTTTGAGGAGACGCTTATGCGCAATGCCGAGATAACCGGATGGGGCAAGTGCATGCCGCCCAACGTTCTCTCTAATCACGATCTGGAGCAGCTGGTCGACACCTCGGACGAGTGGATCACTACGCGGACCGGGATCAAAGAGCGGCGGATCAGCCACGTCGAGGCGTCCGAATTGGCAGCGGTGGCCGGTCTCCGGGCGCTGGCCGCGGCGGGCAAGACCGTGGACGAGGTGGATCTGATCCTGATCGCCACCTGCACCGGTGACTCCATCCTCCCGTCCACGGCCTCGGTGGTGCAGAAGAGGATGGAGGCCTGGAACGCGGCAGCCATGGATATCAACGCCGCCTGCTCGGGATTCGTCTACGGGTTGGTGGTGGGCACCAACATGATCCGCGGAGGCACCCACCAATCGGTGCTCGTGATCGGGGCCGAGAAGCTGCACTATCTGATGGATTTCACCGACCGCGCCACGTGTGTCCTCTTCGGTGATGGCGCCGGGGCCGTCCTGCTCGAGCCAACCGACGAGCCGATAGGCCTGCTCTCATCGGAGTTGGGCATGGACGGCTCGGTGGGGCACATCCTCCAAACCCCAAGGGACGGGACGGCGGGTGACCGGGAGCCGATCAACCCTGCCCTGTCGTCGCTCACGATGGAGGGTCAGGAAGTCTTCCGCCGAGCGGTCACGACCATGGGTGATTCGACAGCAAGGGCCATCGAACAAGCCGGTCTCACATCCGATGACATCGACTTGCTCATTCCCCATCAGGCCAATGTGCGGATCATCGACGCCACTGCTCGCAGGCTGGGGTTTGATGAGGCCAAGGTCTACGTGAACATCCATTCCTACGGCAACACCTCGGCGGCCACCATCCCGGTGGCCCTCACCGAGGCATTGGAGGAGGGCAGGATCAAGCCGGGATCGACGATCGCCTTCACCGCTTTCGGCGGTGGGCTCACCTGGGGATCGGCCATCTATCGATGGGGCTCACGGGTGGAGGCGTTGGGTGAGAGTGACGCCCAGCTACCACCGCCGGATCGGACGACGATGGAGCTGCTTCAACCCAACTTCGACTTCTTCGGCCTGCCGGAGAAACTGACGTGACCTCACCTGAAGGGGCAAGGGTGGCTCTGGTGACCGGGGGGTCACGGGGAATCGGCCGTGCCATCGCCATCCGTCTCGCCGGATCGGGTCATCAGGTGGCTGTGAACTATGCCACCAACGCCGTCGCCGCCGCGGACGTGGTGGCGGCCATCGAAGCCGGAGGAGGGCGTGCCATTGCCCATGGCGCCGATGTGTCCCAGGAGGATCAGGTCGAGGAGATGTTCGAGAAGGTGGGCGCAGCCCTGGGCCCGGTGTCGGTCCTGGTCAACAATGCGGGGATCACCAAGGACAATCTGCTGCTTCGGATGAGCCCCAAAGACTTCGACGCGGTGATCGACACCAATCTCCGGTCGGCCTACCTGTGCACCAGGGCCGCCTTGCGGGGGATGCTCAAGATGCGTTGGGGGCGGATCGTGTCGATCGCCTCCGTCTCGGGAATCGCGGGAAACGCCGGTCAGGCCAACTATTCGGCGTCCAAGGCGGGCATGATCGGGCTCTCCAAATCGATCGCCAAGGAGATCGGGTCGAGGGGGATCACCGTCAACGTAGTGGCGCCGGGATTCATAACCACCGAATTGACCGCGGGCCTCAGGGATGGGGCAAAGCAGGGCCTGACGGACTCCATCTCGCTGCGGCGTTTTGGGTTGCCGGAAGAGGTCGCAGCAGTCGTCGACTTTCTCGTATCGGAAGGGGCCTCGTACATCACCGGCCAGGTGCTGGCGGTGGACGGAGGGCTAACCCTGTAACTTCTCCGAACCCACCGACCAACGAAAGAGAGCAAGGAATGGAAAGAAGCGAAGTAGCCGATCGACTCGGCGAGGTGCTCGTGTCGGAGCTCGGGCTCGACGCCGCCAAGATCTCCGAGGAGGCACACTTCGAGGAGGACCTCGACGTGGACAGCCTCGGCGTCGTCGAGCTACTCATGGCGCTCGAGGACGAGTTCGGCGTCAAGATCCCCGACGAGGAAGCCGAGTCGATCATGACCGTCGGTCAGGCCATCGATGTCGTTTACGGCAAATTGGGAGGCTGAGCGTTGATTTCATCCGAGCGACGACGAGTCGTCGTCACCGGGCTCGGGGCGGTCACACCCATCGGCGACGACGTCGCCTCCACCTGGAAGGCGATGCTCTCGGGCACCTCAGGTATCGGGCCGATCACCCAATTCGACGCCACCGGATATCGGACCACCATCGCCGGTGAGGTCAAGGAATGGGACCCGGAGAAGCACTTCGATCGCCGCGAGGTGCGGCGGCTGGACCGTTACACCCAGTTCTTCTTGGTGGCGGTTCGCCAGGCTCTCCAGGAAGCGGGCCTCTCGTTCGATGAGGACGACGAAGCCGCGACCCGGGCCGGCGTGATGGTCGGAGCCGGGTTCGGGGGGATGGGGTCCTTCATCGAGGAGATAGAGACCCTCGCAGAGCGGGGCCCGGATCGGGTCAGCCCTACCGGGGTCCCCAGGATCATCCCCAATATGGCAGCCGGGCTGGCCTCGATCGAGCACCACCTATTCGGCCCGGTGTCGTGTGTCGTCACCGCCTGTTCGGCCTCCGCCAACGCCATTGGTGACGGGGCAGAGTGGATCCGACGCGGCGCCGCTGATGTGGTCGTGGCCGGAGGGGCCGAGGCCGCCATCACCACGTTTGGGATCGCCACCTTCGCCCAGGCCCGAGCGCTGTCCAGCCGGAATGACGAGCCCACCCGCGCCTCGCGGCCCTTCGATGCCGGGCGTGATGGATTTGTGATGGGGGAGGGAGGTGCTGCCCTGATACTCGAGGACGAGGGCCATGCCCGGGCGCGAGGGGCGACGATCCTGGCCGAGTTGACCGGCTATGGGATGTCGGCCGACGCCTATCACATCACCCTTCCCCGGCCCGGGGGTTCCGGTGCCGCCCGAGCCATGACATCTGCACTCGCCGACGCCGCCCTCGACCCGATACAAGTCGGGTACATCAACGCCCACGGGACGTCGACCGAGGCCAACGATTCCACGGAGACTGCGGCCATTCGGATCGCCCTGGGCGCCGCTGCCGACCAGGTTCCGGTCTCATCGACCAAGTCGATGACGGGTCACATCCTGGGCGGAGCCGGGGCGGTCGAGGCAGTGACCTGCATCATGGCTCTCCGGGATCAGACCCTTCCTCCCACCATCAACTACGAGGAGCCTGATCCCGAGTGTGACCTCGACTACGTGCCCAACCAAGCCCGGCCTGCCCGGCTGGAACATGCGATGTCCAACTCGTTCGGGTTCGGTGGGCACAACGTGTCGTTGGTCTTTTCACGGGTTTGATTGCTGGCCGACTTTGCCCTTCGGGGCAACCCCCGTTGCCGCGGAGGGCCGAGCAGTTCCAAGCACCTCACCTCGGGCAAACAGACGCCGGTCGGCCAGGGCTACCGCCTCGACTCAATGTTCGGGCCCTTTTTCTCGTTCCACTCGGCGAGGCTGCGGTAGACCAGGGCCAGGATCAGGACCATCCCGAAGGTCACCACCAGGAACGAGATGGCCGACACCAACGCCGCCCAGCCGGGGCAGGAGGTGAGGCTGGCCTCGGCCTCGCGTGACTGACAACTGACGGCGGTCACCATCCAACCCAGGGCTCCCGCCAGCGCCCCCATCACCAGGGCCGGGATGGCGATCCACGGATTCGGCATCCTTCTCACCGGGGATGACCCCTCTCATCGAGATCCGCCGCATCCAGGATCTCTCTCGGGACCAACTCGGGTGGGATCGGATAGGCGTGGGCGATCTCTCGGGGCGGGTGAAAGGCAACCCCGACTTCGCGCTGCCAGGCCAACGCGAGTACCACGGAGGCGGTCAACAATGACACCAGGGCCGCGGGAAGCGGTTGGAGGGGCGCCAATGCGATGGCTAACAGTGGCCAGATGACCCTGAGCGCATACAGGCCGCCGGGGAGGACCTTGGCGTACCACAGGGCGGCCAGGGGGGCGGTGAGCCCAACCACCACGGTCGCAGCTGTCGGCTGGTCCCAAGCCGCCAGGCCGATCGTGCCCGGAGTCGATGCCAGCAGCAAGGTGACCAGCACGGCTCGAGGGGGTGGGCCGGTGGCCGAGGGGAGTTTGCGGATTCGGTTCGTGACGGCTGGTTGGAAGAGCAGCGCTCCGGCCGTGATCGAGGCGACAAGGGCCACATACCAGAGCGGGTCGGTCGGTCGGATCACCGCAATCAGGAGGGTGTCGACGACGGTCGCCACTCCGAGTCGAAGGGCCCAGCGTCCACCGGCGATGATCATGCCGATTACGGCGAGGGTGGCCATGGTGAGCAGCCCGATGCCGACCAGGAGAACGGACCACGGAGCGAGGGGGCCCGGATCGACGAGCAGTGCCCCGGTCCAGAGGACGGCGGCGAGAAGTGGGGAGGCGGTCGCCAGAGGAACCCTCACGCCGGAAGTTTCGCAGCGAGATCGGTCAAGCCGAAGTCGGGTCGGCGGTTTCCTGGTGTCGGCTGAGCACCCTCAGCCCTTGGTGGTTGGTGACCCGGGAGGAATCGCCTGGTTCCCAGACGGTTTCCTCACGCCAGACATCGCCAGGGCGCAAGGTGACGACGGCACCGTGCCCGGGCTTCTCTTGATGCAGCCCGCCGAGGGGGGAGCCGATGAGCCGAAGCCGCCCCGCCTGGATCGGATCCTGATGCGAGACGATCACCACGTCGCCGTGGGGGTGCTCGCGGTCCAACCGGCGGGCGGTTGCGGCCATCCGCTCCGCCAGTTCGTCCAGCGATTCGTCGGCGAAGTCGAGATTCTCCGGATCTTCGAGATAGGCCTCCAACTCACCGGGAAAGGCGGTGGGTAGGTCACGCCAGGTGTGACCGCGCCAACGGCTGGTGACACGCCACTCGGTGAGCCCGGGGTCGACCTTGACCGGGACCCCGGTTCGGCCGGCGATCTCCTCCGCGGTGCGCAGGGATCGCTCCAAGGGCGACGACCAGATCGAAACCACAGGTCGCGGCCCCAGGTACCGCCCGACCCGACGAGCCTGTTCGATCCCGCGTGGAGATAGCCCGAATCCGGGGAGATCGGAGTAGACGAGATGGTCGGGGTTGTCGACTTCGGCGTGTCGTACCAGATGGATGAGGGCAGCCATGACCTCAGTTTGGCCCGTCCCGCGGGTTGTCACGGGTAACTTGGCCTGGTGTGGACCGAACCGATCCTCCACGTCGACATGGATGCCTTCTTCGTCGAGGTGGAGCGGCTCGACAACCCGGCGCTGCGCGGGAGACCGGTCGCAGTCGGCGGCCGGGGCCGGAGGGGTGTGATCGCCAGTGCCTCCTATGAGGCGAGGGCGGTGGGGGTCCACTCCGCCCAACCGACGGCCATCGCCATGCGCCACTGCCCGGGCCTGATCGTGGTGGCTCCGGATCACGTTCGTTACGGCGCGGTTTCCGGGCAGGTGTTCGAGATCCTCCGGTCCTTCACCCCCTATGTGGAAGGTCTCAGCCTCGATGAGGCCTTCCTCAATGTCCGCGGCTTGCGGTTCCACTACGACACGCCGACAACCGTGGGTCAGGAGATCAGGGCCCGTATCAGGGCCGAATTGGGCCTGCCGGCGTCGGTGGGGGTCGCGTCGACCAAGTTCATGGCGAAGCTGGCCTCCGAATCGGCCAAGCCCGACGGCTGTCTCCACATTCCCCAGGTCGATCAGCTCGACTTTCTCCATGGCCTGCCGGTCGGCTCGCTGTGGGGAGTGGGCCCCGCGACCCTGGCGGGTCTCCAGCGGTTGGGGGTGGTGACGGTGGGCGATCTCGCCGCGCTGCCCGAGCCGGCGGTGATCTCGGCCCTGGGGCCGGCCAACGGGCATCACCTCCTCTCCCTGGCCCGGGGAAACGACGACCGGGTCGTTGAGCCCGATTCGGAGGCCAAGTCGATCTCCGTGGAAGAGACTTACGAGGTCGATCTCCAAGGTCGGGAAGTGGTCGAGGCGGCGCTCCTGGCCCACGCCCAACGGCTCTCCAGCCGACTGCGGAGAGCCGGATTGGCGGCGAGGACGATCACTATCAAGGTGCGCTACGAGGATTTCACCATCGTCACCCGCAGTCTCACCCGCGTCAGCGCCTTGGACAGCCCCCGTGATCTCTACCGGGTGGGACTCGGCCTGCTCGAGCAGGTAGACGTCGAAAGGCCTGTCCGATTGTTGGGGATGGGTGGCTCGGCTCTCGAGGACGGCAGTCAGCCGACGCAGCTGACCATAGACGCCAGCGAAGATTGGGACCGTTTGGCCAACGCCGTGTCCGGGGTCAGGGAGCGGTTTGGTGATCATGCAGTCGAGCCGGCCCGGCTTCTCGGGCCACCCGCCGTCAGGCGGGGAACCGAGCGATGAAACTGTCGCTGGGGGTCGTGTATTGTTTCAAGCGGGCTTGGATCTAGCTTGGAGGACGAGGTAGCTATGCCCCTCGACGATCACGAACAAAAGATCCTGGCGGAGATAGAGCGCCAGTTCTACGAAGAAGACCCCGAGTTGGCGCGGGCGGTGCGCGATATCAGCCGGCCTTCCCGCATCGGGGCCAGACTCGCCGTGCTCGGGATGATCGCCAGCCTGGCCATCGTGATCGGTTTCTTCACGACCAACACCCTCGTCGCCATCCTCGGGTTCGCCCTGCTGGTGGTCTCGGCGAGCGCACTGGCGACCGGGATCCGCAATCGCGGGTGGAAGGTGACCGCGGCCGAGCCCGACGACGACTCAAACGACTGAACCCACCCCTACTCCTCACGCCGCGCTCGTTTTCGAACGGCTAATGTTCCCGCCCCCGGCGGCTTCCCAGGGAGGGTGGGCATGCGGCCAAGGAGGAGAACGCGACCCCATTCTCAGGGTCGTCACTGAGTTGTAAGAAGGGACGAGTGGAGCAGTCATTCACCGCCGAGCAGGCGTGCCGGCTCACCAACTGCACGCATCATCAGCTTCGTTATTGGGACCGCGTCGGATTGGTCAGCCCTTCCATCCAACGAACCGGCGGCCGACCGGGTGTGAGGCGTCTCTACTCGTTCCGCGATCTCGTCGCGCTTCGGGTTGTGCGGAGCCTCCTCGACAACGGCATGTCCCTGCAGCGGGTGCGCCGGGCCTGGGATTATCTGCGCCGTGAGGGCAGGATGGAAGATCATCTAGCCGACATCAAGCTGGTGACCGACGGGCAGACGATCTTCCATGTGGGCTCCGACGAGGGTGAGTTGATGGACGCCCTGCGTCAGGGACAACTGGCGTTCTTCGTCGCGATCGACGAGATAGCGCGTGAGGTCGAGGAGGACGTCACCCGCTTCGAGTTGGACCGAAGCCGGTTCCTGGACATGTTGCGCCGGGTCGAGGACGACGTGGCCGACGAGCAGCAGGCGGCCAACAGGTAGCTCACGGCTCGCGGTCGATCAAAGACCGCAAGCTGAAGGCAGCCCTCACCCGCTCCGGGCCCTCGTAACGGAGTCTCAACCAGTGTTCAAAGTGATCGAGATCCGCCTCGGTTGCCCTCCCGTTGCGACCTCCGTAAACCGCGGCCGTGTACGACCGGGCGATTGGAACCAGGACACGGTCCCTTGCATTCGCAAACTCGAGCGGTGTCTGATACTCCGGGATCGGTTGTCCGAGGTCGGCCAGCCGGTCAACGATCTCATCCCAGACGGCGGTGATGTCGCCCTCCTTGATCCGGCGCAGCCGGCGTCGGCGACGGATCCCTTTCGACATCGGAATGCCGCAGGCCGCCACGATCATCACTGGCAGGATCCACCACCATGAGGCGAAGTCGAACCCGGATCCGCCCCGGTCGATGGGATTGCCATCCTCGTCGAATTGACCTCGGATCTGGCTGTCGTTGATGAATCCCGGTCGGAGGATGTCCGGGGCATTTGGATCGGGTGGTGGGAGATAGGGTCCCGGGTCGAATGCCGCGGTGACGCTATCCGGCTGTGTTCCGTCCCCGCGTGGCGTCGGGTCGAACTTCACCCAACCAAAGCCGTCCATCCACATCTCAACCCAGGCGTGTGCGTTGTTGTCGCGAACGACTATCACCTCGGTGCCGTCGGCCTGTGTCTCCACTTGACCTGGCGTGAATCCCCACACCACACGGCTGGGAATCCTGAGCGCCCTGCCCAGGACCGCCATCGAGGCGGCGAATTGCTCGCAGTATCCGGTGCGATAGTTGAGACTCGACGGCTTGGATAGCCACTCCTCGAGATCGAGCACTCCGTGGCCGGTCGACACCTGTGTCGAGTAGTCGAAGTCACCGCTGTTTCGGAACCAGTGTTGGAGGAGCCAGGCTCGCTCGAAGTCGGTAGTTGCACCCAACGTCTGCTGTCTCGCCACCTGTGCGATGCCTAGAGGCAGGTTCTCGTCGAGCAGGACGAATCGTTCGATGTCATCCGGCCTGCTCACATCGGCCCCACCCGGCCCTGGCTCAGCGGTGAAGAGCCCGTCCTCGGCTGCATTGGCGAAGAGCGGGCTCAGGGACCCGTCAGGAAGGGTGGCGAGGGAGCCCAGGTCGGCTTCGAAGTCGGGGAAGACTGTCTCCGCCTGGTATTGGTCACCTTCGCTCAATCCAGGCTGATAGAGGACGGAACCGTCGGTTGTGGTCTGGAAACCGGAGACATTCACCGAGTCAGACTCGAGGAAACGGGCGATCCCGGCAGTTGGGATGACGGGAGAGCGGAGGAGCTCGATCTGAACCCGCTGGCTGATGACCTCGGTAGTTCCCCGATAGTCATGCTCGGCGTCTCCCCCGGCCGACTCGGGTGTATAGAAGTCTGCGATCGGGGCGGATGGCCGCCAGGTCGATCCGTCGAACGTGTCGAGAGTCTCCATCCTCCAGTAGACCTCATTGGCCGGTGGGGCGCCGCTGCCCAACGTCGCCCGAAACAGGACCACGTTCGACCGCTTGATGATCCGCTGCCGGAGGTCGGCGAGCCGGTCGAACGCCACGCCGCCGAACCCGGGCCCGTATCCCGCCCCCAGTCGCCAAGGGAGGTTGCCGCTGGGCGGCACCAGGCCGGATGCGGCCTGTGTCACCAACAGGGAGCCGCCGGCAATGATCAGGGCGACGGTCACAACCGATCCTTTGGCCCGTCGGGGCAGCGGTCTTCCGTCGTGATCCCGGACCCGGCCGGCTTCGGTACGCCGCTCCAACGCCACAGCGGCGATGGCCAGGGCGATGACCACAATGGAAGCGGCCCTCCACCCTTGCCCGGCCGGAATCCTGTCCATGACCGCGAACTGAAGATAGAGAGCGAGGGAGGGAACCACCATTGCTGTGGTAGGGCCGTTGGTGGCACCCCACGCATAGAGTGCTCCCAGCACCCACATCAGGAGGGCGAGGACTCCGATCAAGCCCGGGGTTGGGAACACCGGGGCGACACCGAACCTGATCAGATCCATCGCTTGGGCCAACTCATCGGCCAGTTCGCCAGGTGTCTCCAGGGTCGGGAGGAATCCAGCGACCAGGCTCCGTTGGACGGAAGCCCGAAGCAACAGGGCGACTGCCAGGACCGAGAATATCGCCACACGCAGCCTGCGACTCTTGACGGTGTGGCCCAGCAGCCACCAGGCAAGCCCTCCCAGGCAGCCCGCGGCGATCATGATCAACCGCCATTGCGGAGCATGCTCACCGGCGTCGAGCAAACGCCCCATCCGGGTCAGCATCAGGGCGAAAGCTGCGAGGCCGGCTATCCGACCGAGGCTGTAGTCCATGCTGTCCTCATCGCTGTTACCCACGCCGGGGCCCAGGCCTGGTCGGGCTCGATCGACACAGTCGCGACACCGAGACGGTGGAACCCAACGAGTGTCTGTGCGGTGGTGGTGGAGACCGTCATCAGTACGGTGGTCGGGTAGTCCCTAGCGAGGAGTTGTTGGACAGAGAGCAACGACCGGTCGGCGATCCCGCTGATGATCACCAGGGCGCCGCCGCCGCCCTTCTGCCGGATGTGGGTGGCGACCGCTCTAATGTCTATCGCCGGATCGGTCTCGACCATGGCCAGGCGCTCCATGACCGAGCCGTACCTGGAAGCATCGATGGGCTCGGAGCCGCCGGCCCAAAGGTCGGCGTCGAAGCCGGAACTGACGAGATGGGTCACGATCGTGGCCGCGCCCGACACCGCCTTCTCGAAGGCATCCGGCGACTCGTAGCTTGCGTCCCGGACGTCGAGCAGGACCAGAGCTCGCGACTGCCAGGGCGTTTCCAATTGACGGATCATCAATTCGTCGGTCTTGGCCGACGAGGGCCAATGAACCCGCCGCAGGTCGTCTCCCCGCTGGTACTCACGGAGTGTGTAGAAGTCCTCCCCGCCGCGGCGGCTGTGCTCCGGTCGCGAGGCCTGCATCGCCGGGTCCTGGCCCCTCACAATGGGAAAACCGTTCAACTCCTCGAGAGCCGGATAGACCACGATCCTGTCGATTGGCCCGGCCGGGAATCGCTCCTCGGCCAGGCCAAGCGGGTCGGATGCGCTCACCATCGTCGGTCCGACCCGATAGACACCACGTGGCCGGCAGGTGACCCGATAGGTCGCCGTGGTGGATTCACCCTTCCTCAATCTGGCGACCTCGAAAGTCGCCACCCCCAATTGGTTGACGTCGTCTTCGATCGCGATGTTGCTGACGGCCCGGCGTGTCTGGTTCTCGATGACAAGCGTCACGGTCGTGGTGTCACCGTCGTGGACGGTGGCCGAGCCGAGACGTCGATGCACCTCGAGCCTCGTGTGCCGGGCGCGGACAAGGATCAGCGCAATGGCTTGGGCAATGAGGAGGAAGATGGCCGCCAGCAGAAGCTCGACGTCCCCCAGGGCGTACCAAAGGACAACAAGGGCGAGACCGGCACCTGAGAAGGCCCAGCCCCGCAGCGTGGGCATCAGGTGGCGATCCGGGAGGTTGTGCCCGGCACCCTGAGCCTGGTCATGATCTCGTCGATCAACCCGGTCAGGGTCTCGCCACGCATTTGGGCCTCGGGTCGAAGCGTCATCCGATGTTCGAGGACCGGATGGGCCAGTGCCTTCACATCATCGGGGGTCACATACTCGCGACCCCGGGAAGCGGCCATTGCCCTCCCCAGGCGCTGCAGGAAGAGAGCGGCTCTCGGGGAGGCGCCGAGAAGGACATCGGCGTGCTCCCTGGTCCCTTCGACGAGATCGATGATGTAGGACTTGATCGACGGTGACACCGCAACTCCCCGGGCAATCGCGATCATCTCATCCACCTCGACGATCGAGACGACCGGCTCCAGATCGAAGAAGGTGGATTGGATGGCATGAGTGTCGAGGATCTCGAGTTCCTTGACCCGGCTCGGGTAGCCGATCACAACCCTCATCATGAAGCGGTCCAGTTGGGATTCAGGCAGGGGATAAGTGCCCTCGTGCTCGAGGGGGTTCTGGGTGGCCATGACCATGAAGGGGAGCGGGAGCGGCCTGGTGGTTCCGTCCGAGGTCACCTGGCGCTCCTCCATCGCCTCGAGCAGCGCGGATTGAGTCTTGGGGCTCGCCCGGTTGATCTCGTCCCCGACCACCAGGTTGGCGAAAATCGGCCCGGGCTTGAACTCGAACTCGCTCTCATTTCGATCCCACACCGATACCCCGGTCACATCGGAGGGAAGCAGGTCCGGAGTGAACTGGATCCGGTGGAAGACACTGTTGATGGAACGAGCCACCGACTTGGCGAGTTGGGTCTTGCCCACGCCCGGTACGTCTTCGACCAGAACATGACCTTCGGCCATGAGGGCGAGCAAGACCAGCTCGACGACTTCTCGCTTTCCCTGGATGACCTTCTCGACATTGGTCGCGATTCGATCGAAGCGTTCGCTGAAGGCCGCAATCTGCTGTGGTGTCACCTCGGTCAACTTGGGCTCCCGCGTCAACATTTATTGGTGAGACTCTACCGGCGGCGTTGGTCTGAGACGCTAGAGTGACAGGCGGGGAAAGGGTATCGCTCGATGGGACAACGGCTGGGGCTGTTTGGCGGTCTGCTGACGCTGGTACGCAGGCCGGTTCTCTTCTGGGAGGCGATTCGCGCCGCAGTTGCCATGCGCTCGCGTGGGGGCGTGGCGCCGTCTCCCGATTATCTCGCCTGGAGGCTCCACACCGCTTATGGCGCCGATGCCACAGCGGTGCCACCCGAGGACCTCGCCGCCTTTCTGGGTTGGCGAAGGACGATGAGAAAGCTGTCATGAGCGTCAAGCTGGTGGATCGGATCCAGGACATTCCTGGTGTGGCCGCCGTGTCGTTGGACCTCGAGGACCCCGAGGCTGGCGGCATCAATGTCCGTCTCGAGCCCGACGCTGATGAGATGGAGGTGTTGGAGCGGGTTCGAGCCCTACTCGTCGCTTACGGTGTGCGCTCACAGGGCTATCCCGCTCTACGTGTTGGCAGGACCCGGATCACCGGGGATTCGAGGCTTGGGGTGGACGTCCGGATCACCCCGATCAAGGGTGGAGCCCGGGTCGAGGTGATCGGAAGAAACGTCAGATCGTTCCGAGTGGTGCCTCCCGACCCGAACGTCATCGCACAGGGATTGGCCGACGCCTGGTGCCAGGTCCTGGGAAGGGTCCCGGTGGAGATATCCAGGGTGTCGGTCACCGACGGCCGGACCCTGGAAGTTGTCGCCATGGATTCGACCATCGAGCGAATCGGGGCGGCGGACCTCACCGAAGGTTGGACCGAGGCGCTCGCTCTGGCGGTGGGAGAAGCCATCGGGGCGGTTTCCACACCCGGAACTGGCACCGACACAAACGGCACTGCTTGGTAACGTCGCGGACGCAATAAAGCGACGGTATGGCCAGGGTTCTTGTCCTCAATGCGAGTTACGAGCCGCTCTCTGTGGTGACCACACGCCGGGCGGTCGTCTTGGTGCTGCATCAAAAGGCAAGTGTGGTGGTGGGCAAAGACGAGTTCTGGCTTTCGGAGAGCTACTCGGTCGAGGTTCCTTCCGTGGTTCGGCTCAATCGCTACGTGAAGGTGCCCTATCGTCGGGCGGCGCCTGTCACCAGGAGGGCGGTATTCGGAAGAGACGGCCACCACTGCCAGTACTGCGGAGGTCCCGCCGAGTCCCTGGATCACATCCTTCCCCGCTCCAAGGGGGGCGACCACACCTGGGACAACGTCGTTGCGTGTTGCCGGCCCTGCAACATCCGAAAGGGTGACCGTCTGCCGGCAGATGCCGGTCTTCGTCTCCACCGCAAACCGGGACCACCCCGCCAGTACGCCTGGATCTATGCCTCCACCGGTTACCAGGTGGATCCAGCCTGGCACCCCTATCTCGGGGCGGCCTGAGACCCGTTCTCCGTTCTCCGTAATCCGTATTCCGTAATCCGTATTCCGTACCTGGTTCATTCTGACGGAGAACGGACGACGGATTACGGACGACGGCGTACCGGAAGACCCCATGCCTATCCCAATCTGTCCTGTTGTGGGTCTTTCGGTACGCCTTGTGGGGGAAAAGGTTGACAAGTGGGTGGAAGTGGGTCATAGTGGCGATCACGACCCACAAGGGGGTCAGCAGGTGCGGACGGACAGAAACGAGAAGACGTGTTCCTTGGCGAGTTCTTCCACAGTCTCGACGGGAAAGGCAGAGTGGTCCTGCCCTCCACTTTCCGACGTGACCTCGAAGCCGGTTGTGTGGTCGCCAAGGGTCAGGACGGTCAACTGGTCGTGTTCGCCGTCGACGACTTCGAGGCAAAGGCCGCCGAGGTGATCGAGAAGCCTCAGAACCGAAGCGGGCGTCGTTTCTCTCGAACAGTCTTCGGCGGTGCCGATCACCAGGACCTCGACAAGTCCGGACGCCTCCTGGTCAAAACTGACCTCCGTCAGTTTGCTGCCCTCGAAGCCGGCACCGAGATCGCGGTGATCGGGGTCTTCGATCACGTGGAGATTTGGAACCGGGACCGTTACCTCACCGATCGAGCGACCGGGGACGAGAGCTATCTGGAGGAGGACGACTGAAGCGACATCGATCGAACTGGCTGGCCCATTGCCAGCCCCCCGGAACCAATTGGAAGGCCCCTGACTCCGCCCGCTTCCGTTGGTACCAGCGCCCGGGGGGCTGGCAATGAGCCAGGACAGGAGCGGGAATGGCCGGTACTACCACCGGCCGGTCCTGGTGGATGAAGTCGTCGGGTTGTTGGCCCCCGTACTTCCCGGGGTGGTGGTGGACGCCACTTTCGGGGGAGGAGGCCACGCCCGACGTTTGCTGGATGAGTTCGGAGAAGACGTGACATTGATTGGAATCGACAGAGACCCCGACGCCGTGGCGAACGCCCGCGAGCTCGGCCTGGTCGCCATCCAAGGCAACTTCAGCGAGATGTCCGCGCTCGTCTCATCGATCATCCCCACCCCGGTCAGTGCCGTGCTCTTTGATTTCGGTGTGTCCTCGCACCAGTTGGATGATCCAAGCCGGGGGTTCTCCTATCGGAACGACGGTCCGCTCGACATGCGGATGGGGCCGGACGCCGCCTATCGCGCCGATGAGATCGTCAATGAGTGGCCGGAAGATCGCCTGACCGATGTGATCCGCCGCTTCGGTGAGGAGTCTCAGCCGCGCCGTGTCGCCCGAGCCATCATCGCCGCTCGCCCTATCCAGTCGACCAGCCAGCTATCCACCGTCATCGCAGAGGCATTGCCTGCGGCCCGTCGCCGGGCGGGTCACCCCGCCCGGCGAACCTTTCAGGCGATTCGGATTGCAGTCAACGACGAGTTGGAAGCCGTGCAACGCGGGCTCGACCAGGCCCTGGAGATCATTCGACCGGGCGGCCGGGTCGTCGCTATTTCCTATCACTCCTTGGAGGATCGCATCGTCAAGCGCCGTTTCGCGCGCGGGGCCACCGGTTGCACTTGCCCGCCCGAGATGCCGGTGTGCGGCTGTGGCAACACGGCCGAGCTGAGGATCCTCACCCGAAAGGCGATCCGGGCCAATCCCGCCGAGATTGCCGAGAACAACCGGGCCCGCTCAGCCGTGCTCCGGGCAGTGGAGAAGGTGGCAGCGTGACCGCCAGACCCCTCCGACGGGTCACCGAGGCCGATCCGCTCCGGGTCGTCCAGGGGAGGCGTCTTCATCGACCCGCCCTGGCGCCGTGGATGATCATGGCTTTGATCGGAGTGGTTGCTTTCCTGGGGTTGGGCTTCGCCCGCACCTCCCTCGACCGATCGGCATTCGAGTTGGCCGAGTTGAACCAGTCGATTGCGAAGGCGACCGCCCTCAACCAGAGTCTCCACCTGGATATCGCACGCCTCGAGAATCCGGCGCGAATCGCCCCCCTCGCCGAGGACCTCGGTTTGGTCATTCCCTCCAGCACCAATCGAATCCTGGTCGACCTCACTCCGACCGGCCCGACGGTGGCTGGTGTGGAACCTGACGGAGCAACGCAATGATGACCCGACGCAGCGCTGGAGCCGGGCCGATGGACGGAGTGAGCCGCTCCGAACCACCGGGGTTCCGGCCGGGGATCTGACGTCGTGGCCGCCTCTACGGCTGCCCGGCGGATGAATCCGACCAAAGTCCGCATTGCCCTGATCGGCCTCTTCCTGGTGGCCGCCTGGGGTGGCATGGCCTATCGGCTGGTCCAGGTCCAGGTGGTGCAGGCTTCCGACCTCGCCGACAAGGGCCTTTCCCAACGTCTCGTGTCGAGGGAGCTGGCGCCGCAGCGGGGGAAGATCTACGACCGGAACGGGGACTTGCTGGCTATGACCGTCGAGGCCCAGAGTCTCTACGCCGTCCCGGGCCAGGTCGAAGACCCGCTTTGGGTCGCCCAGCAGTTGGGCGGGGTTCTCGAAGTCGACTCCGATGTCCTCTATGAGCGTTTGACCTCGGAGCGTGACTTCGTCTATCTGAAGCGACAGGTCGAGTCGGAGTTGGCCGGGGAAGTCCTCGGACTCGAGATCAGGGGCGTCTACGCCCTTCCCGAGCCCACCCGGATCTACCCGGCCGGCCAGGTGGCGAGCCACGTCACCGGTTTTGTCGACATCGACGGAAACGGCCAGGAAGGCCTGGAATACGTCTACGACACCGAGTTGCGGGGTGTCCAGGGACACGCCCTCTTCGAGCGTGACCTCGACGGCCGGCCCATCCCCCAGGGAATCAGCGAGATCGTGCCGGCAGTTCCCGGAATCGACCTCAACACCACGATCGACCTGCCGTTGCAATACCAGGCTCAGGAGGCCTGTCTCAGCGCGATCGAAAGAACCAGAGCCAGATCATGTTGGGTCGTGGTGTTGGCGGTGGAGACCGGCGAGGTCCTGGCCATGACCGGGGCCCCTGCCTTTGATCCCCAGACCCGGGAAAACGTGGATCCACGCTGCGCCGCCGACCCCCAGCCGGTCAAGTGCCTGGCCTTCTCCAATTTCATCGTCCGCGGCCTCTATGAGCCGGGGTCGACCCAGAAGCTGATCACGGTCGCCGCCGCGATCGAAGAAGGCGAGGTCGCCGCCACCACGGTCATCCCCGAGGTCGCCGACGTCCTGGAACTCAGGGAAGACGCTTGTCGTTCAGCCGATGACGACACCTATGGCTGCTACCGCGACTTCGATGAGCACGAGACATCCGACCTGACGGTGGCGGAGATATTCACCCAGTCGTCCAATGTCGGCTCGATCCTGGTCGCCGAGAAGCTCGGTCAGCCTCGGCTCATCTCATACATCGAGGCGTTTGGGCTCGGCGCCAGAACGGGCATCGACTACTCGGTTGAGGCCCCGGGCCTCCTCAACTTCGAGGCGGGCTGCGAGACCTGTTGGGCCTCGGCGGCCATCGGATACTCGGTCGCCGCCACGCCGCTGCAAATGGCAGCGGCCTACGCAGCCATCGGCAACGACGGGGTGTGGACCACCCCACACATCGTCTCGAGCAAGACGGATGTGGACGGAAGCACCAAAGTGGCGGGGTTCGAGACCCGAAGGGTCGTTTCGCAGGACACGGCGGTATTGATGCGTGAGCTGCTGGCCAGCGTGGTCGCCGAGGGAACCGGTCAGGGGGCAACCATCGAGGGTTATCGGGTCGGTGGCAAGACCGGCACCGCCAACATCCTCGGGGAGGACGGGCGATATACCGAAGTAACCAGAGCCTCTTTCGTCGGCATGGCGCCGATCGACGATCCGAAGGTGGTCGTCGCCGTGCTCGTCGATTCTCCGTCCTGGGACTACCGCACCGGCGGGGCCTCCGCGGCTCCGGTATTCGCCACGGTCATGGAAGAAGCACTACACCGTCTCGGAGTCACCCCCGATGCCGGTCTTGGGTAAGACGTTGGCCGAGCTGGCGACCGAACTGGGCGGGAGGACTCATGGTGACGCCGGCGTCTTCGTGACCGATGTCACCCACGACTCGCGACTCGCCGGCGACGGGACCATGTATGTCGCGGTTAGAGGCTCGCATGTCGACGGTCATGAGTTCGTGGCCGGGGCCGTCGCCGCCGGATGCACCGCCATCTGTGTCGATCATCCCATGGGGAGCGGGGTCTCCGAGCTCGAGGTGGCCAACACCCGGGCGGTCATGGGGCCCCTCTCTGCCTCGGTTCACGGTGATCCCTCGGCCGCCGTCGCAGTGGTGGGGGTGACTGGAACCAACGGCAAGACCACTGTCACCCACTATGTCGAATCGATAACCGCCGGCGCCGGGCACACTCCAGGGCTCATCGGAACCGTGCACACCAGGGTTGGGGCGCACTCTCTGGTCTCGGAGCGAACCACGCCCGAGGCGACCGACTTCCAGCGTCTGTTGGCCCAGATGCGCGATCTGGGCGCCGATGTCATCGCGGCAGAGATCTCTTCTCATGCCCTGGAACTGGGCCGGGTCTCGGCCACCAAGTTCGCGGTGGGCGCTTTCACCAATCTCTCCCGGGATCATCTCGACTTCCACGGGGACATGAAGTCATACCGGATCGCCAAGGAGAGCCTGTTCCGCGACTACGAGGTGGGGACCGCGGTGATCAATGTCAACGACCGGGTGGGGAGAGACATCGCTGCCATGGCAAGCATGCCGGTGATCCGGGTTGGCACGGCCGCCGATCTGTGGGCCGACAACCTGACCACATCATTCGATGGCACTGGCTTCGATCTGGTCGTGTCCGGGGATCGTCATCGGGTCAGCGCTCCCCTGATCGGGGCCTTCAACGTGGAGAACGCTCTGGTCGCCACGGGTTGCTGTCTGGCCCTCGGTCTCGCTGTCGACGAGGTCATCAGCGGACTCGGTGCCTTGGGCCGGGTGCCCGGCAGGTTTGAGCTGGTCTCGGGCTCATTCCCGATCCGCGTCGTCGTGGACTACGCCCACACCCCGGAGGGGATCAAACAGGCGATCTCGGTCGCGGCTGATCTCGCAGCCGGCAGGGTGATCGCGGTTTTCGGTGCCGGGGGTGACCGCGATCGGGAGAAACGCCCCATGATGGGGCGAGCCGCCCTGGCGGCCGACCTGGCTGTCCTGACCAGTGACAATCCGAGGTCGGAGGATCCCGAGGCCATCATTCGCGATGTGATGTCGGGCATCGAGGGGTCCGAGATCGTCGTCGAGGCCGATCGCCGCCGCGCCATCGAGCACGCGATCCACGCCGCCTCGCCCGGTGACGTTGTGCTCATCCTCGGCAAGGGACACGAGACCGGCCAGGAGATCGGGGATCGGGTCTTGCCATTCGAGGACAAGGTGGTGGCCGGGGAAGTCATCGACGGAATCATCAGGTCCTCTGCTTCGGGCCCGGATTCGGGGAGCATGTCACCGTGATCTCGCTGCTGATCGCGGCCGCCGTGGGTCTCGTGGTGTCCATTCTCGGGACGCCCTATGCAATCCGCTATTTCCGGCGCCGCGAGATCGGCCAGTTCATTCAGGAAGAGATCGTCGGTATGCATGGGCACAAGCAAGGGACACCGACGATGGGTGGAGTGGTCTTCGTCTCGGCGGCCATCATCGGATACGTGCTTTCCCATGTCCGTCTGATGGGGCCCACGGGATTCGGTCTCGAGTTCCAACGGATGAGACCCGGTGGCTTGCTGGCCGTGTTCGCACTGACCGGCATGGCCGTGGTCGGGTTGTTGGACGATTGGACCAAATTCTCCAACAAGAGAAGCCTCGGGCTGTCCAAGACCGCCAAATTCGGCGGTCAACTGGCGATCGCCGCTCTTTTCGCCTGGGGGGCTTCCATGGCCGGAGTGGTCACCGAGATCTCGTTCGTGAGACCCCTGGGCATCGAGCTCGGCCCCTTCTTCGTGATCTGGGTGTTGATCATGCTCACCGGCGCGGCCAACGGGGTGAATCTCGCTGATGGGATGGACGGGCTCGCCGGTGGGTCGTCGGCATTGGTGGTCGCCTCGTACACCGTGATCGCCTTCTGGCAGTTCAGGAACCCATTGGTCTACGAGTCGGTTAATCCACTCGAACTGGCCATCATCTCGGCCGCGATGTTCGGGGCAATCCTCGGGTTTCTCTGGTGGAACGCCCCGCCCGCCAAGATCATCATGGGAGACGTGGGATCCCAGGCCATCGGTGGCCTTCTCGCCGCCCTGGCTCTGTTGTCGAGCACCAACCTGCTGCTGGTGATCCTGGGGGCGATCTTCGTTGCCGAGACGATATCGGTGATCCTCCAGGTCGCCTCGTTTCGGATCTTTGGCAAACGGATCTTCAGGATGTCGCCCCTCCACTATCACTTCGACCTCGGCGGCTGGCCGGAGACCACGGTGGTGATCCGATTCTGGATCCTGACCGGTATGGGCGTGGCACTGGGGCTCGGGTTCTTCTACGGCGACTTTCTCCGGCTCGAGGGCCTGTTGTGAGCCGGGTCCTGGTCCTCGGCGCCGGAGTCTCGGGTTTGGCTGCGGCCAAGCTGGCCCGGAGCCGGGGGATGTCAGTGACGATCTATGCAGAAGAGGAATCCCCCGAGGCTCTCGGCCACGGGTTCGCCCTGGCCAGCGGTGGGTGGGACCCTGTCCTGCTCACCGGGATCGACATCGTGGTGACCAGCCCGGGTTTCTCCGAGCGGTCGATGCCAATTGTCGAGTCACTGGAATCGGGGATCCCGGTTTGGAGCGAAATCGAATTCGCATGGCGCCATCTGACCAAGCCGATCGCCGGAGTGACCGGGACCAACGGGAAGACCACGGTGACCGAGGCCACATCGGCGATGTTGAAGGCCTCCGGGATCACCGCCCCGGCCGCGGGCAACATCGGCTCGCCACTCTCCGACTTCGTCGACGAGGCGTCCGACTGCCTGGTGGTCGAAGTCTCCAGCTTCCAACTCAGGTTTGTCGAAACGTTCCATCCTGTGGCTGCCGCGGTCACCAATGTGGCCGTCGACCACCTCGACTGGCACGGCTCGGAGGCCTCCTATCGCAGGGCCAAAGCCACCATCTTCTCGAACCAGGACGAAAACGACCTCCTCGTCTTCGACGCCGACGACGAGGGAGCCTCCACCCTGGTCGCCGGGGCGGTGAGTGAGCGGTTTCCGGTTTCCGGTGTCCGGCTCCCCGCGGCTGGGGGAGGGGTAAAGGACGGGCATCTCGTTGTGGACGGGGTCGATGTCGCCGTCGAGGACCTGGTTTCCTCCGACCCGATCCATCTGGTCAACCTGGCTGCTGCCTCGGCGCTGGCGCTTCGAATGGGAGGGACCCCGCAAGGAGTCGCCACCGCCGCCCGGGCCTTCTCACCGGGTGCCCACCGTCGCACCTTGGTGGCCACCGTTGGCGATGTGAAGTGGGTCGACGACTCCAAGGCGACCAACCCGCATGCCGCGATTGCCTCAATCCGCTCCCACAACTCTGTGATCCTGATTGCCGGAGGGCTGGCCAAGGGCCTCGACCTCAGACCAATAGCGGCGGAGCGCAATCTGCGGGCGGTGATAGGGATCGGCACTGAGGGCCCGCTGCTGGTGGAAGCGGCCGGATCACGGGGCCATCTTGCGTGGACCCTCGATCGAGCGGTCGACCTGGCGGCCACTCTCGCCGAGCCTGGCGACACCGTGCTCCTGGCGCCCGGTTGCGCCAGTTTCGATCAGTTCAGGTCATACGCCGAGCGGGGCGATGTGTTCGCCGCCTTGGTCCGGCGGAAGACAGAAGGAGGCTCCGACGCATGACGGCGAATGTGACCTCGATCGCCAAGATGCGGGCAGCTGCCCGCGACCGAGCCGAACGGATCGAGGTCAACAACCGCACCGCGACCACGCTCCTCGTGCTGGGCGTGGTCCTGGTGGTCATCGGTCTCGGGGCAACTCAGTCCGCTTCGTCGGCGGTTGCCATCGATCAGGCGGCGGACCGTTTCTACTTCTTCAAGCGACAGCTGATCGGGGTGGGGATCGGGACTGTCGCCCTCCTCGTGGCGAGTCGGCTCCCCTATCAGTTCTATCGCAAGATCGCGATCCCTTTCTTCGTCGCCACTGTGGGCTTGCTGGTCGCCGTCCTGGCGGTCGGCCCCGTGATCGGTGGCGCACAACGCTGGTTGCCGGTGGCCGGTATCAGCTTCCAGCCTTCGGAGCTGGCGAAGGTGGCGGTGGTCTTCTCCCTGGCCTATCTCCTCGAGAAGAAGCACAAGCTCCTCGATCGCTTCGGGCACTTCATGGTCCCGGTGATGTTCACGGTGGGGACCGTCGGCGTCCTTGTCATGAAGCAGCCCGACCTGGGCACGGTGATCGTGATCGGGGCCGCGGCGCTCGCCGTGATCCTCGCCAGCGATGCCCCGCTTCGCTATGTCGCCTTCCTGGCGATCACAGCCATACTCGTGGTCGCGATCCTGGCTTTCAGCGACGACTACCGGGCCGATCGGATCGTTGGCTTCCTCGATCCCTGGGGCAACTCCAGCGGTGAGGGCTACCAGCTGGTTCAGGGCTATTACGCATTGTCCAACGGCGGCATCTTCGGAGTGGGGCTGGGCGCCAGCCGAGCCCGGTGGTTCTATCTCCCGAATGCGCACACCGACTTCATCTTCGCCATCATCGGTGAGGAGACCGGCCTGATCGGAGCCCTGACCGTGATAGGGCTTTTCGTGGTCCTCGCCCTCGCCGGATGGGTTGTCGCCTTCAGAGCCCCGGATCGGTTCGGGCGGATGGTGGCTGCCGGAATCACGGTTTGGCTCTCGTTCCAGGCTCTGGTGAACATCGGGGGAGTGCTCGGTGTCCTCCCCATCACCGGAATCGCGCTTCCGTTCATCTCTTTCGGCAGCACCGCGCTGATCGCGGCGATGGCGGCTCTGGGCGTCCTGGTCAACATCGCCCAGGCCGGAGTGCACCGCAGGACATGAGCTTCCTCATCGCGGCCGCAGGCACCGGAGGCCATGTGTTCCCGGGTCTGGGGGTTGGCGAAGCCTTGACGGACTTGGGAGTCCCCAAAAACGAGATCCTGTATGTCGGCGGCGACCGGATGGAGGCCGACGTGTATCCCCACGCCGGGTTCCCGTTTCTCCAGGTGGAGATGAGGGGCCTGCAACGTTCTCTTTCCACCCGGAACCTGAGCCTTCCTCGTTTGGTCTGGCGGGCCAGGGACGAGATTGCCGAGGTCATCACCAAGCGCCGGGTCCGGGTCGCACTCGCCATGGGCGGTTATGTGACCGTCCCGACCTGGCTTGCGGCCCGGAAGACCGGTGTGCGGCTGATGGTCGCCGAACAGAACGCGGTGGCCGGTCTGGCAAATCGAGTGGTGTCGCGTTGGGCGATACGCAGTTTCGGCTCGTTTCCCCAAACCCCGGGCCTGATCCGGGGCGAATGGGTGGGGAACCCGGTGCGAAGGGAACTGGCGAACTTCGATCGCGAGGCTCTCCGGCAGGGGGCCCTGGAGCGTTATTCGCTGGATGCGGGCCTCCCTGTCCTTGGGGTGTTTGGAGGCTCTCTCGGCGCCGGTGCCATCAATCAGGCCGTTGCCGAGATGTGCGCTCGATGGGACGGCCCGCCCATCCAGGTCCTCCACATCGCCGGCCCGGCGCATGTGGGCTCCCTCATGACCAGTCCGCCGACGCCCGGCGTCACCTGGCTGCGGCTCGGTTTCGAAGATCGTATGGATCTTTTCTACGCCGCATCGGATCTGGTGCTGGGGCGCGCCGGTGGCGGCGTCGCCGAACTGACTGCAACCGGCACGCCGGCGATCCTGGTGCCGGGGGAGTTTGGGTCCAGCGGTCATCAGGCCGCCAACGCCGCCCGTCTCGCCGACGCCGGCGCCGCCGTGGTCGTGACGGAAGCCGACCTCGCCGGGTTGCCGGCGATGGTCGCCTCCACCCTCCTCGAACCGGAGGTCTTGAGGGCGATGGGGAAGTCGTCGCTGAGCATCGGGAAGCCACACGCGGCAGGGGCCATCGCCCAAGCGATGCTGGAGACTGCGCAATGAGGCTCGAGCAGGATCGGGTCCATCTCGTGGGGGCTGGCGGGGCCGGCATGAGCGCCATCGCCCGGGTGCTGATCGGAATGGGTCATCAGGTATCCGGATCCGACCTTCGGGGTGGGTCGACCCTGGATCGCCTGGAGGACTTCGGCGTCGAGACCTATGCCGGCCACCACCCCGAAGTGGTCTCGAAGGTCGATCTCGTGGTCGCCTCCTCAGCGATTCCCGATCAAGACCCGGAGCTGGCTGCAGCCGCCGAAGCCGGGGTTCCGGTATGGCGCCGGCCCCGCTTGCTCCAGGAGCTCACCCGGTTGATCCCCACCGTCGGCGCCACGGGGACCCATGGCAAAACGACGACCACTGCCCTGATCATCACCGCCCTCCGGGCTTGCGGAGGCGATCCCTCCTTCATTGTCGGGGGGGATCTGACCGATCTGGGCACCAACGGGCATTTCGGTGCCGACCCCTTGCTGGTCCTGGAAGCCGACGAGGCGTTTCGCACATTCGAGAGCCTTGAACTGGCGGGTCTGGTCGTCACCAACGTCGAATCGGAGCATGTCGAGCATTTCGGGTCGCCGGGTGAGCTCTTGGAAGCCTTCGTGGCCGTCGCCTCGACGGTGAAGGGCCCGGTGGTGGCCTGTCTGGACGACATGGGGTCGGCACAGGTGGGGGAGCGGGTGGGGGCTGTCACCTACGGTCTCGATCCATCCGCAACATGGCGGATTAGAGACTTCACGCCCACCCGGGCTGGCAGTCGATTCAGGTTGTCCGGGCCCGACGCGACGGCTGCCGTGACCCTGAGTCGGCCCGGGCTCCACAATGCCCGGAACGCCGCCGGTGCGCTCAGCCTTCTGGCGACACTCGGACACGACCTCCAGACCTGCGCCAGTGGTCTCGGCGGGTTCCACGGCGTTGCCAGGCGATGGGAGCATCGCGGGGTCGTGGCGGGAGTGACCTTGATCGACGACTACGCACACCATCCAACGGAGGTCGCGGCGACCCTTAGCGCTTCGGTCGGTGTCGTCCCGGGACGGGTTTGGGCGGTGTTCCAGCCCCATCTCTACAGCCGGACCGAGCGTCTTCAGGACGATTTCGGTGAGGCATTGAGCGCCGCCGACGTCGTGGTCGTCACCGACGTGTACGGCTCCCGGGAAGACCCGGTTCCGGGTATCACCGGGGCCTTGGTGGCCGAGGCGGTGCGCCGTCGGGGCCGCGAGGTTCATTACGTCGCGCACAAGGCCGACCTCGCCCGCTTTGTCGCCGACCGGGTGGCCGACGGCGATCTGGTGCTGACCATGGGTGCGGGAGACATCACACTGCTCCCCACCGAGTTGGCCGCGATGCTTGCCGAGGGCAGATGAGCGGTTTCGAGGACCTGGTGGCACGCGGCGTCGTCGCCAAGGACGTTCCGCTCGGCCCCCACACCACCTACAAGGCAGGAGGCCCGGCCCGTTACTTCGCTGTTTGCCACGACCTGGCGAGCCTGCAGGATCTGGCAGCGACCGTGGACCTTGCCGATATCCCGGTCCTGGTGCTGGGCCGCGGCTCCAACCTCGTTGTCGCCGATCGTGGCTTCCCGGGGCTGGTGATCCGTCTTGGCTCCGGATTCGGCGCCATCGCCATCGCCGGTTCCGTGATCACGGCGGGCCCGGCGGTTTCGCTGCCCCAGCTTGCCAGGGTCACGGTGAATGCCGGTCGCACCGGGCTCGAGTTCTTCGTCGGGGTTCCCGGCTCCGTTGGGGGCGCGGTTCGCCAAAACGCCGGTTGCTTCGGGCACGAGACCAGGGACCGTCTGATCGAGGCCACCATCCTCGACCTTCGACACGGGTCCCTGTCATCACGCAGCCCCGACGACCTCGACTTCGGGTACCGGCACTCCAACCTGAGGCCGACCGACGTCGTGACCGGGGCAACATTCGCCACCGAGGAGGGTGACGTCGAAGCGGGCCTCCAGGAGCTGAGGCGGATCACGAGATGGCGTCGGGATCACCAGCCCGGCGGGACTTTCAATGCGGGGAGTGTCTTCAAGAACCCAACCGGGACCAGTGCCGGGGAGTTGATCGATTCGCTAGGCCTCAAGGGCTTGAAGGTCGGGGACGTCTCGGTGTCGAAGAAGCACGCCAACTTCTTCGTGGCAGGCCCTGAGGCGAGATCGGCGGACATCCTCGCGCTGGTCGGCATGGTGAAAGACCGCGTCTTCGAGGAAACGGGCACCATTCTTGAGCCAGAGATCCAATTCGTGGGATTCGAGGAATGACCATCGATCCAAGACTCAAAGAGCGGCGCCAGGTGGTCGCCGAGGACCGAGCCCGCCGCAACATCGGTCGGCTTCTCAAGCTCATGATCGCTCCCGTCCTGGGAGGCGTTGCCATCTGGGTCGTGCTGTCGCCATGGCTCAGCGTGGATGAGGTCGTGACCACAGGGGTCACCGCCAGCGAAACCCACGGCGCTCTCGCCGATCTCGGTGTGGTCGCAGGGACCCCGATGATGTTGATCCGGCCGGAACGGGTGCAGCAGGCCCTGTTGGCCGATCCCTGGGTGAAGAGCGCCTCTGTGATGCGAGATTGGCCCGACCGTGTGATCGTCCAGGTCGAGGAGCGGGTCGCGTTGGCCTGGGTGGAGACCGAGGCTGGCTGGGCACATCACGCTCTCGACGGGGTCGCATTGCCCTCGGCGCAGACCCCTGATGGCGAAATGGCCTGGATCCGACTGCCCGAGGCCTCTCCGGCCGATGGCAAGGCGGTCCGCGACCTGCTCGGTGCGTTGGAATTCGTCGCCGGATTGCCGGAACCGCTGCGGGCGGGAACCACGATCCGGATGAGCGGCAATGGCGAGTTTTGGGGAGAGGTGTCGGGTTACGAGGTGCGATTGGGCCGGGCGGTGGAGATGGGCGCCAAGGCGAGGACTCTCACCGCTCTGCTGGGGGAGGGACCGCCCCCGGGATCAGTCCTGAATCTGATCGCCCCGGCACATCCCGCGATCACACCGCCACCACCGTGAACCCTGAAGCTGTACTTGAGCGTTAGAGGTTTGGGGTTTACTTAGCTCGGGCCGACCGTTAAACCTCTACTTCAGCTTTCGCTTTCCCTTGGAGGTATCCGTGAGTACATCGAGTGGCGGCTATCTGGCCGTGATCAAAGTAGTGGGAATCGGCGGCGGTGGAGTCAACGCCGTCAACCGGATGGTCGAGGCCGGGGTCCGGGGCGTGGAGTTCATCGCCCTCAACACCGACGCCCAGGCGCTGCTGATGAGTGACGCCGATGTCAAGCTCGACATCGGGCGCGAGGTGACCAAGGGCCTGGGTGCCGGCGCCAATCCCGAGATCGGACGGGCTGCTGCCGAGGAGCATCGGGCCGAGTTGGAAGAGGCCCTGAAGGGCTCGGACATGGTGTTCATCACGGCGGGCGAAGGTGGTGGCACCGGGACTGGTGGCGCCCCGATCCTGGCCGAGGTCGCCCGCTCGGTCGGCGCCCTCACCGTCGGCATCGTCACCCGGCCGTTCGGGTTTGAGGGAAGACGACGGGCGACCTATGCCGAGCAGGGAATCGAAGCCCTGAAGGACGCAGTCGACACCTTGATCGTCATCCCCAACGATCGGCTCCTCGATGTGGGTGACCCGGATGCGCCCATTGGCGAAACCTTCCGCCTTGCCGACGACGTGTTGATGAGCGGGGTCACCGGCATCACCGATCTGATCACCACCCCGGGGTTGATCAACGTCGATTTCGCCGACGTGCGGACAATCATGGCGGGCGCCGGCTCGGCGGTCATGGGAATTGGCCGGGCCACCGGTGAGAACAGGGCGAGGCAGGCCGCGGAGAGGGCGATCGCGAGCCCCATGCTCGAGACTTCGATGGAAGGGGCAAAAGGGGTGCTCCTCTCGGTTGCGGGCCCTTCGGAGATGACCCTGCATGAGGCCACCGAGGCGGCCCGGGTGGTCGCCGACCATGCGCATGAGGATGCCGACATCATCTTCGGGGCGATTGTGGACGACGATCTCGATCAGGAGATGAAAGTCACCGTGATCGCCGCCGGGTTCGAGGTTCGCCGCGGCCAACGAGGCACCGCCAGCCGTTCCACCCTGTCCTCCATCGCCGCAGATCGTGACGAACACCTACTCGACATCCCGACCTTCGTCCAGGGATGATCCGACCCCCCGGTGTGGACGGGGTTGCGTTCACCGAGGCCGGGGACGGTGACCAGCGGTTGGATCTCAGGTCAAGAGCCGACGTGTCCAACGCCCTGCACCTGCCAAAAGAGTGGGCGACGACTCATCAGGTCCATGGGGAGACGGTTCGTCGCGCGGACGGGCCGGGGGAGGTCGGTGACGGCGACGGGCTCTGGTCCACGGTTCGCTTACTCCCGTTGGCCGTCTTCACCGCAGATTGCTTCGGTGTCGTGCTCCATTCACCAGAAGCGGTGGGCGTGGCTCATGTCGGGTGGCGGGGGGCCCGGGCCGGGTTGGTGACCCGGCTCCGTGCCGCGATGGCCGAATCCGGTCATGCCCCGATTCGCGCCGCCATCGGCCCCGGCATCGGATCATGCTGTTTCGAAGTGGCTGAAGAGGTTGGCGCCCAGTTCGGCGACTTCAGGGCCCGGACGAGCTGGGCGACACCCTCGGTCGACCTTCCCGCTTTCATCCTGTCGGAACTAGCGGATCTGGAGATCTGGAGCGCCGATTGCTGCACGCTGCATGAGCCCGGTTGGTTCAGCCATCGCGGTGATCAAACGTCGTCACGACTGGCGACGATTGGATGGCTGCCATGAGCTATCAGGAGGTCGTGGATCGGATTGCAGCCGCCGCCCGCGGCTGTGGCCGGGACCCATCCGAGATCACCTTGGTCGCCATCTCGAAGGCCAAACCCGTGTCCGCCATCGAAGAAGTGTATGAAGCGGGTCACCGTGACTTCGGTGAGAATCGGGCCCAGGAGTTGGCGGAGAAGGCCGCGGCTCTTCCCGACGACATCCGATGGCATTTCGTGGGCGCCCTGCAAACGAACAAGACACGTCTTGTGCGTCCCGTCACTTACTTGCTTCACTCCATGGACCGCGCCTCGCTCGCGTTGTCCTGGGTCAAGGGGATGGGCCTCCCCCCGCCGGTCCTCATCCAGGTGAACATCGGGTCCGAGCCGCAGAAGGCGGGCGTCGAGGTGGACGGTGTGGAGTCGCTCCTCGAGACGCTCCTCGACCTCGGTGTCGAGGTGCGGGGGCTGATGGCGATCCCGCCACTCGACAACGACCCGGACGAGATGCGCGCTCATTTTCGCAATCTGCGCGATATGAGGGACCAGCTCATGGAACTCCATGGCCAGGTTCGGGAGTTGTCGATGGGGATGACCGACGATTTCGAGATCGCGATCCAAGAGGGTGCATCGTTGATCCGTGTCGGACGGGCTATCTTTGGCCCTCGAATCTGAGTTTGGAGTGGGTGAATGTCACTCTTTTCAAAAGCTCTCATCTATCTCGGCTTGGTGGACGAGGACCAAATAGATGAAGAGGCCGGCGATCGAGCGCAGGACGTTGTTGTCGAAGAGACCGGTCGCCGCCCCGTGGAGGTGATTCCGCAGAGTCGCCGGGTCGAGCCACCTCCGACGGCTCGGGCCGCCACCCGCCCGCAGAGCCGCGCCGGCTCATCCGATACCATCGGCCTGGTGCGACCGGTTGAGATTCAATCCGACATCCTGGTGGTGGAGGAGTTCGGTGACGCCCGTATCCTGGCCGACCGCGTGCGCGACCGCACCCCTGTGGTGCTCGACTTGAGGCGGGCCACTCCGGACCTGGTGCGGCGGGTTGTCGATTTCTCCTCGGGGCTCATCTATGCGCTGGACGGTTCGATGCGAAAGGTGGGTGACGGCCTGGTGCTGGTGCTGCCTCCGAGGGTCGTCCTGAGCAGGGACGAGAAGCGTCGTTTGACCAACCTTGGGGCCTACGAGATCGACGATCTCGACGATTGACCTTGGACCCCGTCGGAATCATCGTCCTGATCCTCCAGGTGTATTTCTACGCGGTGCTGGCGTGGGTGATCCTCTCCTGGATCCCCACCTCCTCGACACACCCGTTGGGTAGGGTTTCGCTGTTCCTGGACCGGATCATCTACCCGGTGATCCTTCCCTTGCGAAGGGTGATCCCGCCGCTTCGCCTGGGTGGCGGCATGCTCGACCTGACTCCGATCGTGCTGCTCGTGGGAATCAATATCCTGATCCGGGTTCTGAATAGTGTCGGCTGATCCTTGGAGCCGGCGGACAGGTTTCGTATCCTCGTAGCCAACCCGAGAGGTTCAATGATGCCAATCACACCATCCGACATCGAGCACAAGACGTTTTCAACCGCCCTCCGCGGTTACGACCTCGACGAGGTGGACGACTTCCTCGACGAGATCGTGGTTGCGCTGCGCGACCTGAACGGCGAGCTCACAGCCGCCAGGGCGAAGATCGCCGAGCTCGAACAGATCAAGGGAGCGGGTGGAGGAAGTGATGAGGCGTCGGTGGGTCGCGTGCTCATCCTGGCCCAACAGGCCGCCGACGGCACCATGGAGGAGGCTCGGGTCGAGGCGGAGCGGTTGCTCACAGAAACCCGTGCCGAAGCGGATCGGGTTCTGAGTGAGGCCCACGCCGAAGCCGACTCGTTTGAGGCCGACCGTGCACAACGGCGAGCGGAAGCCGAGGTGGAGATGGCGGAGTTGGGCGTCCTGGTCGCCGGGGTCAGGAATCAGCTTGCTCTGCTTGCCACGACTGTGGCCGACAAGCTCGACGAGATGGACTCCACGATCGACTCGGTCGAAATGGATGCCGCGGCCGCCGCCAATCTGGACGCCGACTCCGGAGACGACCACGACGTCGATGATGTCGTGGTCATCGTCGAGGAGGCGGAAGAGGCCGATTCGGAGATCGGAGAGACGACCGAGTTGGACCTCGACAGCGTCGAGGTCAGCGCCACCGCCGCAGACTCGGAAGGCGATGCCGATTCCGAAGCAGGGGCCGCTGTCGAGCTCGAGTTGGAGGATGCTTCGCAGGGCGATTCAGCCGAGGGCGACATGGAGTCCGAAGATGAGGACGAGGAGCCCTCAGCCACCGACTGAGGCGATCAGCCGGCATGTTCGATGGCGAGCCAGACGGCCTGACCGTCGAGATCGAACTCTTCACCCACTGGAACGCTCGATGAAGTGATCGATTTGGCGAGGACTTCGCCGGCGATGACATCGTGGTGGATGGCAAAGGCTCTGCCCACCTCCGGGTCGGCACTGTTCCAGGTCACCGCGATCCGGTCGGAGACGTCGAGAGCGGCTTCACGTCGCAGGCGTTGGACCCGGCTCACGATCTCACGAGCAATCCCTTCGAGAATCAGCGCCGTATCGAGGGTGGTGTCGAGGGCGCAGGCGAATTCGGCGCCGGTTTCCACGATCACGCCCCCGATCGGGGTCCGTTCGACGATGAGGTCGTCGAGGGCGACACGGTGCCCGGCGACTTCGATCGACCCGCCGTCCAGGATCTGCTCCAGCTCGTCGGCGGTGAGCGCGGCAATCCCCGCGGCCACGGTCCGCATCCTCGATCCCAACGCCGGCCCCAGCTTCCTGAAGTTGGCCTTGGCTGAGAGATCGACGAGTGCGGACTCGTCACCGGTGGCGGTCACCTGCTTGACGTTGAGCTCTTCGGTGATGATGTCGCCATGAGCCCGGACTGCGGCTGCGATCTCGGGGTCATGGGTGAGAACGGTGAGACCGGCCAGGGGCTGGCGAACCCGATGTCCTTCCCTCTTCCGCAGGTTCCGCCCGAGGCGGACGACTTCACGGACCACCTCCATCGAGGCCTCGAGCTCGGTGTCGATCAAAGACTCCCGTGCTTCGGGATAGTCCCGATGATGGACGCTGCGAACCACAGTGGGGTCGTGACGGGCCACAAGGTCCTGGTAGAGGTGCTCGGTGATGAAGGGCAGGATCGGCGCCAGCACCTCGACGAAGGTGGTCAACACCTCGTAGAGCGTGGCGAAGGCGGCGACCTTGTCGGTGTCGCCCTCACCCGAGACACCTCTGGCCCGCCAGAAACGCCTCCGTGACCGACGCACGTACCAGTTGGTCAGGTGGTCGATGAAGCCGAGGATCGGGGGCACCACGTTGTACAGGTAGTAGCCCTCCATCTGGGTGTTCACCTCCTCGACCAGGCTTTGGAGGACCGAGAGGATCCATCGATCCATTTCCGGGCGCTCGCCAGGAGGGGGCGCCGCTTCGAAGTCGGCGATCGTGACCCCGTCCGCTTCTGCGTATGTGGTGAAGAAGCTGTAGGTGTTCCACAGCGGCAGGAGCACCGTCCGCACCACGTCGGCCACCCCCTCCTTGCTGAAGCGCAACGGCTCGGCGCGCAGCACTGAGGAGTTGATGAGAAAGGCGCGGAGGGCGTCGGCGCCGAGATGGTCGAAGATCTCCGAAGGGTCCGGGTAATTCTTGAGGCTCTTCGACATCTTGCGACCGTCCTCGGCCAGGATCAGCCCGTTGACCACGCAGTTCTCGAACGCGGGCCGGTCGAAGAGGGCTGTGGAGAGCACCATGAGGGTGTAGAACCAGCCGCGGGTCTGGTCGAGGCCTTCTGCGATGAACTTGGCGGGAAAGGTGGCCTCGAATCGCTCGGTGTTCTCGAATGGGTAGTGACCGATCCCATACGGCATTGAGCCCGATTCGAACCAACAGTCGAGAACCTCGGGGATCCGGGTCATGACACCGTCACAACCGGCACACGCCCAGGTGATCTGGTCGATGATGTGCTTGTGGAGATCGGTCGGGCGTTGCCCCGAGAGCCGTTTCAACTCATCGAGGGAGCCAACGGCCACCTGTTCCTCGCATGAGTCGCATTCCCAGACGGGGATGCACGAGCCCCAGTATCGGTTGCGGCTGATCGCCCAATCGCGTGCACTGGCGAGCCAATTCCCGAAGCGGCGTGATCCGACGTATTCGGGGACCCAGTGCACCGTGTCGTTGAGCTCGACCATGCGGTCGCGGAACTGTTCCACCGCCACGAACCAGGTGGGGATCGCCTTGTAGATCAATGGGGTGCCGGTGCGATAACAGAAGGGGTAGGAATGGACGACCCGCCCGGCGTGAACCAGCTTGCCCGATGCCTTGAGGAGCTTGATCAGGGTGGCGTCGGCTTCTTTCACGTTCACTCCCGCAACGTCGGGAACCTCGTCGGTGAACGAACCGCCTTCGTCAACGGGGTCGACGAGAACCTCGAGCCCGGCGGCCTGAAGGGCCAGGAAGTCGACCTCTCCGTAGGCGGGTGCCATGTGCACCAAACCTGTGCCCTCGTCGACGGAGACCTCGCCGGAGGCAATGATCCGAAACGCTCCCTGCTCGCGTTTGTCGGCGAAATAGTCAAAAGGGCTCTCGTAGGAGACTCCGAGCAGGTCCCGCCCCTTGGCATGGGCCACGATCTCCACCCGGTCGCCGAAGACGGAGGGGGCCCTGGCCGCCGCGACCCAGTAATGGTCACCGTTGTCGGCAATCCTCAAGTAGTCGTGGTCCTCGCCGACAGCCACCGCCAGGTTGCCCGGCAGGGTCCACGGAGTGGTGGTCCAAATGAGGAGATAGTCGCCGGAAGCCACCGTGTCGTTGCCTTCGAGCACGGCCAATCGAACAGTGATCGAGGGGTCTTCCACGTCTCGATAGTCGAGATTGGCCTCGAAGTTCGAGAGGGGGGTGGTGGCGCCCCACGAATAGGGGAGCACCTTGAAATCTTGATAGATGAGGCCCTTGTCCCAGAGCTGTTTGAATACCCACCACACAGTCTCCATGAAATCGGGGTCCATCGTCTTGTAGTCGTTCTCGAAATCGACCCATCGCCCAATGCGCTCGGTCAAGGTCTCCCAAGCCGCGGTGTTGGCCTGAACCCCGACCCGGCACGCCTCGTTGAAGCGGTCGATCCCGTAATCGGCTATCTGGCGCGGCCCTGAGATGCCCAACTGCTTTTCGACCTCCATCTCGATCGGAAGGCCGTGGGTATCCCAGCCGAATCTGCGCTCCACCCGATAGCCCCTCATGGTCCAATAGCGGGGCACCATGTCCTTGATGACACCGGCCAGCAGGTTGCCGTAATGTGGGCTGCCGGTGGGAAAGGGAGGACCGTCGTAGAATACGTACTCCTGATCGGCAGGGCGTCGACGCACGGATTCAGCGAATGCATCGGTGTCACGCCACAGGGCGAGCACCGCTTCCTCAAGGCGGGGGATGTCGACCGCGGGGTCGACCCTTTGGAATCCGGTCTCGTTGGTCAAGGACAATCTTTCGGGTGTTGGGACCGGGAATCGTAGGGTCTCGGTCCCCCTGTGACGTTGAACCAGGGAATTGATAAGGTTCCCGCCCTTTACGAGGTTGAATGGTGGCCAGAAATCTCGCCAAATCGACGGTCGAGCGGTATCGGAGACGTCTCGAAGCCGAGCGTGACCGTCTCCAGGTCATGATCCGGGACTACGAGCTCGAACTCGAGGAAGCCCGGCTGACCGAAAGCTCCTCGGATCGCAGCCCCGATCCGGGGAACGCCGAGGCCGGCTCGATGAAGTTCGAGTACGAGAAGGAGCTCTCCATCGAGCAGAACACGGTCGATCTGTTGGGCAAGGTGGAGCGGGCTCTCGACAACATCGAACGTGGGAGTTACGGGATCTGTGAGAGCTGTGGCAAGCCGATTCCGATGGCCCGTCTCGACGTCCTGCCTTACGTGACTCTCTGCGTCGACTGCGCACGCAAGAGTTGACCCGTCGCTATCTCCTCGCGGTTGGCATCGCTGCCGTCGTGGTGCTCGGGGACGCCGTGACCAAAAGGTGGGCCTCGATTCGGTTCATCGACAACCCGGTAGAGATCATTCCCGGGTTCCTCACTTTCACCTACACGGAGAACGCCGGTGCCGCCTTTGGCTCATTGCAGAATGCCGGGCCGATCCTGGGGGTTGCCGCCATAGGGGTGACGATCGGATTGCTCTGGGCATTGCGTCACGCCCGCCCCGGCATGGAGGTGATTGCCTTTGGCCTGATCATCGGCGGCGCTCTTGGCAACCTCTCCGATCGAGTCTTCCGCGGACCTGGGCTTCTCGACGGCAAGGTCATCGACTGGATCGACCTCTGGTGGATCCCCACCTTCAATCTCGCTGATATGTCGATCACGATTGCCGTCGTTCTGCTACTGATCCAATCATGGCGGATTCGCTGACCCTCGAAGTGCCGGAGGCACTCGATGGGGCGCGGGTGGACAAGGCGCTGTCCTCGCTTCTGGGGGTGAGTCGTCTCGTCGCACGCCAGCTCCTGGACCGCGGCGTCCTCCTCGAAGGGCTCCCGGCCCGCCCTCGTGACCGAGTCCGAACCGGATCCACGATCGAGACACCGCACCCGATCGCCGAGGTGGGGCTTCAACCCGAAGACGTGGCGTTCGAAGTCCTCTACGAAGACAACGCCCTCCTGGTGATCGACAAACCGGCCGGTGTGGTGGTCCATCCCGGCTCAGGGACGAAAGAAGGGACTCTCGCCGCCGGGCTCCTCAATCGTTACCCCGAGTTGGAAGGCGTCGGTGAACCGGGTCGCTGGGGTTTGATCCATCGTCTCGACAAGGACACCTCGGGCACCCTGATCGTGGCCCGGACTCAGGCCGCCCATCGGTCATTGAGTGCGGACCTGGCCGCAAGGAGAATCGGACGAACCTATTTGACTCTGGTCCATGGTCTCTTCCCGGTTCCAACCGGGACGATCGATGCGCCGATCGGACGCGACCCCTCCCGTCCCACGCGTCGCGCGGTCATCCCGACTGGAAAGCCTGCGATCACCCATTACGAGGTCATCGCCGAATATCCCGATGACGAGGTGACCCTGTTGGAGGTCCGCCTCGACACCGGAAGAACTCATCAGATACGGGTTCACCTGGCTGCCATCGCCCATCCCGTGATCGGGGACCGGACCTACTCCCCGTTCAACACCAGAGTCAAAGTGCCCCGGGTCTTCCTTCATGCCCGTCGAGTGCGGCTGGCCCACCCCGACTCGGGGGCGACGATCGAGGTTGAATCACCGCTCCCGCCCGATCTCACAAGGGTCCTGGAGAGTCTCGGGCCGGGGGATGAGCCGGTAAGCGATTGATGGCTCTACCGTCTCCGCCGTGACCCAGGATCACACCACCGAGGCCCCGGTTTGCTACCGGCATCCCGATCGCCACACGTTGCTGGCATGCAGCCACTGTGGGCGTCCGATCTGTGCCTCCTGCTCGATCGATGCCACGGTCGGTCAGCGCTGCCCCGAATGCATGCGCGAGGAGGGGGTGCAAGAGGTCATCAAGCCGGTGTCCCGACCGGGGGCGGCGGCCGCCGGCGCCCCTGCCACCAAGGTGTTCATCGGGCTCTCGGTGTTCTTCTTCTTAGTGACCAGTTTCGGTGCCTTTGGCGACCAGATCATCAACGCGCTGGCCCACGACAACCAAGCGTTGGCAGCCGGCGAATGGTGGCGGATCTTCACCGTTGTATTGCTCCATGGCTCCATCACCCACCTCCTGTTCAACATGTGGGCACTTTGGGTGCTCGGGCCCCAGGTGGAGCGCGGTGTCGGCACCTGGCCGTTCGTGAGTCTCTATCTCGCCTCGGCCGCAGTCGGGGGAGTGGCGGTGTACTACTTCGGCGGGCCTTACGCTGTTGCGGTCGGGGCGTCGGGGGCGATCTTCGGGTTGTTCGGGATCTGGTTGAACTGGGCACTTCACCGGCGCAACACGATCTACGGCCGAGCGATACTCAACCAGCTCGGGGTCCTGTTGGTGATCAATGCCGCCATTCCGTTCATCTTCCCCAGCGTCTCCTGGCAGGCCCACCTCGGAGGGTTGATCACCGGGTTCGTCATCGGTGAGATCTGGGGGAAGATCCAGGGCCCGCAGGCGATCGCCTTTCGGACCGCGGTCGGTTTCGCGGTGGCGGCTCTGGCCGCGGTCGCGGTCTCGATCTGAGGTAGTGTGAAATGACAGCCGTGTCATTCGCCCACCTTCACGTTCACACCGAGTACTCGATGCTCGACGGCGCGGCCCGTATCACCGACGTGGTCACTGCGGCAGCCGCCGACGGGCAACCTGCAATCGCCATCACCGACCACGGCGTCCTCTATGGGGTAGTCGACTTCGTCAAGGCGGCCCGGGAGGCAGGGATCAAGCCGATCATCGGGATCGAGGCCTATTTCACCGATGGGTCTCGGTTCGATCGGCCCCTGGGCAGCGCCAACAAGCGCTACCACATGAACCTCCTGGCCGAGAACGAGGTCGGTTACCGAAACCTCTTGCAGCTCTCGTCCAAGGCCTACCTCGAGGGCTACTACTACAAGCCAAGGATGGACTTCGATCTGTTGTCGGAGCATGCCGAGGGGATCATCGCCACCTCGGGTTGTCTCGGCGGGTTGGTGCCCCAGCTCCTCGCCCCGGAGTCGATGAGCGAGGAAGGCAACCAGGGACAGGTGCGTGACTTCGATGCCGCCCTGGCTGCTGCCGGGAGGTTCCAGGACATCTTCGGGAGCGACAACTTCTTCATCGAGATCCAGGACCACGGGTTGGCAGCACAAAAGGCGATCATGCCCGACCTCCTGGCGATCTCGAAGCAGGCGGGAGCACCGCTGCTGGCGACCAATGACGCCCACTACACACGGCGCGCCGAGCACGACGCCCAGGACGTCCTGCTCTGCATCCAGACCGGCTCGTTGCGGAGCGACCCCGGGCGGCTTCGATTCGAGGGGAGCGATCACTACCTCAAGACGTCGGCCGAGATGCGTCAATTGTTCTCTTCCGACTCGTTCCCGGGAGCATGTGACAACACCTTGTGGATAGCCGAGCGGGCCGAGGTCGAGCTCGAGTTTGGCAAGATCCTGCTTCCGCATTTCCCGGTGCCGGTTGGCGAGACGGAGCTCACCTATCTGAGGAAACTCGTCGACCAGGGAACCCGGGAACGCTACGGGCCGGACCCCGCCCCTGAAGTCTGGGACCGGGTCGAGCACGAGCTGAAGATCATCGAGGAGATGGGCTTCTCCGCCTACTTCCTGATTGTGTGGGACCTGATCCGATATGCCCGCGAGAATCGAATAAGGGTTGGGCCCGGCCGGGGCTCGGCGGCCGGATCGATCGTCTCCTACTGCCTGCGCATCACCGACCTCGATCCGCTCGCATACGGCCTGATCTTCGAGCGCTTCCTCAACCCGGGGCGCAGAGAGATGCCCGACATCGACATGGACTTCGACGAGCGGTATCGGGCCGACGTGATCAAATACGCCGCTCAGAAGTACGGCTCCGACCGGGTTGCCCAGATCGTGACCTTCTCGACGATCAAGGGGAAGCAGGCGATTCGGGATGCGGCCCGTGTTCTCGGTCACGCGTACGGAGTCGGCGACCGAATCGCCAAGGCCATGCCGCCTTCCATCCTGGGTCGGGAGCCAACCCTGGACCAGGTTCTCACCCCGCCACCGGCAGACGCCGATTCCACGATCAAGGACTGGTATGCCAACGCTCAGGGGCTCCGCGAGCTCTATGAGGCCGACGACGCGGTGCGGGAGACGGTTGACGCCGCTCGAGGGGTCGAAGGGTTGCGTCGCCAGGATTCGATCCATGCCGCGGCCGTTGTGATCGGGCCAGAGCCGTTGATCAACATCGTTCCCATCCAGCAAAAGGGTGAAGGGGCGGAGGTCGTGACCCAATACGAGATGTACGGGGTGCAGTCGCTCGGGCTGCTGAAGATGGACTTTCTCGGTCTCCGCAACCTTTCGATAATCGAGCGGTGCCTGGAACTTGTCGAGGAGACCAGTGGGAGCCGGGTCGACATCGACTCGGTTCCGCTCGATGACGAGAAAACCTTTGAGCTCCTGCAAAGCGGCCACACCATCGGGGTGTTCCAGCTCGAGGGCACGGCGATGCGCTCCCTGATCAGATCCCTGAAACCCGATTCATTCAACGACGTGATCGCCTCGGTTGCCCTGTATCGCCCCGGCCCCATGGGGGCCAACATGCACAACCTCTACGCCGATCGCAAGAACGGCCGCGCCGAGGTGGAACAGCTGCATCCGGCGCTGACCGACAAGCTGGCGGACACCTACCAGATCATGGTGTACCAGGAGCAGGTGATGACCGTTGCCCAGGAGATGGCCGGCTACTCGATGGTCGAAGCCGACGATCTGCGCCGGGCCATGGGCAAGAAGATCAAGAAGGAGATGGTTGCCCAGGAGCAGAGGTTCGTCCAGGGATGCATGAGCCAGGGTCACACCGAGGCGGTCGGCAAGGAGATCTTCGGTCTCATCGAGCACTTTGCGGGGTACGGCTTCAACCGGTGCTTGACAGGCGACACCACCGTGGTCGAGGCGGAGACCGGGGCGATCCGGACATTGCGCGAGCTCTATGACGGCCGGGTGATGCCTTCGATCGCCTCGTTGGACGGTTGGATGCGAGTTCTGGGCTCACCTAGCAACATCTGGCAGAACGGGGTCAAACCTGTCTTCAAACTCACCACCAGATCCGGGAGAACGATCCGCGCCACCGGCAACCACCCGTTCCGAACCGTCTCGGGGTGGCGTCCCTTGGAAGAGTTGGGGACTGAGGATTTCGTAGCCATCAGTGCCGGTCTCGACTGGCTGCCGACCACGTCGATGACGCCGCCCGAGCTAACTCTCCTCGGGTATGTCATCGCCGAGGGCAACACTTGTCATCCGTCCAGTTTCTATATCTACTCGGGCGACGAGGAGGTTGTGCAAGACGCCGTCTCCGCCATGGAGGGCTTCGAGAACACCCGAGCGACCGTTGATCGGTCAAAGTCAGCAGTGTCGTTGTACGCCGCCAGGGTGGACCTCCGTCGGCCGAGTGGAGCGGTGGAGTTCATCGAGAGATCTGGCCTGCGTCACAAAGGTGCAATCGACAAGCGGCTTCCCGACTCCGTCGATGGATTGCCTCGGAGCCAGCTCGCACGGCTGCTCGCCGCCATGTGGTCCGGCGATGGGTGCTGTAATCGGTCGAGCTCGGGTTCTCAAACAATCTATTACGCCACCTCCTCGCCGGTTCTGGCGGAACAGGTCGCTCACCTCCTGTTGCGTCTCGGGATTCGCAACACCCTGTCCGCCAAGAGCTTCCGCTACAGGGGCGGTCGGAGGCCCGGATACCAGATACATGTGATTACAGACGAGGGCCTGTCACGGTTCGCGACGATGATCGGCCCCTACCTCGTGGGAAAGCGTCGCACCGATCTGGAGAACTTGATGGCCCTCGCCCCTGCGGCCAACAACGTCCGTTCGACCCACGATCAAGTGCCGGCACGGCAGGTATTTCCGTTGATTCGCGCCGAGGCGACACGGGCCATGACCGAGTCCGGACGTTCGCTGAAGGAGCTCTGCCTTTCGGGAGGCTTCACCCCCAAGCTGGTCCATTCTCTCGACCCTCGGAAGAGGGGCTACCGGCGGGATACGATCGCGGCAATGGCGAAAGCCTTCGAGTCGACGGAGCTTCGCGAGCTGGCCGATGCCGATGTGTGGTGGGATCGGGTTGTGTCCATCGTGCCCGACGGATTGGAGATGACCTACGACGTTGAAGTCCCGGGCACCCACAACTTCGTCGCCGACGACTTCGTCGTCCACAACTCGCATAGCGCGGCCTACGGGTTGGTCGCCTATCAGACTGCGTACCTCAAGGCGCATCACCCCGCCGAATACATGGCCGCCTTGCTCACCGCGACCAAGAAGGACAAGGATCGGACTGCGGTATACCTCAACGAGTGCCGCCGAATGGGGATCAAGGTCTTGGTCCCCGATGTGAATGAGTCGGGCAGCGATTTCACTGTTCACGACGGTCGAATCCGCTTCGGCCTCTCTGCAGTGCGCAATGTCGGTGATGGTGTGGTTGAGCGGATCATCGAGGCCCGCTCCAAAGGGCCATTCCCATCCCTCCAGGATTTCGTGGACCGGGTTGACGTCACCGCTCTCAACAAGAGGACCATGGAGTCGCTGATCAAGGCCGGCGCCTTCGACGCCTCCGGGGATCCTCGCCGGGGCCTGGCCATGGTCTATGAGCAGATCCTCGACGCCACCGTGGAACGGCGGCGAAATGAGGACATGGGCCAGTTCAGCCTGTTTGCCGGTGACACCGAGGCCGTCCGCGAGAGTCGAATCGAAATCCCGGCTCTGGATTGGCCGCAGAAGATCACGCTCGGGTTCGAGAAAGAGATGCTCGGCCTCTATGTGTCGGACCATCCCCTCCTGGCTATCGGCCCTTCCCTCGCCGCCGCCACCACCAACGGGATTCGTGACCTCGAGGAGATGGCCGATCGAATGTCGGTGACGGTCGGCGGTCTGGTCGCCTCGATCACCCGCCGTTGGACCCGGAAGGGGGATCCGATGATCTTCTTCCAATTGGAGGATCTGGAGGGCTCGGTAGAAGTCATGGCCTTCCCCCGCACGGTCCACGACTTCGGCCCGGCCATCGTCGAGGACGCGGTCGTGGTGGTGGTCGGGAACCTCGACAACCGGGGCGACGATGTCAAAGTCATCGCCAGAGAGATCAAGGAACTCGAGGTCAGGGACGACTACTCGGTCCGACTCCAGGTGGCAGCCACCCGTCTCTCGCCCGAGATCGTCACCAGGCTCAAAGGGATACTCGCCAATCATCCAGGCTCGGCCACGGTGTTCCTCCACATGTTGAGTGACAGCGGGACCAAGGTCCTCCGACTCAGCGACACCCATCGGGTCGAGCCGAGGTCCGCGCTGTTCGCCGAGCTCAAAGAGCTACTCGGCCAGAGGGCCGTGATCTGAGTCAGCGCCGATGGGGCGCGCTCTGTTCTTGGCGGATCCGGGCCAGTGCGCTGGCCCGTCCGTGGCGCCGGCCCAGCGCGTAGGCACCGGTTGCGGCGGCTGCCCCTAGCGTCCCCATGACAGTCATCGCCACCGCCCGTTTGGTGCGCCGGGCGAAGATGACCACTGGCCAGCCTCTCTCATGGGCCACCCGCTCCAACTCGGAGTCGGGATTGACCGCCACCGGATGACCCACCATCTTCAGCATCGGGAGATCGGACACGGAGTCGGAATAGGCGTAGCTCCGTTCCAGGTCGTAGCCGAGGTCGGAGGAGAGCTTTTCGAGGGCTTCGACCTTGCCGACTCCGTAGACGAAGGGGCCGTCCAGTTCACCGGTGTAATGCCCGGCGACGACCTTCATCCGAGTGCCGATGGCGCCGGTCATTCCGAGGGAGCGGGCCAGCGGCTCGACGATCTCGTGCGGAGAAGCCGAGACGATCCACGTGTCGCGAGCGGCCTCGTGATGCATCTTGAGCAACTTGCGGGCCTCGGGTCTCACCCTGGCCACGAGCTTGGGCATGACGGCGGCCCCCACGCTCTCCAGGGCCCGTACCGATGAGCCGCCCATTCCAGAGAGCAGGTCCCCCTTGGCATCTGTGGATTCGCCCTTGTCTCCCGTGAGCTTGAAGGAGATGGCGACGATGGCCCATCTCCCCAAGTCCGCTCCGGAGGCCAGGCCCTGTCGCCAGGCCTCGATGCCAAAGGGAAGGGCAGAGGCACCCGAGATCAAGGTCCGGTCGAGGTCGAAGAAGGCGGCGCTGCTCGCCATGCCCGCAAGGCTATTCCCGCTATTCGATTCCAAATGAGCCCCATGGCATCTCGTGTGCGTCGTCCAGCATCCCCGCCAGGCTGTCGAGGGAGTTGGGCGGGATCATCGACCAGGGGATCGTCGCCACCTGGGCCCCGTATCGGGCGGAGAACTCGTCACGGGTGTCCCGCTGGCGGACAGTCTCCGCGCTCCATCGGGCCAGGTTGCTTGCCAGAGCCGGCGGAGCATCGCCAGGCACCGACGCCGTTGCCCAAGCTTCGGGCAGGATCCGGTTGAAGACGACCGCGGCCGGCGTCGAGGCCAGCTTTGGCAACGCCCTATAGAACTTGATCGCTTCCCAGACCGGCGCCGGGTCGGAAGTGGTGATGACCAGGATCGCCGCCGATCGAAGAACCCGCTCGATCTCACGGCCGCGCTGTGACACTCCGTCATACGTTGTGCGAAGGTCGAGCAGGAACTCGGCGACTCGCTCGAGAAGGTCGGAGCCGAGGATCGAGTCCGCAACCCGGAGCACGGGGCGGCCGGCGATATTGAAGAGGAGCCGACGCCCAGGGAGGGGCCCTCCTGTCATCCAACGCAACAACCGGCCACCCACCAGATCGGCCATCTGGGCCGGCGCGGTGAAGAAGTCGATGCCACCGCCCGAAGGCGGGGTGTCGACCACCACCAAGTCCCATGCCCTGGCCTGCACGAAGGTCACCGCCTGATCGGCTGCGGCATAAGCCTGCGATGCCGGGAAGTGCTCGGAGGCCGCCTGGAAGAACTCGTTGTCGGCAAGCCTGGTGGCCACCGCGGGGTCGGCATGTCGCATGGCGACCGCCCGCCACGACGCCGACGCGTCGAGCATCGCGGCCCAGAGGTTGGGCTCATCGACGTGGGGCTGTGGGTCATTTCCGAGATCGGATACTCCGAGCGTGGCGGCGAGACGTCGCGCCGGGTCGACCGTCACCACCAGGGTTCTCATCCCGCTGCGCGCCGCCCTGATCGCGATGGCGGCCGCGACCGTGGTCTTTCCGACCCCCCCGGCGCCGGTGACGATAAGGGTCGTGGTCATGTGATCGCCTCGAACTCGTCGCACATCCGGGCTGCCACTTCACCGGGGGTGAACAGACCGAACAGGTAGGGGAGTTGATGCTGGGGGGGAAGCCGCCGCAGCCACTCCTGCTGTTCGCCCCATAACGAACGATGAAGCTCGGCTGCCTCGCCGAGCGGGCCCGGCGGGGACGATGGATCGGTGAGCTCATCCAGGACACGGTTGGCGATGATCCTGGGCGCGGCTATCACCTTCTCGGCGGCCAGCCACTCCAACGTCTCCTCGGTCTCGGTTGTGGGCAGCTCTTCGGGGAGAGTGACGAGGAGCATCTCGGTGACTTCGGGGTCAGCGAGGATGTCACGCATCAAGTCAGCCTGGGCTCTCACCTTGCCCCCAGGCACCAGCTCGGCGATGGTCACGGGGGCACGCAAGTAAGACCCGATCTGACCGGTGGGCGGTGCGTCCGCGATCACCACGTCCCACCGATCCTCCTTCACTTCCCAGAGCGCCTTGCCGATCGTGATTATCTCCCTGATCCCGGGTGCCGTGGTGGCCAGGGCGTCGAAGGCGCGTGCGAACGGCCCGAAGGCGGTGCTGCCGCGGATGTTGAGCTGGATTCCCAGGTACTCCAAAAGGGCGTCGGAGCGCACCATCCGCATCGCGTGCAGCCCGGGTCTGACCTCCCTGGGCTCGAACTCGAGGGAACTGGTCCCGAAATGGGCGGACAACCCACCTGGTGAGCCCATCTCCATCGCCAGGACCCGCTTCCCGCGTCGTTGGGCGAGCAGGGCCAGACCCGCGCTCACTGCGGATTTCCCGACGCCTCCCTTCCCCGAGACGATGAGGAGCCGTTTTTCGAGCACCTGGTCGCGCCTCAACCTTCAGCTGCCGCTGAGGGGGATCCGGAGCACGAGATGGTCGTCCTCGACACTCCAGATCGCATTGCCGACCAGTGCGTAGTCGGTGTAGTCGCGTTGCGCCTGCTCGATGAACAGCTTGCGCTCGTCACCGGCAACGGGTGGCAGCGGACGGTCCTTGACCGCCGTGGCACGCTCCTGGAACCGTCGCAGCATGGCGTCTACGTCGAATTGGGCCATAGGGGGACGTTATCCGTTTTCCGTTGTCCGTTTTCCGTTCCAGATCAAGGATGACGGATTACGGAGAACGGAGGACGGCGGAGGTCCTCCGGGCCTCCGCTCTTCGTTCGCCTTCCAATCGCCGCAGGTCGACGTCGGTGTGGTCCACGTAGGTCATGGCATCTGCGATGAGATGATGCCCGGCAACATCGCGGATCGCCCGGTGCATGGCGTGGGCCACGGCGCGGTAGGCAGGGTGACCAGCCGGCTGACTTCTGAGCTCTATGAGATGAAACGCCTGGCGCGGGCTCATCTCCATGACGAATCGGACGTTGTAGGCGAAGGGGACCACATACTGCGCTATCTCGGATCCGGTGTCGGCGCGCATTGTCTCGTAGAGCTCCCCGGCATCGTCCATCACCGATACCCACTCATCCGCCAGCCCATGCTCGATGATGTCTGCGGGAAGGTCGTAGCCGAGCCGGGTTGAGAAGCGCTGCCACTCGAGGGTCATGAGACGGTGCCGTTGCAGGTCGCGAAAAGCGCCGATGTCACAGCTCACGTCGAATCGGTAGCTGGTTCGCTCCATCGCCCGTCCCGGCTTGTGACGCCGGTTGGCCCGCTGTCCCACCATGGCCGCGATCAACTCCGCCTTTTCCGCCTCGGTGATTTCCCCCACCAGTCGTTGCAGGGCCTCATCAGGCAGCTCTGATACCGCGTATAGGGCCGCGGCGGCGATCTTGGTCTCGGCGTCGGGGTCCCAGTCGGTGAGCGTCACCGAGGGCCCCACATCGGACGGAGGGCCGAGGTGGACGGCTCTTGCCTCCAGGTCGTCGTGGACATCCGCCAGATAGCGTGACCATCGCATCCCTCGATCCTCGAGATCGACTCGGGTGAGGAAGGAGGGGATGATCTTGCGGAGCTCGAAGAGCATCATCGCCCCGTACTCCCGGATCTCCCGCACCGGGCTGGCCTGCATCCGGACCAGCGCCATCTCGTACGCCTGTCCCGTTCCGTAGATGCCCACATTGGAGAGGGTGGAGACCGGCAGGAGTCCGCGCACGGTGTCGCACGCCTTGGCCCGGATGGTCGCATTCCACACCATCTTGGATTCGTCTTCTGTCAGGGGGTGGCGCTCCTCGTAGACACCGATCATGTACGCCACCATGCGGGCATAGACCTCGAACGACCGTTGCATGTGCCGTGTGTAGGCAGCGGCGTGCCTCGAGCTCTCGACCTCGTCCGGTGTCAGGTATCGAAATCTTCCCCCGAGCGGGGCGTCGTAGCGGATGTAACGGGTCGACTGTTCGAGATAGGCGGCGAGACGACCCCATTCCAAGACCTTGGTGAGCAGGTTGGACGCCTGCTCACATGCCAGATGGGCGCCACCGAGTTGAGCTACAGAGTCGTCGCCGTAATCGAAGAAGATCCTTTGGTAGAGCTGTTCGGCGTGTTGGGTCGAGCCCATCGGGTCGGAGGCGATCACGGCGGTCATCGAGTCGATCCCGAAGTCGGCGTCGGTGACGAACTCGTCGAGGAAGAGACGGCGCAACGACTTGGAGGAACGGGAGTAGCGGGCGAAGAGGGCCCCCTTCACCACCTCGGGGAGGTTGATCAATCCGAAGACAGGTCGATCGACGTTGGTGAAGAACCTGCCCAGGACAGCCGTCTCTTCGGCGGTGAACGGTTCCTGGAAGTAAACGGGCACTGACACCGATTGTATGCCTGATTGCAGGGTCACCCGGTTACCGTTTCGGCATAGTGGTGTTGTTGTTGATACGTGTTGGCACCTTCGTGTTGTCCGCGCTGGCCATCGGGATCGCGGTGGTTCCGCTCATGGTGTTGATCGACCTCCTCGACGGGGGGACGGGTTGGGGCCTCTGTCCGGCCGGTCTTCAGGCTTGCTCCAACCCATACACCACCGCTGCGGAATTCGCGGTGATCCTGACCCTGGGCTTTCTGGCCAGTGTGATGGGGATCAGGCTTCTGATGCGTCTCGCCCGCCGTCTTCAGTCCGGGGAGTACCAGGTCACTCAATGAGTCGGGGTGACTGATTCGGCCTCGATCCAGGCCGGGTCGGTCTGTTTGGTGATCACGATGTAGATCGCGCCGAGGATCAATAGGGCGCCTCCCCAGGCAGCCGGGGTCAACCTCTCACCGAGCACCACCCAGGCCGTAGCCAAACCGAACGCAGGCTCCGCGGCGAGGACCACCGCGGTGGTGTTGGGGCCGACGATGGTTTGGGACCAGATCTGGAGGATGAAGGCCCCAACGCTCACCCCAAACGCAGTCAGTGCCAAGGCTCCCCAGACTGATTGCGGTGGCAGGCCGGGGCTTTCCAGGGCGTAGGAGAACGGGAACGCCAATGTCGCCGCGACTGCGAGCTGCACCGTGGTGAAGGGGACTACCGGGTGATGCGGCGCGAATCGAGAGACCGCGAGGATGTAGCAAGCGAAGACGAAGGCGCATCCAAGGGTGAGCAGGTCCCCACGCTGGAAGTCCAGATCGTTGGTCCCGGTGAGGAGAACCAGGCCGACGAATGAGAGGCTCGCGGCCCCAATGATCCACCAACCCGGGGCCTTTGCCGCGAACACGGCGGAGAGGAGTGGGGTGATCACCACGTAGAGGCCGGTGATCAGCGCCGAGTTGGCGGCGCCGGTGAGGACCAGACCGGAGGTTTGGAGGGCGTACCCGGTGAAGAGAATCAGGCCGACGATTGATCCGTGAAGCCAGATCTTCTTCCCTCTCGGGAATGCAAACAACGCCAGGGCCACCGCGCCGAGGAAAAACCGCCAAGCGACGAAGGCGATCGGCGGATAGTCCTCGACCGCGGTCTTGATCACCACGAAGGTCGCCCCGTACAGGAGCGCGGCCACCAAGAGGGCCGACACGGCGCGGCTGTTGTCGGAGCTGAACACGGGGCGAGACAATAGGGCCAACCCGTACGATGCCGAGGATGCCGGGAACCAGAGCCGACGGGACCACTCCTACCTCCAAGGAGCGGGGCAAGGCGCGCGCCGTGCACAGCCTGCTCGTCGAGCGCTACCCCACGATCCGGACCGCCCTCGATTACGACAACGCCTTCCGGCTTCTGGTGGTGACCGTGCTTTCCGCCCAGACCACCGACGAGAACGTCAACAAGGTGGCGCCGGTCCTCTTCGCCCGGTATCCGACATCCGCGGATCTGGCGGAAGCCGACCCTGAGGAGGTAGAGCGCATGGTCTACTCGACGGGGTTCTTCCGGCAGAAGACCAAATCGATCATCCAGCTGGCACAGGGCCTGGAGGAGATGTTCGGCGGCGAGGTCCCTGCTGACATCGACGAGTTGGTGAAGCTCCCTGGGGTCGGCCGTAAGACGGCGAGTGTGGTTCTCGCCGAGGTGTGGGATCTGCCCGCTATTGCGGTCGACACTCACGTCAGACGGGTGACCAGACGTCTCGGGCTCACCGGTGAAAGTGATCCGGTGAAGATCGAGGAGGATCTCAAGGCGCTGTTCCCGGCCGAGACCTGGTCCGGCCTCTCGATGCGGATCATCCAATTCGGGCGCGAGGTGTGCGACGCACGGCGACCCCGCTGCGGGGAGTGTGAGTTGTTCTCCCTCTGCGAATGGCCCGATCGAATCGCAGTGGCTGCCCGGACGTCCGGGTGACTTCCCCAGGGCTCGATCGGTCGATTCTCAGGCTGGCGATGCTGGCGTTGGGGGGCCCTGGCGGTCGACCCCTTGCTCACTTTGGTGGACACCGCGTTTGTGGCCCGGCTCGGGGTGCCGGAGCTTGCCGCCCTTGGGGTTGACAGCGCGATCCTCGGCTTCGCCTTCTTCGGTTTCAACTTCCTCGCTCATGCCACGACACCTCTGGTGGCTCAAGCTCTGGGAAGAGGCGACGAAGCCATGCGAAACGGTGGGTGGGAGACGCCCTGCTCCTGGCGGTGGTCTTCGGGTTGGATGGTGGGTGGCGCCGCCGGGTCGGGTGACCGGGGGCTGGTAGGTCAGATCAGCCGCCGGCTGCTGATCGGGGGCCTGGGAGTGGGCGTTGTCATGGCGGCCGCGCGACGATCGGTGCTCCGGAATTGGAGTTCTTGGCCAACTCGGTCGCGGACGCGGCCCTGGTCGTCTCCACGATCCCGGTGATGGCCTCGAGGATGCCGGTCGCCTCGCGCCTCTTCGTTGCCGACGGGATCTTCTTCGGACTTCTCGCGCTGCGCTCGATCCTGGCTTCGACGGCCACCGGGGCGGGGCTGGCCATGGGTCTGATTCTCTGGACCCGCTGGGACAAAGCCTGGTGGGCATTTGGTGGGCAATATCGGCGATGTTGGTTGCCCGCCCCCTGGTGTTCGCCTACCGGAGGGCGGTGTCGACAGTGGCCGCGAGGTCCTGACCCTTGGTCTCAGGAAGGGCGAGGGTGAGCAACGCAGCCACCGCCATTCCGACGCCCAGAGCCGTGACCGTCTCCGACACCCCGAATCGGTCGATGGTGAAAACCCCGAGGATCAGTCCGAGGGCAGATCCGGCCAGCCCGAAGTCGGCCGAGGCGGTAGTTGCGCTGGCCCTGAGCCCGGTCGGGAACAACTCGGCGCGATGACTGCCGCCCGCGGGGACAAAGGCGAAGGTCCCAAACGAGGAGACCATGACCGCGAGAACGATGAGGGGCGGCGAGACCGTCCAGTAGAGGAGGAGGCCTCCGCCCAGAGCCATCAGAAGGCTGAGGACCGAGGTGGTGCGCCGACCCCAGGCATCCGCGAGGTGCCCTCCTACGAAGAAGCCGAGCCCACCCAAGGTCCCACCGAGCAGGAGGATCAGAACCGTGTTCCCCGTGCTGAGACCGACTTGCTCGATCATCCTCTCGGTGGAGAAGGCGATGCCCACGGCCGAGAAAGCCGAAGCCAGAAGACCCACTATCGCCACCACCCAGAAGCGCGGAGCCCACGGGCCTGTGGCCAGATCGCGCCAATGCCCGCCCCTGTCTTCAGACTCGATGAAGACCTTGCTCTCGGGCACGTTGCGAATCAGGAAGGGGATGACCAGGGCGCCTATCCCGATCATGAGATGGGGGATTCGCCAGCGTTGGCCCCCACCGTCCGCCAGGGGAAGGGTCATGAGGGCCAGACCGCTCCCGAACGAGACCGCAGCCCCATAGAAGGATATGGAGTAGGCCCGTATCGAAACGCTCACCTGCTCGGCCAGCAACACCACTGCCAGACCCGACATGGCGGCGGTGCCGGTTCGCAGCACGGCCTGGGCCATCCCGAACTGCCAGGCGTCGAAGGAGAGACCTGCCGCAGTCCCCCCGGCGATGATCAAAGTCATCGCCAGGAGAATCGGGCGCCTTCTACCCCGATGGTCACCCAACCAGCCGAGGGGAAGGGCGGCAAAGGCGGCGAGCCGGGCGATACCCAGCAGAAGGCTCATCTCTCCCTCGCTCAGCCCCAGCCCGGCTCGGGTGAAAGGCAGGGTGTTGGCGGCCTGGGCCTGGGAGAAGCCCTGGACCAACCCGGCGGTCCACATGATGAGAACCACGCGGCGGTCGGCCACGCTGAACCGGCCGACGGGGAGCAACGGGTCGAGGAGACGGCGTGTCCATGCAGCCACGGTCCGAGCGTAGGGAGTGGGCGCGTGGGAATATCGCGTCAGTGTTCGAGAGTGTCGAGTCCGCGGCCTTCATCGTCCAGCTTCTGGTCGCCTTCGGGGCCGGGGTGATCTCCTTCATCTCGCCGTGTGTGCTGCCCTTGCTTCCCGGTTACCTCTCGATGATGTCCGGTTACTCGGCAGCTGAGATCCAGGCCGGCGAAGCATCAACCCGCCGCCTCACCAGGGTGATTCTCCTATTCATCGGCGGATTCACTCTGGTCTTTGCGGCACTGGGCGCGGCGGCCAGCGGTCTGGGCCAGTTCCTGCTCAAGAACCTGGACGCCCTGACCCGTCTCGCCGGTCTGGTGATTATCGGGTTCGGGATTCTCATCGTGGTGATGGGGGTATCTGATCGAAGCTTCCTGGGGGTCCTCGAGCGCGACCATCGCCCCGATGTCAGACCTTCCCGGCTGGGAAGGTGGGCACCACCGGTGATGGGCGCGGCTTTCGCCTTTGGCTGGTCCCCATGCATCGGCCCGGTGTTGACCGTGATCCTGGCGACCGCCGCCACTCAAGAAACCATGTTCCGTGGGATCATGCTGCTCGTGGCCTACTCGCTCGGCTTGGGGATCCCATTCCTGCTCGCGGGCCTTGGGTTGTTCAAGGTGTTCGGGCGTCTCAAGCCGTATCTTCGGCCGATCAACATCGTCTCTGGTGTTTTGCTCGTGGGCTTCGGGGTAGTCATGGTCACCGGCCGCCTGACCATCATCTCCAACTGGTTGATAGACCTGTTCCTGGCGGTGCCATTCCTTCGTGATCTGGCAACCGTGTGAAAGCCTTGACTGAGACATTCGTTGCATCTCCGGCGCCCGACCTGGTGTGGTTCACGGGCGCGGATGCCGTCCGATTCCTCAACGACCTGATCTCCCAGGAGGTGGCAGCGATGACACCGGGGCAGGTGCGGAGGTCGCTGTTGCTCAACCCGCAGGGTCGGATGGATCATCTGCTCTGGGTACTGCGCGGCGAGGAGGAGGTCGGTCTGGTGACCGACCCGGGGCGGGGTGCCGAACTGGTCACCACCCTCGGTCGCTACCGGATCCGGGTGGCGGTGGATATCGAGCAGTCCGTGGATCCGGCGTGGCTGGTGATCGGGCCCTTCTCCGAGGCGGTGGGTGTCTGGTCCCGGAACGAGAGCAGCCTGATCGCCGATGTGTCCTGGGCCAACGTGCCCCGATTCCTGGTGATCGGAGAGCGTCCCGACCTCCCCGAGATCGATTCCGGAACGCTGGACGAACTCCGGATCGAGTCGGGGGAGCCGGTGATCGGTGTCGACACCGGGCCTTCCACCATCCCCCAGGAGACCGGGTTGGTGCCGGTGACCGTGGATCTCGACAAGGGTTGCTTCCTCGGCCAGGAGCTGGTGGGGCGGATCCATCGAAGAGGACATGTCAACAAACAGCTTCGGGTTCTCCAGTTCGCTGGCGAGGCGGCGGAGGCAGGGTCCGAGATCACCAAGGGCGACCTCGCGGTGGGAACCCTGACCTCGGTGTCGGGGTCAGTGGGTTTGGCCACCCTGCGGCGGGAAGTGGAACCGGGGGACAGCGTGATAGTGGGGGAGATGGAGGCGGTGGTCGCCCGCTGACCGCGGTGGGGTCAGGGCGACCGGGCCGGGACGGTGTTGGTGTGGCCGAGTGGGCTGGTCCATTGGTAGATGCCGGGTCGGAGCTGTTTGATGCTCCAGCCGTGGTGTCGGACGACGTGGTCGTGACGGCAGAGGGGTCCCAGGTTGGCGGGGTCGGTTGGTCCTCCTTTTGACCATGG
>DATDPP010000032.1:0-22002 GCA_035292685.1 Acidimicrobiia bacterium
CTCGGCCCGTGCCGCGTCAAAGTCGGTGACGATGAGCCGCGCCGCGGTGGCGCGGTTGGTCCCGGCGTACGTCGAGGGGTAAACGCCGAACTGGGTGCCGCCGGCGTAGTAATGGAGCTCGTCGCCAGTCGGGTCGATGGGTTCTACTCCGAGTTTCTCCGAGTACCAGATCCTCGCCCGGTCGAGGTCCGAGGCGGGTAGCTCGAGCTTCAGTGTGAATTCCATCACACCTCCTTTCTTCTCGAAAGATACGTGAGCGAAATCACAGTGGTTCGGGGTGGTAGAGAAGGGCTCACCCCTAGATGGGTCGGTCTGCTTGTTCGGGGTCCGGTGGTTTGAATCGGATCCGACCGTGGTTCGGATGGTGATAGACGGTGTATCCCCGTTGATGAACCACCACATGATGATGAAACCAACAGAGGGTGACCAGATTCTCGGGGTCGGTTCGACCCCCTCTGCTCCAGGGGACCTTGTGATGGACTTCCAATCGGTAGCGGGATTCGCATCCGTCGGCGGCGCAGGTGTTTCCGTCGCGATCCAGGATCGCCCGTTTCAGGGCGGGTGGAATAGTTCGTTGTTTCCTTCCGTATTCCATGTACCGACCGTCTTGGGTTCTCACTGTGACCTCGGCGACTGCGTCACAAAGGATCGCCTCGAGGGCCTGGGCGCCGACTCGGGGCCCGGCCTCGAGCACCACTCCGGCTCGGCCGTTGGTTGGGGTGGCCAGGCCGGTGTCAACGAACACCGTGACTTGGGCTGGCGGCGGATCGTCTCCGACGCAGAGCTCGACCAAAGCGGTGGCCTTTCGCCATGAGGAGTCACCCCGGGTTCCGTCGGGCAGTGGAGGAAACTGGTCGGCAGTTTCGGTGAGCACCTTGTTCACAATCGCACCGGAGTGACCGTCCAATCCACCCCAGAGGTTCCACCAGGACTCGTCGAGAGAGGGTTGGACCACCAGAAACCGATCGGCGGCGGTCCGGTACTCGGAAGCTGGCGCGATCTCGACCCGCTTCGCGGCTTCCCGGCGCACGGCTCCGATATCGAGATGTTCGAGGAGACCGATGTCCTCCGGGATTCGGGACAGCGCCTCGACTCGGTCGAAGCTGGCCTCTCCTTCGGCCAATGCCTGGCGAAGCTCGGGTCGGCAGACGGTGCGGCGCATGGTGCGAACTAGGCTCTTCGCGGTCTCTTGGCCCACGTCCAAACGAGCCGCAGTCCATTCGGACAGGCTGCGAGATCCGTCTGCCGTTGCGACTTGACGTCGATCGAAGACCTCGAGGATCTCCAGATTCTCAGCGGCTAGCTGCGATCTGGTTGCCTCATTCCCGAGCAACCGCTGTTGCAGGAAATCGGTGGTTTCCCTCTCCCAATCCATACTCCGGAACTTACAAACCGCCTGTGACAAGAATCGGAATCCGACTAGGGACCCGTCCCAGATTTCCTGTTGCGGCTGTACCCTCGGGGCTGCGGGCCCGTAGCTCAATCCGGTCAGAGCAGCGGACTCATAATCCGTTGGTTGCAGGTTCAAATCCTGCCGGGCCCACTGCTGTGAACCGGACCCGTCCTTCGGCGCATGACGGCAACCGCTCGGCGCGTGGTAACGGCGTCATCCGGCGGGGCGTGACCCCGTCCCTCGCTTTGATCTTGGAACAATTCGCACGACCGCACACCGCGCCTCCCTGGCGCAGATCACTCAGCCGAGAGGCGCAAAAGAGTCTGGTGGTCGAAGAAGGTGATCCAAACAGAGCCGTCGATCACGACCACGTCGCCTCCACTTGTCAACTCCGGTACGTCGATCATCTCGACGAACCGGTGGTTGGCTGGATCGATTCTGGCCAGTGTGGGTGACCCAGCCGTACGCACCCACACGGAGTCTCCGGCCTCGGTCACGGCCCCAGACGCTCCCAGACGGACGTCGTAAAAGGCGACGATCTCGAGCGAGGCAGGATCGATCTGAGCCAAACCCCCTTGGAACCCGACCCAGAGGTACTCCCCGAGATCTGCGGCCCAGGCTCGAGGAAGGTCGATGCGATCCGTCACGGCGCCGCTGGCGAGGTCCACTCGAGCCACGAGGCCGGGCGCAGAGCAGGTGACCCAGAGTGTCACCCCGTCGCTGGCGAGGTCGGTGCAGAACATGCCCAGCTCGATCGGCTCGGAGACCGTGCCGTCGGTGGCGACGCCAAGAAGGCGGTCACCACCTGACAGAACCCACACTCGATCGTCGACCGTCAGCAGCCGCCCCTGGTCGCTGCTCTTGTCGACGTCATAGGTCGCGACCACCGCATTGGTCGACGGGTCGATCTGAGCCAGGGAGACCGGCCCGTCACTCGTCTCCCGGCTGCAAGCCCACACCACGAGGCCGACACCTATCCCCTGACAGAGGCCCGGTCCGAGATTGATTTCGGCCTGGACATCGCCGGTGTCTGGGTCGATCCGCACCACCGTTCCGTTGTCACGTTTGACCCAAAGGGAATCGAAACCGAAGGCCAGCCAATCGGGTCCCCAAGTGATCAACCACCGACCTTGTTCACGCTCGGCCACGCTTACCACCGGCGTCTGATCTGCGGAAATCGGATCGGGAAGCGACTGGACGGAGGTCGTCGTCGTGCCCGTTGTCGTGGAGGTGGCCGGGGCAGGGGCAGTGGTCGAGGGTGGACTCGAGGTAGTCGGAAATAGTGTCGCTTCGCCCTCGCATGCGACGAGCAGAACCATCAGAGTCGCCGCGGCTATGGCAGTCGAGCGACTCATGCGCGCAGGGTACGACACCAGGCAGGATCTTGCCGGGGACGTCCCGCGCCCCCCTTGATCCGCGCCCAAAGCGGCTTGTCCCCGCGGTAGCCTCCTTTGATGCCCGAGAAGTTCTTGGCGCGCTCCAGCGGAATTCCCCAAGGACGCCGGGGCCCTAGCGTTGCCCAAACCGCAGCGGTTGTCGGTGGATCGGCTGAGTGTGATCCACCTGGCAGGAGCCCGTCCGACGAGCAGAGGAGAGCGTTATGACCACGCTGTCAGACCGACCAAACACCGCCTTGATGGTCATCGACGTGCAGAAGGGAGTCGTGGCCGATGCATACGAGCGCGACGCGGTCGTCGCCAACATCAGCACGCTCGTCGACAAAGCCCGCGAAGAGGGTGTCCCGATCGTTTGGGTCCAGCACTCCGACGAGCAACTGGAGCAGGGGAGTGATGCTTGGGAGTACGTCCCGGAGCTGGCACGCCAGGAGTCAGAACCGTTGGTGCACAAAACGTTCGGCGATTCCTTCGAGGACACCGACTTGGAGGAGGTGCTCGCCAAGGCCGAAGTCGGACGACTGGTCGTAACCGGGGCACAGACGGATGAATGCGTACGATCCACGATCCACGGCGCCTTTGTTCGTGGCTACGACGTGACGCTGGTCGGTGACGCCCACACGACGGAGGATCTGAGTGAGTGGGGCGCTCCGCCGCCGGATCAAGTCATCGCCCACACCAACCTCTATTGGGAGAATCACGCGGCGCCCGGCCGCACTGCTGGAGTCACCGATACGAAGGACGTGACGTTCAGCGGTTGAGCCGGTAGCGAGCCGCCCCTCCCACCGGCTCGGGCATGGCTGTGACACGCCCTCCGTTACGGGGAGCTGACCAGGTGGGCCTGAAGACCGTCAGGACTCGACGACAGTGAGTTCGCCCTCCATACCGGCATCGAAGTGGGTCTCTATGGCGCAGATGACCTGATAGGTGCCGACCGCCGGAGCGGTGAAGGTCAGGGTCGCGGTGGCACCGGCCTCGACCTCGGTCTCGACGTTCACGAAATCGGCGAGCAGCTCCTCTTCGGTCGCCGGCAGGTCGGCTTCGCTCTCGATACTCACACCCGGCTGCATCAGCACCCACTCGTGAAGAACGGATCCGTCGTTGGTGATGGTGATAGTGATCTCCTCACCAGCCGGGACCGTCCACGAATCTGGCGAGAATTGGAAATCCGTTGTCGTCGCCTCGAGGTCGGTGCTTGCGGAGTCCCCGCATGCGCCCAACAGAATCGAGAATGCAGCCAGCGCCGCCAACCCGAATCGCATTTGATGTCTCGTCATTGCGCCTCTTCCTTTCTGCGCGCTTCTCATTTCACATAGCTCTTCCGAACCTAGATGGACTCTACGTCTTACGCGTTGGGTCCTGCACCGATTTGTGGCGTTGCAACCAGTTCGCGAAATCGTCCACTGGTTCGCGAAAAAAGGAATGCATCCTGGCTTGCGTGATGGAGACGGAGGGCCTACCTTCCTCCCTGTCGGTACGGAGGCAACTCCGAACCGGACCCGAAGCGATCGAGAGGCCGCTCCGGGATCCTCTGGGAGACCAGCCCTTCGGGGTTGGAGTCCGAGCAGGGTCGAGAACCCCGAGAGGGTAGAAGCTTCGGCGGAAACTCCCTCGGGGTTTTTCGCGTCCCGGCCACCTCGCTTCGGTTACCCACTCTTCATGACTCTTCACGGTGCCCGAGCCAAGGTGACCATCGTGATGTCGTCTTCTTGCTCCCACGTCGAGCCAACAAACTGACTGTGAGATTCGAGGGTTGCGGCGATGAGATCACCATCAGCCCGACTGAGAGCCTGGCGAAGTCGCTCCGTTCCATACATGCCCCCATCGGGGGCATGAGCCTCGGCGAGGCCGTCACTGGTCAAAACCAGGCTGTCGCCTGGGGAAAGGCGCCCCTCGATTTCCTCATAGGCCATGTCGCACATCAACCCCAGCGGCATCCCGCGGGCCCTGATCTCGGCGATCGTCCTATCCGTGCGGCGATACGGCAGGTTGTGGCCGGCGTTGGCCAGCGCCATCGACCCGGTCGCCGGGTCGATCATCGCCAGCAGACATGTCACGAACATCCCCGATGGGATGTCGGGTTGGATGCGGTCGTTGACCTCTGCGAGCACGTCACCGGGGGGCCGGCCGCTCCCGGCGGAGACCCGGAGCAAGGTTCGACAGGTGGCCATCACCAGCGCTGCCGGGATCCCCTTGTCGCTCACGTCACCAATGATCACCGCGAGTCGCCCGTCAGAGAGCTCCAGCCAGTCATAGAAGTCGCCCCCGACCTCGCGGGCCGGGCTGTAAAAGGCATTGAACGACCAGCCCTCCAAGTCTGGGAAGCTATGAGGCAGCAGGCCTTGCTGTATCTTCCGGGCCAGCTCGAGCTCATGGGTGGCTCGCTCTCGATTCTGGGCCTCCCTCTCCCGGACCTGGACTTCATGAGCGAGCTGAAGCGCCGGTCCCGCCGATTGTGCCAAGCGGTCGAGCAGTTCGAGGTCGAGTGCGGAGTAGCGGGAATCCGATGTCCGGGGCCCGAGATCGAGGACTCCGGTCAGCGATCCGCCTGCCACCAACGGCACCAATACTGCCGTCCCTGTCACTCTGAACGACTCGAGGCCCGGGTCCGGGCCCACCAAGGCGAGGTCGATGGCAACCCCCGCTGCGAGAGCCTCTTTGGTGTGGTCGGAGAAGGGCCCGGTTTCAAGACGAACCGATTTCGGGTGCAGCGCCTGCTCCACGACCGACACCAACTCGGACTCGAGCGTGGAGGGCTCGACGAGACGGGCGGCCTCGCCGGCGAAACCGTCGATCAACCGGCGGGCGTCGTAGCGCTCGCGGTAGAACCGCCGATCCACTCCCCGCTGCACGCGTCTCCTCAGGGGTTGGAAGACAAGCACCAGTCCTGTCCCGAGGGCGACACCGGCGGCAGCGCCGCCCCGAGCATCGAAAGCGAATGCGCCCGTCCCCCCGGCGACGTTGGACACAACAAGGGCCGCCGCCAGAAAGACGGTGCCGACCAGCGCGGTGACCGTCCCATAGACCAGAGCCCGGTTGACCAGCAGATCGAGGTCGAACAGCCGATGACGGACGATGGCTACCGACACCGACACCGGGTACATGAACACCGCGACGGTGAGGAGGACCAACAGGTTGAGGGCGTACACGGCTTTCAGGCGTGGAGTCACCACCACCAAATCGAGGACATCGGCTGTCAGTTCCGGCCGCAGGACCCAGAGGAGCAAGAAGATGCCGAGAGCAGCTACCAAGGAGAAGACGACAAGTTTGGTCGCCTTGTCGAATGGGTTTCGATTACGCCGGATCAGTTGGGCGCTGATGGCCGCCGAGGGCAGCCCGACCATCCAGAGGATCTGCAGCGAGAAGGGCCAGCCGTCCGGGCCCAGACGGGTGGAAGGGAGAAGGGCGAGAACGCCGCTCAGGGCGGCCGCCCCCACCAGCCATTTCGTCCACGAGGGGATCCATCGCCCGTCTGGGAATGTCGCCAGGAAGGCGAGTAAGGCGACACCGGCGAGGGACCCCCAAAAACCGGCAAGGGTGGTCGGGGTGATCGACCCGACGACCGTTGCGATCGTCGAACCGCCGGGGAGAAGGTTCAAGGGTGCGAACAGGCTGGCTCCGAGGGCAGCCAGGGTGACGGCGGCAAGGGGCGCCCGGTTCGAGGCGTCCCGACGCGCGATGAGGAGAAGGGCAAGCCCGAGGAATACGGCGATTCCGAGCACATGGAGAACACGCTGGGATGTTTCGACCAGGCCGGTGTCAAACAGCACCGCCAGTTCGTCTTCGATCTGTGGGTCCACTGCGGCCGGGCCCTGTGCTATCAACCCGGTAGGGGTTTGACCGAACAGGGCACCGATCGAGGCCAAAGAGACGACTGCGATAGCCAAGACGACCGCCAAACCGACCCACCTCGGGAGCAGCGCCGGTCGTGGGGCCAGGGTGGTCATCCTGAATCCCCGATCTTCTCGATGAGCGCGAGATCTTCCCCCGCAAGTGGGATGACCTCCCGATAACGAGGCTCCTCTACGAGCAAGGGACCCCAGGCACTGACCTCGATCTGCTCGGTGGGCCCACCGAGATCAGGGTCGATCCGGTGACATCCGGCGCAATCGGTTCGTCCGCCCCAACACAGCTCGCCGTCGCCCCCGCACGTCTTGTCTGTCTCGTGTGGGGGCAGGGGCACACCGGCGGTGCCGGTGGCGTGACAATCGAGACAGGTGGCCCGGTCGACATCGGCTGCGATCAGCGTGGGCTGGCTCGGGTCCGGGCGATGGGGGACGTTGGGTGGGGTATCGGCGACGACCCAGGCGAAAGGAACGATCAGCATCGCAAACGCCAGGATCACCCATCCGACGACTCTCAACGCGGCCGGGCGAGGACTGTCCTTGGCCGGACGATCGAAGAAGAGAACCCCCAACACCCAAGCCGCGGCCCACAGCATCAACACGATGGCGTATGCGGGCTTGTGGGAGGAGGCGTCGTAGGGAAAAACCAGACTGGCCAACCCATATACAGCGGCGGCACCGCCGATGCTCATCGCCACGATCCGGTATCCGGTCACCCGAAAGGCGACCACACCTCCCAGCAGCAGCAGAACCAGGCCGAAAGTCGCCATTGCCGACCAATGGGTGGTGTGGTTCTGGGCTTCGCTGAGGGCTCGTTGCACGTGGCCTTCGATCCCGACGCGAAACGGAATGATGGCGATCAGGGTCAGGACGAGCGCTATCCACCAGATCGGCCCCGAACGGAATGGTCTGACCGGCCTGGCGAAGGCGAGAACACCAGCGAGTGGGATGAGGTATAGGAGGAGGCCCACCTGCCAGTCAACAGTCCAAGTCACCACGACGGAGAGAGTCACCAAGGTGACCGTCAGCTGGATCAGCCCGGCAAGGTTTCGCTTCGGACCGAGCAACTGGGTCACCGCACCGACCAGGGCCAGGCTGAACAGGATCCCGAACACGACCTCATGGAGACGGTGGGACACCTCGGATGACGCCGCCGCCGCCGCCTCCTGATAGGCCTCTGTGAACCATCCCAACAGAACAAAGGCGGCAGGAGACAGGACGAGGAGCACAACGATCATGATCCACACCGCGGCGCGGAAGTAACGCTCGCGGTTGCGCTCCGCCGAGAGGTCACCGTCCGGTCGTAGCAGGGGCTCGGGCGAAGCCGGCTCGAGCGGAGGTTCTGTGGTCATTCCTTACAGACGATACCGAGTCAACAACGGGTGACACCGGGCGACCGATTCGCGCCACGGGCGATCCGCGCCACCTTCTTCGATAAGGTGATCTGATGATCCCTTTCAAGCAGTACATCAACGGGGCGTGGGGTGACGCCTACGGTGGGGGGACCTGGGATCTGGTCAACCCGGCCACCGAGGAGATCCTTGAACAGCTTCCATTTGGCGACGAGACCGACGCCAAACTGGCGATCGACGCCGCTGCGGCTGCCTTTCCCGAGTGGTCCCATCTGACCGCCTACAAGAGGGGAGCGGTGCTGGAGAAGGCGGCCCTGTTCATCGAGGCCCATCTCGACGAGTTCGCCTTGATCACTACCGAGGAGTCGGGCAAGCCGATCGCCGAGGCTCGCGGGGAGTGGGCCAGTGCCCCCAACTACTTCCGGTGGGCAGCCGAGGAGGCCCGTCGGGTCTACGGTCGCTCGATCCCAGCCCGCCTGCCAGGCCGACGGATCGATGTCATCTATCAACCGTTGGGTGTCGTCGGGGTGATCACGGCATGGAACTTCCCGGTGTACAACCAGACCCGGGCCGTCTCCGCGGCACTGGCGGCCGGATGCACCGTGGTCAGCCGCCCTTCGGAGTACACGCCGCGGTCTGCACTCCTGATAGCCCACGCTCTTGCCGAGTCCGGGCTCCCGGCCGGGGTGCACAACGTGGTCAACGGTAAGCCCCACGAAATCGGTCAGGCGATGCTCGACGACCCCCGGGTGAGGAAGATCCATTTCACCGGATCGACCCGGGTCGGGAAGCTGTTGATGGACGGAGCCTCGCGCACGGTGACCCGGCTCTCACTCGAATTGGGCGGGAATGCCCCGGTGATCGTATTCCCCGATGCCGGGGACATCGCAGCCGTGGCGAGAAGCGGATTGACCGCCAAGGTGCGCAACAACGGTCAGGTCTGTGTCGCCCCGCAGCGCTTCTATGTCCATGAGGCGGTGGCGGGGGAGTTCAGCGAGAGCGCGGTAGCCGCGGCGCGGGACCAGGTGGTCGGGAACGGCCTGGACACTGCAACCACCGTCGGCCCCCTGATCAACGCCATCCAACGGGACCGCGTGGAGCAACTGGTGTCGGCCAGTGTCGACCAGGGCGCCAGGTTGCTGATCGGTGGCAGTCGGCTCGGGGGAACGGGCTACTTCTACTCGCCGACAGTTCTCACCGACGTCCCCCCGGGCAGTCCGGTCCACGAGCAGGAGGTGTTCGGCCCGGTGATGCCGATCGTGCCCTTCTCCGAGGTCGACGAGGTGATCGCGATGGCCAACAGCACCGAGTATGGGCTGGCCTCATACCTCTATACCCGTGACCTGGCTACCGCCTTCAAGGTGTCCGAGGAGCTCCAGTTCGGGATGGTGGGCATCAACGACTGGTATCCGGCGACGCCGGAGGCCCCGTTCGGGGGTATGAAACAGTCGGGGATGGGTCGGGAATCCGGGCCCGAAGGGGTCCACGAGTATCTCGAAGCGAAGACGCGGATCTTTGGGGGGATCGGCTAGGAGCTGCCCCCCTCGCCCAACCTGACGGTCGGGCGGTCCCCCCGCTTCGCAGGGGGACAACTCCCTAGTCCTGCTAGCCTGGTGGTTGCCGCACCGGTAGGGAGGCCAGCGTAAGACGCTCCCCGGTGGCCAACGGCTCCTCTCACCCGGTCTGATTGCCTCATCTGCCGCCAATGCCAGAAAGCAGTCATGACCAACACCTTTGCCGAGCTCGGCGTCCCCGAGCACCTGATCGCGATCCTCGAACGTCGAGGAATCACATCACCATTCCCCATCCAGGCGATGACCATCCCCGACGTCCTCGCCGGGCGCGATGTCTGTGGGCGGGCGCCCACCGGCTCGGGGAAGACCCTGGCCTTTGGCCTGCCCCTGGTAGTGCGACTTGGAAGGGGCAAGACCCGTCGCCCGCGAGGCCTGATCCTTGCGCCCACCCGGGAACTTGCGGAGCAGATCACCGCTGAGCTCCGCCCTTTGGCCAAGGCGTCCCAACGTTCAATGGCTTCTATCTATGGAGGAGTCAGCTACGGGCCACAGAGGCGTCAACTTCATCAGGGCGTGGATCTGGTGGTTGCCTGCCCGGGCCGACTCGAGGACCTTATCAACCAGGGCGATGTCGACCTTCGTGACGTCGATTTCGTAGTCGTCGATGAAGCCGACCGGATGGCTGACATGGGCTTCCTCCCCGCGGTCCGTCGTCTCTTGGAGATGACGTCGCCTGATCGTCAGACCGTGCTCTTCTCGGCCACTCTCGACCGGGACGTCGCCGTCCTCACCGAGCGCTACCAGCGCGACCCGGTCCGTCATGAGTCCGAGCTTCAAGAGCATGCGGTCAACGATGTCGAACACGTCTTCTGGATGGTCGATCGGGCCGATCGGGTGGCCCACACCGCGGAAGTGGTGGCCTCGGCCAGTCCGTCCATCATCTTCACCAGGACCCGACATGGCGCCGACCGTCTCGCCCGCCAATTGGAGCGAGCCGGCGTCACCGCGGTGGCGATGCACGGTGGACGATCGCAGGGGCAACGAAACCGCGCCCTCAAGGACTTCACCACCGGTCGGGCCCAGGCCCTGGTCGCCACCGACGTTGCCGCGAGGGGCATTCACGTCGAAGGAGTTGCCAGTGTCATCCATTTTGACCCTGCCGAGGACGACAAGGCCTATCTCCATCGCTCGGGCAGGACCGCCCGCGCCGGGGCCTCAGGGGTCGTCGTGTCCCTGGTTGACGGTTCGCAAATGCGTGCTGCCAAGCGCCTTCAGCAGTCGTTGGGTATGGGGACTCAGATCCCGACCCGGCCGGTGCCCACCGGTCATCTCATTGAGCCAGATCGCGAGGATCGCAAGAAGCGGCCCTCGACAACAGTTGCTCCCACGCACCGGGCGGTCACTCGCCACCACTCCAGCGAGTCCACCCTGTACGTCGGCAATCTTCCCTATTCGTTCACCGAGGACGGTCTGACCGCGATGTTCCGTGACCATGGTCCAGTGCACTCGGCCACCATCGTCAAATACAAGGACTCGGATCGCTCGCGGGGATTCGGGTTCGTGGTGGTGGGTGAAGGCAAGGTGTCGTCCGCGATTGCCGAGATCGACGGCCGCGAAGTTGCGGGACGACGGCTCAGAGTCAAGGCGGCACGTCCTCGAGTTTGACCTGGCGTCGGGTGCTCACCATTTAGGGTGAGCCGGTGCAATCTTCCGCACCCCTCGTCGTAAAGGCCTGGAAACTTGCTTTGATCGGGGTGGCCGCCGGCCTGCTCTCGGGGGGGTTCGGAGTTGGCGGGGGAATAATCATGGTCCCGCTTCTGGTGGCGGTCGGCCTCGACCGACATCGAGCCCACGCCACCTCTCTTGCGGCGATCATTCCCATCGCGGTGGCCGGCGCAGTGGCCTTCGGACTCTCCGGAGAAATCAGTCTCGGCCTCGGTATCTATGTCGGCTTAGGGGGCGTGGTGGGCTCCGTGCTCGGTGCTTCCCTGATGAACCGGATGAGCTCTCGCTCCCTGAGCATCTTCTTCGGGGTCGTCCTGCTGGCCGCTGGGATCCGAATGATCGCCAGTGGCGACTCCTTGCCAGGCTCGAGTGACTTCGATGATCCGACTCAGATCGCCATCGCCATCGCCATCGGCTTGGTCTCCGGGTTCTTTGCGGGGGTGGCCGGGATTGGAGGCGGAGCCGTCATCGTCCCCGCCACGGTGCTCTTGCTCGGGTTCACACAGCATGAGGCACAGGGGACCTCTCTGGTGGCAATCATCCTCACCGCCATCGCCGGGAGTGTGGTCAACCTGAGAAACAGACGAGTCCGTCCTAGAGACGGACTCGTCGCGGGTGGTGTCGGTGTGGTCGGTTCGATTGTCGGGGCTCAGATTGCGCTTGGAGTCGACGGCCGTGCCTTGTCAGTGATGTTCGGGGCTCTGGTGGTGGTTCTCTCGGCTAGGACTCTGTATCAAGCCATACGCACCCCGGAGACGGTCGTCTAGTCGGAGTCGCCCGACTCGATTGCCTCGGCCTCCTTCTTCGGCATGAGGACCGGGATGATCGCTGCGAGCCCGACAATCATCAGGGCGATCGGCCAGAACCAAGCGCCCGAGTTGACGAGAAGGTCCACGATCTGTTCAGGCGTCTTGGGGATCAGAAAGACCAGCCCGACGATGGTGAATGCGAGTCCGCCGATGAACGAGATTGCGTCAAAGGTATGTGTCTTCATGTCACTTGATCCTTTCGATCAGCCCCGGGAGATCTCGATGTTGCCCAGATCCACCCTGGCGTCGAGGTCGACCGTTCCCAAAGGTCCGGGGGTGTTGAACATCAGAGCGGGATTTCCGAGACCGGAGGTCTCCCGGCCTGGCGCCGCCACCCGACCTGCCGAGACCTCGGCGCTCCCGGTGAGGCCCACACCCTGGGGGAGCCTGATTTCGACATTGCCGGCGTCGACCGACACCGCGAGGTCGATGGTCTCACCCTCCCACGGAAGATCCGTGAGGTCGATGTAGAGGTTTCCGAAATCGAGGCTGTAGGCCTCCTCCAACTGGGTGAAGGTCTGCGGAATCACCGTGCGGTCGAAGTTCTCACTGGTCCACTCGTACTCGAAGACCGGCGAGAACAGCATCGTCGGCACCATGATCACCCCCACCACGATCAGCCACCGGGCGCGCCCGACGAAGGCGCCGACCAGGAGCCCGATGCCGAGGATGGTCACGGCCAGCGCCACGTAGTGCCGGGGCTCGGGCTCGATCGCCAACCCCGGGACGTTGTCGAGGAGAGCCATCACCCCGACGCCGAGCAGCATGAAGCCGATGGTCAGCCGGCCCAGAATCGAATGCTCTCGCGGCTTTTGGGCCGCCGGGGGCAGGATCGGCGGAATCGGCGTCGGAGTCGGGGGGGCGCCTCCGCCGGCCGTGCCTCCGGACGGGGGGGTGGTGGTTGGGGTCGGAGTCTCGGTGATCGAGACCTTGGTGTCAGCGGTTGTCATATGTTGAACTCCCTCCTTGTCGTCGGTGCTCCCGGTTTCTTCCTGGACCTTTGACCGATTCATCAGGCGTGGGAGATCGCCCGTGTAGAGGAGGAGGCCCACAATCAGGAGGCCGACAGCCCACACCACCGCTCCGGAGAGGAAGGTGAAGTTGTCGAGCAGTATGAGAGCGGCGAGAAACACCAGACCGATCCCGATCCAGGACCGAGTGGTGGTGGCTCCGGAGAAGACTCGCTCGGCTGTGGACTCCGATTCGTCTTCGTCCCGGATCAGGAACCATCCGGCGGCGTAGAGGGCAATTCCGGCTCCTCCTGCAATGGCGAGGAGGATGAAGACTGCCCGCACCACCCATGGTGTGATGTCGAAGCGATTGGCCAAGCCCTGGGCCACGCCGACGAGCACCCGTCCCTCGCGAGGTCGGATCAGCTCTTCCTGCGCAACGACCTTGGGCTCGGGGGCCTCGGTGGTTGTGTTGTTTTGTTCCATGACCTCCATTTGTTCAGAATCCCTGGTACCGGACAATCGGGGACCACCCTGAGAGACCCCTTGATTGCTCAGGGTTGTCCCCGATTGAGGTTGTTGGCGCAGCCCGCGATCATCTCCATGTGAGTCAACGACGGGCCTTGGAGTTTCGCCGTCGCCGAACCGATCGGATGGTTGCCGGTGTCGCCGGCGGGCTGTCCGATGCGCTCGGCGTCAACGATGCATTCGTCCGGGCGGCATTTGTCAGTCTGAGCATGGTCTGGGGTCTTGGAGTCCTCATCTACGTCGGTCTGTGGCTGATGGCCATCGATCGGGTCGAGGATGTCGAGCCGGTTCCAATCGAGCCCTCACAGGCACTCGGCTTGGGATTTGCCTTTGTCGGCCTGATGCTTCTGCTCGGCGGGTTGGGGTGGTGGCCATCCAACGCGTTGGTGCTGACGGTCTCGGCTTTGGGCTTCGGGCTGGCTGCCGTCTCTCACCGTGACATGCCGGGCTCGATAGCTTCCTTCTTTGACCCCACCGCAACCCAGCCGGGGCGATGGCGGCTGTTGATCGGCGTCGGGCTCCTGATCGGAGGCCTGGCAATCCTGTCCACCAGCGTCGGGCCTCTTCTCGAGGTGGGCCCGGTCCTGTTGGCGGTGGCGTTGACCCTTCTTGGGATCCTGGTTGCCTTCGGGCCGTGGGTCACCCGTCTCGCCCGTGATCTGGGAACGGAAAGGAGAGAGCGGATCCGTCAGGAGGAAAGGGCGGAGCTGGCCGCCCATCTCCACGATTCCGTGCTCCAGACGCTGGCTTTGATCCAGCGGACCGATGACCCCACCCGGATGTCGATACTGGCTCGCCATCAGGAAAGTGAGTTGCGCGAGTGGCTTTACGAGAGCGCGCCACTCGACGGCACGGATCTGGTGTCGACCGCCCTCAAGGGAGCCGCCACCCGAATCGAGTCGGATCATCAGGTCCCCATCGACGTGGTCACGGTCGGTGATCGTCCGGTGGACGAGTCTTCGCGAGCCCTGGTCAGCGCCGCCAGCGAGGCACTGGTCAATGCCGCCAAGCATTCCGGTTCGGAGCGCCTTTCGCTTTATTTCGAAGCGGAAGAGGAGCAGCTCTCGGTGTTCGTGACCGACTACGGGAAGGGGTTCGACCAATCTGCGGTCCCCGAGGACCGCAAAGGGATAACCCAGTCGATACTGGGGAGGGTGGAACGCGCCGGAGGGAAGGTCGAGATCAACAGCGAGCCGGGTGAGGGCACCGAGGTGATCCTGCGGATGCCGGTGAAGGCGGAATGAACATCAAGGTCTACCTGGTCGACGATCACCGGCTGTTTCTGGCCGGGGTCAAGTCGGAGTTGGAGGAGGAGTTCGACATCGTGGGGTCGGCGTTTGACGTCGACACCGCCATCGAGCAGATCCGAAACCTCAACCCGACCGTGGTCTTGGTCGACGTCCACATGCCCGATGGCGGCGGCATCGCCGTAGTGGAGGGGGTCACCGCGACCAACCCCGATGTGAGATTCCTCGCACTCTCGGTTTCCGATCAGGCCGAGGATGTGATCGCCATGATCCGGGCCGGGGCCAGGGGCTATGTCACCAAGACCATCGAGCCGGCGGATCTGGCGGATGCGATCCGGAGGATTGATTCGGGTGACGCCGTCTTCTCACCCCGACTCGCCGGCTTCGTCCTCGACGCCTTCGCCGGGGCGATGCCTTCGGACGAGGACCCCGAGCTCGACCAACTCACGTCGCGGGAGAAGGATGTCCTGCGTTTGATCGCCAGGGGTTTCGCCTACAAGCAGGTGGCTCGCAAGCTGAACATCTCGATCAAGACGGTGGAAACCCACGTTTCCTCGGTGTTGCGCAAGCTTCAGCTCTCCAACCGCCACGAGTTGGCCCGATGGGCATCCAAGAGGAGGATTGTCTGAGGGCCCTTCGGGCCCGTAATCCGTCTTCCGTCGTCCGTAATCCGTCTTCTCCAGAACGGAGAACGGAGAACGGAGAACGGCGGGCGGAGCGAACCTCAACCCTTTACCTGGCTTCCGTTCTTCCAGACATGTGTGATGTTGTTCGGATCGGCGAGGACGGTCACGTCTGACGTCGGGTCGCCGTTGACACAGATCACATCGGAGTCGAAGCCTTCCACCAGTTGTCCGCTCTTGGGGGCCTGCGGCCCCAAGGTGTCGGGGCCGTTGGCGGTGGCGGTCTCGATCGCCTGAAGTGGCGTCAACCCGGCGCCAACCATGTATGCCAGCTCCTCTGCGTTCTTTCCCCACAGACCGGTGGCCCAGATGTCGGTTCCCAGAGCGATTTTCACCCCCTTGTCGATGGCGATCGCCAACGCCTGGGCGTGAATGTCTGAGACACGCTGGCCTTTGACCCGGGCGTACTCGGGCAGCCCCATCTTCTCGCCCTCGCTCATCAGGTATTCGATGATCCATCGGGTCGGAACCAGGATGGCCCCGCTCTCGATCATGGCATCGGCGGCCTCCTCGTCGAGATAAGTGCCGTGCTCGATGGTTTTCACGCCGGCTTCGAGGGCGGCCATGATCCCTCGCTTGCCATGACAGTGGGCACCCACCAACCGTTCCATGCGGGTTGCCTCATCGACAATGGCCTCTAATTCCGCCTTGGAGAACTGGGGGAGTTGAGGGTCGTCCAACTCACTCATCACACCGCCCGAGGCGTGGACCTTGATCACCTTGGCTCCGAGGCGAAGCATTCGCCGCACTCCCGCCCGGCACTGGTCGGGGCCGTCGCAGATGTTGTCCTCGCCCCACTGACGGGCAATGGAGGCTCGTGCGAAGTCGAGATCCATCCCGTGCTCGTCACCATGGCCGGCGGTCATGGAGAGCATCGAGCCGCTGGCGTACACATTCGGCCCGACGACCTGCTCTTCTTCAATGGCCCGGGCGAGAAAAGTGCCCATGCCTCCCATCTCCCGGACCGAGGTGAATCCGGCCATGAGAGCCCGGGTGGCATCGGCGGTCACCCGCATCGCTCCCAATTGTGGCCGCAGGGTGTGCATCTCGGAGATGTTCGCCGTGTAGGTGCCAATGAAGTGCCCATGGCATTCCCACATCCCGGGCATGACGGTCTCGGTGGTGATCGTGTTCCCACCGTCCGGAGGTGGGCCATCGGCTGCCGCTCCGGCGAAGCTGATGACACCTTCCTCGAGGATCACCAACCCGTTGTCGATGGGCTTTCCCCGCCCCGGGACGAGACGTTTGGCCTCGACCCGAGTTGTGGTCATCGACCAACTACCTCCAGCGGGGACTTGGTTGTCGCCCGCAAGCCGCCAAAGATGATCATGCCGCCGATCCGGACTATCGGGTTATCGGGATCGGCGGTGGTCTGGGTGGCGTCGTCGAAGCCACCAAGGATCACCTTCCCGGTGAAGTCGACCTGCCAACCCTGGGGGACCACCAGATCGACCCCACCCATCCACACCAGGACATCGAGGTAGATACCGGTTGGTGCCGGAGTGGCCTTGCGCAGGTCGAGGACCGAGCCCCCGTACATGGTGAGGATCTTGCCCCCGTAGAAGGGGTCGGCCGATGAGACCAGGTTCTCACCACCGAAGATGGCGACCAGGTCGATTTCCTGGGTCTCTGCCCCGGCATTCGACTTCAGCAGGAATTTGGCGATCAGCGCCGATCCCAGCATGGCGAGGAAGGCAAGGCGGATCGTCTTGAAGATGAATCTGAACACGGTCTTACCTTACGTCGCCGTAGAGGCCGGGTCGCCCCGAAATGAGACGTTCCCCGGCTGCAACTGCAATCCCTAGGCGGTTGGCCGCTGGAGCCAGGGGGCACGACCAGCGCGGGGAGTGGACACAGGAGGGGTGATAGGCGTAGTTGAAGTCGAGCACCACGTCGTCACCGAGGTGGCCCAAGTCGGCTCCTTTGACGGTGTCGAGGAGATAACGTCCGCCCCCATAGGTGGAGTCACCGTTGGTGGCATCGCGGAAGGGGAGAAACACCCCGCCTCCGTAGGCGTCCAGCCAAAGCACGTCGAGAGACGCCTCATTGCCCTTCACCTCGAAGTGGAGGGAGCCGGTTTTGACGAACCTCGCGGTGCCTTCGCCGGAGAAGTCGATGACCTCAGACTCATTGTCGACCGGGGTGAATCGTCCGGGCGTCCGCCACTCCGGGTCGTAGGAGAAGTAATCGAGCCCCGAGAAGGCCTCCCGGTTCTCGATGGGGGATTGGGGATGATCTCGGAACAAGTGGTCTCGGGCCGCTCGCCACTCGTTCCAGGCCTTCTCGCTCGGGCCGCGGTCCCGTACCGCTCTGTAGATGTTGTGGACTCGACGGCGGTAGTCCCAGAGGTCGAGGGCATGGCTCACATCAACGCCAAAGGTAGTCAGCGACCGTTAATCGCCTTGACGGATGGCTGACGAGAGAGCAATCTGGCGGCGTCGAGCAAAGAGGTCACCAACGATGAAGCAGCGGACGATGAATCCCACCGGAATAGCAGCGCTTTTTGGCGCGCCCGCGCCCGCTGCTCTCGGCGACCAGCCGAACACCACCCGGCGACCTCTGATCACATGATGTGACATCCAGCAACAGTCTGTTGTGAGGCCGCCGGAGACCCCGGCGGTTTTTCTTTTCCCCTGGCAACACGACAAGAGGATTCGACATGAACACACAACTCAAAGACCTACACGACCACGGACGATGTAGCGAGGAGGGGCTCCATGAGCTCTTCTTCTCAGAGCGGCCCTCGGATTTGGCCGAGGCCCAGCGCATATGCGCCGGCTGCTCGGTTCGGGTCCAATGTCTCGAACTGGCCCTGCGTGAAGGTCACGAATGGGGGGTTTGGGGCGGGGTCATCTTCTGGGACGGCCAGCCCTTCCATCGAAGGCGAGGCCGGGGCCGTCCCACACGAATCGACTCGACGCTACCTATCGAGGCCGACCTGAAGGAGCTCTGGGAGCTGGTGAAGACCGCGTGATTCTCAGGAAACCGCCAGCTCCCGGAGCCCTCCGGGAGTGGACGGGTGACGCATCTTGGCCAGGGCCTTGGCTTCAATCTGACGGATGCGCTCCCGGGTGACGTTGAAATGACGCCCAACCTCGTCGAGTGTGGCCGGCTCGCGGTCACCGAGACCGTATCTCATCTCGATGATGGTGCGCTCCCGGTCGGTGAGACGGTCGAGTACGAATCGGAGGTTCTCGATGTTGAGCTTGGAAGCGATCAACTCGAAGGGGGCGGTGGCCTCCAGGTCCTCGATGAAGTCTCCGAGCATGGCGTTGTCCTCACCGACCGGCTCGAAGATCGAGACCGGCTCCGGGGCGACCTTGCGAGCCTCGATCAACTTGTCGACGGTGAGGCCCGACTCTTCGGAAAGCTCTTCGTCAGTGGGTTTGCGTCCGAGCCGCTTGATCAGGTTGGCCTCTGCAGTCTGCATCTGAGTGATGGTGTCCATCATGTGGACCGGGACCCGGATGGTGCGGCTCTTGTCGGCGATGGCGCGGGTGATGGCCTGGCGGATCCACCAGGTGGCGTAGGTGGAGAATTTGAAGCCCTTGCGATACTCGAACTTCTCGACGGCACGAATCAGACCAAGATTCCCCTCCTGGACCAGGTCGAGGAAGGGGAGTTTGGCGTGCCCGTAGCGCTTGGCGATCGAGACGACCAGACGCAGATTGCAGCGGATGAAGGTCTGCCGGGCCTCTTCGCCGGCGTGGGCCATCTCGTGGAGGGCGCGACGTTTGGCGGGATCATGCTCCGATTCGAGGGCGATCTCGGCTTTGCGGCCGTTCTCGATGGCCTTGGCGAGGGCTACCTCGTCCTCGGCAGTGAGAAGGTGATACGTGCCAATTCCGTCCAAATACTGGCGGATTGCCTCGTCGCTGACTTCTCGTTCGATGGCGCGTCCTCTACCCATGGTCCTTGGAGCCTCCAGCCAGCGTAGGTACACATCTGGTCAGTCCTGGGGATTGTCAACAGAGATATCGACCGATTATCCACAGCTGGTAAATAGGTCCAGCGACCTACTTGTCGACGCTTTTCCGAAGCGGTGGCTAGGGGTTTTTGACCGTTTCGAGGGTCTCTGTTGGGATCGGGGTTCCCGTAGAATCCCGACCCCGGGCGTTTAGCTCAGTTGGCTAGAGCACTGCCCTTACAAGGCAGGGGTCGGCGGTTCGAGTCCGTCAACGCCCACCAGGAGAAGCCCTAGGTCAAACCTGATTTTTGGCCGTGTCGCGGTCGAGCGAGATCACCCGTTGTCCGTCAGGTGTCCGTCTGGTGTCCGTCTGAGCAGCGCCCCGCAGCCTTTCCAGACCCTCCATCACTGCCTCATCAGCGTCCTCATAGAGGTGTCCATAGACGTCGAGAACGGTGCGGGTGCTCTTGTGTCCGAGCCGATCAGCGATGTATCGCGGGGACTGGCCGTCGGCGATGAGCATGGCGACATGAGTGTGTCGAAGGTCGTGCGGAGTGCAGGGCTCGCCTACCGAGACCTCCACAGCAGGGTGCCAGTGACGGCGTCGAAAGCGCCCGTAGTCGAGCGGGCCACCCGACTCGTGTGAAAAGACGAAATCCGTCGATGACGGAAACGCCGTCAGATGCGAAGCCAGCTCCTCGGCCAAGAAGACCGGGATCCCGATCGTGCGATACGCCTTCTTCGATTTGAGGGGCCCCGGCGTTATCCTCGAGGAACCCTGACGGCTGAGCTGCTCATCGACACGCAGGGTGCGGCGGAGGAGATCCAGATCATCGAGCCGAAGCGCTGCCAGCTCACCAAAACGGAGTCCGGTATAGGCGCCGGTCAGCACCACCAGCCGATAGCGGTCCCTAATCGCTGCTGCCAACTGCTCGACCTCGGTGGGGGAGAGGAAGCGCTTCTCGTCCCGGTCGTTCGTCGGGAGCTTGATCTCGCGGCACGGTGTCCTAGGGATGACCCCATCGCTCACCGCCACCCGGAAGCACCGCGACACGATCTGATACGCCTTTGCGATCGTCGCCGGCGCATAGCCACGGTCCTCCAAATCAGCAATCCACTCCCGAATCGCGTTCGGTTGGATCGCGCCCAGCTGCCGGCCGTTGAAGGTGGGGAGGATGAGGCTTCGCAGATACGAGGCGTCACGGGCTCGAGTGGATGCTCGCCGGTTCAGCCTCGTGGCCTCCACCTGCGCCGCCCAGTCACCAAAGGCGATCCGACCGTGCTGAGGGTCGACCCAGACACCGCGCAGCTTGTCGGCCTCGACGGTGTACAGGAACTTCTCCGCTTCGGACTTCTTGGAGAAGTTCTTGGAGCGTTCCCTTCCCGTCGGATCGACGTATCGGACCTGCCACCGATCTGGTGACTTCGGGTGTCGCCTGATATGTGCCACTGCTCCTCCTCTCGGCATCGCCCTTGGATCGCACCGACCGGCCCCGTGGACGGCCTTACCATCTCGCGCTCCAAACGTACAGGCTGACGCAGACACGTCACCGATCGGCACCGGCCAGCTGCCGTTCGATCCAGGCCTCGACTTCGCTCCATCGGTATCTGAGGTGTCTTCCGACCCTGAACCCCGGTGGCCCTTCCCTGCGGTATCTCCACTGGTAGAGGGTGGCGACGGGCACTCCGAGATAGTCGGCGAGCTCTTGGACGGTGATGAGCCGGTCCCGCTGTTCCATCCCGTTGATCATGGGGAGCACCCTGTCGGCTCAATGTCATTGATTCCGGCAGCCGGTATGACAGGGTTCTCGACAGGGTTTTCGACACTCTGCTGACAGGTGACTTGCTCACCTGGCGGGATGATGTCGTCTTCGATCTCTCGCCCGGTCTACTGCCCGTCTGGGCCACGGCTTCGGGTTCGATCATCACTCGAGCATCGCTGTCAAGTGTCTCAATGGACTCGCAAGAGGTCTCTCAACGGTCTCGCAAGAGTCTCGCAAAGTCTCTCTACCAGGAGATTTGGCTCCTCGACGCGCCTGGTGACTTTCGGTGGCCGCCTCAGCTCGAGAGGTGTTTGCGGGGTTCTGCAGGAGTGGTTTGCGAGACCGTTGAGAGACTCTTCTCCCAGGATCGCTGTGGGCATGACGAACACGAACAGCCTGGTCATTCGGAGAACAGGCAATTCCCCAAAGCAAAACAACTACGGAGCCATCAGCTTTGCCTCGAGGGAAGCCGTCAATCCCGAGCGACCCGAGGACTGAGAAGGGAAGCCGAATGATGAGGGTCCAGCGACGAAGCCGACCGTTTTCAGACAGACGGGTGCACACATGCGGTCCCGGTCCGTTCGAAAGCCGGCCGAGAGGGTTGGCGTGACGGTTCGGGTGACGACGTTGAAGGGGGCGGAGGCGGGGCGGTATTACACCGAACGTCTCCCTTCCTACTACCTCGATGGCGGTGAGCCGCCGGGACGATGGTGCGGGACCGCCGCCGCCGAGAGTCTCGGTCTCGAGGGCAACGTCGACTCGGAGGCTTTCCTTGCGGTGATGGCCGGCAGAGACCCGGCGACCGGCGTTGATCTCGGCCGCCGGTATGGCGACGGGTCGGTCCGTGGCTTCGACGCCACCTTCTCTGCCCCGAAATCTGTGTCGCTCCTGT
>DATDPP010000033.1:0-45828 GCA_035292685.1 Acidimicrobiia bacterium
GCTTGGAAGGCTGGAGCTCTACCATTGAGCTACACCCGCGGGACGGTGAGTTTACGGCCTTCGTCGGGCTGGTCGGACTTGAACCGACGACCTCTGCGTCCCAAACGCAGCGCGCTACCAAGCTGCGCCACAGCCCGTTGAGTCCTCATCGTAATTCCCCTCCGTTTCCTGTCCCACTCGATCCCTATCTTCGGAACCATGGGGGTGGGACCTGAATTGGAGACTCGGATCGCGGCCTGCGACCAGATGTCTCGCTGGGAGCGCTCCGAGTTGGGGAAGGATCTGCGCCGGCTCGGCCTGTCCTATGGCGAGATCATGGACCTGATCCCGGTCAAGAGGTCGACCCTGGCCGCCTGGAGTCGTGAGGTTCACCTGAGCGACGAGCACTACGCGGCGATCAAGGAAAGGACCGGAACCCAAGAAGGAGTTCCGCGGGACACCAATCGGAAACGACAAGCTGAGATTGCGGCGATCAAGAAGAGCGCTGTCCTCGACGCGATCGTTCTTGTTGATCAGCCCCTGTGGACAGTCGGCACGGCCCTGTATTGGGGTGAGGGATACAAAACCGAGTCCTCGCTTGGAATGGCGAATGCGGAGGCGTCGGCTCTCCGACTCTTCATGAAATGGACTAGCACCTATCACGACCAAGAAGCTGAGTTCCGGGCTCGACTCAACATCCACGCAAACAATGACGAGCCGAAAGCCAAGGAATGGTGGCAGGGTCAGTTAGGCCTAGGCCCCGATGACTTTGCCAAGAGCTTCGTCAAGCCCGATGGGACAGGTCACCGCAAGAATCACCTCGCCTACGGGGTGTGCGCCGTCAAAATGCGACGAAGCGCGAACGTCGTTCCATCGCACGATGGCCTGGGTCGGCTTCCTTGCAGATCGCCTTGGGCAGTAAGCTCAACCCCGGGCCGCTAGCTCAATTGGCAGAGCACTCGGCTCTTAACCGAGGTGTTGTGGGTTCGATTCCCACGCGGCCTACGAAGAGCCCCCGGCAACGCCGGGGGCTTCTCACATGGAACAATGTGACACACGCGGGTGTGGCGGAACTTGGCAGACGCGCTGGGTTTAGGTCCCAGTGGACGAAAGTCCGTGGAGGTTCAAATCCTCTCGCCCGCACATTGGGAATTCGAATCAGGCTGAGGTTCGCTGTAGGCGATGTCGATCCGGGAGGGGGCTCGCACACACCTGCTTAAGTTGAGTAGCCTCGGCCGCGGACGGCAGCGTACCGTTCGGGACGAAGGGACAGACATGAATCGACCACAGAGGCCGCGACGCTTGCTCTGGGCGCTGGCAGCATCGCTGGCCCTGGTGGCGACAAGTGTCGCACCCGTCGGCGCCAAGTCCGACAATTCGGGGTTCTGGACGGGTACACCGGCCATGCTGGAGGGTACGCAGAGCAACGTCACGGTAAAGCCGCTCCTGACCGTGGGTGACACGGTCGGCGGATACACGTTCGAGGCCATCCCGGACGGGATCGCCCTCGACCCACGAGGCCGCAACACATTCGACATCTATGTCAACCACGAGACCTCGAAGGTGCCGTTCCCGTTTACCGCCACACTCGCGCTGACCGACTTTGACAACGCTCAGATGAGCCAGGTGACCCTGAAGCGCGGCAGCGGCAAGGTGCTTGGCGGCGAACTGGTGATTGACAGCTCGAACGGCTACCAGCGATTCTGCTCCAACTTCTTCGCCGGCGGGGCCGAAGGGTTTGCCCAGCCGCTGGTGTTCACCAACGAGGAAACCCCGGACCGGGTGAACCGGGCCGAGAATTCCTGGCCGCCGTCGGCGGGTGCTCCCCAGGCCGGACTGACCGTGGCGTACGATCCAGATTCGGACACGACTACCGAAATCCCTGGCATGGGCTTCTTCAACCACGAGAACACCATCGTGGTTCCGGGCTTCGACTCGGTTGTGACCCTCTCCGGCGACGACACGTTCAGCCGCGGCAACTCGCAGCTGTACATGTACATGGCGGACGACCGGGATGCGTTGCTCGACGACCAGGGCACCCTGTACGCCTTCGTGGCAGACCTACCCTCGAACCAATACGAGACCATGGGTCTGAACCCAGGGCCCTTCACCGGACACTTCATCGAGGTCCCGAAGGGCATCGCCGACGGCACGGACAATCCGGGGTTCGAGCAGGATGCACTCGAGACCTGGTCGGATGCCCCAGCCAACAGCGTTTTCGAATTCGCTCGCATCGAGGATCTCGCCTACGACCGAAACGATCCAAACGTGGTGTATTTCGCCGACACCGAGGGCGGTGGAGCCTTCCTCTACGGACGGATCTACAAGATGGTGCTCGATCCGGATGACCCCACTGCCACGGCCCAGGTTTCGGTGCTCATCAACGGTGACAACGTGGGGGCGGTCGATCCCTTGGCTGCCATCCACAGCCCGGACAACATCGAGACCACTCCGTGGAGCCTCATGATCCAAGAGGACCCGTCGCCTTTGGCGTTCAAGTACACGCCAGGAAATCCCAACGGCACGACTGCTCGGATCTGGCAGTACGTCTTCGCCACCGGCGAGCTGCGAGTCGTGGCCAGAGTGAACCAGTCCCAGGACCCCGCCGCAGTGTGGGGCGATTGGGAATCGAGTGGCATCGTTGATGCCTCGACCTATTTCGGGCGAGGTGCCTTCCTGGTGACTGTCCAGGCGCACACCCTGTTCGTGGACACGAACTCGATATCCAACCCGTTGCCGCCCCCTGCCTCCATCACCCAAAAGCGCGAGGGCGGACAACTCCTCCTGTTGCGGGTGCCGGGAGCCTAGAACCGAAAACCGATTGACCTACGGCCTGCCCGCACCGGGTGTCGGGGGCACTTCGGTGATGATCCGCGCCCCCCTGCGAAACGTCAGATAGCTCCATGCCCAGGATACGAGCACGAAAAAGCGGTTCCTGAATCCGATCAGGTAGAAGATGTGGATCCCCAGCCAGGCGATCCAGGCAGGGAACCCGGAGAAGTCGAACCGGGGGAAATGAGCGACCCCCCTCGCCCGGCCAATGGTGGCCAGGGAGCCCTGGTCCCGGTAATGGAATCGAGCCCTCGACTCGCCTTGCAGGTCGGCCCTGATGGAGCGCCCCGCATGTCGGCCCATCTGGATCGCTGCCGGGGCCACCCCGGGCACGCCGGGGATCACCGCCAGATCCCCCACCACGAACACCTCATCATGTCCGGGCAGGGTCAGATCCGGATTCACCGCGACCCGCCCCGACCGATCGGTTTCCGCCTCCAATCCGCTCCCCAAGGCCGACGCCCTCACCCCGGCGGCCCAAAGCACAGTCGCCGCTTCGATCCGCTCGCCCCCTTTCAACGTCACCCCCGAATCGTCGAGATGTTCCACCAGGGCACCAGTGCGAACCTCGACACCCAGACTCTCCAGTTGACGACGGGCGCTCTCCGACAGACGCTCCGGATAGACCGGCAGCACCCGATCGGCCCCTTCTATCAAGATGACACGAGCCGATCCGGGATCGATGGCGCGAAACTCCCGCTCCATGGAGTGGACCGCGATCTCGACCAGGGCTCCGGCGAGCTCGACCCCGGTGGGCCCACCTCCCACCACGACGAAGGTCAGCAGTTGCCCAGCGGACGACGGATCGCGTTCCGCGGCCTCGAAGGCCGCCAGGATTCTGCCCCGGATGTGCAGAGCGTCCTCGATCGTCTTCAAGCCGGGGGCGGCCCCCGCCCATTCGTCCTTGCCAAAGTAGGAATGGGTGGCGCCGACGGCGACGACCAGGTACTCGTAGCCGACCTCAGAGCCGTCGTCGAGTCGGACCATTCTTCGATCGAGGTCGATGGCCATCACCTCGGCCAGAAGGATCCGGGTGACGTTCGATTGGCGCCTGAAAATCGACCGAATCGGGTAGGCAATGTCGCTCGGGTTCAGCGCTGCCGCCGCCACCTGATAGAGCAGCGGCTGAAACAGGTGGAAGTTCCTTCGATCGATGATCGTGACCTCGACCGGGGCCCCCTTCAACGCCCTGGCCGCGTTGAGGCCGGCGAAACCGGCCCCAACGATCACGACTTTGGGAAGGCGACTCATGGCCCGAGCACCCCAGCCAGCGCGCGCAGGGCCCGGGCCCGATGCGAAAGCTGGTTCTTCTCGTCCAGGGACATCTCGGCGAGAGTTCGCCCCCTGACCTCGAATACCGGGTCGTATCCGAAGCCACTGTCACCACGCGGCGCCAGGGTGATGAGACCGTCGACCGAGCCCTCGGCGACGACCTCGATGCCGTCGGGCATCACCAGTGCGACGACGGTTCGGAATCGGGCCCGACGATCGGCAGCGCCCTCCATCTTGCTGAGCAGGAGGGCGACGTTATCGGCGTAGCTTGCCCCCGGGCCTGCGAAGCGGGCCGTGCTGACGCCGGGATCCCCGCCAAGCCACGCTACCTCCAGGCCGGTGTCGTCGGCCAATGCCGGCAATCCGACCGCAGCCACGACCGCCCGCGCCTTGATGAGCGCGTTGTCCTCCAGGGTGCCTCCAGTTTCGTCGACGTCGGGCCAATCCAGGCCTCGGACGATCTCCCCCGTCACACCCAAGGGATCGAGAACGTCTTCGATTTCGCTGATCTTGTCCGGATTCTTGGAGGCGACGACCAGCCTCGGGATCACCCTGAGACCGCCTCCCGCTGAAGGGCATGGAGCTCGGAGATACCCTTCGTAGCCAGATCGAGCAGGCTGTCGAGATCCATGCGAGTAAACGGGGCTCGCTCTGCCGTCCCCTGCACCTCCACCAGCAGGCCCCGGCCCGACATCACCACATTCATGTCGACCTCGGCCGCGGAGTCACTTTCATAATCCAGGTCGAGCCTGGCAATCCCATCGACAATCCCCACCGAAGCCGCGGCGACTTCGTCGTAGATCGGATTCCGCGCGATGACCCCCCGTTCCAAAGCGTCGTCGAACGCCTGATGCAAAGCCACCCATGCGCCGGTGATGGCAGCCGTCCGGGTCCCGCCATCGGCTTCTATGACGTCACAGTCGACTCGTGCCATGGCCTCGCCCAACGCCTTCAGGTCTACCGCGGCTCGCAACGATCGCCCGATCAGGCGCGAGATCTCCTGGGCTCGGCCACCGGACACATGGTCACGTCGCACCCGCTCGGATGAGGCCCCGGGCAACATCGCATACTCAGCGGTCACCCAGCCGCTGCCTGATTCCTTCATCCACCTGGGCACTTCGGCTTCGACCGAGGCGGTGCACAAGACCTTGGTCCGCCCGAAAGAAATGAGCACCGATCCCGGGGTGGCTTCGGTGAACCCCAACTCCATGGACACCGGGCGCAGCTCATCTGGCGCCCGCTCGGCACTAGACATCGAACTGGGCTCCGGGTGTCGCCACGGCGACCGGGCGGTCGAAGGTCAGTTCTGCCTCATGAACAGATCTGGCGACGTCGAGATAGGGCGGGATGTGTGTGAGCACCACTCGTTTCGCTCCAACCTCACGTGCAATCCGCCCGGCCTCGCCTGCGGTCAGGTGCTGGGGATAGACGTCCGCTTGCCGCTCCCCCTGATACGTAGCCTCTGTGAGAAGCACATCGACATCCGCAGCCAGTTCCCGCCACTCGCCACCTGGGCCGGTGTCGCCGGTGAAGAACAAAGCACGATGGTTGGCTTCCCACCTCGTGCCCACGGTCGGAACCGAATGGTCCATTTCGACGAATTTCACCGTGAGGCTGCCGATTTCGACAGTGTCCCCGGTCCAAACCGGGTGAAAGTCGTAGCACTGTTGCAGGTGCGGGCCCTGGCCCTCGTCGAGAAACGCCGACAAGCGGTCCCAAACCGCCTGGGGGGCGTACAACGGGATCCCAAAGCGCGGCTCGGGTCGATATGTCCAAGCGTGAAAGGCGGTCATCAGGTCCGAGCAATGGTCGGGGTGCTGATGGGAGATGACGATGGCATCGATCAGATCGGGCTCGACCGGGAGGGCGGTGAGGGTGCCGGGACCGGCGTCGCACCAAACCCGGGTTCCCTCTTGCTCGATCAGGTAACCGGACGCGGGCCGACCTGGGACCGGAAAGGTGCCCGACGAGCCCATGACATGCACCCTCACGGCGCCAGCCTCTGTTTCACCCAATCGGACCCTACTTTCGAGTATCGAATTCGATCGTGGAAGCGATTTGGCTGGCCCTGCCAGAACTCGACAGTGGCCGCCGCCAACCGCCACCCACCCCAGGTTTCTGGTCTCGGCACAACTCCGTCCCCGAACTCGGCGTCGAGGGCGTCATAACGCTGGTCCAGTTCTTCACGTGACGCGATTGTCGTGCTCTGTCTCGAGGCATGGGCCGCGATCTGCGCTCCCCTTGGTCGAGTGGAGAAATAGGCGTCGGCGAGCTCGGATTCCACTGCCGTGACCGACCCTTCGAATCGGACCTGTCGGTGGAGGGGGGTCCAAACGAATGTGGCCGCCGCCCGGGGATTGGCCTTGATCTCGACGCTCTTCTGCGAGTCGAGGCCGGTGTAGAACACCAATCCGCGGTCGTCGAAGCCCTTCATGAGCACCGCGCGCCCCGATGGTCGCCCATCGACAGTTGCCGTGGACAGAACGAAGGCGTTCGGCTCGTCGATGCCCGCTGCAACGACGGCGGAGAACCATTCGTCGAATTGCGTGTAGGGATCTGATGCCGTTTCTCCCTCGACAAGCCCTTGCGCCTCGTACTCCCGGCGAAGACGGGCGATCCGGTCGTCAGTCACGACGGCGACGATAGCCTCGACGTCATGAGCCGGGACCGTATGGGGGACACGGGCGCAGGGCGAGGCTCGAGGCTCGGCGCCTGAGTGCTACAAGCGCTTCGCCACCTCATCCAGCATGACCTCGGTGGCGCCACCGCCGATCGAGGCGATCCGAACGTCACGGTAGAGCCGCTCGACCGCGGTCTCAGCGATGAATCCCATCCCGCCGTGAAACTGGACGCAGTCATAGAGGACCCGGTTGGCGAGCTCTCCGACATACGCCTTGACCTCCGAGACCTCACGCACCGCGTCTTCGCCCTGCTCGGTCAGCCAGGCCGCCCGATACGTGAGCTCCCGGCCGGCGTCGATCTCGGCCTGTCGCATCGCAATCCTCTGCCGGATCGCCTGCTTCTCCCATAGGGCAGAACCGAATGCCTGCCGCTGCTTGACATAATCGATCGTCAACTCCAAAGCCCGCTGCGACTCCCCCAGAGCTTGGCCCATCATGGCAAGCCGCTCGTTCTGGAAGTTCGACATGATGTAGTAGAAGCCTTCGTTCTCCTCGCCTATCAGATTGTCCTCGTGGACCCAGACGTCCTCCAGGACCAATTCGGCCGTGTCCGAGGCACGCCACCCCATCTTCTCTAGGGTGCGCCCGGCGGCGAACCCGTCGGTTCCCTTCTCCACGGCGAAGATCGACATCCCCCGCGAGCCCTTCACTTGAGGTTTGGTCTTGGCTGCGACGAGGACCACATCGGCGACTGAGCCGTTGGTGATGAACATCTTGGTCCCGTTGATGAAGAAGCCGTCACCTTCTCTTCGCGCCGTGGTGCGAATGGCAGCTACATCCGATCCCGCGTCCGGCTCGGTGATGGCGATCGCGGTCATCACCTCACCGGTGGCGAATCCGGGAAGCCAATGCGCCCTCTGCTCAGGGCTGCCGAAGTTGAGCACGTAGGGGACCGCCAGGTCGGTGTGGACCAGCACGGATATGGTGAACCCGCCGTAGGTGGATCGGCCCAGTTCTTCCGCGAACACCACCGATGCCAGGGCACCCAGCCCGATCCCCCCGTATTCCTCAGGGATGCGCAGGCCGAAGAACCCGAGCTTTCCCATATCGTCCAAGACCTGTCTGGGAACGCCCTCCGTTTCCCACGCCGCTGCGTTGGGAACGATCTCACGCTCGACATACCCTCGGGTCTGGGCCCTAACCGCCTCCAGATCCTCGGTCATGTAAATCGACTTCATCTTCTTCCCTCAGCCGCCATGAGAGCTTGGCCCGCCCTGCTGTTGTAGGTGAGATCGTGTGCGTCGCAGAAGTCAATGGCCACCCGGGCCACCCCGGCGATGTCGATGTCATGGCCTATTCCCAAGCCGTCGAGCAGCCAGAGGACGTCCTCGGTCGCGACATTCCCGGTGGCACCAGGGGCGAAGGGGCATCCCCCGAGACCGCCGGCCGAGGCATCCATCTTGTCGATCCCCCGTTCTAACGCCACCACCGTGTTGGCAATGGCCTGCCCGTAGGTGTCGTGAAAATGGACACCGACCCGGTCGACCGCCACCCGATCGAGCACTTCGTCGAGCAGTCGATCGATGTGGGCCGGCGTCGCTTTGCCAATTGTCTCGCCGAGGAACACTTGGTCCACTCCCCATTCGACGAGGGTCTCGGCGAGGTGGGCTACCCAATCGGGGTCCTGTTCACCTTCGAACGGGCAGTGGGTTGCAGTGGACACGTAGCCACGGAAGCTCAACCCGCCGGGCGCCTCGGTGAGGATCCGCCTGATTCGATGCATCGACTCGTCCACGGTGGCGTTGATGTTCCGCTGGTTAAACGTATCCGACGCCGCAGTCAACAGCCCGATCCGGGTCAACCCGGCTTCCAGCGCGGCCTCCAGGCCTTTCATGTTGGGAACCAGCCCCCACAACTCCACGTCGTCCCGGTCCTTCAAACCGGCAACCACCTCCGCCGCATCCGACATCTGGGGAACCGCTTTCGGACTCACAAATGACACCGCGTCGAAGGAGCGCAAACCGGTTTCGGCGAGGGCATGGATCAGCCCGACTTTGGCCTCCGTCGGGATCATGACCCCGAGAGATTGCAGTCCGTCACGGGCAGACGACTCTGTGATGGACACCCCGGAGGGCAGATTGCTCACGCCGGTGACGGTACCCAGCGCGGTGCCATCTGCGGGCTCAGCCTTCCAGTTTTAGATTGGCGTAGGCCTCGATTCGTCGGACATGGGCCCCACTTCGGCCAAGGCGATTCCCGATTTCACCGTATGTCTCACCCCGGGCCCTCAGCTTGATCACTACTCGCTCCAGGGGTCGAAGAGTGCCGTCACCAACGACCTGACTCACTGGCGAGCCTGCTCTCAGATCGATCATGCGAAGAATCCTGATCACTGTGCCCGGCTTCTTGCCGACGCGGCGCGAGATCTCGGGTGTCTCCAGACCGGACTCGCTGAGCCGAACTATCACCCTCTCGATTGGTCGTAGGTCATGGTGTGCCATTTCCCTGTTCCTTTCGTCAAAGAACCGCTTCGTCGCGATAGGGCTCGATCATGATGCACTCTCCCGGGCACTCCTCCGCAGACTCGATGGCGTCAGCGACGAGGGCATCGGGGATCCGAGCGAGACCGCGCGAGCCCTCCGGCCCGTGTCCTTCACCTTCCTCGCCGTCGAAGATCACGGTACGCCCGAAATACTTGGACTCCTCTTTCACGACCCAAAGTCCGTCGTCCCGGCCGACAAAGACGTCGGGGGTTATCTCCTCGCAAATACCGTCGCCTGTGCAGAGGTCCTGGTCGATCCAAACCATCAGTTGCGTTGTCTCGGCCATGTTGCTCACCTCGATCTCAGAGGCCGTCCTCCCGACCCTATCCGATTGGCATGCTTTCCAGGACAAACAGCCTGATTCGACGGGGCGAGGCGCGCTCCCCGTAGCTGAGATAACCCGGGTACACCGAGCCGGCCAGTTCCCAGATCCTCGGCTCCTCATCCGGCCGGGCCGGTCTCGCCTGGCTCCTGAGGGAGATCCGCCGATACGAGATCATCACATTCGGGTTGTTCTCGATGTTGTAGACCCAGGCCGGAGTGGCCTTCTGGCCAAAGCTGGTCCCCAGCAACGCCAGCTCGCCATCGATGGGGACCGTTACTAGCGGAACTGTGCGCGGGGCGCCACTGCGAGCGCCGGTGGTGGTCAACCAGATTGGTGGGAGCCCGATGAACAGGGCGGTGACTGTGGACCGTCCCTGGGTAAGCGTGAGCAGGAACCGGTCCGCCGGCGGGAAGACCTTTCGCGACACGGCTGAGACCGGTCTGGTGCCGCCGACCCTCACCGCCCAGCGTTGAAACCCATTCTGTGCCCGGTATTCGTAACCAAGCTCGGCGGCGAGTCCCACGGCACAAGGGTAGGGCCCCCGGCTTGAACGATTCTTCGATTCTCGGCGCCCGTTGAACTGCCTGAGGATCCCAAATCGTGACCTTAGGCCCTGGGCAGGAACCGGATTGTGAGACATTTTGGAGGCTGTCGAAGGAGGTTCACATGTACCAAGTGTCTTCCCGCACCCTTCAGGAGCAGCCGACACTGGTGATGACCGCCAAGGCAGCGGTCGCCGAAATCCCCGGCTTACTGGGGAAGGCCTACACCGCGGTCGCCGAGCGAGCCGGGAGATCGGGGCGGGCATTGACAGGGCCCCCCTTCGCCCGCTACCGGCCGCTCGATGACGAGTATGCCGAGTTCGAGATCGAGGCCGGGTTCCCGGTCGACCAGCCGGCAGAAGGTGGAGGTGAGGTTGTCGCTTCGACTCTCCCCGGTGGCGCGGCTGCAGTGGTGACCCATGTCGGGCCCTATGACCAGATGAAGCCGGCCTATGAGGCGGTCGAAACCTGGATCGTGGAGCACGACAGTCAGCCCGAGGGCGCGCCATGGGAGGTCTACTACTCCGACCCTGTCGAGCAGACCGACCCGGCCACGTGGCGCACTGAGATCGTCCAGCCGTACAAGGTCCTGTAGAGACTGGAGGAACGCCAGGGCCCAGCCTCCTACCATCGCCAGGCGCGATGGGAGAGCATGGCTTGGTCCTGATCACATGCGGGGACTCGAGTGAGGCTCGAGCGATAGCACGACGTCTGGTCGAATCCCGTCTGGCCGCCGGGGCCCAGATCCTTCCCATCGAAAGCGTCTATCGATGGGAAGGCGAGGTCGTCGAGGATCAGGAGTGGCTGCTGATCGTCAAGACTCGAACCGACCGATTCGATTCGATCACGGTGGTGGTTGACGGGATGCACACCTATCAGGTTCCGCCGGTGCTCATGATCGTCATCGACGACGCCAGCCGTCCTTATCTGGACTGGATCGACGACAACGTCACCGGCACCACGTGATTCACGCGGTGGAGGTGCGGGGAGTCGAACCCCGGTCCGTCGAGTCCTCAGCGTTGGCATCTCCGAGCGCAGTCGTCAGCGAGCTTTCGGCGTCGGGAACTCTGACGACGAGTTTTCCCGTGCCTATCCGGAGTTGTCTTAGCCCCACGATCCCGAAACCCCGTGGGAAGCGTCCCGCGATGCGACGCCCGATCCCTGCCGTGCGGGAGCCGGCCGGGCGGACGGGCTACTTAATTAGGCAGCCAGTGCGAAGTTGTCTTCGGCACTTATTGGTTTTTCCGGTTTGTTGACGGGGCCCCGGAGACCCCGGCTCGCTTCCAACGCATCAACACTCGACGTCGAAACCGTTTCACCCCCAGGGAGGTCAGCCAAGTTTAGTCGGTGGGGACGACTGACTCGATTGGTGGCAATACGCAACACGCAATACGCAATACGCTTTACGTACTACGACGCCTTGCTTGCGAGGCGGCTCGTTCCATCTCGCGGTCGTGGTCGCGGTCGCGGAGGGTCTGACGTTTGTCATAGGAGGTCTTGCCCTTGGCGAGCCCCATCTCCACCTTGACCTTTCCCTCCTTGAAGTAGACCTGAAGCGGCACCAGGGTCAGGCCCTTCTCCGCCACCTGCCCCGCGATCCTGTCGATCTCGCGACGGTGCAACAGGAGCTTGCGATCCCGCTCTGGGTCATGCCCGCCCTCCCGTGCGAACTCGTAGGGTGCGATATGGGCGCCAACCAGGAACATCTCGCCGCCGCGGGCCAGGCCGTAGGAGTCCTTCAAGTCCATACGACCTTCACGCAGTGACTTGACCTCCGACCCGAGGAGGACCACACCGGCCTCGAAGGTCTCCACAACGCTGTAGTTGTGCCGGGCCCGGCGGTTCGTGGCCACCACCTTGACGCGCCCGGTCTCCACCGAGCGGCTCAATCAGACCCTCTCCAGTGTCCCTGTTGGCACCTCCGAGCCGACGCCCTCCGACTCCCGGAGGTGGCGACTCAGGCCAAGCATCGAGCCCAGCACACCGGCGAGAACCCCGAAGAGGAGGAGCACCAAACCCCACCGGAGGAAGAAGTCGCCCGCGACGGTGAATCGAAACAGGCCGAACCCGGAGAACGCATCGGAGAGCCGGGTCGCCGCCAGCCAAACCACGAAAACCGCGGCACCAGCCCCGAGAAGGCCTTCGATCATCCCCTCGAGCAAAAAGGGAATCCGGATGTACCAACTGGAGGCACCAACCAGCCGCATGATCTCGACCTCGTCGCGACGGGCGAAGATGGCCAGTCTGATGGTGTTGGCGATCAGCACCACGGCCGCCAGGCCCAGGACAACAGCCGCCCCGATCCCCAGCACCTTCACCACATCTCTCAAATTCTGTAGTTGCTCGATCGATGCCGCCGCGGTGGTCACCCGGAATACCACCTGTTGTTGTTGATTGAGCTTGAAGGCGACTGACTCGTGGAGGGCGATATCCACCAGTTCGATCCGAATCGAGGCCGGAAGGACGGTGGGATCGATATCCAGCATTTCGTCCTGACCTGCGAATATCTCCTGATACTCCGCCCAAGCCTCCGCTTTGCCCATGTAACGGGCCTCCTTGACCTCTTCCCAGATCTCGACCTCGGCCAGCAACTGTTCATGGGCGTCGGTGGGGACTCCGTTGATCCCGGGGTCGTTGAGAAAGGCGATGACATGGACCCCCTCCTCCCATCCCGCGATCCAGGTCCGGAACACCTCGTTGGCGACCAGGGCGGCAAAGGCCAGCGTCAGCGAGATGAAGACGGCGAGGACGGCACCGGCCACCACGAGCAGGTTTCGCCTCAGGTTGATGAGAGCCTCCCGGATGAGGAAGAAGAACCGACTCACTCCGGCACCCGTTCGTAGCGACCTGCCTCTTCGTCACGCATGACCCGCCCGTGATCGAGGGCCACGACCCGGCGCTGCATAGCGTCGACGATGGCGTGGTCGTGGGTGGCCATCACGATCGTGGTCCCGGTTCGGTTGATCCGGTCCAAGAGCTTCATGATCCCCACCGAGGTCTTGGGGTCGAGGTTTCCGGTTGGCTCATCGCAGAGCATTATGGGGGGGCGATTGACGAAAGCCCGGGCAACCGAGACCCTCTGCTGCTCGCCTCCAGAGAGTTGTTTCGGGTACCGGGCGCCTTTGTCCGAGAGCCCCACCAAGTCGAGGACTTGTTCCACTTGGGGCCCGATCACCGACCGCGGCCTTCCCAGCACCTCCAGGGCGAAGGCGACATTCTCCGCAACGGTCTTATTGGGCAGCAGCTTGTAATCCTGGAACACAGTTCCCACGGACCTTCGGAGGTAAGGGATCTTCCATTTGGGGAGGGTGGTGATGTCCTTGCCCGCCACCCAGATCTTGCCCCGGGTGACCGGTTCGTCACGCAACATGAGACGGATCAAAGTCGATTTGCCTGAGCCTGATGGCCCCACGAGGAAGGTGAACTCACCTTTTTGCATCTCGAAGGAGACGTCATGGGCGGCGATCGTGCCGCCCTCGTAGACCTTGGTGACGTTTTCGAGTCGAATCATGAGAACAGGGGAAGTCTGGCAGCCTGCCGGCCCCAGCCACAGGAACCTGGGACGGTACCGCGACCGGAGGGGTTAAGGAGAATCAGGCGACGCCTCATGGTTGGCCCGACGCCAGCGCAGATAGGCCTCGATGAACGGCAGGAGGTCCCCGTCGAGCACGCCCTGGATGTGCCCCACCTCGTGATCGGTGCGTAGGTCCTTCACCATCTGATAGGGCTGCATGACATAGCTCCGAATCTGCCGCCCCCAGGCAGCCTCTCCCTGTTCCCCGCGAATCTCGTTGAGATGGTCGATTCGCTGCTGGCGCGCTCGCTGTGCCAGCTTCGACTGGAGCATGGCCATAGCCCTTGCCTTGTTCTGGAGCTGGGACCGCTCGTTCTGGCACTGCACGACGATCCCGGTCGGGAGGTGGGTGATGCGCACCGCCGAGTCCGTTGTGTTGACGTGCTGGCCACCTGCTCCCTGGGACCGATAGGTGTCGATGCGAATATCGTCCTCGTCGACCTCGACCTTGGCCTGATCCCCGAGGTCAGGGACCACGTCGACTCCGGCAAACGATGTTTGGCGGCGAGCGTTGGCGTCGAAAGGGCTGATTCGCACCAGACGGTGCACCCCGCGCTCACTCTCGAGAGTTCCGTAGGCGCGATCTCCCTTGACAGTGAACGTGGCAGATTTGATCCCGGCTTCTTCGCCCACGGTCACCTCTTCCACCGTCACCGAGAAACCCGAGTCGGTGAGGAACCGCTGGTACATGCGGGCCAACATTTCCGCCCAGTCCTGGGCGTCGACCCCTCCGGCACCGGCGTGGACACTGAGGATGGCGTCTTCGTCGTCGTACTCGTCGAAGAACAGCGACTCGAGCTCGAGCTTGTCCAGGTCCGCGGACACCTCTGAGAGCTCGGCAATCGCCTCGTTGCGAGAAACCAGATCATCGGCTTCGTGAGCCATCTCGAGAAGCACCTCTGCATCGTCGAGCTTGGCCGACAGCCCCCCTATGAGGTCGAACAGGCTCTCGTACCTGGCAAGACGGCGGCTGACAGTCCGCGCCCGATCGGGGTCGTCCCAGAGGTCGGGAGACGATGCCTGCTCCCGTAGGTCGGCCAGCTCCTGCTCCTTGGTCTCGAGGTCGAGAAAGCCCCGGGCCTCAACAAGCCGTTGACGCAAATCGGCGACGAGGTCCTTCGGATCAGAGAATTCAAGACTCATACGCAACACGGAAAACGGATCACGGAGAACGGGCTGCGGTCACGCAGCCCCATGACAGCGCTTGTACTTCTTGCCTGAGCCGCAAGGACAGGGATCGTTGCGCCCCACCTTGTCGGACGTGGCTTGCTTCACCGGGCCGCCGGTGCTCAGAGGGGCCACGCGCCGCGGTTCGGTCTTGGGTTTGGACACCTCGACGTGGAACAGGTACTTGACGGCATCCCGTTTCACCGCCTCAACCATCTCGGTGAACATGTCGTAGGCCTCGCGCTGGTACTCAGAGAGCGGGTCTCGCTGACCCATTGCCCGCAATCCGATCCCGGCCCGCAGATAGTCCATGTCCGAGAGGTGTTCCCTCCATTTGTTGTCGATGACCGACAACATCACCGAGCGCTCCACCTGGCGCAGGATGTCGGCGCCGAGCTCTTCCTCACGCTTCTCGTATGCCCTGGCACCTTCCTCGACCGCGTAGTCGACAACGTCGTCGACTGTCAGCTGCCCCTCGAACCCAGCCGGGTCGATGGAGGTCGGATAGAACTGACCGAGCTCCAGCCGTAGAGATTCCCAATCCCATTCGCTGCGGGGGATATCGGGACCGAACGCGATCTCCACCGTCTCGGCGATAACGGATTCGATCCAGTCTCCGATGAGGTCGTCTCCGGCCGTTCCCTCGAGAATCGACCGTCTCCAGTCGTAGATGACCTCACGCTGGCGGTTCATCACCTCGTCGTATTTGAGGACGTTCTTTCGTATCTCGAAGTTCTGGGACTCGACCTGGCGCTGTGCCCGCTCTATGGCCTTGCTGACCATCTTGGCCTCGATGGGCTGGTCCTCTGGGAGCTTCAAACGATCCATGACACCGGTGACCCACTCCCCCTGGAACCGGCGCATCAGATCGTCCCCGAGCGATAGGTAGAACCGGGACTCTCCGGGGTCCCCCTGCCGGCCGGATCGACCACGCAATTGGTTGTCGATCCGTCGCGACTCGTGACGCTCGGTGCCCACCACGTAGAGACCCCCGGCCTGGATCACCTCTTCTTTGTCGGGGACGATCTGGAGTTGGAACTCGTCAGCGAGCTTCTTCTCGAGGTCCGCATAGGAAGGGTCGTCGGGGCTTATGCCACGTCTCTTCAGCTCGGTGCGGGCCATGCCTTCGGGGTTCCCCCCGAGCATGATGTCGACCCCGCGCCCAGCCATGTTGGTGGCCACCGTCACCTGGGCGGGGCGCCCCGCCTGGGCGATGATGTCTGCCTCCCTTGCATGCTGCTTGGCGTTGAGGACCTCGTGCTTTATGCCGCGCCGGTCGAAGAGCCGGGACAGCTTCTCGGACTTCTCGATCGAAACGGTGCCGAGGAGCACCGGTTGGCCGTTCTCATTGCGCTCGGCCACATCATCCACAACCGCGTCGTACTTGGCGTCTTCGCTCTTGTAGACGAGATCTCCCTCGTCCATCCGATCAACCGGAGCGTTGGTGGGGATGGCCAGGACTTCCAGCCCGTAGATCTGTGCCAATTCGGTGGCCTCGGTCTCTGCGGTCCCGGTCATGCCTGCCAGCTTCTCGTAGAGCCGGAAGTAATTCTGCAAAGTGATGGTGGCGAGTGTCTGGTTCTCCTCCTTGATCGCCACCCCCTCTTTGGCCTCGATCGCCTGATGGAGGCCTTCGGAGTAGCGGCGACCTTCGAGCACCCGGCCCGTGAACTCGTCGACGATCTTGATCTCACCGTGGTCGATCAGATAGTCCACATCGAGGAGATAGAGCTCTTTGGCCTTCAAGGCAGCCTCGAGATGATGGACGAAGTCCACGGCTGCATGGTCGAAGAGGTTCTCGATACCGAGGACCTGCTCGACCCGGGTGACCCCCTCTTCCGTAGTCAGAACCTGACGCTTGCGCTCGTCCACCTGATAGTCCCGGTCTTTTTGGAGCCGGTCGACGATCTTCGCGAAATCGCGGTACCACCTTGCGCTGTCGGACACCCGCCCGGAAATGATGAGAGGTGTGCGGGCCTCGTCGATGAGAATCGAGTCCACCTCGTCGACGATGGCGTAGGGGTGACCGCGCTGAACACGGTCGACTGCTCTCATCGCCATGTTGTCGCGCAGATAATCGAAGCCGAACTCATTGTTGGTCCCGTAGGTGATGTCGGAGGCGTAGGCGGGTTGACGTTCTGTCGGGGCCATCGACGTCTGGATCAAGCCAACCGTCAGCCCCAGGAAGCGATGAATGGCTCCCATCCAGTCGGCGTCGCGCGAGGCCAGGTAGTCGTTGACCGTCACCATGTGAACACCCTTGCCGGTCATGGCATTCAGATACGCGGGCATGGTCGAGACCAGGGTCTTGCCTTCCCCGGTCTTCATCTCGGCGACCATCCCCTTGTGAAGGGCGGCGGCTCCGATCACCTGCACGTCGTAATGGCGTTGGCCGAGGACTCGCTTGGCGGCTTCACGGACCACAGCGAAGGTCTCGGGCTGTAGGTCTTCGAGGGATGCTCCGGCTTCCAGGCGCTTCTTGAATTCGGTTGTCTTGGATTTGAGCTCTTCGTCCGATAGGGCTTCGAAGACCGGCTCCAGTGAGTTCACGGCAGTGGTGATCCCCTGGAACTCCCTGAGTGTCTTGCCCTCCCCGGCACGAAGAACCTTGGAGAGGATTGGCATTGGGTCCCTATGTTACAAGTGGGTGCGACTTGACCCACTTCACTGTGCTCAGTTCACCTGACCTCGATCAAACCTTCCCGCTGAGCCCAATTCACAGCCTCGAAGCGAGATCGAAGACCGAGCTTGTCGAGGACGTTGCGAACATGGTTACGGACGGTGTTCTCAGAAATGAAGAGCTCATCGGCGATTTCCCTCGAGGTCTTGCCGTTCCCGACGAGTGTCAGGATCTCCAACTCCCGGCCGGTGAGCTCGGGTACCCGTGCCCTCATCGTTCCGCTGTGCCGGAGCAGGTCCCGCATCGCTGTGAAGAGTTTGCCCCCCATCGCCGGAGAAATGGCGGCCCCGCCTTCGATCACGTCATGCATGGCCGCGACGAGACGCGGCAGTGGGATGTCCTTGGTCAAATAGCCCGAGGCTCCCGCCTTGACCGCCGCAAGGAGGTCTTCGGCGGATTCGCTGGAGGTGAGTAGAACGACCTTGGTACGCGGGCTTGCCTTGATGATGGTTCCCACAACCTCGAGACCGGACATCCCCGGCATCAGGAGATCGAGCATCACCAGATCGGGCTGATGTTCCCTGGCGACGTCTATTCCCCGCATCGCGTCGGCGGCCACTGCCATGACCTCGAAGCCCTCCTGGGCAAAGGCGGCCTTCAACGCTTCGCGAAAGAGCTCAGCGTCGTCGACTATGACTACAGACGACATATCTGGTGATTCCGATCCTGGCTATGCGAGATTTCAAACGTGATCGTGGGGCGGTGGCAGGAGACTAGACACCGTTGCCGCGGCGTTGGCGGCCACCGCCAAAGCCACCCTTTCGGGGCCGAGCAAACCGATCGCAGCATCGAGAGTCCTCCCGGTGGTTACCACGTCGTCGACCAACACGAATCCGGTCGCCGGCATCTTGGTAATCCGGAACGGCGCAACCGGTCTCGAGTGATCGCCTCCTGCACGTCTTCGGTTATGTATCGGCGCGACGAGCGATTTGATAACAGGAACCGCCTTCATCTTCGCCATGCGCTCAGCGAGGACCACGGCAGGGTCGAGGCCATAGCGAAGCTGCCGGCTCCAGACCCGTGGCACCGGGACGATCGGCAGTTCTGGCAGCGATGGGGCGATCACCATGGCCACCAGGTCTGCATAGGCGGTCAATCCCTGGTATTTGAGCCGATGCACCAATTCCCGGGCCGGTCCCGAGTGCTCGAAGGCGGCCACCAAACGGACTCCCCCGCTCAGGATTCGATCGGGAGCCGGACGCATCCGACTACGGCATGGCTCGCAGAGCAGGCCCCGAGCCGGCCCAAAACACCCCTGACAGACCATCCTGCGAACCTAAGCCGCAGGAACGACAGATTCTTTACGGATTACGGATTACGGATTACGGATTACGGATTACGGATCTAAGTTCCCTCGCGCCAGTCCGTGAGGTAAGAGACCTGTTCGTCGGTCAGGACCTCGAGACCACCGCCAAGGTGCTCCAGTTTGATCCTGGCCACGTCCCGGTCGATCTCCGGAGGCAGGGTGTGGATGGCCGGCTCGAGAGTGTCCTGGTTCAAGACCAGATACTCGGCGGCAAGGGCCTGATTGGCAAAGCTCATGTCCATCACGTCGGCGGGATGGCCCTCGGCAGCCCCCAGGTTGACCAGCCGGCCTTCGGCGGCCACCAACAGCCGGCGCCCATCGACCAGCTCGAATTCCTCCAGATTGGTTCGGACCTCACGCCGGGCCACCGACATCTGGGCGAGGGCGTCGAGCTCGATCTCTATGTCGAAGTGCCCGGCATTGGCCAGGATCGCCCCGTCCTTCATGAGGTCGAAATGATGTCGGCGAATGACGTGCTTGTTGCCGGTGACAGTGATGAAGATGTCGCCTTCCCTCGCCGCGTCGTCGGACGTCATCACCCGATAGCCGTCCATGCAGGCCGTCAAGGCGCGGACCGGGTCGACTTCCACGACCACCACCTTGGCCCCCATGCCGTCAGCCCGCATGGCAACACCGCGGCCGCAGTCCCCGTAACCGACGACGACGAGCGTGGAGCCCGCCAACAAGACGTTGGTCGCGCGCAGGATGCCGTCGAGAGCGGATTGGCCCGTCCCGTAATGATTGTCGAAGAGGTGCTTGGTCGCAGACTCGTTGACCGCGACCACCGGAACCCGGAGCGTCCCGTCGGCTGCCATCGCCCGAAGTCGGATGACCCCGGTGGTGGTCTCCTCGGTCGAGCCGATGACCTGGAGATCGCGGCGATCGGTGTGCAGGATCGTCGCCAGGTCGGCTCCGTCGTCCATGGTGATCGCCGGGGCGTGGTCGAGAACTGCGTTGATGTGCTTGTAGTACGTGTCGGAATCTTCTCCCCGTATCGCAAACACGGCAATGCCGTCGGCGACCAGCGCCGCGGCCACGTCGTCCTGGGTCGACAACGGATTCGAGGCGCAGAGAATCGGCTCCGCGCCGCCGTCGCGCAACGCCAGCATCAGGTTCGCCGTTTCGGCAGTCACGTGCAGACAGGCCGCCACTACGAGACCCTCGAGCGGTGTCTCCTTGAGGAATCTCTCCCGAACTGTTGCCAGCACAGGCATGCGGCGGCCCGCCCAAGCGATTCTTCTGGCTCCGGGCTCGGCCAGGTCGGGATTGACGATGTCGTAGTTCATTTCATACCTCGGTCAGGAGTCTCTTCAGTTTCTCGATCGTGTCCACGGGAACCGGATCCACGCCTTCATTGTCGGCCAACATCAAGGAGACCAGGTCGCCCATGACCACCAATGACATGAGCCGTGCGAGTGGAGTCTCACCCTCTGCCGCCACTTCGCCAACCCAGGGGATCGCGTCTTGTGTGAGCGCCCGGGAATGGGCGAGCCGGTCCTTCACCCTCGGATGATCTGTGGCATCTGTCAGCGCGACCACCCCGAGATACCGGTTGGTGAGCTCGGGCATGGCCTCCCACCCCACCAGCTCGTTGTGGTCGAGCTCAGGGAGTACGGACCACCATGAGGGTGTCTTTGCATTCTCATTGATCTGCGTCTTCCAGCGCTGGGCGACGGCTCCGCTGACCGGGCCGCCGCCATAGATGATCGGGATCCGTCGGGAGAGCTTTTGGGCGATTTCTGCCGCCAGTAGCCATCTCGGGCTCTGTTGACTCGTCGCCCGGTCCGAAGCCTCGCTCGCCTCCAACAGGGCCGGGCCCTGATCAGGGATCAGCCCTGCTGCCGAGACGACCCGGGCCACGGCTCCGAATAGATAGCCAACGGCGGCTCTCGGTTGGATCCCGCCAGGGACCGCGATCGTCGGCCAGTCGTTCGCAGCGGTGATCCGACCCAGTTCCCCCCCTGTGGTGAGGGTGATGATCGGGATACCCGTCCCGGCCGCCGAGCCTACGAGGTCGAGGGTCTCCTCGGTGTTGCCCGAGAACGAGACAGCGATCAAGAGCGGCTCTCGGTCGACCGCCCAACCCGGGAGGGGCCCATAGCCCTTGTGCACCGCGACCCGTCCCGGCCCGGGCGAGGCGAGAGCGGCAACAAAGTCGCCCGCAATGCCCGAGCCACCCATGCCGGCGATCAACACATCCGATGCTCGTGCGACCGCGGGCACCTCCACACGAGCGGCCCATCTCAACTGATCACCAAGGCTGCGGATTTGACTCAGCATGTCACTCATCGGGAGCGTTTTCGGCCTCTTCGATGAGCATGACGGGGATGCCATCTCGCACCGGGTAGCGACGGCCACATTCGGTGCAAACCAGTCGCGACGCAGCCTCGTCCTGGTCGAGGTCGGCGTGGTCGACCGGACATACCAGGATCTCGGCGAGGGCGGGGTCTATCAAGCTCATGTCACTCCTCGAGAAGGGTCGCTATCTCAGTCACGAGTTCTTCCACCGAATCGGGCTCAGGGGCTTCGACATTCAACCGAAGCAAGGGCTCTGTGTTCGACGCCCGGAGATTGAACCACGCCCACCCCAGGTCCACGCTCAACCCATCGAGCCGGTCCTGCCTGGCGGCGCCATAGGCCTCGGCTGCCATCTCGATCGACGCCAGCGGGTCATGCACCTCGAGGTTGATCTCACCCGAAGCGGCGTAACGCTCGACGTCACGACGCAACCCCGAGAGCGGCCGCCCGTCGTCGGTGATCACACGCATGAGGACCAGCATCGCCAGCATCCCGGAATCGGCTCGGAAGTTGTCCCGGAAGTAGTAGTGACCGCTGTGCTCGCCTCCAAAGACGGCGTCGGATTGGGCCATGACCTCCTTGATGTAGCTGTGACCCACCCTGGTCCGGATTGCCTTGCCCCCGGCCTCGCCGATCACCTCGGGGACTGCTCGAGAGGTGATCAGATTGTGGATGATCGAGGCGCCCGGGTGGCGCGCGAGCATCCATCGGGCAATCAGCGCGGTGACGGTGCTCCCACTCACCGCTTCCGCGTGATCATCGATGAAGAAGGCCCGGTCGGCGTCGCCGTCGAAGGCGACGCCCAGGTCATGACCCCCGTGGGAGACCCTCTCAACCAGGTCCGCCAGGTTCTCGGGCTGAATCGGGTCGGCCGGGTGATTCGGGAATGTGCCGTCCGGCTCCAAATAGAGACCGTCCAACTCGGAGTCGATCCTGGCGAACACCTTGGAGACGGTCACGCCGGCCATGCCGTTGCCGCCATCGACTGCAACTCGCATCCTCCCCAGGGAGGACGGTTCCACAATCGATAGCAAGTGGTCTACGTAGGCGTCGACCGCCTCGACGGTTGTGACCGTCCCGGTGGTCGAACACACCGTCTCGAGCTTTGAGAGAACCCGATCCCGGATCTCATTCAGGCCGGTGTCTGCCCCCACGGGTGAAGCCATCTCACGGCACAGCTTGAGCCCGTTGTACTGCGGAGGGTTGTGCGAGGCGGTGATCATCGCGCCCGGCATGGTGGCGGCGCCCGAGTAGTAATAGACCAGGTCGGTGGGAACTTCGCCGAGATCGACCACGTCGGCCCCGGCTCCGGTGATACCCGTCACCAGGCCATCGAAGAGGGACGGGGAAGAGAGTCGGCAATCACGCCCGATAGCGACCTGTTTGGCCTCCACCACCGACACGAAGGCGGCTCCGACACGCTGCAACAGCTCCGGTGTCAACTCCCCGTTGTCGGTTCGGCCGCGAATGTCATAGGCCTTGAAGACGGTCTTGGGATCCATCGGAGGACTCGAGTTTAGGGGTGGGGCTATCGGTGGCCGATTCCTACACTCTTCGACTCCGATGAACCCGACCCTCTCCATAGTCGTGCCTGTCTATAACGAGGCCTCCTTCATCCCTCAGGCCCTTCCGGTTCTCATCTCGGAAATGCAGAGCCTCGGGGTGTCCTACCGAATCCACCTGATCGAGAACGGCTCCAACGATGGTTCGGCCAAGGCGGCCCGCGCGGTGGCCGGTGATGCCCCGGTCACTGTCTCCTCGCTGGCGATCGCCGACTATGGGGCGGCCATGCGCCAGGGGTTCCTCGAAGCAGAAGGCGACTGGGTGGTCAACTTCGACATCGACTATTTCTCCGCTGATTTCCTGAGACAGGTGATGGCGACTTCGGACGCCGACCTCGTGATCGGCTCCAAGAGGAACCCCGGCTCCGAGGACCGACGACCTCTGATCCGGCGTGTGGCCACCTGGGTCTTCAACCTGATGCTGCGCACGATCCTCGGGTCGAAGGTATCCGACACCCACGGGATGAAGGCCTTTCGTCGCGGTCTGGTCGATGAGCTGGCCGGTCTGGTCGTCAGCCGACAAGACCTCTATGACACCGAATTGGTGATCCGCGCCGAGCGCAACGGCTATCGGATCGTCGAAGTGCCGGTGGTGGTGGCGGAAATTCGCCAAGCCAAATCCTCGCTGGTGAAGCGGGTCCCACGCACTGTGATGGGCCTGATCCGGATCAGGCGGGCCCTTCGGGGCCAGAGCTCGACCCCGCCCTCTTCCGCCTGACCCCGGCAACTCCGATGCCGACGAGAAGAGCGATCGCCGCCACCGAGAGGATCAGGCCCCCGGTCTCGGCCCAGGTGTTCTTGAATTCGAGAGTCACGTTCTCGCTGGTTGGGACCACCACCATCAAGGATGGCGCGGCCCGCCAGGGCCCATCAGCGCCCTCGGCGGTCCAGTTCGGGAAGTAGGAGACCTTCACCAGATGGGGAACCCCAACGGCTGAGGTGTGGAAGCTGATCCGGTGATCTTCAACGACCACATTGGATACAGCATCCGGCGGGACCTGGAGTGTCTGATTGGGGCGCTCGTCCAACGACTCGATCCGAGGCCATTCCTCGGGACCATCCGCAACCACCCACCTCGACAGATTGTCGACGTCCTCGTACCACTCGAGTGACATGTCGTAAAAGCTGGGAAGGGTTACGCCGTCTTCACCCGTGACAGCCGAGTGCCCCGTCATCAGGTCCAACAGCCCCCTCTCCTCGACGTCGTACACGGAAGGCAAGAAACCAGCGGCCTCGACCAGGCCGGTCTCGGGCAAGGCATAGATCGTGAACGGTGTGGTAGTTGCGATCTTGGTGAGTTCGGGCATCCCGTCCGCCTTCTCCGTGGCCTCCAGTGTGACCGATACGTAGTACGAGACACCGAAGAACTGGAGGTGCTTGATCCCGCGGTCCATGTCGCCCGTGTGATACGTGAGGCCCGGTATGGGGTTGGATGGCTTCTCCGACATCTCTGATGAGTTGATGAAATGGAACGGGGTCGTCAACGACGACTCGAAGTACAGACCCTCCATCGACTTTTGGGATCCCTCGGTCCAATACGGGATGAGCATCGGTGACATCGGGGTCCCATATCGATTGAGAGCCTCGTTGTTTGCCTCCCAGTGAACCCGTCCATCGGGAAGCTGCTCGAGCTCCACCATGAGAGACTCGTACTCCGGCCAAGGTTGCTTCGACTCGTAGCCCTCATAGTTCCACTTGGACCAGCCATCGATGAAGGTGACCCCGGCCAGCGCGCCCAACACGATCACGGCCGAGACCGAGGTGATCAAGAAATGCCTTGTGCTGATGTCGGGAGACCAAAAAAGCGAGAGGACCACCACCCCGGCCCCGGCCACGGCCACCGGGACCCAGGCCCAGACCGGGAAATCCGCGGCGTCGGCCACCAGAGAGGCGGCGACCACAGTGGCAGTGACGATGAACAGTCGCGCCCAATGTGTGGAGACCCGGGATGGGAGCCGGCGTGAAACCCAGATCGCCGCGGCGCCAACACCAACCGCTGCAAAGAAGCCAACACCGAAGTACCAGTACGGAAGCAGTCTCCCGTTCCACAGTTTCCAACGCTCCCCACCAAAAATGTCAGGGAGCAGCTCAGGGAGAGCGGTAGGCAGGGGAAAATAGATGAGCGGAAGCAGGGTTGCTGCCATCAAGGGCCCGGCGCGCGACGTGTGGCGACTGGCCCAGATCGCCCCGGGAATCGCCAATGGGATCAGAAGCCACAACTCGACCGGAAACACCTCCTCCCACCGGGTGAGGGGAGACCAGGCCATATCCGAGGTCAGCCCGATGCGGGCGACCAACGGCACCACCCAAAAGGCGGCGATGGCGAAACCCCAAAACGAGATCGCCAGAGTGCGCCACAGCCCTCGGCGCCAGGGAAGGACGAAGAGCGAGGCGAACACAACCACGATCGTTGTGAGCACATGGGAGAGAACGGTCGCCGCCAGCGCCAGAGCCGCCCACTTCAGGTACTTCGCGTCCTCCCGGACAGATCGGATGAGCAGGGCGAGGTAGAGCAGGGATAGGGAAAACGACCAGGAGTAGGCGAACTCACCGGCGAGGGTGGAGGCGACGTTGCCCCCGTAGATCGAATAGCTCTCCAAGAAGGCGAACACTGCACCCGAGCCGGCGGCCACGATCGCCACGTGTCGACTGAGCCGCATCGAGCGGGCCAGGTAATAGGCAGCCGGTGCCAGGGCGAGCAACCCCATCACCGTCACCACCTTGAAGGCGACACCGTAAGGCAGCACCACATCGAGCACGACGATCAGCAAAGACGGCAGGGGAAAGTAGAAGTAGAAGGCGGGGAAGCCCGCAAACCAGTCGTTGGACCAGCCGAGGATTCTCCATTCGGGAAGAAGGTGGTCCCTGAGGTATGCGGGACCGAAGACATGTGCCCCCATGTCGCCACCGGTGGGGGTCGTCGCCGACAGGACCCAACCCGGGTTCAGGACGATGAGGATCACCAACGAGATCCCGGCGACGGTGAGAAAGGTTGGCCACCGGACTACGGGGCCGCCGACCCTCCGGGGGAGGGTCATGACCGATGCTGGCGGACGATCTCCAAGACCTGAGCGACGTCGATGTCGACTCCCTCGCGGTTCCACCACTTTTCCTCACAGTTGTGACAGGAGAAGAAGCGGACTTCCGTGCCGTCAGGCAGGAGATGTTCGATCTCGATCACGTCAGGTTGAGAGCACTGGGGGCAGTCCATATCGGTTTTCGTTGCTGGTTGGGGTGGCCACATGCTACGACCAGCCCAGACTTACGACAACGAGCCCTCCTCCAACAGACGCCCGACATAACGGCTACGCCGTCTCCCCTCCTCGGTCCAATAGGCGTACCAGTAAGGGCCATGGGGACATCTGGTGCAACCGGCCTTCCCACATCGGACAGCCTGCTTGCGGAGGCGCACCTGGGGATGATCGTCGGTGATGAGTGCGCCGGACCTCTGCAATTGGGCCCTGGTAAGGATCAGGAGGCGTCTCAGATCATGCTCATCGAGGTCTTTGACCGCGTCGAGCAGATCGCGGTCAAGTGCCATCACGCAACCGACAACGGGGCGAAGAGCCTGGTCACGGTCCGCCGATCAGTGAGGGTCCAGCCCTGTGGCGGGATCATTCGATCGGCGTGATCGGCACACAAGGCATACCCGAACATCCCGCCATCCCCGACGAGATCGTCGAGCCAGACCGCAGCGTCGCCGTACAAAAACGTCATCAGGGCTGCCGAGGGCGAGCCACACCGGACACAACTGAGAACCATGACGAGCACGGTAGAAGTCGCCTCATCCCCATTCAAGGACTCAACACTTCGAGACCGCCTCCGGGCAGACCCCGATAGAGGGTGGAACCTGCCGACTCGCTGACGATCAGGGTCGCAGGTACGGCTTGCACCCCCAGCTCCCTGAAGACACCAGGCTCCGATTCCCAACTCAATTCGACGAAGCCCGATGGCCCGTACGCTTCGGCGAGGACACGGCGGGCGGCGGCGCAGTCCGGGCATGAAGCAGAGGTGAAAAGATAAACGCCGCGGCCGAGGATCTCTTGCCGAACCCGGATCGGGCGGCGGCGACCGTCCCGCTCCCTCAGTATCAGCACCACCGCGACCGCTACAACCAGGCCTGCCAGGACCATGGAAATCCGGGCGCCGATCTCACTCATCGATTATCGGGCAAGCCGAGGCGACGCCAATCGAGCCTCCGATCGACGCAGACCAACTCGCCACGAGGACGCCGTCTCCCTCGATGGTGTAGCCGAGAGCCGGATCCGGGGCCGTCGCCACTTCGACAACTCCTCCCGCAGGAACCGAGACCGCGACCGTCTCCGAGACCGATCGCAATGTGGTGACCTCGGCCCCGACATCCTCCAGGCCAGGATTGAAGAGGGTTATCCAACCGGATCCACCAGGCACAGAGCCCGCGCCCGGTAGCAACAGACCCGAAGCCGGTGTTGTCGAACCGGATGTCATCGCCACCCCCGTTTCGCTGGTGACGCGCAGAAACGCGCCGACCGGGCCCGTGGTCACCACCCGAATGGCCGAAGCGATGGGTGTAACCCCCCCAATATCTACCACCGCCTGGCCCCGACCCGGTATGACGCCGGTTTCGAAGCCCTCGACTAAACCTTCAGGCCCGTAAAAGTCGACCTGGTACTCGACCTCGGCTTCACCGGCGGCGACCACGACCTGTCTCGATTCGAGACCATGAGAAACCGGGATGAACCACTCCTGAGCAGGTGCGACCGCATCCCAGATCGCATTGTCGGTTCCGATGCCAAAACGGCCCCCGGCTAGAACCCCCCCGATTTCGACCGCGATCGCGACCGTCATCCATTCTCGACCGGGAAGGATCTCTGCGAGGTCGACCAGAACCGTGGACCGGGCCGGAACGATGACGGAATCCAACGCGGTGTTCGACTCCAAACCTCCATCCGACTGAACGGTGAGATTCAGAATCGCCTGTCCGGCGTAAGGATTCATCAGCTGGACTTCGAAGCGTTGGTCACTCAAGGTCGAACCACCTCCGAGGATCAACTCTCCGCCGGCTTCGGCCGGACAGGTGTCGATGGACAGGGAATCAGCGCCGACCACGACCGAGGCCGTTGCCGAGGAGGCGGCCGGGAACTCGAGGAGTGCTCCCCCGACGCCTACCGCAGCGACGTCGGCAACGGGGACGGACCATGCTCCGGATTCACCGGTCTCGAAGTCGAGGCTTCCAACGGCAGAGCCGGCCGCGAATGCGGTGAGAACACCTGCTCCGTCCACCGTAGAGACGACGCCGATGATGGATGACCGCCCGCTTCCCTCCTCGAACGCGCAGACCGCCATCGCCGGCGCGTCAACCGCGGCCGCTGGGGCTGGCTGGGGCGGGTCGAGCGCCGGAACAGCAAGGGCTCCGGCTGCAAGGACAACCACTAGGAACACCCGAAGCCAGCTTCTCAACGTCGTGCCCTTCCCACCACGATCGCGCCAACTGCCAGAGCGAATAGACCGACCGACGCCACGGAAATCAATAGGGCGACCGTGTCGGGTTGGTAACTGGCGGCCCCGTCATCGCCCGCCACAGAGACTGCCCAATCCGCGGTCTCAGGTTCTGGAAACCATCGTCGGTCGCCGTTGACGGAGAGAAGCACCCGGTTCGGGGTCGTGTCCCCTGCAAAACCGGCGCCGTCCCTGGTCCAGACCGAGCCTTCAACCGCGGCCATCGGCACCGCACTCGGGTTCTCGTAAACCCGCGCCTCGGGATCGAGCGGTGTCGGCACGAGGTCGAGCTGGACCGCGAGCACTTCGTCGATGTACGACTCCGGGCCCTCGACAACGACCCAATCAACGGCGAACCCGGCCAGGGTGTCACCCGGACGAAGGTCGGACCCCGAGGCGAGCATCTGGATCGCCTCGTCGAGTTGGTCGTCGCCGGGGAGTGGGTCGGGGAGCCAGACCTCCTCCTGCGTCATGCCTGAGCCGTCAAAGAGTCGATACCAGATACCGGGCCCGGGTCGGGCCTCACCGGGGATTGACTCGCGATCCAGCGACAGGAGGAGGATACGACCAGGGCCACCCTCTCCAGCCAACGTCTCGGCAAAGCCATACCGCTGGTTCAGATCTCCCGCAGGAAGGCCGAGCCGGCCTCCGGCCATCGAGCCCACGGACAGCAGGAGGATCGCCACCGCGGCCACAGCTGCAAGCACTCGCCGCGGCTCCAAAGACAGACGATCCAGGGCCGAAGCCACCACGAGTGCGGTCCCGAACGAGGCGGTTATCAGCAGAGCCTCTTCGACTCCCGGCCCACCAGCGGGAAAACGCACCACCACCAGGCTGGTGAGGCTGAGGGTCGCTCCAACCAGGGCGATCCGCCCGACCCTCTCCTCGTCGAACACAAGTGGGAGGACTGCCAGGGTCAACAAGATGGGCCATAGCTCAGCGACCTCCAGACCGAGGCGACGATCGGTTTCGATGAGCCAGCCCGAGTCGGCGAGCAGGAAGGGCACGGCGACGACAAGGCCTACCAAACCCGCAAACCCGAGCCAGATGTGGGATCTCGCAGCGCCGAACGCGCGCATCAAGAGGCCGGTTGCCAATGGGATCAGTGCCAGAACAGGTGACATCGCCGCCAGAAGCAAAGACCAGGCGACCACCCAGGCGTAACGCGTCAACCTCTTTTCCTCGGGGTGGGACGGGTTGACGAAGATCGAACGGACCGCCCAGGGAAGAACCGAGGCTGCTCCGAGGGCCAACCATGAACCGGCACCCAAGGCGACAGCCGTGCCCGGTCCTGCGAGAAGGACCAGGCCGGACAAATAACGACCCGGGCCCGTCAATCCGAGGCGTCCTGCGAGCCGACCCATTCCCGACACCGCAAGGATCGCGGCGCCGATTGTCATCAACGTTCGGGCCGCGCCTTCTGCCCCAAACCAGAGAGACGAGCCCAGCCCGGTGACCCCTGTGGAGGGATGCACCGGGGCCGGAGCCCCGAGCCCGGAGTCATTCCACCCCCCAAAGAACCGGGACAGGGCCACGGAGGGCGGCTCGAACTCGAAACTCGAGCCGATGTTGGGAACGGCGGTGAAGAAGAAGGAGCGGGCGGCCAACACCACCACTGCGACCGCGATCAGGGCGCCCCAGATCCCCGGGCTCGACCAGACACGGCGCGTCCCCCGCGCCAACGCCTTGTCGGAGTCGAACATGGTCAACAATCGGTCGGTGATCTCGGCTCCGAGATCACGAATGCGCACCGAGCCCCGCGCTTGGAAGCGAAAGAGCTCTTCGTCACCGAAGGCTCGCACCGGTTTGAACCTGCGACGTGCGGTGATGGTCGAAGGCAAGTGGGCGAGATTCCATCCCCACGAGGCTGCGTGGCGGGCGGCAGGCCTCCAACGGAGGAGCACCAGATTGAACAACGAGTCGACAAGCCCCACGAAGAGGAGGAAGGGGACCACCCATGCGAGAGTGATCAGTCGATAGGCCTTGAGCATGGCTCGCAGGCGCCCGGCCTGCTCCCGCCAGCCCCGACCAGCCTGCCCACAACGACCCTGGTGATAAACCTCGGAGGACGGCACGGTGATCACGCGGCCACCTGAGAGCCTGACCCTCTGAGAGAAATCGAGACCGGCCGCCCCGGGCCGCAGAAGGTCATCGAGACCTCCCAGGCCCTGCGCGAGATCGCGACGCACCAACATCGAAACCGAGGACACGAACGCCACCTCGCGGACGACATCGTATTGCTGGAGATCGATCTCACCCTCGTCCAGACCCGAGAAGGGCTCGCCAAAGACGTCGGTGGCGCTTCCTATCGATTCCAGTTCGTCCCGGGTGCCCGCCACGAGGAGCTTGGAACCTCCAAGAGAGGCTTCGTTACGCTCCACCTCCGACACCAGCGCAGCCAGGGCGTCGGGTCGGGGACGAGCGTCGGAGTGGAGGATCCACAGGTAGTCCACGTCGTGAGCGGTCGAAGCGATGGCATCCTCGAGCGTGAGTGACCGTCCATCGCCCTCTGGCGACTCGACCACCGGGTCACCGACGACCACGACCTCTTCGACCGAGCCATACACTTGGCGTTCGACAGTGGCAAGTGCTGCTTCCAGATCCGCGCCTTCGACCAGGGTGACCACAACCTTGACCTTGGGCGTGCTCGAAGGCGCTTGGTTTGTTGATTCCTCCACGACAAGCGGAGTCGAGGCATTGGTCATGCGGAAGGACATTGTGAACCGGGTCGCGGCGCTGAGCAATATCGGGGGCGGTCCGTGAAGGTGGTGGAGCTCTCAGGCGGGGTCGGAGGTGCCCGACTCGGGAGGGGCCTCGCCTCTATCGAAGAACTAGATCTCACCCTGATCGTCAACGTCGGCGACGACGACCTGATCCACGGATTGACGGTGTCACCGGACCTCGACACCGTGATCTACACCCTCGCCGGTGTCGAGGGGCCGGCGGGGTGGGGCCGCAGGGGAGACACCTTCACAGCCAACGACGAACTGGGCCGACTCGGGTTGGACAACCGATTCCGACTCGGAGACCTCGACCTCGCCCTGAACCTCTACCGGAGCGCCCGACTCGGTGCCGGGCACTTGCTCTCCGAGGTCACAGACACCATCCGACAGCGATTCGACATCGTCCCGATGATCCTCCCCGCGACCGACGACATGCTTCGGACCGAGGTCAAGGTCGCATCAGGTGATTGGCTCTCGTTCCAGGAGTACTTCGTGCATAGAGAGCACCGCGACGAAGTGATCGAGCTTCGGTTTCGCGGCGCCAACGAGTCTCGTCCCGCCCCCGGTGCACTCGACATCATCAAAGCCTCCGACGTCGTGGTCATCGCCCCTTCCAACCCGCCCCTCTCCATCTGGCCCATCCTCGCCGTTCCCGGCATCCGCGAGGCGGTGGCTCGCCACCCTCGGGTCATCGCGATCAGCCCCTTGTTCGGGGGCAGGGCACTCAAGGGCCCCGCCGATCGTGTTCTCGCTTCGCTAGGGCTCGATCCGGGCAACAGAGGGGTGGCAATGGCTTATGAGGGGCTGGCCGACACTCTGGTCGTCGACACGTCGGATGCGGCTGATGCAGCCGTAATCGACAATACCGAAGTGGTTGTCGAAGACACCCGGTTCGGGGATCCGGCGACGGCGACCCGATTGGGTCGAGTCATACTCGGGCTGTGAACCTCCAGATCATCCCAGTGACCGGGATCGGGATCGTGGCCCCCGGAGACGACCTGGCGTCGTTGGTAGCCGTGGCCCTCGAGCCCCTGGCGCCAAACCCGGGTGACGTAATCGTGATCACCCACAAGATCGTGTCCAAAGCGGAAGGGGCCGTCGTTCGGATCGAAGGCGACGCGGAGGAGTTTCGCCGGCGCCTGATCGAGTCAGAGGCGGTCTCGATCGTTCGTCGTCGTGGAGACCTGATCATCGCCGAGACCAGGCACGGGTTCATCTGTGCCAATGCCGGCATCGACCGGTCCAACACCGAGCCGGGCACCTTGGTGCTCCTCCCCGAGGACCCCGATCGGTCGGCCCACCGCATCCGGACCAGATTGGAGCGGCATTTCTCGGTCGACCTACCGGTCATCATCTCGGACACGTTCGGCCGACCGTGGCGCAAGGGACTGACAGACGTCGCGATCGGCGTCTCCGGACTCGAGGCGATCCTCGACTTGAGAGGGACGAGGGACTGGACGGGCCATGAGCTCGAAGTCACCGAGGTCGCAGTAGCCGACGAGTTGGCCGCCGCCGCCGATCTCGTCATGGGCAAGGCGGAGGGGATACCGGCTGCCTTGATTCGTGGGTACAGCGGGCCCCGGGGTGACGGGAGAGGCCGGGACCTGGTTAGGCCTGCGAGTGAGGATCTGTTCCGTTGATCCGTGATTCGTGATCCGTGATGGCTTCGGGGTTCTGACGGAATACGGAGAACGGAAGACGGAAAACGGGCCGGAGCCCTCAGGCTCCGGGCCTTCCCAAACCCCAATAGTCGAGTCCCACGGCTCGAACCGCCTTCGGATCAAGCAGGTTGCGTGCGTCCACAACCCGGTGCCCGCGCATGACACGTGCGACTTCGGCGAGATCGACAGTAGTGAACTCCGGCCACTCGGTGGCAACCAGGAGAACATCGGCATCCGTCACCGCTGTCAGTGGATCAGGGACCATCGTCAGCAGTTCCGTGGAAGCTTCGGGATCGTAGGCAAACACCTCGGCTCCGTCGGCTTCGAGGAGGGCGGCGATGCGCACTGCCGGCGATTCCCTCAGGTCGTCGGTTCCGGCCTTGAAGGCCACCCCCCACATCGCGATCCGGCGCCCGTGGAGACCTCCTCCTGCTGCTTGTCGCACCTTCTCGGCCACCCGTCGCCGCTGTTCCTCGTCTGCCTCGATTACGGCCCGCAGCAGCTCGAAGTCGTACCCGGCGTCCCCGGCCACTGCGATCAGGGCAGAGGTGTCCTTGGGGAAGCAGGAGCCCCCATACCCGGGGCCGGGCTGGAGGAAGTGAGGGCCAATTCGATGATCGAGACCGATGCCCTCGACCACGTCGAGGATGTCCGCACCCACGGCCTCGCAAACGTTGGCCAGCGTGTTGACAAAGGTGAGCCGTGTCGCCAGGTAGGCGTTGTTGGCGTACTTGATCATCTCGGCTGACGTCGGATCGGTCGTGACGACGCGGGTGTTGACGCCCTCGTAGAGGGCGGCCACTGCATCCGCATCTTCCTCCTCCCAGGCACCGATGACGATCCGGTCGGGCTCGAGGAAGTCAACGACCGCCCGGCCCTCCCGCAGGAACTCGGGATGGGAAATGATCCGAGCCTGGCTGCCGACATCGGCGAGTCTCTTGCGAAGACCTGCCACCGTTCCCGGGGGAACCGTCGACTTGACGACGAAGATCACCTCTGGGTCGACCTCGTTGGCCAGCTCGTCGATGACCGCGTGGATGTATCGAAGATCAGCGCGCCCGTCTTCGGCTTCGGGTGTGGGGAGGCAGAGAAAAACAAACCGGCTGCCGGCAACGGCATCCTTGTTCGATGTGTGAAAGCTGATCAACCCCCGTTCCCTGGCGCTCGCCAACAGCGCGGGCAACCCGTCTTCGAAGATCGGGACGACCCCACTCTGCAGTCGCTCCACCCGTTGGGGATCGGCCTCGCCGACTCGTACCCGGTGGCCCAGGTGGGCGAGCCCGGCTCCGGTCACCAAACCCACATACCCGGCGCCGATGATCGCTACATCCATACGAAACCTCAGTCTACGAGCGGGCTGCCGTCTCGTCCCCCGAACCGTCTGCCACCGGGATTCAAGGTGCGTCGGAGCCGACGATGACAACGGCGTCATACCCGTTATCGACATCGCCAAACTCGACTACACCAAAACCAAGCTCGGAAACGATCAATCCTCCGTTGGCGCTACCGGCTGGAACCAAGATCGTGGTCAGCTCATAGTCGCGGTTGGCTGCGTTGCCGACCGACTCGACTCTGAATCCGCTCGCCTGCAGTGTCTCTGACATCTTGCCGGCGGCACCAACGACCCCGTTGCCGTTCAGAACCTGGACCCGGAGCGGCTGTTGAGCCGCGATCGCGCTTCCTGCCACGAAATCGGCGATCATCTGCGTGGCCTCTGGCTCTCTCGCCAGGACCACCGAGGCACCACCCCTGGTGGCTCCATCGACCGGAAGGGTGCTGCCTTCGATCCCTCCGGTGAGCAGGCTTCGAAAGTCCCAGGCAAGTTCGGCAATCGAAGACGAAGCCAAAGTTGCGTCGATGGTCATGTGTCTGGCCAGGGCTGAGGACACCTCGCCGGCGTCTACCACCGACGCCGGAGATTTCAACTCAGAGAGAATCGCCCTCACCACTTCCTGCTGGCGTTCGGTGCGCCCGATGTCATTGGCGTCGACACTCACCCACGATCCGTCCTGATACTCCTGGTATTTGCGGGACCGGGCATAGGCAAGTGCCATTTCCCCATCCAAAACCTCGGTTCCAGCCTCCACGTCGAGGCCGGAAGAACGATCCCGGGCGGCGTTGGGGAACGAGATGTGAATCCCACCCAATTCGTCCACCATCTCCTGGAACCCGACGAAGCCGATCTCCACGTAGTGGTTCACCTCGATGCCGAGGTTTTCCTGAATGGTCCTCACCATGAGGCTGGGCCCGCCGTACGAGTAGGCAGCGTTGATCTTGCCCTCACCGTGACCTGGGATGTCGACCCAGAGGTCCCGGGGGATGCTCAGCATCCTTGCCTTGCCGTCCGACGGATCGACCCGGACCAGCATCACCACATCGCCGCGCTCACCTTCGAAGTCTCCGAAATACTCGAGGTCTTCGAGCCCTTCCCGGGAATCACTTCCAACGACGAGGAAGGTCAGGGCATCGCCGGTGGGCTTGGTGAGGGCTTCGACGACCTCCTCGTTGGTGTCGGCTCCGCTGAGCAGGTTCTGACCGGTGCTCAGCGCCCAGAAGAGCCCGAGCGCGACCAGGTTGGCTGCCACGAGCAAGGCCAGGATCATGACCTTGAGCCATCGGGGAAGCCCGCGACGAGAAACAGGTGTGGTTGAAGAGGAGGACATCGTCTGATTAGGACGACGCGCAGGCTAGCCCTAGTTCCGCGTTTACCCGAAGACCTGAGGAAGCCCGTGGGTGACCGGTTAACGTTGATTGATGGCCGTTCTGGCCCACGAGGGCACCTATCCGATCATGTATGGGCGGTCCCCGATCCCCGTGGGGACCTCGCATCGCACGGGATACCTGGCCCGGCCTGATGTGGCCGGGAAGTTCCCCGTCACGTTCGTGCTCCCCGGTCTCGACGGCTTGGGCAGCTTCGAAAAGGACTGTTGTCGACGTTTGGCCAGAACCGGGATCCTGGCTATCTCCCTCGATTTCTATCGCCATTCCGGCGATCCGCTGGACAGCTACAACCTCCTCGCCGACTCCCGGGCTATCGCAGATCTCGACGAGTTGCACGCCTACGTGGCGTCTGACGACCTGGAATGGGCGGTCAGCGATGAAGTCGGCCTGCTGGGGGTCGACGTCGGAGGTCGCTTTGCCCTGATCTCCGCGGCGACCAGGCCTTGGGTCAGGTCCCTGGTGCTGGCGTATACGCCCCTCACCGGTGACGAGGATCGCGAGTACCAGGTCGCCGACTATCTCGAGCACCTTCCGATACCCGTCCTCGGCCTGTACGGAGCAGACGACGAGCTCGTCGACGCCAGCACAGTCGATGAGGCGCAGAACAGAAACCAGCACGGTCAGTGGCTGCTGTACCCACAGGCCGGTCACCAGTTCCTGGACGTCGACGCCCCCGAATACAACGCCTCGGCAGCCGAGGATGCCATCGGTCGGATCCTCGGATTCCTCAGAGACACCCTTCCGCCCGGCATCGAAGAGGTGCTCGGCTAAACCCGGATGTGACGGACCACACCGGAATGGATCTCGCGCCGACCGGCGCCGTCATCGATCACCAAGGCTCCGGACCCCGAAACGTCCACCGCCTTCCCCGACCCCTCAGGCTCCCATGCAATGTCGCGACCCAGCGTCACGCAAGCCTGGCGGTACTCATCGATGGGCCATCCTTCGGTCCGCAGCAAGCTGAGAAGCTCCGCCGCCCAAAGTGCGCCGATCTCGGCGTGTCGCTGCGGGCCGGGGTCCTCGTCCAGATAGGCGCCAACCCCATCCGGAGGATGCGGCCACCACAGATTCACTCCCCACCCGACCACCACGACCCCGTCACTCTGCTCAACGAGGATGCCTCCGATCTTGGCCTCGCTGATCTCCAGGTCGTTCGGCCACTTCAGGCCGACCGTCGGGCCGAGGGCCCTCCTCGCGGCGACCCCTGCCATCAAGGAAACTGGACGGTCCTCACCGGGTCTCGCCCTGAACGCCGTCGACGCAGCGACGGCACGAGGCGCGGTGATCCACTCGGCCCCGGAACGGCCCCGCCCGGCGGTTTGACCGGCGGCCAACACCACCACGGGGATGGTCTCGAGCTGCGAGCGTGCCACGTCCTGGGTGGAAGGGACTTCGTCCCGGCGCAACTGCCAATAGGGTGTAGCCAAATCGTCCTCCGACGAGTCGAAGTGTGAGGTTACGGAGAGAGCTTGGGCACCGAGGCGCGGATCGAGAAACTGAGGGAGCTCCGCGAGGAGGCACTGCACGCGGGAAGCCAACGGGCGGTCGCGCGCCAACACGAGCAGGGCAAGCTCACGGCACGAGAGCGGCTGGAGACTCTCCTCGACAAGGGCTCGTTCCAGGAGATCGACCAGTTCGTCAAACATCAATCCTCGGGCTTCGGGGTCGAAGAAAAGAGGCCCCTCGGCGATGCGGTGGTCACTGGTCACGGGACCATCGATGGTCGGCCCATCTTCGTATTCGCTGAGGACTTCACCGTGTTCGGCGGGAGTCTCAGCAAAGTCGTGGCCGACAAGATCTGCAAGATCCTGGATATGGCCCTCGACACCGGAACCCCGGTTATCGGTCTCAAGGACTCCGGTGGCGCCAGGATCCAAGAGGGCATCTCCTCGCTCGACGGCTACGGCCGGATCTTCGAGCGCAATGTCAGGGCTTCGGGGGTGATCCCTCAGATCTCAGTGATCATGGGCCCCTGTGCGGGAGGAGCCGTGTACTCCCCGGCGCTCACCGACTTCGTCATTCAGGTCGACCAAACCAGTCACATGTTCATCACCGGCCCCGACGTGATCAAAGCCGTCACCGGCGAGGAGGTGACCATGGAGGAGTTGGGCGGAGCACTCACCCACGCCTCCAAATCCGGGGTCACCCATTTCGTCTATCCGACCGGACAGGACGCTCTCGAAGCGGTTCGCTACCTCATGTCGTTTCTCCCCCGCAACAACATGGAACTGCCGCCGTTCTTCTCCCCGACCGACCGACCGGATCGGATCGACGATGAGCTCGACTCGATCATCCCCGATTCGCCCAGTCAGCCGTATGACATCATCCAGGTCCTCGAAATCGTCTTGGACGGTCACGAGTTCTTCGAGGTACACGAGCACTGGGCCAAGAACATCGTCATTGGCTTCGGACGCCTCGACGGGCACACGGTTGGTGTCGTCGCCAACCAGCCGGCGTTTCTCGCAGGCACATTGGACATCACCGCCTCCGAGAAGGCGGCCCGCTTCGTCCGCTTCTGCGATGCGTTCAACATCCCGATCGTCACCTTCGTCGACGTGCCAGGCTTCCTACCCGGAGTCGACCAGGAGCACAACGGGATCATCCGTCACGGGGCGAAGTTGCTCTATGCCTATTGCGAGGCGACGGTGCCCCGGCTGACGGTCATCACCCGTAAGGCTTATGGCGGCGCCTATCTCGTCATGAACGCCCGTGGTATACGCGCTGATCTCGTGTTTGCGTGGCCCTCCGCCGAGATTGCAGTGATGGGCGCCCAGGGAGCGGTCAACATCATCCACCGCCGCGAGCTCAGCCAGGATGACGGAGAAACGCGACGAGCCGAGCTCATCGCCGACTACGAGGACAAGTTCAACAACCCCTATGTTGCCGCCGAGCTGGGTCTTGTCGATGAGGTGATCGAGCCCAGGGAGACCCGATACAAGTTGATCAGGGCCCTCGAAGTGCTCCGAACCAAGCGCGAGAAGCTTCCCCCGAAGAAGCATGGGAACGGTCCTCTGTGACCAACCAGGGGTCTGTCATCGAGGACCGGTATCCGTAATTGAGACACACAGGGTTCAAATCCGGACCTGACGGTCTCAATTACGGGCTGCGATCCCGATGAAGAGTCTTCTCATCGCCAATCGGGGCGAGATCGCGGTGCGTGTGATCCGCACCGCACGGGAGATGGGGATCCGCACCATCGCCCTCTACAGCGAGTTGGATCGTGACGCCCTTCATGTCGATATGGCCGATGAGGCCTGGAATGCGGGCCCGGCCCCGGCTGCGGAGAGCTACTTGAACCAGTCGCGGATCCTCCAGGTCGCGCACGAGTCGGGAGCTGAGGCGATTCACCCCGGGTACGGGTTTCTGTCAGAGAATCCCGGGTTCGCCAAAGCTGTGCAGGAAGCAGGGATCATCTGGGTCGGCCCCCCGCCGGACGCCATCCGGGGCATGGGCGACAAGATCACATCCCGCCGCAACGCCGAGAAATCCGGGGTGCCCACAGTTCCCGGGATCACCGAGCCCGTGGCCTCGGTGGACGAGGTGGAGGCAATCGCCGATCGTTTCGGCTATCCGGTCGCGATCAAGGCCGCCCACGGAGGCGGCGGCAAGGGTCTACGGGTGGCACGAGGTCGGGAAGACCTAGCCGATGCATTCGAAGGTGCCCGCCGCGAGGCAGACGCATATTTCGGGAACCCTGAAGTCTACGTCGAGAAATACATCGAGCGGCCACGCCATGTCGAAGCCCAGATCCTCTTCGACAGCCACGGCAAGGGAATCTACGTTGGAGAGCGGGACTGTTCGGTCCAGAGACGTCATCAAAAGCTCATCGAGGAAACCCCCTCACCCGGTATGACCCTCAAACTACGCCGAGCACTGGCCAAGGCTTCACTGGCTGCGGCCCGCTCTTGCGGTTACGTCAACGCCGGAACCGTTGAGTTCCTCGTCGATCAAGACGGCGGCTTCTACTTCTTGGAGATGAACACCCGGCTCCAGGTCGAGCACACGGTGACCGAGATGGTCACCGGCCTCGACCTCGTCGAGTACCAGCTTCGAATCGCAAGGGGTGAGGCCCTGACCATCGATGAGGTGGAATCCCGCGGTCACGCGATCGAGTTTCGGATCAATGCCGAGGACCCGTTCAACAATTACCTGCCGACCCCTGGTCAAGTGGTGGAGTGGCAGGAACCGGCAGGCCCCGGAGTCAGGGTGGACTCCTGGGTTCGGCAGGGTACGACCGTGTCCCAGTACTACGACAACCTCATGGCCAAGCTCGTGGTCTGGGGCCCGAACCGGGCCGGCGCCATAAGTCGGGGACGACGAGCACTCCAGGAGTTCAAAGTGCGCGGGGTTTCCACCACCATCCCCGCCCATCTTGCAGTGCTCGACCACCCCGACTTCATGAAGGGCGAGCATCACACCAGGTGGTTGGAGGAATCGGTGACCCTCGACCCGAGCTCCCCTGATGCCCCGCCTGTGCTCCCCGAGGACGAGGAGTTGGCCAAACGTGACATCACCGTCGAAGTGAGTGGCCGCCGCTTCACCGTGTCCTATTGGGCGCCGGAACCGGTCGCACCCGGGGGCGTCATTCGGAGACGTCCACCGCGGCTTTCGCATCCAAGCCCGAGCAGCGCCTCCGACGGTGTGCTGACGGCACCGATGCAAGGCACCATCGTCAAGGTCCACGTGAAAGCGGGAGCTTCGGTCAAGGCCGGCGATGCGATATGTGTGCTCGAGGCGATGAAGATGGAAAACGAGGTGACGACCCCCAACGCCGGCGAGGTGGTCGACTTACGGGTCGAGTCCGGCGACACGGTCAGCGCCGGTCAGGTGATCGCCATCGTTAGGTAGCCGTTTCTCCCCCCAGGAGCGAAGCGACGTTGGGGGGAGTACCGCCGAAGGCGGGGAGGAGGGCAGCCCCAAACGGGGCAAAGTCGGCCACAACTATTCGGCGGCATCAGAGATTGCTTCTGTCATCGACGGGTGCACCATGAGGGTTTCCACCAGCGTCTCGGCCGTGACCCTGGCCTGGACTGCGAGGGCGACGATCCCGATCAGCTCGGACGCTCGATGACCGACGATGGTGCCCCCGAGCACCACCCCGGTGGCCGGGTCTGAGGTCAACTTCACGAAACCCCGTGTCACATGTTGGAGGACCGATCGGGCATTCGCCGCGAACGGCACCTTCATAGTCCGCACCTTGCGGCCCTCGGCAGCTGCCTCCACGTCGACGAGACCCACCGATGCGATCTCGGGCTCGGTGAAGATCGCCTCCGCCACTTTCGAATAGTCGAGAGGGGTCACCGGGAGATCCAGGGCGTGTCGGGCGATCTTGCGCCCCTGCATCGCCGCCACCGAGCTCAGCAGCATTTGACCGGTGACGTCGCCGGCCGCGTAGATATGTGGGACCGAGCTCCGCTGATAATCGTCGACAGTTATGTAGCCGTCGTCATCCTCGATGCCGGCCGCCTCGAGATCGAGGCCCTCGCTCAGCGGGTAGGAGCCGACCGCCAGCAGGGCGTGTGAGCCCCGTATCACCCGGCCGTCGTCACAGGTCACCGACACCCCGTCATCAGAGACCTCGACACTCTCCGCCCTTGCTCCGATGACGAGCCGCACGCCGCGCTCCATGAAGTCCTCTTCCAGGACCGCGGCGACCTCCGCGTCGCGATGGGGCAGGATTTGTTGGCGGGAAACCACCAGGCTGACCTGGGCCCCCAGGCTCTCGAATATATGAGTGAACTCGACCCCGGTGACCCCCGACCCGATGACCACGATGTGCTCGGGCACCTCATCGAGGAAATAGCTGTCACGGGTGGTGAGAAACCGCTTGCCGTCGACCGGAGCCCACTCTGGGACCCGAGGGGCCGAGCCAGTCGAGACCAATGCCTTGTCAAAGGCGATTCGACGCTCCCCGGCTGAAGTGGCGACCACCACCTCATGGTCGGAGACGAAGCGTCCGGCGCCTTCGATGATCGAGACGCCCTGGGAGTCGAGGAGCTTCATCCAGTTCCGATTGATATCACCGGTGATCACATCGATTCGCTCGGCGAGCACTTTGGGATCCACCCGCCCCAACTCGGTGACAAACCCCAGCTTGGCTGCGTTGCGAATCGATGTGCGGCGAAGCGCACTCGCCGCCATTGTCTTGGAGGGGATGCAGTCCCAAAGATGAGCCGCTCCCCCGACGATGTCCTTTTCGATAAGGGTCACCCTGGCGCCCTTGGAGGCGGCGGTGGTGGCAGCCTGGGTCCCGGCGGGCCCGCCACCAATGATCACAAGGTGTGTTCTGGTGTCTGGCATGTGAGTCGAGCGCGACGGTAACCGCCGTCGATATTGACGGCCGAATCAGCCCGGGCGATGGCTCCCGAACACGGTCCGCAGCCGATCTGAGACCTCACCCAGTGTTGCCCCCGACGCCAAGGCGGTCTTCATCACGGGAAGGAGATTGGATGACGTCTTCGCCTTCGCTTCCACCCCATCGAGGGCGGATTGGGTGGCCGCGATATCTCGTTCCGCCTTCCACTGCTCCAGACGTCTCCGATGAGCCTCCTCCAGGGACGGGTCGATCTGGAGCACCGGCACCTCCCCATCTCCCACGGCCTGAAAGCGGTTAACCCCCACCACGATCGAGCCCCCCTCCGACTGGCGTCGCGCCTCTCGATAAGCCGATTCCTCGATCTGAGCCTGCATCCAGCCGGCTTCGATGGCGGCGACGGCACCCCCAAGCTCTTCGATCCGATCGATGAGTTCCTCCGCCTGCACCTGAAGCTGATCCGTGAGGTACTCGACGAAGTAAGACCCTGCGAGTGGGTCCACGGTGTCGGCGACTCCGGTCTCGTAGGCAATCACCTGTTGTGTGCGCAGTGCCAGCAGAGCCGACTCATCGGTCGGCAGCCCCAAGGCCTCGTCGTAGGAGTTGGTATGCAGTGATTGGGTCCCTCCCAGGACCGCGGATAGCGCTTGAAGTGTGGTTCGGACCACGTTGTTCAGCGGCTGTTGCGCGGTCAGGGTCGAACCGGCGGTCTGAGTGTGAAAGCGCATGGCCCACGATTCGGGGTTGGACGCTCCCATCACCTCTTTCATCAGCCGGGCCCAGACGCGTCGCGCCGCCCGGTATTTGGCGATCTCCTCAAAGAAGTTGCTATGCCCGTTCCAGAAGAACGAGAGTCTCGGAGCGAATTCGTCGATCTTCAACCCGGCCTCGATTGCTGCTCTGACGTAGGCGAGGCCATTGGCAATGGTGAAGGCGAGCTCCTGGGCCGCGGTGGCCCCGGCCTCTCGAATGTGATAACCGCTTATCGAAATCGTGTTCCACCCGGGCATCTCCAAGCGGGCGTACTCGAGGATGTCGGTGACGAGGCGCATCGAGGGTCGGGGCGGGTAGATGAAGGTCCCCCGGGCCACGTATTCCTTGAGGATGTCGTTTTGGATCGTTCCCCTCAATGCGGCAGGGGCAATGCCCTGCTCCTCGGCAACCAACTCATAAAGAAGGAGGAGGATCGGTGCCGTGGCGTTGATCGTCATCGAGGTCGACACCTCGCCCAACGGGATGCCATCGAAGAGACGACGCATGTCGTCGAGGGTGTCGATGGCAACCCCCACCTTGCCGACCTCACCCGCCGCCAGCGCATGATCCGAGTCGAGACCCATCTGAGTCGGGAGGTCGAAGGCGACACTTAGACCGGTCTGGCCGGCGTCGAGAAGGTCCCGGAAGCGCTGATTGGTCTGCTCCGCGGTCCCGAAGCCGGCGTACTGGCGCATGGTCCAAAGCCGCCCCCGGTACATCGTGGGATGAGGGCCGCGGGTGAACGGGTACTCCCCGGGCACCCCGACTCTGTCGGGGTCGGCCGGCTGGTTGTACACCACGTCGATTTCGATGTCGCTGGTGGTGCGCCGGCTTTCATCCACAGTGCGGGTATCCTGACATCTCCCAAGGATCGTAGGTCGGGAACTTCCGCGACACCCGAGACGTCCAATCCCCCCGTATGGCCAGGAAAGCTCTCATCCACCAGATCGAGGCGCGGGAGCGACGGGGCCGATGGTTCGGCGCCCTCGCCACGCTTCTCTCCATGTCCCTCCTCCTCTCGGGATGGGTCGGCCTTTTCGCGTTTCTGGGCACCAACTCCGCTTACGGGACGTTCGAGGGCATAAAGAACGATTGGGTGCCCGACACCCGTTCCATGGAATTGACCCTCCCCGACCTGAGCCGGGTTAGCCGGATCTACGCCGAGTCGGGCGAGGTGCTCGCCGAGCTACACGACGGTCGCAACTCCGAGCCCGTCCCTTACGAAGAGGTCCCCCAGGTCCTGGTCTACGCCATCCTCGCCGCCGAGGACTCCGACTTCTTCGTGCATTCCGGTGTGGATTTCTCCGCCATCGTGTCCGCCGCGATCGACAACTTCATCTATGACACGACGCGAGGTGGCTCCACCATCACCCAGCAGGTGGTGAAGAACGCCTTCGTCGGCTCGGAGGTGAGCATCCGGCGCAAGATCAACGAGGCTTTCGTCTCCGCAGAGGTGGAACGGCGGTTCCCCAAGGAGCGGATCCTCGAGTTCTACATGAACTCGGTCTACTTCGGAGCCGGTGCCTACGGGGTCAAGACTGCAGCTGAAGAGTTCTATGGCAAGGAACTGGATCGACTGGAGATCCACGAAGCAGCAACTCTCGCCGTCCTGGTTCGCAACCCCTCCCTTTACAACCCCCGGCGCCGACCCGAGATCACCCTCGAGAGACGTAACGACGTCATCGTCCAGATGGAGGAGGAAGGCTGGCTCACCGCGGCCCAAGCCGACCTCGCCATCACCCAGCCGCTCGGAGTGATCGAGGCCCCACTTCGCCGCGGGGAAGCCGATCACGTGGTGGCGGAGGTCAAACGCCAGCTCCTCAACGACGACGAGTTCGCCTTTCTGGGCTCGACACCGGAGGAGCGAAAGAAGGCGGTGTTCGGCTGTCCGGCCGACGATGTCGCCTGCGAAGGGGGTGGGGGTCTTCAGGTCTTCACGACTATCGACCTCGCCTTGCAGAAGAAGGCCAACGAGATACTGGCCTCTTGGCTGCCGCTTCCTCCCTATGAGCAGAACCTCGCCGCATGTAAACAGATCCTTCCCACCGAGAGCGCCGAGTTCCTGGCGAACTATGCCGAGATCCACTCCTGTGTCCCGACCGGGGCGATGACCATGGTTGACAACTACACGGGCGCCGTGAAGGTGATGGCCTCCGGGCTCCCGTTCGAGTTCTCCCAGTTCGACCTCGCAGTGCAGGGTCGACGCAACCCGGGCTCGGCCTTCAAGCCCTTCGGCCTGGTCGCCGCCTTGGAGCAGGGCTACACAATGGGGCACACCTGGAGCGGCGAGAGCCCGATCCGGATCCAGTGCCCGTTTCCCTGCTCCCCGAACGGGTCCAACATCTGGACCGTCCACAACGCCGGCAGCTCCTACGGGATCGTCACTCTTGAACAGGCCACCTACAACTCGATCAACGCGGTCTACGCCCAACTCTCGCTCGAGGTCGGGCCGGAGAACGTCGTCGATGCGGCACGGCGAATGGGGATCGACGAGTCGTCTCTGGACCCGGTGCTTTCGCTGGTACTGGGCAGCTCCGCAGTCAGCACTCTGGAGATGGCCAATGCCTACTCCAACTTCGCAACCGATGGCCTCCACGCCGACGACTACATCATCTCCAGAATCGTCGACAGCTCAGGCCAGGTCATCTACGAACAAGAGTTGGAGCAGACGCAGGTCGCGGATCCGGCGATCTTCGCCGCCGCCCATCGCGCTCTGTCCAAGGTTCCCACCAGCGGGACAGGGACCGCGGCGAACATCGGCCGCCCTCAGGGTGGGAAGACAGGCACTCATCAGAGCTATCTCGACGCCTGGTATGTCGGCTACACCCCGGAGTACAGCACCGCGGTGTGGGTCGGCTTCGAGGCCCAGCAGGTGCCGCTGACCGATGTGACCATCAACGGGCAGCGTTACAAGAGGGTCTTTGGTGGCTCGGTGCCGGCGCCGATCTGGGCCGAGTTCATGAGCTATGTGATGCAGGACCTCCCGATCACCGAATTCCCTCCCGAACCGTCCAACATCGAGAAATACCTGGTGCCGCCGTCGACCCAGGTGCCATTGGTGGTCGGCCTCGAGCTAGAAGAAGCGAAACTACGACTCCGCGACGCCAAACTCAACATGGTCGTGGTCGAGATCGGCTCGCTGGAGCCGGTGGGCATCGTGGTCAACCAGGACCTCGAGCCCGGTGTCACCGTGCGGCAAGGCTCGACGCTGACCATCTGGGTGTCCACGGGAGAGACTCCGGTGGGGACGATGCCGACCTTGATCGGGATGACCGTCGAGGAGGCGCTAGTGGTGATCCGGGAGTTCGAACTGGAAACTGGTGTGAAGTTGAGCCTGGTCCAGCAGAAAACCGATGTCACCGACCCGTCACTGGTCAACCGAATAGTCGCCACCGCCCCGGCGCCGGGAGACCCGGTCGAGGGGACGGTGCAATTGGTGGCCCTTGTGGGCCAGCTGGCAGCGGCGCCGTAGGCACCG
>DATDPP010000034.1:0-5499 GCA_035292685.1 Acidimicrobiia bacterium
TCTAATCCGCAGGTTGGGGGTTCGAGTCCTCCCGGGGGCGCGAGGACGACCCATTCGACATGGTGGCCGTAGCTCAGTCCGGTTAGAGCACCTGGTTGTGGTCCAGGACGTCGCGGGTTCGAATCCCGTCGGTCACCCGAAAGTGGCCGCTCGCACGTCGAGCGGCCATGCTGCTACGCCGCCCACGAGCCAGGAAGACAATGTCGACAACCATCACCGAGACCGGTCCCTTCGAGCGACTGGTCAAGTTCCGACTAACCGACGACCAGATCGCCGCCGGCAAGGTCGCCACGGCTCGCAAGCTCTCCCAGGACATGAAGCTGAAGGGCTTCCGGCCCGGGAGGGCGCCACTCCCCGTAGTGGAGGCGGCGGTCGGCGCCGACCGGCTCCGCAGCGAGGTCATCGACGATCTGGTGCCACCGACCCTGACCCAGGTTCTAACCGAGGAGGAGATAAGCCCGGCTGTGTCACCTCAATTGGAGAGTCTCAACGAGGTCGACGGGGGGGTCGAAGTCGAGGTCCGCGTCACGCTCTGGCCGAGGATCGAACTCCCCACTTACAAGGACCGTGACATAGAGATCACATCTCCCGAGGTGACCGACGAGGAGATGGAGGCCCAGGTGGTCCGGATGCTCGAACAGTTCGCAACTGTCGAGGAGGTGGAGCGGCCAGCCGAGGTCGGCGACTTCGTCTCGGTGGATATAACAGCCAGCAGCGGGCAGGAGCCGGTGCCGGAGGCGGCCGCGTCTGATCTCCTCTACGAGGTCGGGTCCGGTCTCTTCATCGAGGGCATGGATGACCACCTTGCCGGCGCTTCGGCTGGGGACTCTGTCGCATTCGAGGCACCGCTTCCGGCCGGCTTTGGGGAGAGGGCGGGGGAGCGAGTCCAGTTCGAAGTGACGGTGAACGAGGTCAAGGAGCGGATACTGCCCGGGTTGGACGACGCGTGGGTGGACGAGAACACCGAGTTCGAAACCGTCGAGGAGTTGTACTCAGAGTTGAGAAAGGGTCTATCCGAGGCCAAGCGACAGGCGGTCTCGCGGCAGTTTGCCGAGAGGGCGCTGAGCACACTGGTGGATCAGGTCGAGGTGGAGCTACCCGAAGGTTTGATCAGGGCGGAGATGGACGATCACTTGCATCGATTCCTCCATCGGCTCCAGGAGAACGAGTTGACCCTCGATGACTATTTCCGGGTCTCGGGTGTCGATCAGGAAGCCTTTGTCGAAGACCTCCACGCTCAGGCCGAGTTGTCGCTCCGGAACCAGCTGGTGCTGGAGGCTCTTGCCGAGGCGGAAGGCATCGAGGTGACCGAAGAAGACCTGTCTACGACGCTGCAGGCTCTGGCTGTCCAGTCAGGTGATCCGGTGGCCTATCTTCGGGCCTTCCGGCAGAGCGGCCGAGAATTGGCCCTGGCCAGTGATATTCTCAGAAACCGGGCATTGGATGTCGTCTTCTCGAATGCCAACGCGGTTGACGAGGACGGCAACCCAATCGAGTTGAGGTTGCAAGTGACCGAAATAGAAGCCGAGATAGTCGAGGCCGAGCCATTGGAGGTCGAGGCCTTGACTGCCGAGGCCTTGGAGGAAGAAGAATGAGAGCCGAGAACTATGTCATCCCAACTGTCTTCGAGCAGACGAGTCGGGGTGAGCGCTACTTCGACATCTACAGCCGGCTGCTCAGGGACCGCATCATCTTCTTGGGCACGCCGATCGACGACACCATCGCCAATCTGATCATGGCTCAGCTCCTCCACCTAGAGTCGGAGGATCCCGACAAAGACATCTTCCTCTATATCAACTCTCCTGGCGGCTCGATCACCTCGCTGTTCGCCATCTACGACACAATCCAGTACATCAAGCCCGATGTGAGCACAGTGTGCATGGGCATGGCCGCCTCGGCGTCAGCGGTGATTCTCGCCGGTGGGGCGAAGGGCAAGCGTTTCGCCCTCCCTCACGCCCGAGTAATGCTCCATCAGCCACACGGTGGCGCTCAGGGTCAGGCTTCTGACATCGAGATCCAGGCCAAACTCATCGTTCAGATGCGGGAGCAGCTCAATTACATCCTCGCCGACCACACCGGTCAGACGTACGACAAGATCGCATTGGACACCGAGCGTGACTACTGGATGTTGGCCGATGCGGCCAAGGAGTACGGGGTGATCGACGGAATTCTCACCCGTCGCGAGCTCACCGCGGTAGCCTCCCAGTAGACGGAGGAGGTCTCTACTCGGATGGCCAGACTTGGCGAGGGCGGCGAACTGCTGAAATGCAGCTTCTGCGGAAAGTCTCAAAAGCAGGTCAAGAAGCTGATCGCCGGCCCTGGCGTCTACATCTGTGACGAGTGCATCGATCTCTGCAACGAGATCATCGAAGAGGAGTTCTCCACCACCGAGGAGATCAACTTCTCCGAGCTCCCCAAGCCGGTCGAGATCAAGTCCTATCTAGACGACTACGTGGTGGGACAGGAAGAAGCCAAGAAGAAGCTGTCCGTCGCGGTCTACAACCACTACAAACGGATCCGTAGTGGTGACGTACAGCGTGACGTCGAGCTCCAGAAGTCAAACATCCTCCTTATTGGACCGACCGGCTCGGGCAAGACCCTTCTGGCACAAACTCTGGCCCGGCAGCTGAACGTCCCGTTTGCCATCGCCGATGCCACCAGCCTCACTGAAGCCGGCTACGTCGGCGAGGATGTCGAAAACATCCTCCTCAAGCTGCTCCAGGCGGCCGACTACGACGTCAACCGCGCCCAACAGGGCATCATTTATATCGACGAGATCGACAAAGTCTCACGCAAAGCCGAGAACCCGTCGATCACACGTGATGTCTCAGGCGAAGGGGTGCAACAAGCCCTGCTCAAGATTCTCGAAGGGACCCAGGCATCAGTCCCTCCCCAGGGCGGGCGCAAACACCCACATCAGGAGTTCATCCAAATCGACACCAGCAACGTCCTCTTTATCTGCGCGGGTGCCTTCGGTGGTCTGGAGGACATCATCGCCAACCGGGTGGGGAAGCGAGGAGTGGGCTTTGGCGCCGACGTGCGTTCTCGAAAGGACGGTCGGCCCACGGAGTTGCTGACCCAGGTCATGCCTGAGGATCTCATGAAGTACGGGTTGATCCCCGAGTTCATAGGGCGCCTCCCGGTGATGGCCACAGTCGAGGACCTCGACATGGACGCCCTTATCAGGATCCTCACCGAGCCCAAGAACGCACTCATCAAGCAGTACGCCCGCATGTTCGAGATGGATGAAGTCGAATTGGTGTTCACCCCCGACTCGTTGGACGCGATCGCCGAGCAGGCGTTGAAGCGGGGGACCGGCGCCCGCGGGCTACGGGCGATCCTCGAGGAGGTCCTTCTCAACACTATGTACGACCTCCCGTCACGCACCGACATCGACCAGGTGCTCATCGACCGCGATGTGGTCGAGGACAAGGTGAATCCGACTCTGGTGCCGGCACGCGAGGTGGACGGCCCTGCGGAGAAATCGGCCTGACTCCGACTCGAGTTGACCCGCGCAGAACTCGCTCCGGGTCATGAATGACAAACTTGTAGTTTAATACCACGTTTCGCGCGTACCCGGCATTACTGTGCCCGCGGGCCACCGAGGGTGGTCACCACAATGGATAACGGGAGGCGCTGATCCCCGACCTGTAATCGGTCACCTGGGTCGAGGGGAAGTCAACGGTGAGACCGGCCTGTCCCATGAAGAATTAGGAAGGGATAGGAAAACGATGGGGATCAGTTTGCGAGGGTTGCGTTCCGTCGCCGCAACCACGACCGTCTTGATGCTGGCTCTGTCCTTGCTACTCGTCCTGTCTGGTTCTGCGGGCGCGACCTCAGGTTCCGAGCACAACGACGCGGCCACGACCACCACCAAACACTCCGGTGACGAGGACCAATGCGACGAGGACCTTGAATTCGGTGAGCGCCACGAATACGGCGAGGACAACTGCGGTGAGGTGACGACCACCAGCATCCAGCCTGGTGGAGAGGAATGCGACAAGCACGACGAATACCACAAGGGCGACTGCGGTGAGGTGACCACCACCACGCACGCCACCACGACGACGACTACGTACGCCACCACGACGACGACGAAGCATGGCGACACGACGACCACCATTGGCGCAACCACGACGACGACTGAAGCTCCCACCACCACGTCGACGATCGTGGGCTTGGTGACCACGACGACGGGCCGCGATGTTGTTGGGGGTATCTCGGTGACCACGACGTCGGCTCCCGATCCGACTGTTCTCCCATTCACTGGCATGGACCCGGGCAAGCTCATCGCCCTGGGGGCGAGCGCTCTTGCTCTCGGTCTCCTTCTGGTAGCAGGGGCCCGGCGAGAGGACACCTGAAAGACTGAAGTCATCCATACGCGGTGACTGTCTCAGAGACCCCGGGAGCGCGGCTCCCGGGGTCTCTGGCATCGGCCCGAGTCCACAACCCCAGCCGGTCCAAAGACCTGGTTGACTTCGCCTTAACCCGCGTCAGTATGATTGTCAACGAACACGCTGAGTGGCTCAATGGTCACGCTGAGTGGTCGCACCCACTTAAGGGGAAATAGGGAGGCATCGAAACCAGACCTGTAAAACGGTCACCTGGGTCTGGTGGAGCCAGTGGTGAGACCGGCCTGTCCCAAAAGATGAAGGGATAGGAAGATCATGAGGGGTCAGGGGCCGACCTGGGTGGTCGTCGGAGGCATCGAGTCCTACGCGCACCCAGAGCGCGTTTGTCGCGTCGGGGGGCGGTCATGAATCTCGGCTCTCCTTCTCTTCGCCGCAGGGTCCAGCGTCTGGGTGCGATCCTTTCCGCGTTTGCCGTTCTGATGTCGATGATGGTGTTCTTCGCCCCGACGGCGCTCGCTCATCATCCCGAAGTCACGGCGTTTCAGACGTGTCTCGATCAGAAGCTTGTGATCCATTACGACGCCGTCAGTTGGAAGACGGATGGAACCAGCGGCTCGGGCCACCCTGACATCAAGATCGAGGTGAGAGTGAACGGTGTCGGGAGTTGGTCCGAGATGGGGGCCGGTGCTTTCACTTCGGGCAACTTCTTCAGGTTCAGCGGGGATATCGACGCCAGCCCCTACATGGGTCAAAGTATTGAGGTGCAAGCGAGATCGGTGGGTCCTTGGGACAACGGTGTGGCCGGCGGCCAGACCTTCGTTACGGACCCGATCGTCGTGGACCTGGACTGCAACCAAACGCCGCCCGGCGATTGTGAGGAGAACCAGCAGCAGGGTTTCTCCACGTTGAGCTCGATTCCGGATAACGATCCTTGCGAGCCGCCGCCCGGCGACTGTGAGGAGAACCAGCAGGAGGGTTTCTCCACGTTGAGCTCGATTCCGGATAACGATCCTTGCGAGCCGCCGCCCAGCGATTGTGAGGAGAACCAGCAAGAGGATTTCCTCACCCAGAGCGGGTCGGGGCATGACGAGCACGATCGATGCGAAGCCTCGGTGGTCGTCACTGACGGTGATTGTGATCCGCTCGA
>DATDPP010000035.1:0-26324 GCA_035292685.1 Acidimicrobiia bacterium
CCGAGCGGGAAATCTCGCTGCTCGAGGATCGACAACATGGTCCGCCCCACCGCGCCGGTGGCACCGACCACTGCGACCACCCGGTCACTCATACCGGCACCTGCTCACTCACCAATGGTGGATCGAGCGTCATGTGCAACAAACGAATGGCAACCTCGAGAAGTTCATTGGGGACCTCGACGGTGAAGCTGAGATCACCAGACGACTGGATCACACCCGGGATCTCGTTCGCAACCAGCGTTTCGAGAGCCAGGTCGACAACGCTTGACGATCCGGCCCCGATGACGGAGAGCAGCCCGCGACCATCGACCGTCCGATGGGCAAGCCCGATCACGATCGAAGCCGGAGCGCCCGGGACCACCCAGGTTCCCGTCTCCTGGGTGAATGACGACCTCACGTGAATGGGAACCGCGAAACGGTGGGCAAATTCCACGGAGGGCGGCATCAAGACCCCGGCTCCCGCGTTCGCCATCTCCAGCATCTCGTGATATCCGATGATCTCGATCTTGCGAGCGGTCGACACCACCCGGGGATCGGCGGTGTACACGCCGTCGACATCGGTGAGGATCTCGCACGCCTCCGCCCCCAGGGTGGCGGCCAGTGCCACAGCCGTCGTATCGGAGCCGCCCCGACCGAGAGTCGTTACCTCCCGGGTGTCGGGATCCACCCCCTGGAACCCGGCCACGATCACGACTTTGCCCTCAGCCAGCGAATCGCGCACTCGCTGGCCGGTGATCTCCCTGATCCGGGCCTCGCCATGTGAGGAGTCGGTGAGGATCCCTGCCTGGGATCCGGTGTAACTGACCGCGGGAATCCCCCGGACGTCGAGGGCCATTGCCAGCAGCGCCATAGAAATCCGCTCGCCGGCGGTGAGCAACATGTCCATCTCGCGGGGGGGAGGGGTTGCGGTGATCGCGGCGGCAAGGCCCAACAACTCGTCTGTGGTCTGACCCATCGCCGAGACCACCACCACCACATCATTCCCGGCGCGCCGCGTCGCCTCCACGCGATCGGCCACCGCGTTGATCCGGGAAGGATCGGCGACGGAGGTGCCTCCGTATTTCTGAACGATCACCGACATGTCGGGCACAGTTTGGAGCGTTTCGCCGCAGAAGACGAACACCTGAAGGGTTGCACCATGCCCGTGCCTAAAGTCGCTGCGGCCATGACCGATCGAAGACGGCGTCAGAAAGAGCAGCGCGTCGCCAAGCGGGAGGCCGAAAAGAAGCAGACCGCCCGTCGCGAGCTGGGTCGGCGGCTCGGCACGGCGCTGGTCTTCGGGGTTCTGGTAGTGGGGATACTCGCCCTCGGCGCCTACTTCGGCAACGACGAAGGTGACCTTCCTCGCAGCTACGAGGGCTTCCGCAATCAGCCCACGGCATGCGGGGCGGAGCAGCCGCCGCCGGAGCAGGTGGCCGAGTACACCGAGCCGGAGCCACAGGCTGACATCACCCCCTCAACCCTGGTCACGGCGACGCTCCAGACCTCGTGCGGGGAGATAGTCATCGAGCTCGATCCGGCCAATTACCCCGAGACGGTCAACTCCTTCGTGTTTCTGGCCCGGGAGGGGTTCTTCGACGGGCAGGTCTTCTATCGCATCGTCGAGGATTTCCAGTTGTTCGCGGGGGACCCCATAGCCGACGGCAGTGGCGGGCCGGGATATCGGATTCCCGACGAGTTCCCTCCCGAAGATTTCGTCTACACACCGGGTGTGGTGGCCATGGACAATGTCGGCAAGGGCACCACCGGGAGCCAGTTCTTCATCGTGTTGGGTGAATCGGCCGACGTTCTCAATCCACAGTTCAATCTCCTGGGCAAGGTCGTCGCGGGACAGGAGGCACTCGATCGAATCCAGGAGATCCAGACGGCACGACGACCGGGGTCAGTCGATGAGAGCCTCCCCCTGGAGACCGTGTATATCGAAAGTGTCACCATCGACGTAACCGGTTCTTGACGGTCGCAGCCGCCATCATCGGGGTGTAGGAGACCCATGGCCGTAGACCTCCACTCCCATTCGACGGCGTCCGACGGTTCCGAGAAGCCGGCCGCCCTCGTCGAGCAGGCGCTCGAAGTCGGGCTCAAAGCCCTCGCCCTCACGGATCACGACACCCAGGATGGGATCTTCGACGCCAGGGCGGCGGTGGGAGGGGCGGATCTCGAGCTGATTCCTGGTACCGAGCTGTCCTTGGAATATGACGAGGGCGGGATGCACCTGGTGGTGCTCTGGTTGGAGCCTGGGCCGGGCCCCCTCCAGGACCGGCTCGAGGAGCTTCGCCACGGACGGGAACAACGCAACGAGCTCATGGCCCAACGGCTCACAGAGCTCGGGATGCCGGTGACAGCCGACGAGATCCTCCTCGAGGGAGGCCCGGGCAGCATCGGGCGCCCCCACATCGCTGCGGTCATGATGCGCAAGGGATACGTCGAAACCATCGAGGAAGCGTTCGAGCTATGGCTCACATCGGGGCGACCGGCCTACATCGGGCGGCCACGGCTGACCCCCGAGGACGCGATTCAGCTTGCCCGACGCTCGGGCGGGGTGCCCATCCTCGCTCACCCTCACACCCTCGGGATCAATCGAGCGGATGAGATGACGGACCTCCTCACAAGGCTCATCCCCGCCGGGTTGGTCGGCCTGGAGGCTTTCTGCGCCGGCTACCGGCGTCACGAGCGGGAGGGCTACGCCGATCTGGCCCGCCGTTTCGGCTTGGTCCCGGCCGGCGGCAGCGACTTCCACGGCGCCTACAAGCCGGGGTTGAGCCTCGGCACCGGATATGGGGACCTCGTAGTGCCCGATGCCCTGGTCGACGAGCTCCGCACCCACGCCGGAGTCACGTGAACAGGCCCCTGCGGATGGGGAGCGCGGCGGCGGTCGTCGCTGGGAGCGTGTTGCTCTCGCGTCTGCTCGGGCTCGCCCGCGAGACCCTTCTCGCATCCCTGATCGGAGTCAACGTCGATGGAGACCTCTACCGACAGGCGTTCACCATCCCCGATTTCCTCAACTATCTGCTGGCCGGGGCCTATCTCACCATCACCCTGATCCCGATCCTGAGTCGGCATCTGGAACGTGGTGACGAAGAGGGCGCCAACCGGGCCTTCACGTCGGTGTTCCGGTTCGTCATCATCGCCATCATCGGGCTCACCGTCGTGATGTGGGTGGCGGCGGACCCCCTGGTGTCGCTGATGTTCCCCGAGGCGTCCGATCATGCCCGGCTGGTCTCTCTCACCAGACTCGTCCTTCCCGCTCAAGTGTTCCTGGTGGCCGGCGCCCTGCTGATGGCTGTCCAGTACACCCACCGCCGCTTTGTCGTGCCGGCCCTGGCCCCCATCGTCTACAACCTCGGGATCATCGCCGGAGGTCTCGTCTCGGCCCTGCTAGGGGAGGCCACCCCCGAGGGTTTCTTGTGGGGGGCGGTGATCGGGTCTGCGATCGGCAACTTCGCGCTGCAATGGTTCGGGTCGAGATCCACGGGGACCCGTTTGGTCCCGGTGCCGCGAGGTCAATCGTCGGTCGGCGAATACCTGGTGCTGGCTCTGCCGCTGATGGTGGGCCAATCGATCGCGGTGCTCGATGAGCAGTTCGTTCGTTGGTTCGGACAGGTGGAGGAGGGGGCGACCTCGGCGCTCAGCTTCGCCCGTCAACTAAATATGGTCCCGGTTGGTGTGATCGCCCAAGCTGCCGGCGTCGCGGCCTACCCCTTCTTGGCCCGTCTTGCCGCCCGCGGCGACAACGAGGGGCTCGCCGCCACCACCTCCAAGGCAGCCCGTGACACGGTCTTCGTCGCAGCAGGCTCCGCCGCGGGCCTCCTCGTCCTGGCCCGGCCGATGGTGAGACTGCTCTACCAGTGGGGCGCCTTCACCGCGGCGGACGCCGAGTTGGTCACACGGCTCCTGATGATCTACGCACTGTCGATACCGGCGTGGGGCCTGCACCAGATCCTGTCGCGTCATTTCTATGCCAAGCGACGGATGTGGACCCCGGTCCTCATTGGCACCGCAGGGACGGTGATCGCAATCCCGGTCTGGTCTGTTCTCTACTCCGTCTCGGGAGTCGAGGGTTTCGCGATTGCTTCGGTGATCGTGATGAGCGCCTACGCGGTGGCCCTCCTGGTGGCCTGGGGCACCGACTCGGGATGGCAGTCGGTTCGAGAGGTCACCGTCTCCCTGGTCCGGGCGATGCTGGCCGCGGGGGTGGCGGTGCTCCTGGCGTTGCCTGTGGTCAACGCGGTCTTCGGCCAAGGGCAGCTGACGTTTCTGGGCGGCCTGGGAGCAGCCGTGATAGGCGGGCTGACCGCCCTCGCCGGTTTCCTCGTGGTCTCATACCTGCTCCGGGCGCCCGAGTTGAAGGAGATCACGGGCAGGGGCTGAGTCAGGAGACACCACACTCGGCTCCGCGGTCAGTGTCGATCGGGCTCCACGAGCTCGAGCGGGATCTCAGGCTCTTCGGGAAACTCGGCGAGCATCCAGGCCGGCATGTCGCGGGCACTCCCAGGAGGGTTGGCGCGAAGGGCTTCCTCCTCCTGAGTGATGTGGTCGAGGACCACGGCGATCAACGCCGCCTCGAAGGCACCGGCACCACCCTTGATTCGAATATCCTCAACCATCATCGAGTTCCACGAGCTCGATCAAGGTACCACCGAGGTCCTCGGGGTGGACGAAGGCGATCTTCGCCCCCCGCCCGCCGATGCGAGGTGTCTCGTCGATCAACCTCGCCCCCTGATCCCTCAAATGGTCCAGAGCCGCCGTTATCGAGGCCACCGTGTAGGCCACGTGGTGCAAACCCTCGCCCCGACGCTGCAGGAACTTGCCGACCGGTGTATCGGCGCCCAACGGCTGCAGGAGCTGGATGAACGAGCCGCCCAAGGCGATCATCACCTCCTCCACGCCCTGGTCCTCGATCACCTCGCGGTACAGCGGGAGCACCCTGTATCGCGCCTGGTAGCCCTCGACTGCTCGATCGAGATCGGTGACCGCGATTGCGACATGGTCGAGGTTGATAAGTTTCATGACCGAGAGGCTATTGCTGCCGGCTCTTTGGTGCATCCGGCCTCCCGGTAGCATCAAGGTTCTGGAGGTCAACGTGAGCAACAGTGTCATCACCGGGATCGCCCGCACCCCCATTGGCAAGTATGGCGGCGTCTTGTCCCCGGTTCGGGCCGTGGAGCTCGGTGGCTACGCCATCGAGGCCGCCCTGGATCGTTCGAGAGTGGATCCCGCGGCGGTGGATGAGGTTCTCTTCGGCCAGGTCCTCCAGGCGGGCGAGGGTCAGATCACCGCCCGTCAGGCAGCCGTTCGCGGTGGTCTCCCGATGACGGTTCCCTCGGTGACCATCAACAAGGTCTGCCTTTCAGGGATGTCCGCCATCGGGCTCGCCGACCGAGCGATCCGACTCGGTGAGTCGAAGTTCGTGGTTGCCGGCGGGATGGAGAGCATGTCCAACGCCCCCCATGTGCTTCGTGAGCTGCGCTGGGGTGCACGTTTCGGTGATGTCACCATGACCGATGTCATGCAACACGACGGGTTGTTCTGCGTCTTCGATCGGTGCACGATGGGAGAGTCCTCGGACCGCAAGAACGCCCGGCTGGGGATCGGGCGCACCGAGCAAGACGAATGGTCCGTCCGCAGTCATCAATTGGCCGCCGAGGCTGCCAGGTCCGGGCGATTCGCCGACGAGATCGTGCCATTGCAGGTCGCTCAGCGAAAAGGCGATCCGATCCCCGTCGACTCCGATGAAGGAATCAGAAAGGATGCCACCGTCGAGTCCCTGGCTGTCCTCGAACCCGCCTTCGTGCCCGGAGGGACCATCACCGCCGGGAACGCCTCACAGATCTCAGACGGGGCAGCAGCCCTGGTAGTCGCCGACCGGGTAGCCGCCGAGGCCTCCGGAGCCCCGATCATCGGCGAGATCCTCGCTTACGGCCAGATCGGTGGCAGCGACGCCACACTTCACGAGCGCCCAGCTGAGGCTCTCCTGGTCGCGTTGAAGAAGGCCGGTCTGGATCCCACCGACCTCGACCTGGTGGAGATCAACGAGGCGTTCGCCGCGGTCTCGATCTGGGCCGCCCGGATGCTGGATATCCCCGAGTCGAAAGTGAATGTCCATGGCGGAGGCGTGGCCCTAGGGCACCCCCTGGGGGCCACCGGCGCCCGCATCGTGGTGACCCTGATCAACGCCCTGCGAGCCCGCGGTGGTGGGGTCGGAGCGGCGACGCTCTGCGGAGGCGGTGGACAGGGAGACGCCATCGTGATCCGGGTGGACGGCTGATGTCTGAGGCGGTCGAGCACAACCTCGGCATGGACCTGGTCCGTGTCACCGAAACCGCTGCGATGGGCGCGGCCCGATGGCTGGGACGAGATGACAAGGAGGCGGCCGATCAAGCGGCAGTCGACGGCATGCGGCTTCATCTCTCGACTCTCGACATCGACGGGTTGGTCGTGATCGGTGAAGGTGAGAAGGACGAGGCGCCGATGCTATACAACGGAGAGCGTGTAGGGACCGGTGAAGGCCTGGCTGTCGACGTGGCGGTCGACCCGGTCGACGGGACCACCCTCACCGCGGCAGGGATGCCTGGAGCGATCACGGTGATCGCCCTGTCGGAGGGACGCGGCTCGATGTACGCCCCGGGATCCCTGGTCTACATGGACAAGGTCGCCGTAGGCCCCGAAGCAGCCGGGTCGGTGGATCTCGAGGCACCGGTCGAAGACAACCTGAGACGGGTGGCCAAGGCCAAGGGCAAGGACATCAACGACCTCCGAGTGCTGATCCTCGATCGTCCTCGGAATCAGCCCTACATCGATGGAGTCCGCCGCGTAGGCGGCCGGATATCCCTGCTTCGCGACGGCGACGTTGCCGGTGCCATCTCCACCGCCCAGGAGCACACCGCGGCGGACATCTTGTTGGGCATCGGTGGGTCGCCCGAAGCTGTGATCGCGGCGGCAGCCCTCACCTGCATGGGAGGGGAGATCCAGTGCCGTTTGTGGCCTCGAAACGATGAGGAGGAGTCCCGGGCTCGCGACGAGGGTCTCGATGTCAGCCAGGTCCTATCCACACGTGACCTGGTTGCTCCGGACAATGTCTTCTTCGCCGCCACCGGGGTCACGGGTGGCGAGTTCCTGCGCGCCGTGGACTTCCGGGGAGACCAGGTCGTGACGCACTCGGTGATCATGCGCTCCAAAACGGGTTCTATCCGTTACATGGATGCCTTTCACAACCTCGCCCGGCTTCGTGAGATCTCGGCGATCACCCTCGACTGACCGGATCCCCAACGTCAGATGGGCTCGAGCGACGCCAGGTGAGGGCGACCCACCCGCCGGCGACGATCAAGGACGTCAGGCCGATCGCCCGCACCAGCACTCCGCTGGCCACCACCCCCTCCAAGAGGAGGGACATCACCTGGACCATGCCGCCGACCACGATGGCAGTTCCTACCGCTCGCACCACCACCCGGAGCGGGTCCACCGGATGGCTGCGAGCGGCGAAGGATGCGGTTGCGAACTCCACGATCAAGACGATCAGCAGCGCATGCGCCCACAACGGAGGAGACAGCTCGACGGGCAGGGCGGAGATGATCGCGAGTTGGAGCACGAAAGCCACGGCGGCTGCCGTCACCGATGCAGCGTGGCCAGAGAGCAGCCCCACCACCAGTATGAGGGCACCGACCCCACCCACGAGGGCGCCGATGCCTGATCCCTGGGCTGTGGGCACCGAGAGAACAAGGGCGACAGCCAGTAGCGCCGCCACTCCCGCGCTCAGCCGAGCCGTCGCCGCCAAGAGGTCCTCCATTGTTCGAGACGGGCCATCGGGACATCGGCCGATTCATCGGAGTGCCAGACGGTGATCGGGATGCCCTCGGCAGCCAGACGGTCGCGCAGTCGATCTCGCTCCAGGCTCCAGATCCGACGCCCCAGGGATCGGGCTTCGTCAGATGGCGGGGAGAGAACCGTTTCGACATCCACCTCGATGACCGAGACATCGATCCCCGAGCGTCGCAACGAATGAACCAACCCGGCCAGATGTGGATCGAGCAGCGAGGTGAGGGCGATGACCATGGCCGGACGTCTTGCGACCCTCATCACGGCCCGCTCTGCGGTTTCCCACAGAACCCTCCCAGGGGTGACCGACATGAGCTGCTCCATGGTGCGGCGCCGCTGGCTCTCGCCCATCCCCGGGTAGATCCACCGGCAGAGCCCGTCGATAGTGACCAAACCAAGCCGATGCTGGCGTCTGGCGTGGGACCGGAGCAGGGCGGCCGCCATCCGCACCGAGCGGTCGACCACGAACTCGGTGTCGGTCCCGCTCTCCACCTGGGCATCCACCAGGAGCACGATGTCGCCGTTGCGTTCCGGATGGCGCTCGTTGACCCAAAGCGATCGGGCACGCGACGACACCCGCCAATTGATCGACCGGGGATCGTCTCCGGGCTGGTAGACACGAAGGTCGGCAAATTCCGACCCCGACCCCCGCCTCGTCGATACCAGCTCGCCGATGTGGAGATTGGTCTCCATGGGCCTGAGCAGTCGCTTCAGGATCGATTCTTCGGGAAGGACCACGATTTGTTCGCTGTCAGGGCTGGTGTGAAGAAAGTCGAACATCCCGAGCAGGGAATCGGCGTAGACGGTGACCGGCCCCAACTCACGACGACCCCAACCCCGGGGCGACACGTTGACCACGACTCGGGCGACCCGCTCAATGCGGTCAATCGACAGGGTGGAGTCTTCCACCAGACGCCCTCCCTCCGTGGAGGTGATGTCCATGTCCCGCAACCCGATCCCGATGTAAACGGGTCCCAGCTTCTCATTGGTCGCCAGATGCATCGAGATCCTGTGTTCGGCCCCCTCGACCATCGACAGCGGGACTTCGTCGAGCCTGACACTCATCGTCGGAGTGGCTCGACCGATCATTCCGGCCATCGCCAGGGCGAGAAGAGCACCCCCAATCAGGGCCGGCCCCGGATCGCCCACGGCGAGGGCGGCGCCCAGGCCCACCAACCCTGCGGTCACATAGGCGCGCAACCGGGGGGTGGGGCTAACCGTCATGGGGTGTGCGGGGAAGGAGTGGCAGGGGGGCTCGGCACCGACTCGAGCACCTCCTCGATCACTCGCTCCTCACTGAGATCCTGCGCCCAGAACTCAGGACGGAGAATCAGACGATGGGCCAGGGCCGGCACCGCCACCTCCTGCACGTCATCGGGAAGCACGAAGCCTCGCCCGGACAGCGCCGCCTTCGCTCGAGCCAGTTTCATGAGAGCGAGCGAGCCCCGCGGGCTGGAGCCGACACGGACCCGGCCGGATGACCTCGTCGCTGCCACCAGCTCCACTATGTACCGCCCCACCGACTCGGAGACATGTACCCCCTCGACGACTCTCTGCATGCCGATCAAAGTGGGGCGATCGACGACCACCGACAATTCGACCTCATCGGTTCCCCGCTTCGCCCGCCTATCGAGCATGTCCCACTCGGCGTCAGGCTCGGGATAACCGATACGGGCTCGGATCAAGAACCGGTCGATCTGAGCTTCGGGCAGGGGGTAGGTGCCCTCGTATTCGATGGGGTTTTGAGTGGCGATCACGAGGAAGGGAGGGCCGAGTCGTCGGGTGACGCCATCGGCGGTCACCTGTCGCTCCTGCATCGCTTCCAGCAACGCGGCCTGGGTCTTGGCCGGCGCCCTGTTGATCTCATCGGCCAAGAGCAGATTGGCGAACACCGGCCCGGGCCTGAAGCCGGGGAGCCCGGTGACGGGATCGAGCACGAATGACCCGGTTATGTCCATCGGCATCAGATCGGGCGTGAATTGCACTCGCGCAAACTCGAGATCGGTGGCGGCGGCGAACGAACGCGCCACCAGCGTCTTGGCCAGCCCGGGTAGGTCCTCGATCAGAATGTGCCCGTCGGCGAGGATCGCCAGCAGAACCAACTCGAGGGCCCGCCTCTTGCCGTAGACGGCCTTCTCGACCTCATCGAGAATCGAACCGGCGAGCTGACCCACGGTCTCGGCTTGAACAGCGGGAGTGCTCACAGCCGCTCCAGCTCAGACACGAGTTGGTCCAGCGCACCGGGGCGGAGCACTTCCTCCCGGTTCGTCAGCCACCGCCATTGTTCCTCGCCGAGGGCCGCCATTGCCTGTGAGGACTCGATCTCGAATCCATGCCGGTGGAGACGGTGAGCCGCGATGCGCTCGATCACGGGACGGATCCGCTGGTCCCGGCCCAGATTCCCGGCAAGGGCGTCGACCGTCGCCATCTCTGCGGCCGAAACCGATCTGGGGAGCCGGGTAGCGCCCGTGGGCCTGGCCTCGAACAGCGGCCGCTCGGTAGCAACGCCGCCGCCGGGGAGACCCCGTGCCAGCCAGACCACCAGGACGACCAGAGCCACCTCCCACACCCAGAGCTCCTGGGCCCGTTCCAACTGGAGCAGAAGCACCGTTGTGACCGCTGCCACCAACAGAGCGGTGGCCAGGATCCGGGTCATCCGGGGATGCCCTCCTGCAACCGCGCCGACGCCGACTCGGCCTCGATGGCCTCCTCGAACGAGGGCTCGCCCGGTCCGAACCTGGCATCGGCGTGACGGCCAGAGAGAAGTCGGAGATCCTCGGTGCCGAGACCGAGAGCAGCCCGCGCCCGTCTCGCGTGCCGGGCAGCGGTCTCCGAAGGCTCCCGAGGCACCCCGGCGCCCGCGACACTCTGCTCAAAGTCCCAATACGCGTCCAAGATCCTCCCTCGCGGATCGACGCCGCGGATGCGAGGCGAGAGGGCGGGCGAGACGGCGATCGGTGTCGGGTCGTCACCACCACCCTCCGAATCCCGAAACGGAGTGGCGCCAGACCTGAGCCCCAACCCCACCTTGATGATGGCAGCCGCGATGACCGCCCCCACCAAGAGGCTGAGCAACCACGCTCCACTTCCGTTGCTCCTGGCAACCGGTTCCTCGCCGACCAGTTCGAGGATCTCGGAGGTCTCCGGCAAGAGGCTGTCGGAAATGGATCCCATGTATCGAGCCACGAGAGCGAATACGACGAGACCGAGAACCAGAACCACGATCCCGCGTCGTTGGTGAGCCCGGGGGGGCCTTGGCTCCCTGGCCGAAAGGGCCATGATGATCGCACCCATCACCGCGGCGACCAGGATCAGCCAGGTAAGGACCGTGGTCCCAGCGATCCCGGGGTGCCAGGTGACATCGAGCAGGGGCTCCTCTGCCCCCCGGCCGGGCACCGAGTGGGCGGCCATCGACACCACGAACCCCAACGCCAGGACGCCCAGGGCACTGCCTGCCACTGAGAGGGTGCGCCCGGTCCGTTTCATCGAGGCCGAAGGTTACGGGGTGCTGCGTTGGCGAGAGCGGAGGGTGACGTGCGTCAGAGCTCCATGCGCCCGGCGAGGGCTCGGCCCAGTGTCAACTCGTCGGCGTAATCGAGGTCACCGCCCACGGGGAGGCCCGAGGCGAGACGGGTCACCTTGACCCCCATCGGCTTGAGCTCCCGCGCGATGTACATGGCGGTGGCGTCACCCTCGACGGTGGGGTTGGTGGCCAGTATCAACTCGGTGATGCCCTCAGGGCCGATTCGGGCCTTCAACTCGTCGACCCGGATCTGACCCGGCCCGATGCCGTTGATCGGTGACAGTGACCCACCGAGAACGTGGTACCGGCCACCGAACTCCTGGGTCCGCTCCACCACGACCACGTCCTGCGCACGCTCCACGACACAAACCACGCTGGGGTCGCGGCGGGAGTCCCTGCAGATTGAGCACTCCTCGCCGGCGGCCACGTTGAAGCAACGGGAGCAAAGGCTCACCTGCTCCCGCATGTCGACTATGGCGGTGGCGAGACGTCGGGCGTCAGCCTCCTCGACCGCCAACAAATGGAAGGCGAGCCGTTGCGCAGATTTCTGACCTATCCCCGGGAGGCGAGCCAGCTCGTCGATGAGCCTCTGAACGGGTCCCTCGAACATCAACCGAACAGACCGCCGAGGTCGAGACTCCCTGTGAGCCCGCCCAGCTCCTCCGATGCAGCCGCGGCGGCCGCTTCAAAGGCCTGTCTGACGGCCGCCAGGACCAGGTCTTGGAGCATCTCGATGTCTGCGGGGTCCACCACCTCGGGTGAAATCGTGATCGAGACCAGCTCCTGGGCCCCGCTCACAGTGGCGATGACCATGCCGCCCCCGGCACTGCCCACGAACGTCTTCTGTGCCAACTCGGCCTGGGCCGCCTCCATTTGGGCTTGCATCTGCTGGGCCTGCTTCATCAGCTGACGCATATCGGGGTTCATGAAGGGGTCACAATTGGCACCGGGTGAGAGCGTACATCGCGACCGATTTGTTATCCGTTCTCCGTTCTCCGCAATCCGTAGGAAACGGAGCACGGACCACGGACTACGGACTACGGACTACGGATCTTCTACTTCTTCGGCTCCCAGCTCGTCAACGAGGAGGCTGGTGGGATCGGTGGCCCGCTCCGGACGTTCCTCGAGCTCGGTGATGTCGATCTCGTCGCCTTCAGTATGCGAGCTCTGGCGCGACTGGAAGCGAACCTTCACCTCACCGCCCAGCAAGTCGCTGGCCCGGGTGGCGACAATCGATGCCACCACATCGTCCTCCTGAAGTGACTGAAGGTGAAAATCGTGGGCCACCTCTAGGGTGATGATGTCGCCATCGACCGACACGGGGACCGCCTCCCGGAAGAACGCCCAGCGACGGGCGCCGAGGACGTCCCGGAGACTTCCGAACAGTCCGGGCCACACCTTCTGCAGCTTCTCGAAAGAGACCTCAGACCCGTTGCCGGTGGTGGGAGCTGTCGGTGACGCACTCTGTTCGGCGCCTCCGGGATCGGCGTCTCCCGGCGCTGGTGTCGGTATCGGGCCATCCGTCACAACCGGAGGATGGTCGGGTGCGTCGGGGCGGATCGGGCGACGCTCCAGCCGTTCGATCCTGCTCAACAACGCCGCGGGGTCGCTCGCTGTCTCCGGCCTGGTCAGCTTGATCAGGGCCAGCTCGGTCATGAGACGCTCCTCGCGACCCTCCCGCAGCCGGATCAGGGCCTCACCGAGTAGATCGACGGCGCGGAGCACATCACCCGACGGCACCAACTCGGCGGCTTTGCGCCACGCCCCGTAGACCTCCGGTGGCTCGTCGGCGATCTCGGCAAGGTTGGGCGCATAGTGTGCGAGAAAGGCGCCGCGGAAGAAGGCCACCGATTCGGCCACGAATCGACGGAGGTCGACACCATCCGCGGAGAGCTCGGCCACCAGATCCAGGGCGCTCTTGGCATCCTGTGCCGCGACCGATTCCACGAGTCGCATGAAGGCCTCGGAGTCAGCCAACCCGAGTGCCCGCCGTACCCCGGCCAACTCGACGGACCCTGCCCCAAGGGCCGCCACCTGTTCGAGAAGGGACAGAGAATCACGCACCGACCCACCGGCATGTCTCGCAATTGCGAGCAGGGCGGCGGCGTCGAACTGATAACCCTCGCGCCCGGCGATCAGGGTGAGGTGACCCGCCAGATCCTCGACCGGCACCGGGTGGAAATCGAAGCGCTGACTGCGGCTCCGGATGGTATCGAGGAGTTTGTAGGGCTCGGTTGTCGCCAGGACGAAATGGACGTGCTCGGGAGGCTCTTCGAGTGTCTTCAGCAGGGCGTTGCCCGCCGCCTTGGACAGCATGTGCGCCTCATCGAGAACGAACACCCGCTTCGACGTCGCGGTGGAGGCGACAGTGGTCACGCTGACCCTGATTTCACGTATGTCGTCGATCGAGTTGTGAGAGGCGGCATCCAGCTCCAGGACGTCGAGTGACGTGCCCTCCGTGATCGAAACGCAGCTCAGGCACTCGTTGCACGGAGCTCCCAGGGGCCCACGGTTGGTGCAGTTGAGAGCCTTGGCCAGGATCCGCGCGGTCGTGGTCTTGCCGGTTCCCCGGGGTCCAGTGAAGAGGTAGGCATGGGCCACCCTGCCATCGGCTATCTCCCGGGCGAGGGTGGTCGTGACGTGGGACTGGCCGATCACGTCATCGAATGACTGGGGGCGATACTTCCGATAGAGGGCCTGATACTCCACTGGAACTCACGGTACCTGGTACTTGGGACTTGGTACCTCGACAAGTGTGGTCTTCGTTGCCGCGTATTTCTTTGGTTATTGGCCTCATCCGTCGATACTTGGCGAAGTGACCCAACCTCTCGTCGAAGACCCAACGACCGACTCGGTCGAGGCTCCCCCTGCGGTATGGGCCAAGGGCCTCGTGCGCAAATTCGGCAAGACAGTGGCCGTTGATCACGTCGATCTCTCGATCAGACCCGGGGAGTTCTATGGCTTGCTCGGCCAGAACGGCGCCGGGAAGACCACCACCATCAAGACCATCGTCGGTCTGCTCCGCCCCAACGAGGGCACGGTAGGGGTGGGCGAGTTCGACACCTGGCAGTCACCAACCGAGGTCAAGGCCAGGATCGGCGTGCTTCCCGAGGAGTTCAACCTCTACGAACGGCTCACCGGGGCAGAGCTTCTCGATTTCACCGCAGCCATGCACGGTTTGAGCCGGGAGGAGGCGGCCCGAAGGCGGAACGAGTTGCTCGACATGCTCGACCTGTCGGAGGAGGGATCCAAGCTCATCGGTGACTACTCCCGAGGGATGCGCAAGAAGATTGCGTTGGGTGCTGCCATCATCCACCGGCCCCCGGTCCTCTTCCTCGACGAGCCCTTCGAGGGCGTCGATGCGGTCTCGGCGCGTCTCATCCGAAGCCTGTTGCAGAGAGCGGCGCAAGGCGGCACCACCATCATCTTCTCCTCACACGAGATGCATCTGGTCGAGAAGCTCTGCACCCGGATCGGGATCATGGTCGAAGGGCGAATGACGATCGAGGAGACCCCCGAAGGCCTCTGCCGCCTGATGGGTGTCAACAACGTCGAGGATGCATTCATCGCCGCCGTCGGAGGAAAGACACCGGACGACTGGTCGTGGTACGCCGGCTAGCCGGGCTCAAGGCCCGGCTCACGTGGAATGGTGTCCGCGGGGACGTCCAGCGCAGGTTCGGACTGCCGATCGCGCTGATACTCCTGACCTGGCTCGGAGTGTGGCTGGCTGGCGCATATATCGAAACTGCTCGATCGCTACAGAGCCAAGACCCCGAAGCCCTGGCCGAATTCATGGGGTGGGTGGCCTTGTTCACCTTCTTCGCCTGGGTAGCCCTTCCGGTGATCATCTTCCCGCTCGACGAGAACCTGGACCCCCAGCAGCTCGCACTGCTCCCGATAACACCCAACCACATGATCACCGGTCTGGTGGTGGCGAGCTTCATCGCCCCTTCGACCGTGATTCCGCTCCTCCTGATCGGAGCTAACGCCGCGATTCTCACCGCGGGGTGGTGGATGGTGATACCTGCTTCTCTGGTCTTCTTGGGCCTGCTGGCCGTGGGCAGCCAGCTGTTCTCAGCCTCGATCTCCGCGATCCTGCGCACCAGACGAGGGCGCGACGTGGCCACCTTCCTGGTGCTTGGCATCGCCGGTGGATCTTTTCTTCTTTACCGCTCGGTCAGCCAAACGGTCGCCGCGGAGGGTGTGACAGCTGCCGCGGCCAGCCATCCGATCATGCAATGGTCGCTGCTGCTCCCCCCCGTGGCAGCCCAGCAAGCCATTGTCCAGGCCGCTGCCGGTGACCCGATACCGGCATTGGTGGCGCTGACAGCCGCCGTTGTCGGGTTACTCGCGATGGCCGCAGCATGGAGAAAGCTCCTCGGCTGGCTCCTGACCACCCCCGAGCAGCGGAACAGGCCAGCGGCTCGCGCCCGGCGCAGTGGCATGGCATTCGGGCCATGGGGAGTGGTGCCCACCCTGGCCCGTAAGGAGCTCCGTTTCTATGTCCGGGACCCTCGTCAACGCCTGGTCTGGACCGGCACAGTCATCTTCGTCGGGCTCGCCATCGGCGGGGTTGTCATGAACGCAACCGGCTTCTTCGACTTCCGAGAACGGGAGTGGGCGCCTCTCGTGGCCCCGGTCCTGGTCCTGTTCGTGGGCCTCCCCATCGCCCTCAACCTCTTCGGTTGGGAGCGCAACGCGGCCAGTTATCTGTTCGTCCTTCCCTCCAAACCCCGGCAGCTGTTGCTTGGCAAGAACCTTGCTGTGGCAGCCGCCCTCGTCGTGGAGACCACGGTGCTCACCATCGGCCTCGCCTTGTTCTCGAGTAATTGGCATTGGATATGGCTTGTCGTCCCCTTGACTGTGGCCGCCATCGGTTGTCAGTTGGCGGTGGGCAATCTGGTCTCGGTCCTGGCCCCACTCCGACTTCCTCGGGAAGGAACCGATGTCTTCGCCCAGTCGACGGAACAGGGTTGTCTCGCCATCGTCAGTCAGACCGTCTCGTTCTTTGCGATCGGCCTCCTCCTCATTCCCCCGGCATCGGTGACAGTCCTCACTGTCGAGTTCGGTCAGGTGATCAACCCCTGGATCACGGCGGCGTTCGCCGTGGTCTGGGGTCTCACCTTGTACCTGCTCTCCTTGCTGCTCGCCGGGCGCCTACTGAGACGCAGGATGCCCGAGGTGCTGGCCTGGGTCCAGGTGTCGTGATCGGGTTGGGTTGAGCCCGAACCTGCCCACCGGATGGAACCCGAATCACCGCTCCACCTACCCTGACACTCGATGAGCGGACTATTGAGACGGACCCGAGGCGAGCGCGAGCAGTTGGAACGCGACTTGTTGGCGCCGCAGGCCACCAGGTCTTCGGAGTCGCGGGGGCGCACCGAGCCCGAGGAGGACGACGAGTTTCGAACCGCTTTCGAGCGCGATCGCGACCGGGTCATCCACACCAAGGCGTTCCGCCGACTCAAGCACAAGACCCAGGTCTTCCTCAACCCTGACGGGGACCACTTCGTCACCCGGATGACCCACACCATCCAGGTCAACCAGGTTGGCCGTGCCATGGCTCGAGCCCTGGGACTGAACGAGGATCTGACTGAGGCGATATGCCTCGCCCACGACGTAGGGCACTCCCCGTTCGGCCACACCGGGGAGGAGGCCCTCACCCCCTTCGTCGAGGGGCGATGGCTCCACTCCGAGCATGGTGTCCGCACCCTCGAGCTGCTCGAGCCACAGAACCTCACCTTTGAGGTCCTCGACGGGGTGCGAGCCCATTCCTGGAAGGTCGACCCTCCCCCGGGGACCCCGGAGGGATGGCTGTGCCGCTACGCCGACCGGATTGCCTATCTCACCCATGACGTCGCCGACGCCCTGCGCGCCGGGATCCTGGAGTACCACGAGATCCCCACGACGGCCCTGGTGAGACTGGGCGCAACCTCGAGAGAATGGATCGGCTCCATGGTCACCTCGGTGATCGAAGCCAGCTACGCCGCCGGCGAGGTCGTGATCGATCCCGATCTCCTGGTGGTGATAGACGAGCTACGGGACTTCATGTTCGACCGGGTCTATCTCCGACCGGAGTCGGAAGGCCAAAAGCAGAAGGCGATCAGCGTCATTGAGGATCTCGTCGTCCACTTTTCGAACCATCCCGACGAGGTGCCCGACTCTTTCACCACCCCCACAGCTGACGCCTCGCATCGGGCGATCGACTACGTGGCGGGGATGACCGACAGGTATGCCCTCAACACCCACGACCGGCTGTTCCGGCCGACCTTGCTCGACTGATCAGGGTGTAACCCCCTCCCCGCCCCCGTAATTGGGACCCACAGGTCCGCATATGACCCCTGTACGTCTCAATTACGAAGGGGGCCTAACCTCCTCGTTCCATGCTCTCGATCCAGGACATGCACAAGGCCTTTGGTGAGGTGGTCGCACTGGACGGGTGCACGTTGGCGGCTGCCCGGGGCACGATGCTCGGATTCCTCGGTCCCAACGGAGCAGGCAAGACCACCGCCATGCGCTCCGTTTTCGGCCTGATGAGGCCCGACTCCGGCGACGTGACATGGGACGGTCATCCGATTGGGCTCGAGCAAAGAAGGCGCTTCGGCTACATGCCGGAGCAGCGGGGCCTCTACCCGAGGATGAAGACCCATGACCAGTTGACATACCTCGGTCGGCTGCGCGGGATGACTGCCACCGCGGCCGGCCTCTCCGCCAGCCAGTGGCTCGAGCGTTTCGGGCTCGGCGATCGTGGCGGCGATGCGGTGGAAACCCTCTCACACGGCAACCAGCAGCGGGTGCAGTTGGCGGCTGCTCTGATCCACGACCCGGAGTTGCTCGTCCTCGACGAGCCTTTCAGCGGACTGGACCCGATCGCCACAGAGACAATGGCGGGCGTCCTGCGCGAGCAGGCAGCATCAGGAAAGGCTGTGATCTTCTCCTCCCATCAACTCGACCTGGTCGAGGATCTGTGCGAGGAGGTTGCCATCATCAACAAAGGCCTGATCGTGGTCGAGGGAGCGGTACGCAGTCTCAAGGACGCGGCACCCATCAGGCATTTGGAGGTGGAGGTCGACGGTGACGCTTCTGCTCTCTTTGAGTCCCTGAGCGGCATTCGCAGCATCGACTCCGATGGGAATCGGCATCATCTGATCATCGAAGCCGGCACCGATGTCCGCGGCCTTCTGGTGGCGGCCCAGGAAGGCGGCCGGCTCCGGCACTTCAGTTACACCGCGCCGTCCCTCTCGGATCTGTTCCGGGAAGCGGTGAAGTGACCGATCTGGGAACGGTCTGGCGGATAGCCCGCCGCGAGTTGAGAGAACGTGGCCGCTCCAAGACCTATCTGATCACCAGCGTCGTGACCGCCCTTCTCATTGTCGGCCTGATCCTGATCCCACAACTGCTCGATGGCGGCACCGATGACTACAAGGTGGGCACAGTCGGGTCCGGCAATGAGCCGATCATCGAAGGGGCGGAGTTGTTGGGCAACGCCAACGTCGAGCCCGGAGCAGAGGCATCGATCTCGGTCACACAGGTCGATTTCGAGGACCGTGAGGAAGCCGAGGCGGCGCTGGAGGCCGGCGAAATCGACGCTATCTTGGTCGAGGGGTCTGAGGTCATCGTCGAGGCCGTGGGTGGCTTCGGCGAGTCGCCGATTGTCAGCTTCCTACAGCGGGGTGCTGCCTCGGTGGAGTTGGAGAGCATCGTCGCACAGGAGGGAGATGTCGCCGCCGACGTCATCCAGATAATGACCTCCGACCCCCTGGAGATCACAACCCTGAGCGGCCAGGTGGCCGGTGATGAGTCCAGGGGGGCCGTCGCTTATGCCGGGCTGCTCCTCTTGTATGGTGCGGTGTTGCTGTATGGCAGCTGGATCCTCTCCGGAGTCACGGAGGAGAAGACCAACCGGGTGGTCGAGGTCCTTCTGTCGAGCATCAAGGCGTGGCAGCTGTTGGCGGGGAAGATCCTTGGCATCGGGATCCTGGGCATCGGCCAATTCACAGCGACGATCCTCATCGCCATCACCACGATCCGACTGGTGGGAGTCTTCGAACTTCCGACTCTCAATGCTTTCGCCGTCGTCAACCTGATCGTCTGGTTCATCCTCGGGTTCCTTTTGTTCGCTGTGATGTTCGGCGCCGCCGGGTCCTTGGTGACCCGCATGGAAGACGCCCAGAGCGTGGCATTCCCCATGTCCATGATCGCGGTCGTCGGCTTTTTCGTCGCGCTCGCGACCCTGTCCGATCCTGACGGAGTGGTCGCAGTCGTCGGGACTTTCATCCCCCTGACGGCACCCTTCGTTGTGCCGGTGCGAGCCGCACTCGACGCCATCCCCTGGTGGCAATACGCAGCAGCGGTGGTCCTCACCATCGGCACCATCGTCTGGCTGGTCTTCGTCGCCGGCCGGATCTACGCCGGTGGGCTCCTCCGCTACGGGGGTCGAGTCAAGGTGCGTGAGGCCTGGCAATCGGCCGCGGAGTAGATGAGGACCCGGAACCACCACCCACATCGGTACGTTGAGCCTGGCAAATGGCAAGGAGGCCACTTGAGACCGCTCTCGTCTTGGATCGTTTGGACCACCCTGTCTTTGGTGCTTGTCGCCTGCGGGTCTGACACGGCCACCACCACGACACCCACGAGCACCACCGTTACGAGCAGTTCGACCACGATGCCAGCGCCGACGACCACCGCCGCTGCCCAGGGCCCGACCACGACCGCAGAAGAGTCGACTCCGACCTCGTCCTCGGGTCTCCCTGGTGATCCGATCGACTTCGGCCCGGCGGCGGGAGACACGCTGGCTGTTATCGGTGTCGCTCACGACGACGTGCTGAACCTCCGGGCCGCCCCCGGCGCCGACCAGGACATCCTCGCCGGCATCCCGCCGCTCTACTCCGACCTGATCGCTGGCGGTGAGACCCGCCAACTTCCCGGGTCGATGTGGATCGCGGTCGACTACGGCCAGGAAAGCGGCTGGGTCAATCTCCGCTACATCGGCTATCTGGGAGACACCTCCGACGCCACCGCGGCCGTCGTGAGCAACCTCGGCGAGAACCCGGTGGCCGAGACCATGCTCGACCTCGGGTGGATCGTGGCCGACAGCCTCGCCTCTGATGAGCCGGCGTCGGACCTGGTGCTGACGGTGGCACCCACGGTTGGGGATCTCGGTGAGGTCACTTATGACGTCATCGGCCTCGGAGATGACGCGGTCAGAGGGCTACGGGTTCACGTTTTCGGTCAAGCGGCTGATGGAGGATTCTCGCTGCATGCCGTCGAGGTGACCTCACTGTGCGGCAGGGGGGTCGATCAGGACCGGCTCTGCGTCTGAGACGACCAGTCCCAGCAGACCCAGCGTTCACATCCGAAAGTCACGACCCGGTCCCTCCTTACAACTCGGGCCTTATGACCCGCCGATTAGGGGACCAGTCCTCTCGTCACCGGAAAGGGTGCATCCCATGATGACCGCATAAAAGCAGTTTGCTCCAAAAAAAGGAGGCAGCAAATGACTGCAATCGAGATGGACACAGTCACCACTCCAAAGGTCACTGCTCCACGGACAACGTTGGTTCTTCTGATTTCCGGGATCCTGGCGATGGTTGTCGGGTTCGGTGCAATGGCCGGAGGTCTCTTCGGCGTCTGGTACACGTGGGATCAGGCGGTGGCCCAGGACGTGGTCACCCCCGATGACGCTGCCATTGCCGAGACCGCGATGAGAGGGCCTTTCACGATGTGGGCCGAGGCCGACATCATCAACACCCACCAGCTCGAGAACACCGGGGGTCTGTACTACGCCCAGATGGACCGGATGGTCCCCCAGGTGGACGAGAGCGGCGCGGCCGTCCTCGACGCGAACGGTGACCCGGTGCTGGTTCCCAACGAGGTAAGGGCCTCCTGGGTCACCGCCACCACCCTGATCACTGCTCTCGGTCTCGGGATCCTCTCCTACACCGTGTCCGGGCTCGCGATCGCGGTCGGGTTTGCGTTGATGGTCACCGGGTTCGTCTTTCTCTACCTGCGCAAGCGGGCGATCATTCTCTGAGAAGTCGCCAAACGGATTGAATCGAGCCCCCGAAAGGGGGCTCGATTCATATCACGGCCGCATTCGTCCGAACGAGTGGATCTAACCCCTGCGGTCCTGTCTGAGCAGGGTTCGGATCGCCGAGTTCTTCCAGATGTTGGAGACCTGGTTCCATTGGCGCTTCTTGTCGATCAATGTGGCGGTGGACGTGACCTCAGGGGTGGTGACACCGAAGTGCGCTGCAACCTGGGTGAGGGTGTGAATCCAGATCTTGTCCTCAAGACGCGAGGTGTAGAGCTTGAAGCTGGCTTCATACAGAGGGTCGTTGGCCCTCACCAGGAGATGGATCCGGGCCACCGAGGCGCCGTCGTCGCCCTCATGAGCGCTGAAGGTGATGATCGCGGCCCACGGGTGGCCTTCGGGGGTCATATATGACCAGGAACGCTCGTCGGCATAGATCACCCGCACCCCGCTCGTGACCTTGGCCGGCCCCTTGCCGCCACCGATGACCGCCACCTCGCCGGGGGCGATCCCGCCGGCGGGGGCGTAGAACTTGTTCGATTCGGGCCAGAACTCGCCGAAATTGGCCTTCCAGGTCGAAATGATCACCTCGGGGGTCGGCCCCGGAACGGTGACCTCATAGGTCTTCTGCCACAACTGGCCGAAGCCTTGGAGCGGCCCGGTCGGCTTGCGACCCTCGACATTCCCTTTTCTGGCGCCCTCGGCCACCTCTCCGACGTGGAAGGCATCGACCGGCTCGGCCCAGTTATCAGCGTCTCTCGGCTCAGTCATCTCGGTCCTTTCTTCCGATACCCCAAATCAAAGCGGGTCGGCGTTCCGTGACCGTTACGAAACCCGATCCTTGGAGAGGTGGGAGCGGTCACCGTCTCGTAACGCCAATCAATGCACAATCACCCGAACATGACGAATTATGACGCTGTGGTCGTCGGCGCCGGCCCCAACGGCCTGGCGGCCGCCGCCGAGCTCACCCGCGCCGGTCGGCGGGTGTTGGTAGTGGAGCAAGCAGATTCCATCGGGGGTGGCACTCGAACCGAGGAGCTCACCCTCCCCGGGTTTTGGCACGATGTCTGCGCGGCAATTCATCCGCTGGGGCTGGCATCGCCCTTCTTCCGCGATCTCGGCCTCGATGTGGAGTGGATACACCCTCGAATCCCGCTGTCACACCCGTTGGAGAGCGGCCGATCCGGAGCTTTGCTCCGAGATGTCGAGGAGACGGCAGAGCTTTTCGGACCGGATCGGGACCGTTACCTGAGGATCCTGGGGCCCCTCGTCGAGTCGGCCGATGCCGTCATCGAAGACTTCCTCGGCCCGATGACGGTGATACCCAAGAACCCGACCAGTTTCATCAGGTTGGCCACACGTGGCGCATTGCCCGCCGCCACCATCGCGGGCGGCTTCTCCAACACGGAGGCACGGGCGGTTCTCGCCGGGCTGGCGGCGCACGCCATCGCCCCATTCGGCTCGCCGATGACCGGAGGCGTCGCCCTTCTCTTCGCCACCACCGGTCATGCATATGGGTGGCCATTGGTCAGGGGCGGCTCCCAGAGGGTCGCCGAAGCCTTGGCCCGAGTGGTCATCGACGGTGGTGGGACCATCGAGACGGGACATGCCGTGACCTCGCTGACTGAGCTTCCGCCGGTCGCGACCGTGATCCTCGACGTGATGCCACGAGCCGCGATCCAGATCGGCGGTGACCGGATCAGCCCCATGCAGCGCCGCCGACTCTCCGGGCAAAGGACCGGCCCTGCAGTGTTCAAGGTCGATTGGGCCCTGGACGGCCCCATTCCCTGGTCCGACGAGCGGAGCCCCCACGCCGGAACCGTTCACGTGGGTGGCACCTGGGAGGAGGTTGCCGAAGCCGAAGATGCGGTCCATTCCGGTCGACATCCGGAGCGACCCTTCGTCCTCGTCGCCCAACAGTCTCTGTTCGACACGACACGAGCCCCGGAGGGCAAGCAGACAGTGTGGGGGTACTGCCACGTTCCGACCGGCTCGGATCTGGACATGACCGAAGCCATCGAAGGCCAGATCGAGCGGTTCGCCCCCGGGTTTCGCGACCTGATCCTGCAGCGTCACACCATGAATGCTTCGGCGCTCGAGGCCCACAACCCCAACTACATCGGCGGCGACATCGCCGGAGGGGGTTTCGGGATGCGAAAGGTGTTCCAGCTAGGCGCTACCCGGCCCTATCACCTTGGGGATGGCCTGTACTTGTGCTCCTCGGCCACCCCTCCGGGAGCCGGGGTCCATGGCATGTGCGGGTACTACGCGGCCCGGGCCGCGCTGAGGGGCTGAGCCGGAGCCGGGATTCAGACCGAGGCTACGGCGGCCGCCTCGTCGGGGTAGATCTCGATCGCCTCATCGAGACGGGTCAGGGAGAAGATCTGGCAATAGTGATCGGAGAGGCCATAGGCCAGCAGGCGATGACCACTCCGCTGGGCCCGGATCAGTGTGGTGACCAGAAGCCCGATGCCGCCACTGTTCATGTACTCGAGACCCTCGAAGTTGAGGATGATGGCCTTGACGCCGCCACGGGCCGCCTCGTCGTGACCGGCCGTGATCTCTGGTTCCGAAAAGGAAGTGATCTCGCCGGAGATATCGATCACACGCACCCCGGGGGCTGCGTCGCGAACTGTCATTGTCAGGTTGGCCGTAGGCACTCTTACTCTCCTATCACCCTGCTGCCACTGCAGCATTCTGGTCGTCGTAGATGGTCATGAAATCGGCGAGTCGGGTGATCTGGAAGACCTCCCGGTAATGGTCAGTCAGACCGAACGCGACCACTTCTCTTTCCTCCGCTCTGGCTCTCGCCAGCACCCCCACGATCACCGCAATACCGGTCGAGTTGATGTAATCGACCGCGCCGAAGTCCAACAGGACCCGGCCCGGCTGGGAACTCGCCTCCTCGTAGGCCGCGTCGAGACCCTCCTTCGCCAGCCGGTTCACGGTGCCGGTCATCGAGACCAACACGTCTTCGCCGACCGTGGAGACCTTTGCTTCGAATCCGTCCCCCATCAGGACACTCCCTCTCTGTTCATGACGAGCTCAACGGAGTGAGTTCCGTCGTGGTTATCGGTTCTGACCTCGTCCACCATCTGACCGATCAAGAACAAACCCCACCCGCGTGGGGTTTGCTCTCCGGCCAGCTTCGCCTCGAGATCCGGGAGCTCAGCGTCGGGGATTGGCTTCTCGCCGCCCTGATCGCTCACCCGAACACTCACGGCTGCGAGAGAAACCGCGACTTCGACTTCAACCGGGATCTCGACCCGATTCTCATTGCCATGCTCGATGGCATTCATCACCGTCTCGCCAACCGCGGTCTTGAGCCGTTCCAGTCGCGCCTCATCTAGACCCAGGCCGCTGACGGCTTCAGCAACCTTGGAGATCGCAATCCTCTCGTTGCCCTCCTCGCTGGGGACGCTGAATCGGGTCAAGACCTCTTGGGAGTCGAACTCTTCTTCGAAGGCCGCCGCCGCCTGCTTTGCCGAGGCGGTGCGCCGGACCACGACCAGGGTGATGTCATCTTCCTGCTCGGCATCGGCCCCGGTGAATCCTTCCAGATCACCCACCAATGCGGCCACCATGTCGTCATCGGATGGTTTGACCGCGACCCGCCCCATCAAGCGGGGGAACCCGTACATCTCACCCTCGGCGTTGTGGGCTTCGGTGATGCCGTCGCTGGTCAGCACCATCACATCGCCTCGCCCCATGCTGTAGGTCCGCTCGTCGTAAGTCATGTCGGGCATGAGGCCCAGGGGCATTCCTGTCGCTCTGAGCTCCACTACGCCATCACCGGTCCGGACATAGGGAAGGTTGTGCCCGGCATTGGCAAACACCACCTCTCCGGCCTCGGTGTTGATTACTGCGTAGAGACAGGTGACGAACATCGCGGGCGGGATCTCGGGCACCAGCAACTCATTGACGTCGGCCAGCACCATCGAAGGCTCGGCGTGTCGTTGCGCCGCTGCGCGGAGCATGGCCCTGCAGGTGGCCATGACCAGCGCCGCAGGGACCCCTTTGTCGGTCACGTCTCCAATCACGACGCCAAGCCGGTCATCGGCGAGGGGTATGAAGTCATAGAAGTCGCCACCGACCGCTCGTGCCGGCCGGTAGAAAGCGTCGACATGCCAGCCGGGAATCGAGGGGAGCTCTTTGGGGAGAAGGGTCTGCTGGATCAGGGCGGCGACCTGCATCTCCTGTTGGATTCGCTCCCGCTCTTTGGCTTCGGCTTGTTGTTCCCTGACCAGTTGAGCGACCTTCATCGCCGGCGCCACCTGTGAGGCAAGACCCCCAAGGAGGCTTCGGTCATCGGTTGAATACGGCTGGTCGGAAAGACGGGGCCCGAGGTAGAGGGCCCCGAGAAGCTCGCCCTGCCCGATGAGGGGGACGATCAGGTCGACTCCTGCGGCCCTGATCTCCTCCAGGGCGGCCGACTCCAATTCCAGACCTGAGACCTCGACCGGGCTCCCGTGGCTCAACAGAAGGGTTTCGAGCGCGTCGCCCACGGGGATAGTGACCGCTTCGATGAGACGGGTATTGGGCTGTGATTCCGGGCCATTGCCGGTCTCGACCTTTGCCTTCCGGTTCCGACGGGATCGGACGGATTGAGTCATGGCGTCTTTCTAGCTCCCAACCGTCCCGAAACCGTTACGGCCGGCGTGAGAATCGCGATCGGAAGGGTGACATTGGCCAATGTCACCGCTTTCGCCACCGGATCCTGCCCCCAAGTGAGAGTTCTGAAGATTCCTGTCCCGTATCCGATCGCTGCGTCGAAGCCAGCACTGCGACCGGTCCTGATCCCAAGAAGGCCGGCAGGCTCATTCATCCTGATGGCCAACGGGGCCCCCAGCGCCGCGCTGGCGGCATAAACCCACGCCAGTGGCCTCATCCCTTCACCCACACCGCCACTGTGGTTGGCTGCATCGTCTCCGAAACCACACCAACCCACCCGTCGAC
>DATDPP010000036.1:0-50892 GCA_035292685.1 Acidimicrobiia bacterium
TCATCGCCAACGTGACGAGATTCGGGCCGTCCTCGAAGTAACCGACGACCACGCTGCGCTCTCGGCCGGTGCGACGTCCGATGGTTGTGAGACGCATTGCTCCCCATCCGTTCCGCTTCGGTCGCCACAGTCCGACCCGACTACCGCTCAATCGGAGCAGGGCCCGATGGCCGTACCACGCCGAGCGGATGAACCAGCGAGGAGGTAGAGATGGCCGCTTCTTGGTTTCCACTTGCATAAGTAAGCCTCTCCCCCTCTCTCAGATACTCGGCCGCGCCGCGGCCAGGTAGAGGCATAAGTCACCTTGCGAAGCCGGAGGGTTCTTGGCCGGGCCGCTTTCATGTGGGGCAGCTGTCACTCCCTGTTCGCGGCCGCCAACTAAGTCATGACGCCCTTTTCCCTCCATGGGGACACTGGAATTATCGCGGAGGGGGAGGGATTCGAACCCTCGAGGAGGCGTCAGCCCCCTACGGCATTTCGAGTGCCGCGCACTAGACCGGACTATGCGACCCCTCCGGGGTACCTGGTACTCAGTACCTTGGCTCACTGGAAGCGAGCAGTACCGCGGAGGGAGAGGGATTTGAACCCTCGAGGGAGCGTAAACCCCCAACGGCATTTCCAGTGCCGCGCACTAGACCAGACTATGCGATCCCTCCTGGAAGGCCCGCCAGACCAGGCAGGTTCGGAGAGGATAATCCACCACCGTGTCTGAGCCCATTTCCACATCCGACTACCTCACACCCATGAGGGCCGCCCTCGAGGCCGCAGCCCAAGCGGGGCGGGCCGGTGAGGTGCCCGTCGGCGCGGTGCTTCTGGATCGGGCCGGAGAGACGGTGGCTGTCGATCACAACCGCCGGGAGGAGCTGTCCGACCCCACCGCCCACGCCGAGATCCTGGTGCTCTCCTCGCGCGCTCGCGAGCTGGGCGACTGGCGGCTCGAGGGGCACACCCTGGTGGTAACCCTGGAACCGTGCCCCATGTGCGCCGGAGCCGCGGTGTGGGCGCGTCTCGACCGCATCGTCTACGGGGCAGCCGATCCCAAGGCGGGTGCGGCGTGGTCGCTGTACAACATCCCGCAGGACCGGCGGCTCAACCATCGCATCGAGCTGATGGACGGGTTGCTGGCCGCCGAGTCCGCCGGTCTGCTCGAATCGTTCTTCGCCTCCCGACGCTGAATCAGGCGACCGCAGCCGCGGCCACCATTCTCCGATCCCAGATCCCGTAGACAACCGCTCCCACCCCCAGTGCGATCGCCACGCAGCCAAACGCCACCTTGTAGTTGAAGCCATCGATCAGGAAGCCGACCGCGGGGGCCGCAAGCAGCAACGCGATGTCAAAGATCGAGGTGAAGATCGCCATCGCCGACCCCCGCTCCGCGGTGCGGGCCCGGGCCACGACCTGGCTGGTGAGGATCGGGAACACCGCACCATGGGCAACACCAGCGAAGACCGCGGCGGCAACCAGCCAGGGCACGGAAACGGCGAGAGCCAGAACAGCCAAACTGAGGCCATAGGACACCAGTGCCCCCACCACGAATTGTCTCTGCGGAACCCGGTCGTAGTAGCGGCCACCGAACACCCTCATCGCCGCGGCCGACAAGCCATACACCCCGAAGAAGAGGCCGGTGGATCCGATCTGTCGTTCGTCGACGTAGGTCCGGGTAAAGGTGAACAACGTCTCCAGACCGATGCTGAAGAAGAGGGTGACCCACCACAGCGGCAACAGGTTGCGTTGCGCCAGAGAGACCCAGAAGCCGCGACGGGGTCGGCGACCGAGAACCGGCAACACCGGAAGCCTCCACACCAGAAGCCAGGAAACGACGCTCGCCATCGAAGCCAGCACGAACAACGCCTCGAACCCGTAGGCGTCGATGACCACGTCGCCGGCCACCCCACCAAGCGCGATCGGGAGCAAGCCCGACAAGCCGAAAATGGCCAACCCTTGCGTCCGGTGCTCGACCGGGAGCGAGTCGGCCGCGTAGGTGAGCATCGTCGTGAACAGGGCGATCTGCAGTACCCGCTGGGTGAGGAAGAGCCCCCACAACAGCGGTCCCCAGACGCTGGTCGCGGCCAGGGCGAGGACCACTACGGCGTTGAACAGCCCGGTGACGAGGAGAACGGTCCGCCGGTGGGTCAGGTCGAGGATCCTTCCCAGACCGGGGCGAAAGGCGAGACCCAGGACCGCAGCCGCCGCATACAGGATGCCGATCAAGGACTCAGTGGCCCCCAGGCCCTCGAGATAACCCGGAAAATGGACCAGGAGCACGAAGGAGACCTCCTGCAGCATGGCGGCTGCGAAGAGCTTCCCGAAGTTGGGGCCGAACCGGTTGGTGGACATGAGCCGACCGAAGGTAACAGGAGTGACGGGTCAGCCATTGCGCGCTACGAACCGGGCCTAAGTAGCCTTCCCGGCGATCGTGCTAGGTGGGGCGCTAGGGGTGCCCTGAACCCGAAACCCTCTACATGCGGGACCGAACTCCCCGCCCGAGGGGCAGCGTTACGCCGGCCTGAGGGTGGACACGTGGTGTTGACGGTTGGGTCCTGCGCGGCGGAGCACTGCGAACCGGGTCAGATCCGGAAGGAAGCAGCCCTAAGCGGACCGTTCCGGGTGACGCAGGATGGCCTGACCTGAGCCAACGGCCAACCTCGACGACGTCCACGTTGCCTCGACGGCGGGGGCACGATCAGAGCGAGCTGCGCTCGCCGTTTTCCGTTTTCCGTATTGCGTATTGCGTGTATCAGCCGGTCTTGCGGAGCCTTGCCCCGTAGACGAAGCCGAACACGCCGGAGCGCCACACCTCCTCCAGGACCAGCCCATGACCGGCCAGCAGCGCCTCCGGTGGGGGCCGCGAGTCGAGTGATTTGTGGAGGTACCAGTACTCACGAGGAGCGCCGGCAAACACCAACCCCACCAAGGGGAGGAGGAGCGCGGTCCCAAGACGGTGCAGCACCCGAAGCAGCGGGTTGCGGGGCCGCGCCAGATCGACCACCACCACGGCGCATCCGGGGCGAAGGACCCGCCCCACTTCCGTCATCGTCTGCTCCACCGAACCGAGGTTTCGGTGCACGAACCCGCTGAAGACGCCGTCGAATACCCCGGCGGCGAAGGGGAGATGCTCCCCCACTCCAACCACTCGCTCCGGGACCGGGCTCAAGGCCAACATCTCCACCACAGGGTCGAGACCGATCACCCTCCGCCCCCCGAAATCGGTGTCGCCGGTCCCACAACCGAGATCCAACACCACGCCAGGAGCCAGCATCTCGATGCCCCGCCGGCGCCAGGCTCGTTCCTGGCCCAAGGAGAGAATGCGATTGATCCTGTCGTAGCGGGCTGCGATCCGGGCGAAGATCGGGTCGGAGACCTCGCTCACGGCTCGATCAGGTCAAAACCGGTGTACCGGCGAAGGGCCTCCGGGATCTCCACCGACCCATCCGGGCGCTGGTGGTTCTCCACGATGGCGATGATGGTCCGGCCCACCGCGCAGGCTGTCCCGTTGAGGGTGTGCAACACCTGATTGCCCTCCTCGGTCTTCATTCTCACCTTGAGGCGCCTGGCCTGATAATCGGTGGTGTTGGAACAAGAGGTGATCTCGCGATAGGCCTGCTCGCCGGGGAACCAGGCCTCGATGTCGTACTTCTTCGCGGCCGAGGCCCCGAGGTCCCCGGCGGCGATGTTCACGACCCGATAGGGGATCTCCAGCTCCTGGACCAGCTTCTCCTCGATTCCGAGAATGTGGTCATGCTCCTCGATGGAGGCCTCAGGGGTGGTGAACACGAACATCTCGACCTTGTCGAACTGGTGAACCCGGAAGATGCCGGCGGTGTCTTTGCCATAGGTGCCGGCCTCACGCCGGAAGCACGTGGAGAAACCTGCATATCGCAATGGCAAGGAGCCGGCTTCGAGGATCTCGTCGCCGTGATAGGCCGCAAGGGGGACTTCCGAGGTCCCCACCAGATACAACTCGTCCCTGGGCACCTCGTAGACCTGCTCACGGGCCTCGGGGAAGAACCCGGTGCCCTCCAAGGCCTCCTCCCGGACCAGCACGGGCGGGATCATCGGGGTGAACCCTTCCGCCACCAGGTGGTCCATGGCCCAACGGACCAAGGAGAGCTCGAGGAGCGCGCCTTTCCCCTTGATGTAGCCGAAGCGGCTGCCCGAGACCTTGGCGCCGCGGGCGGTGTCGACGATGTCGAGTCGCTCTCCGAGCGTGCCGTGATCGAGCCCTTCGAGGAGAGGAGTCCCCACCCTCTTGATCTCGAGACTGTCGGCTTCGGTCTGACCCTCCGCGGCGTCACCGGCGACCAGATTGGGGACCTCGAGCCAGACCCGATCGAACTCGGCTGTGAGGTTGTCGGCCTCTGTCACCGCCTCCTTGACCGCCGCGGCCAGCCCGGCGACCTCCCCGATGGCCGCCTCCTTCTCTGCCCCGGTCAGGGTGGCGATGAAACGCCCCGATTCCTTTTGGCGGGCCCGCATCCCCTCGGCCTCCTGACGCTTGGCCCGCACCTCGGCTTCGAGTGCGACCAGGACATCGAGGTCGATCGTGGAGCCACGACGGCGCAACGAGTCACGGATCAGATCCGGATTCTCTCGCAGCAGCCGGGGATCGATCATTGGGCGCCGGATGGTACCGGCTGGGCTACCCGGAACCCTCTCCCTCGTTCACGGTGAACGCCACCGCGATCTCATTATCGGTGGGGTCGACGTCGGCCTCGACCCCGACCAGGGTCACCCTCACCTCGTAATCCCGACCCGGGGCGACGGCGAAGTCCGGGAACGAGACCGTGGTCAGAGCATTTGGTTGCAGCGGTCTCACGTTTTCTTCCAGTGTCACCGGCTCGTCTCCGCCGGTCAGGGCCAGACGCAATGTCGTAGCTGTGCTCGCCACGTTGCCGAGATTCGAGACCACCACGTTGAAAGTCACGGTCTCGGTAGCGGGAAGGATCACGCTATCGGCAGGGTCCACCTCCCACTCGGGGACCGCGACCACTTGGCTCACCGCCAGCCCGGGCCGCAACGCCAGACCGCTGTTTGGTGCACGCGCCGCCCTGACATAGGCCTGAGACAGGCTGAACAGCTCCCCGGAGGCCGGCATCAGGATGACCGTGGGCATCGGGGCCACGGTGTCGGGCACATCCTGGCGGTCCAGCTCCGCCACCAGGTCGGCATAGAGACGGTCACCGCTGCGTATCGCGGCAAGGGCGTTGGCGATGTTGTCGACTACCACCGTGCTCGAGGGATCGTCGGCGGCCGCGAGGAGGCCCGAGCCATAGCCATTGACCCCGGTCTCCCATGATTCGAGGGCTTGACGGTAGAGGGCGTTCACTGCGAACAACTCCGGTGAAGGCGGCTCCTCTGCCGCCAACTGCAGTCCAACTGCAATATCGGCTCGCATCCCGTCCATCAGCGTCACCAACTCGGTTCTGTCGATACGGGAAAGACGCGGAATCACCTCCCGAAGGCCGTCGCCTCTTGTCGCCAGCGCTCGAGACTGCTCCTGGATGGCGTTGAGATACTCGAGATCGGCGCGCGTGTCACGACCCGCGGTGGACACAGCTATGGCGATCAGGGCCGCGGCAGTGATGAGGGCCGGCACGAGCAAGCGGCCCACACGCCTCCGTTGCCGAGGTGTATCGAGAATCATTTGGTCGATCCAGAGGACAGCAAGCGAACCATAAAGCCCTTCTGCCGCCCCGAGGAGGTCCGGCGGGGGGATACAAGGGGGGTGGTCCCCCCTTGGTCCGACGGTGGGCGAGGGGGGACTTGAACCCCCACGACCTTGCGATCACAGGAACCTGAATCCTGCGCGTCTGCCAATTCCGCCACTCGCCCGTAACGGCCGGGAAATCGTAACCCTGAGCCCGGAGTTGCGGTAGTCGGCCTCCTCTATCCCCCACCGGCCGTAACCTCTCCGGCATGAGCCTCGCCAGAAGCCTGGAACGCCGCCTGGAGCGCCTCTTCGAAGGGGCTGCCGGCCGCGTCTTCTCGGGCCGCATTCACCCCTCGGAGATGGCAGGACGGATCGCCCGCGAGGCGGATCTGACCAGTTTCGAGCACGAAACTGGTCCCGCGACCTCCAACCGGTACGTACTCGAGGTGAACCCGGCCGATCTCGACGTCGACCCCACCAGATTGCAGCGACGACTCGAACTAGCCCTGGCCGAACACGCCGCCGAGGCCGGGCTGCGTCTCGAGGGGCCGGCCACCGTTCTCATCGAGACCTCGAGCGCGGTGCCGCCCGGTCATTTCACCTGTGTCCCCTCCGTGGTCGCCGGGAAGATCCCACCGTGGGCACGCCTGGTGGCCGGTGACGTCTCCTACGACATCGGCCCCAATCGTGCCCTGATCGGGCGCGCCGGCGATGCCGACGTGGTGCTCCCGTTCGACGAGGTGAGCCGTCGACACGCCTTGATCTGGCGCGCCGATGGCGAGATCTGGATCGAGGACCTCGGATCCGCCAACGGCACCGAGGTCGACGGGATTCGGATCGGTTCCGGTCCGCACCGCCTCACCCGTGGCGACATGATTGGTTTCTCCGGCCACAGATACCGTCTTCACGAAGGGGCGGACCGTGCCTGATGTGATCCTTGCCCTGCTCCGCATCATCTTCCTGGGATTGGTCTATCTGTTCGTGTGGCAGGTGGCGCGGGCCATCGGCGCCCATCTGGGCATCTCTCTGCGTCGTAAGCGGCGGGAGGGGACCAAAATCGTCCTGGTCAAATCCGATACTCAACAGGGCATGGAGTTGGAAGTGCAGGATGTGAGCGTTCTGGGGAGGTCAGACGAGGCCGATGTGCTTCTCAACGACCCCTACGCCTCGGAGTTCCACATGAGGCTGGTCGCTCAGGAGAACGGGATGGTTCTCCACGACCTGGGCAGCACCAACGGCACCTACGTCAACGGGCGCCGTGTGACGGCCCCCACCTCGCTGCGTCGGGGCGACACCATCCAGGTGGGTAAGACGGTCATGGAGGTGCGATGAGGTACATATGGGCCGCCGCCACTCATCAAGGCATGGCCAGGGCCAACAACGAGGACTCGGTATTCCCGGAGACATCAGGGGAATCGAGCGGCCCGGCGATCCTCATGGTGGCCGATGGCATGGGAGGGCACATCGCCGGGGAGGTGGCCTCCCGCCTGGCGGTCAACACCGCTGCCTCGTCCGATCTCCCACCCGCCGACAGGGTCGCGGCAGCCAACCGCTCGATACGAGAACAGGTCGCCCGACAACCGGATCTCGAGGGGATGGCCACAACACTCACCCTCGTGGAGTTGACCCCCGACGGGAAGGCTCATTTCGGGCACATCGGTGACAGCCGGGCCTATCTCTTTCGAGCCGGGAAGCTGCGCCAACTCACCGCCGACCACACGGTGGTCGCCCAGTACGTGGCGGCCGGCACCCTCTCCCCGGAGGAGGCTGCCGATCATCCCCACAGCCACATGCTGACCCGCTGTCTCGGCCTCACCCGCTTTGTCAACGTCGACGAGATCGAGCTGCCCCTCGATCCTGGAGATCGGCTCCTTCTCTGCTCGGACGGGCTCACCTTGATGGTCACCGATGACGAGATCGCGGCCAACCTGGCAACAGAATCCGCGGACGAGACCGTCTGGGCCCTCATCGAGGAGGCCAACCAGGCGGGAGGCCAGGACAACATCACAGTCATCATCGCGGACGTCCTCGCCGGAGCGAATGACACCTAACGCCGAAGGCGCAACCGTGGTCGCGGCGTCGGTGCTCGCCGGATTCGGGGTCACCCTTGTCAACTTCGCCCGCGACGAGAGTGTCGACGCCCAAACCGCACTCACCTTTCTGGTGTTTCTCATCGCCTTCGGCGGGCTTCATCTGGCAGTTCGAACCTGGGCGCCGCGGGCCACCACCTTGCTGATCGCCCCGATCGCCGGCCTCACTGCTCTCGGCTTCATCGAGATCTACCGGCTCGAACCGGTCAGGGCGGGTTTGCAGAGATGGTGGATCTTGATCGCCGCCGGGGTCGCCATAACCGTCCTTGCCCTCTTCGCCCGCAGTTCGACCACCATCCTCCGCCGCTACCGCAACATCATCTTGCTCGTCTCCCTGATCCTGTTGCTCCTCCCCAACTTGCCCATCGATTGGGGCTTTCCCCTCAAGGGTCTGGTTGTGAATGGGTCACGTTTGTGGATCGTGCTCGACATGGGCTTCACCACCCTTCAGTTCCAGCCCGCCGAGCTGGCCAAACTCGGCTTCGTCGTCTACGTGGCCGCCTACCTCGCCGATCACCAGAAAGCCTTGCGGGAGGCGCGCCGGCAGGTGGGGCCGATCCGTTTCCCAGAACCACGGCAGCTGATACCCCTGGTGGTGACCTGGGTGGTGAGCATCCTGATTCTGATCTCCCAGCGTGACCTGGGAGCCTCGCTTCTGCTCTTCGCCGGCTTTGTGCTCCTGCTCTACGCGGCCACCGGGACCACCGGCTATCTGGTGGTAGGCGGATTCATGGCCGCGGTGGCTGGGGTCGCTTCGGTCTACATGTTCGAGCACGTGAACCGACGCGTCGTCGCCTGGCTGACACCCTTCCAGCACTACGACGACGAGGGCTACCAGATCGCCCAGGGACTGTTCGCCATGGGAACCGGAAGTCTGTCAGGGGCCGGGCCCGGTCTGGGCCGGCCCGACCTGATCCCAAACGCGTCCACCGATTTCATCTTTGCCGCTGTCGGTGAGGAGTTGGGTTTCGCGGGCACGGTCTCTGTGATAGCCCTCTTCGCCCTGGTGGTCGCGGTCGGTCTCGGGATCTCGTTCCGGAGCCGGGACATGTTTCGAAAACTGCTGGCGGCCGGGCTCACCTTCGTGTTCGCCGTCCAGGTGCTCCTCATCATCGGTGGGGTGGTCAGGGTGGTCCCGCTGACCGGGATCACCCTTCCCTTCATGTCCTATGGGGGATCGGCGCTGGTCGGCAATCTCATCCTGATCGCACTCCTGCTCCGGATCAGCCACGAGGAGGCGACATGAACGGTCCGGTGCGCCGCATCTCGATCGGGATCTTCACCTCCTTCTGCGTGCTGCTCCTGGCAGTCACCTGGATCCAGGTGGTCCATGCCGACACCCTCAAAGCCGACCCCCGCAACGCCCGTCCGGCACTGTCCGAGCGAGGCAAGGAACGAGGTCTGATCGTCACCATCGACGGGACCGTGGTCGCCGAATCCGTGGTCGACCCGGCGGATCCGCGCTCGTTCGTCCGCACCTACCCCGAAGGGGAGGCCTTCGCCCACGTCGTGGGTTACAACTCGTTCCTCCTCGGCGACTCCGGTCTGGAAGAGGCCTATGCCTCGGTGCTCAGATCAAAGCGCGACCTGACGATCAGCGACCTGCTCTCGGTGATCCTGGGCCGCGACCTGCGGCCACACAGTCTCGAGATGACAGTCAATGGGCCGCTGCAGCGAGCGGCATACGAGGCGCTGGCAGGACAAGCCGGCGCCGTGGTCGCCCTCGACCCCAAGACCGGAGCGGTGCTCGCCGCGGTCTCCTCGCCTTCATTCGATCCCGAGTCGCTACTCGGTGAGGACGCCCAAGAGATGTGGGACTCCCTCCTCGCGGACCCCGAAAGCCCGCTGAGTGATCGAGTCACCAAGGAGTTGTTCGCCCCCGGATCGACCTTCAAGACCGTGGTCACCGCCACCGCACTCGACACCGGTGAGGCCGACCCCGGAACCGAGTTCCCCGACCCGCTCGAGTACGAGTTGGAGGGCTCGACAGGCACCATCTCCAACTACGGCGGGGGATACTGCGACGACGGCACCACCGTGACGCTGCTGGTCGCCTTCGTCCGCTCCTGTAACACGATCTTCGCCGACCTCTCGGTCCGGCTGGGAGCCGAAGACATCGGGATCACGGCGGGTGCGCTGGGATTCAACACCGACCTGAACTTTCCCTGGACCGTTCCCCAGGCCACCTACCCGGTCGATGACCTGGTCGACGACCCCGCGGCCCTCGCCCAGAGCGGGATCGGGGAGCGCGATGTGCGTGCCACCCCGTTGCACATGGCAATGATCGCCTCCGCGGTCGCCAACCAGGGTCTGGTGCCCAACCCCTATCTGGTCAATCGCGTCTTCGATGCTGACGGCGACACCGTCGAAACCACCGAGCCCGTTTCCCTGGGGCGGGCGATGGCACCCGCCACAGCCTCGGTTCTCGCCCAGATGATGGAAAGGGTCGTCACCGAGGGGACCGGCCGCCTTGCCGCGGTGCCCGGGGTCCGGGTCGCGGGCAAGACCGGGACCGCCGAAGGCGCCGGAGACGGTCCCCACGCCTGGTTCATCGGGTTCGCCCCGGTGGAAAACCCGACGATCGCAATCGCCGTGTTGATCGCTGGCGGCGGCGACATCGGCGAATCGGCGACCGGTGGGGCGGTGGCGGCGCCAATCGCCGCTGACCTTATTTCACTCTGGTTACAAGGAAGCCAATGAGTTGGGCCCAGGTCGTTCCTACAATCCATCGCCTTCAATGAACACTCCGAGCGAACTGACCGAGCGTTATCACATCACGTCCCACGTGGCCCGGGGCGGGATGGCCGACGTCTACGAAGGCCTGGACACCCTTCTCAACCGACGGGTGGCGATAAAGGTCCTCCACGCCCAGTACTCGGCCGATGAGGCCTTCGTCAAGAGGTTCCGGCGCGAGGCGCAGGCCGCGGCCAACCTCAGCCATCCCAACATCGTCGGGATCTACGACTGGGGCCAGGCCCAGGGCACCTATTTCATAATCATGGAATTGGTGGACGGTCGTTCCCTGCGAGACGTGCTCAAGTCCGAGGGCGCCCTTCTCGCCCGCCGCGCCACCGAGATCGCCTCCGAGGTGGCGGCGGCACTTTCGGTTGCCCATCAGGCCGGTCTGGTCCATCGAGACGTCAAGCCGGGCAACATCCTCCTCGCCAAGGACGGGACGGTGAAGGTAACCGACTTCGGAATCGCCCGGGCCTGGGACGACAGCGCCGAATTGACCAAGACCGGCGCGGTCATCGGCACCGCCACCTATTTCAGCCCGGAACAGGCCCAGGGAGCCGCCGCCGACGCCCGGAGTGATGTCTATGCGCTCGGAGTGGTCCTCTACGAGATGCTCACCGGGCGACCCCCGTTCACCGGCGACAGCCCGATGTCGGTCGCCTTCCAACATGTCTCGACCGAGGCCCCCGCCCCCTCCGCCCTCAACTCCGACGTCCCCCCGGCACTCGACACCGTGGTTGCCAAGGCGATGCGCAAGGACCCCAACGGCCGCTACCAGAGCGCCGATGAGATGCGGACCGATCTGGTGTCGGTGCTCAGAGGGCAAAACGTGGAGCCGGTTGCGGTGGCTGCGGTGGCTGCCGGCGCCGTCGCCGCCGGCGACAACGCCACCCGGGTCATGACCGCCCAGGTGCCGCCGGCCACGGTGCCCCCCGATGAGGTGTACCGCGGGATCGAAGCGGAGCCTTCGTCCCAGGTGCCGTTCATCCTCACCACCTTCGGGCTCCTTATCGCCCTCGGGATCCTCGTGTTCTTCCTGTTCCGCCTGGCTTCAGGCGGGAACGCCAACGGCGAGCTGATCGAAGTCCCCAACCTCGCCGGACTCACCCGTGAGCAGGCCGCAACCCGCCTGTTGGCCGACGGTTTCACCGTCAAATTCACGCCGGAAGCCAGCCAAGAGGTGGAGGTCGACCTGGTGATCCGCACCGACCCGGCGGGGGGCACCGACGCCGAGGAGGGCTCCGAAGTCGAGGTGTTCGTCTCCACCGGTCTCGAGGAATTCCCGGTCCCCCCCCTGGTCGGTCAGACCCTCGCCGCTGCCCAGAGAATCATCGAGCAGAACGGCTTCGTTCTCGGCGAGGTGGACGAGGAGGCAAACGCCGACTTCGCCGAGGGGACCGTCATCAGGCAGGACCCGGGGGCCGGGGTCGAAGTCGGTGCAGGAGCGGCGATCAATCTGGTGATTTCGAGCGGGCCCGAAACCCACATCCTCCCCGAACTGGCGGGTCAAACCGAGCGAGACGCGGTGAAAACGCTCAACGGCCTGGGTCTGATCCCTCGGATCCAGGACGAGTACTCGAGCACAGTGGACGACGGCCTGGTGATCCGGACCGATCCGGAAGCGGGAGACGAGGTGCGGTCGGGTGACACCATCTTGTTGGTGGTGTCCCAAGGACCGGCGCCGGTCGAGGTGCCGAATCTGATCGGCAAGACCGCGGCTCAGGCGGAGGCGGCGCTTGTCGATCTCGGTCTGGTGATCAATGTCTCCAACAGCACCCAACCGGTGGTCGATCCCTCCCAGGATGGGTTGGTGGTCGACCAGTTCCCCGACGTGGGGGTGATGGTGTTCCCCGGCGACATCGTGACGGTGACCATCGGGGAGTACACCGCGCCCCCCACCACCACGACGACGACATCGACGACGTTGCCCTAGGTCAGGCGCGACCCGATCACCGATAGTTGGTGGTCATCAGAAAGCCGACGGCGATGCAGGCCAGGCCCCCGATGAGGACCAGCCGGTCGAGCTCGAACACGAATCTGGCCAGGACCAGGAGCACACCGGTGACCATCAGAGCCGCCATCACCACGATGTACCAGGTAGCGCTGGGCTCCTTGGCCTTGGCCGCGGCGGTCGCGCTCTGGGCGGATACCGGGCGGCTCCTCGGTTTGCGTCGCTTCGACTCGGGCACGGCGGCGAGGGTAATGCGAGTTACACAGGTGTAGTTCTCAACATCCTGTGGAGAAACCTCGGGATAACTACACTAGTGTGATTCGTCGATTCAGGCCGGTCGCCACACCGGGATCATGTCCTCCCGGCAGTGCCGCGGTGGGGCCTCACCTTGCACATTGGCCGTTCGCATCGTCAACTCAGCCCCACAAACGGTGCATTTGTAGTCCTGGTCGACAGCGACCACGTCGTCGGGATCGATCTCGGGTGGCGGGGTGCCCAGGGCCCGGATCACCGCCATCGACCCTCGCCAGATGACGGCTCCGAGGACGACTGCCAGGAGCACATCGAGGGCGGTGCTGCCGGTCACGTCGCGTTGTCCCCCTGCGCAGCGGGGGGACCGACCGCCAACGAAGTGCGGTCGAGGGGGGCAAGCAAGCTCAAACCCGCTCGATGATCACGGCGTTGGCCATGCCGCCGCCCTCACACATGGTCTGCAGCCCATAGCGCCCGCCGGTTCGCTCCAACTCCCACAGCAACGAGGTAAGAAGCCGGGCACCGGAGGCGCCGAGAGGGTGGCCGAGGGCGATGGCGCCCCCGTTGACGTTGGTCCGCTCCCAAAGCGCCATCGGTTCGGAGCCGCCGTGCTCGATCCTCCACGCCGCGGTCACCGGGGCGAAGGCCTCGTTCACCTCGAAGAGGTCGATATCCCCGATGCCCAGCCCGGCTCGGGCCAACACCTTCTCGGTGGCGGGGATGGGGCCGGTGAGCATCATCACCGGGTCGACCCCGGCCATGGCAAACGATAAAAAACGCGCCTTGGGGGTGAGCCCGAGTTGGGCCGCCCGATCCTCGGACATGACCAGGACCGCAGCCGCACCGTCGGAGATCTGCGAGGAGTTGCCGGCCGTGACCACCCCGTCGCTTTTGAACGCCGGCTGGAGCGCATCCAACAGCTCGAGTGAGGTGTCGGGACGGATCCCCTCGTCACGAGACACGGTTTGGCGCATCCCGTTCTCCCGAGTGATGCCGACCGGGATGATCTGGTCCTCGAAACGGCCCTCTTCGGTGGCCCGTGCCGCCCGACGATGTGACTCGAGGGCCAACTCATCCAGTTCGGTACGGGAGATCCCCCACTTCTCGGCGATCATCTCCGCCGAGATCCCCTGAGGGACCAGACCCTGGGAGTAGCGATCCAACATCCGGGGCCCAAAGGGAAGACCGGGCCCCTGTTGGGCGGTGACCCCCATCGGCACCCGGGTCATGCTCTCGACGCCGGCGGCGATCACGATGTCCTGGGCGCCGGCCATCACCGCCTGGGCAGCGAAGTGGGCAGCCTGCTGCGAGGACCCACATTGGCGGTCGATGGTGACGCCGGGCACCTCCTCGGGGAAGCCGGCGGCGAGGGCGGCGTTACGACCCACGTTGTACGCCTGTTCCCCGGTCTGGCTCACCGTGCCCATGATCACGTCGTCGATCTGTGATGGGTCGAGCTGGCTGCGCTCCACGATCGCTAGGAGGGGGATGGCGGCCAGATCGACAGGGTGGATGTCCTTGAAGACACCGTTCCGCCTCCCGATCGGGGTGCGCACCGCATCGACGATCACGGCATTCGGCATCTTCGGCTCCCTGTTCAACGTCGCAACTGGCAACACCAACCGGGATCGAAACAATCCCAAGGTGGGCCCCGGGTGGAGACGATGGGACTCGAACCCACGACCCCCGGCTTGCAAAGCCGGTGCTCTTCCAACTGAGCTACGTCCCCTGGTTTGCCAATTAGTAGTTGATGATTCGGCCCATCAGAAAGCCGGTGGTGTTTAGCACAGCGCTCGAACAGCAGCTGGCTCGCCGCTTTGACCTTCAGTCTACGAGTCGGCTCCCACCAGGGTAGATCGCGCGGGACGTCGGGTTGACATTCAGCGTTCTCGTGCCGGGGTGCTGATTGGTGTCACAGAATGGGCTGTTGTCTTGTCTTATGGAGTGAAGGTATTACTCAATAAGGCGTTGATGGTGAGAGTGTTTGTTGCGGGAGCGACGGGGGCGATCGGAAAGCAGATGGTGCCGCGTCTGGTTGCTGCAGGGCATGAAGTTTATGGCATGACGCGTAGCGAGTCGAAGCAGACGATGCTCCACGAGCTGGGCGCTGTGCCTGTCGTCGCGGACGCGCTCGATCCCGATCAGGTCGCGGAGGCCGTGGGTAATGCCCAGCCGGATGTGATTGTCCATCAGCTGACCGCGCTCGCAGGGGTGGGCATGCGTAACCTCAAGCGCGGTGCGGCCCTGACCAACCGTCTGCGGACCGAGGGGACGGATCATCTCTTGTCGGCCGGACAGGCGGCGGGGGTGCGGCGATTCGTGGCGCAGAGCAATTTCGCCACGTACGCGCGCACTGGCGGGCCGGTGAAGAGCGAGGAGGACCCGCTCGACCCCGCGCCCCCGGGCAAGTTGCGCGAAGGCTTGGCCGCGCTCCGACACCTCGAACAGGCCGTTCTGGATGCGCGGTGGACCGAGGGCATCGTGCTTCGCTACGGCGGCTTTTACGGGCCAGGCACAAACATGTCGCCTGGCGGGATGATGTTCGAGATGGTGCGCAAGCGCAGGTTTCCGCTGATCGGCGACGGAGGCGGCGTGTGGTCATTCATCCACATCGCCGACGCGGCGGAGGCGACGGTGGCGGCGGTCGAGCACGGCAGCCGCGGTGTCTACAACATCGTCGACGATGACCCCGCCCGGGTCGGCGTGTGGCTGCCGGCATTAGCGCAGGCGCTGGGCGGCAAGAAGCCGAGACACGTGCCAAGGTTCATCGTGCGACTGTTCGCCGGAGAGGCCGAAGTAGTGATGATGACCGAGGCCCGGGGCGCGTCGAACGCCAAGGCGAAACGCGAGCTGGCTTGGAGCCCCGCGCATCCGAGCTGGCGGCAGGGATTCGCAGCACCATGACCGACCGCGAGCGACTGCTCGACGAGCTGCGGCCGGTCTCGTTCGCCATCGCCTATCGGATGCTGGGCAGTGTCTCCGAGGCGGAGGACGTGGTGCAGGAAGCGCTGCTGCGGGTGCATCAGGCGGTCGATGCCGGCGAGCAGATCAAATCGCCGCACGCGTTCGTCGCCACCGTGACTACCCGGCTGGCGATCAACGAGCTGTCCTCGGCACGCGTCCGCCGCGAGCGCTATGTCGGCGAGTGGCTGCCCGAGCCGATCATCACCGACGGCCACGATGATCCGGCCGGGCACGCTGAGACAGCCGACTCGCTGTCGGTGGCCATGCTGGTGCTCTTGGAGAGCCTCTCGCCAGAGCAGCGAGCCGTGCTGCTGCTTCACGATGTGTTCGACTACGGGTACCCGGAGATCGCGGCGATCGTCGGCAAGAGCGAGGACAACGTGCGCCAGCTCGCCACCCGCGCCAGACGCCACGTCAAACAGCGCCGGCCCCGCTTCCAAACGACAAGAGACCAGCGCGATGAGCTGGCACGACGGTTCTTCGCCGCCGCCGAGCAAGGCGATGTCGCTGGCCTCGAGACGCTGCTCGCTCACGACGTGAAGCTGACCGGCGACGGCGGCGGCAAGGTTCCAGCCCTTGCGCGCTCGTTGCGCGGGCGCAGCCGGGTCGCACGCACCCTGGTCAAGGGGATGATCCGCCTAGGCGCCCTTCCGGGTGTGTCGTGGCGCCCCGTCGAGGTCAACGGAAGCCCTGGAGCTCTCTTGCTCGACAGACAGCAGCGGCTGATCGGGGTGTTGGCGCTCGACATCACCGACGGTCAGATCACAAGCATCAGCTCGATCGTCAACCCCGACAAGCTGACGCACCTCGGACCAGTCGCCGACCTCAGATCGCTACTGCAGCTGGAAGGGGACTAATTCCGCCACGTCGGCGGCAAGACCGCCCACGCCACAGTCACCTCCGGTGTTCCCCACCAACTCGCGCAGACCGATGTTGCCAAATCACCCGAAGTTGGACAGTCCAAGCTGACTTGTGGAGCCGGCGCGATTTGAACCCCGGTCCCTCTTTTGCGAACGACGTGCTTCGTCGGATCACCTGCCTACTTACTTCGTCGGCAGACCAGGGGATCCTTCGTCGAGTGTCAGCACGGATTTCTGGACAATCGGCCCTCGTAGCCGAAATGCTCCGAATTGGGCCTTTGCCCGGGTCGCAGCCCGAGCTCTCCCCGGGGGTGATGATGCCGGCACAGGCGGGCAAAGAGTCAGTGATTCAGACCATCCGCAAGAGTAGATAACAACACGATTCTGGTCTGACCTGACCTGGCCGAACGCTCTCTAGCGCAGCGTTTGGCTCGATCAGCTTGCAAAGCCGGTGCTCTTCCAGCTGAGCTACGTCCCCCTGGAGATGCTCAGTTTACGGGTTCGCCTGACTCAGACGACTCGATAAGATTTGCCCTCGTCGCAGCCACCGCTGCAAGGGCCCATAGCTCAGCCCGGTTAGAGCGCATCCCTGATAAGGATGAGGTCGGAAGTTCAAGTCTTCCTGGGCCCACCACCGCAATCCCCGTCCGACTCACGCCGAGCCCGACACCGATCTGGCAGCTAGGCCTCGCCCACAACCTGCTCGTCACGACGTCGGATCACCGAGAGCCATATCGCTGCCAACACCGGCACCAGGAACACAAACAGGTAGTAGCCGAGCCCCTGGACCGTCATACCGACGAAGGCCCCGATAAGCGAAACGAGCAGTTCGATCCCGGTACGGCTTTCAGCATCAGCGGAAACCTGTTCGGGTGACAGACCCCGCGGCACGTTGAAATCGGCGAAGAACCCGACGGCATCTGCCCGGGAGGTGGTCGTCGTCGGTTGGGTCGTGGTGGTCGTGGTGGACGGGGGGGGCGGGTTGGTCGGTTGGACGACGGGGAGGGTGGTCGTCGTCGTCGTGGTGGAAGTGGTTGTAGTGGGCGGTGAGGTTGTCGTAGTCGGTTGGGTCGTGGTGGTCGTTGGTGGTGGTGGCGGAAGGGTCGTGGTCGTCGATGTGGTGGTGGTCGTCGGAGGTGGTGGTGGGGTCGTGGTCGTGGTCGTGGTCGTCGTGTTGTTGTTACACCAGTCGTTCCACCAGCCGCAACGGTGGTTGAAATCGATGGCAGAAGGTGCGGCCGCGGCAGTCGACGGTGCCCAACCGACAACGCCCAGCAACAGAGCCATTGCGATTGCCCAACCCCACCCACGGCGAGTCATCTCAGGCTCCCACACTCATCGTCGGCAGCGGGATGATCTTTGCGCTCTCCGCCTCAACGAGGGGAAGGCGGACGGTGAACATCGTGATGTCCTCGACACGCTCATGACTCACCGAGCCGCCCATGGCCTCGGACAACTCGCGCACGATGAACAGCCCCAGACCAACGCTTTGGCTGGGAGCGCCCTTCCCGCCATGGGGGAAGGGGTCGAATAGCTGCTCGACAATGACGTCGGGCACACCGTCGCCGTCGTCGGCGACCACCAACTCGTAGGAGTCGAGCGTCTCGGTCCCTGTGACCGTGATCCTCGGACCTCCGTATTTGACCGCGTTGGAAACGAGGTTCTTCAGGATCTGCCGAAGACGGAACTCGTCGGCGACAACGGCCGCAGGATCCAGCGACACATCGATCTCGATGCCGCGCCGATGGAACATGGCGAGGGCCCGATCCGCCACCTCGGTGACATCGATCGGCTCGACACGGATCTCCAGCTGACCTGTCTCCAGCCCTGCGGAGGCGAGGATGTCGTCCGTCAGCTGAGACATGTCCTCGGCCTCGGTGCGGATCATCCCGATCATCTCGGCCGCCTCTGCCGACGCCCTGAGTGAGGGGTCCTCCAGCACGGCGGCCAGCCCACTGATTCCGGTAAGCGGAGTTCGAAACTCATGAACCACAGTTCGCAGCACCGAGTTGTGGGCGTCTCTCAACTCACCCTCATGCTTCAGCTGGAGTGAGAGCTCCCTCACTTCCATCGACTTGCGCGCCATCGACCGGGTCCATACGACGAGCACCAGCGGGGCAAGACCGACCGTGGCTACGCCGAGTACGATTCCGAGCGTGTTGTACGACGAGTTCAGGCGATCGACGTAGGCCACAAGGTTCAGGCGAAGCTCGTCGAGCGAATCCATCATCTCCCGGAACCAAAGATCGGCAGTTTCCTGGTCGACCGCCGCCGTCCCGATGGAGTCGACCGCATCCCTGGCGGCGTTGGCGAACAACAGGCCGGCCACGAGGGAATCTGCTGCGGCGGGTGAGCCTTCGAGGCTGGCCAGCGAGGCGTCGAGGACCCCCAAGGCAGTAGCTGCCTCCTGGCCCGACAGCTGCTGCTGATCCTCGGATCCCAGCGCGGCAAGGGCGATGTGAGAGCGGACCACTGTGGCGGCCCTGGCGGCCTCGTCGGCATAATGGAGCTCGACTGACGCTCGAGCCACGTTCCGACTCACCTGGACGGCTCCGAACAGCGCACCGGCCGTCACGGACACCAGAACCGCGGCAATCAGGGCGGGCCGAATCCCCAGGCTCAGCCCATTCTTCGAAGCGGTGCGACCGGGACTAGGCGGTTTCCCGTCCGGCGCCGCCGCCGAGAAAACGACACTCATGCCCTATTGATCGGGAATTCGCCCAGATTCCTTGAATCTCCGGGGGGGCCGACCGACCCTTTCAGGAATGGATCGGCGCGTCGAACCCGGTCTTGCCTGCCTCGATTCGATCGTCGTAGGGTCTTCTCGATGGACACAGACCTGACTTCTCGGCTCGATGTTGAAGCTGTAAGGGCTCAATTCCCGGCTCTCAAGAGGGCCGAGGGAGGCCGTTTGGCGGCCTATCTCGACGGCCCGGGCGGCACCCAGGCCCCGCAACCCGTCATCGACGCGATGGGCGCGGTCCTAAGCCAGGGGGTGAGCAACCTCGGTGGCGGTTTCGGCTCCTCGGACTACGCCGACGCCCTCACCACCCAGGCCCGGCTGGCGATGGCCGACATGTTCAACTGCGATCCCAACGAAACCTCGTTCGGCCAGAACATGACCAGCATCACCTTTGCGGTTAGCCGGGCCCTCGCCACCGCCTGGAGGCCCGGTGACGTCGTCGTGGTAACCAGCCTCGACCACGACGCCAATTTCACCCCGTGGGTCCGGGCGGCAGGCGAGGCGGGTGTCGAGGTCCGGGTCGCCGAGTTCGACCCGGCCACCGGTGAGCTCGATCCCTCCGCGGTCGGCCGGCTACTCGATGAGAGGGTGCGGTTGGTGGCGGCCTGTGTCGCCTCCAATGCCATCGGCACCATGGTGGATGTGCAATCCATTGTCGCCATGGCCCACGAGTTCGACGCCATAGTTTATCTGGATGCGGTGCATGCCGGTCCCCATCGTCTTCTCGATGTCAGGGCGCTCGACTGTGACTTCCTGGTGGCCTCGTCGTACAAGTTCTTCGGTCCCCACACCGGGATCCTCTACGGCAAACTGGGCCGGCTGGCGGCCCTCGACGCCTACAAGGTGCGACCGGCGCCCTCCGACCCTCCCGGGAAGCTGGAGACCGGGACCCAGTCCTTCGAATCGATGGCAGGGGTCACCGCCGCCGTCGACTACCTCGCCGGTCTGGCCGGAAAGATCGGCGAGTCACGACGAGGACGTCTGGAGCAGGCCTACTCACTGATCGGCGCTCACGAGCAATCCCTCTCGCAGCGCTTTCTCGACGGAGTGGCGTCCATCGCAGGGGTGCGGGTCTATGGGGTGCCGCTCGCCGACCAACGGCGGGTGGCCACCTTCGCCATCGGTGTCGAAGGCCATGGTTCCGCGGCGGTAGCGGCCCATCTGACCCGGGCCGGGATCTATGTGTGGTCCGGTCACTATTACGCGGTCAACGCCATGGACCGGCTTGGGGTGCTGGATAAGGGCGGCTTGGTCCGGATCGGGTTCGTCCACTACAACACGGCGGCCGAGGTCGACCGAGCTTTGGAAGCCCTCGCCCGGATTTAGCGCCGTCTGCTGTCCTTGCTGTCCTCGGCCGTGTCTTCGGCACCCCACCGCCCGCTCCTTCTCGCGGCCTCAACCAAGAGGAACTCGATCTGGCTGTTGAGACTGCGCAGGTCCTCGGCCGCCCACCGCTCCAAGACCCGATGCAACCTCGGGTTGATCCGCAAGAGAAAACTCTTGCGATCGGTCATCCCGTATAGAGGGTCCCGGTGTTGACCACAGGCTGGACACTGTGATCCCCGGTGAGAACCACCATCAGGTTGGACACCATGGCGGCCTTGCGCTCTTCGTCCAACTCGACGATGTTCTCAGCGGCAAGTTGCTGCAGGGCGTCTTGGACCATGGTCACCGCGCCCCGGACAATCAGCTTGCGGGCAGCAATCACGGCTCCGGCTTGCTGTCTCCTGAGCATCTCACCGGCGATCTCGGGGGCGTAGGCCAGCCGGCGCAGACGGCAGTCGCGCACCGTCACCCCAGCTTCGTCCAGACGATCCTGGAGCTCCCTCTGGAGGGTGGAGGTCACGTCGTCGGCGTTGGCTCGCAACGAAGGCCCTTCGTCGTCGATGTGGTCGTAGGGGTACTCACTCGCCACGTGACGGATGGCGGCCTCGGACTGAACCTTGACGAAGTGCTCGTAGTCCTCGACGTCGAATGCGGCCCTGGCGGTGTCCACCACCTGCCAGTTGATGACCGAAGCGATCTCGACCGGGTTTCCCACTGCATCGTTGACCTTCAACACATCCGAATCGAAGGTCCTGATCCGAAGCGACACCGATCTCCGTAGGGTCAACGGGTTGACCCATCGAAACCCGTTCTCCCGCACCGTCCCGTGGTAGCGGCCGAAGAGGGTGACCACCCGCGACTGGTTCGGCTGGTTGACGAAGAGCCCGAGCAGGAGCACGGTCCCGACGAGGAGTATCACCGCTGCGGTCACGGTCACCCACCAGTTCTGATCCACCAGGGCTCCGACAAAGCCAATGCCCCCGCCCACCAGGAGAATCAAGGAGACACTCGCCATCAGCCATCCCGAGACACCAACCACCAAACGCTCCTCAGACATCGATTGCCTTTCTGTCATATCAGAATGATATCAAGATGATATGGCGGTGGTCAAGGGGTGAGCGTCTCAGGAATCGACCGGTGTCACTCCCAGCTCGCCCATGAGGGCCCGGACCCGCCGCTCCAACTCGTCCCGAATCGGGCGGACCTCGTCGACCGTCATCCCCGACGGGTCGTCCAGCTCCCAATCGAGGTACCTCTTCCCGGGATAGAAGGGGCAGACATCACCACAGCCCATGGTGACCACCACATCGGCGGCGCGAACCGCCTCCTCGGCCCACAGCCGAGGAACTTCGCTGCTGATGTCGATCCCCAACTCGGTCATGACGGCAACCACCGCCGGGTTCACCCCATCCGCCGGCTCCGACCCGCCGGAGAACACCTCGACCCGGTCGGCGCCGAGCCTTCGCATCAGTGCGGCCGCCATCTGCGACCGTCCGGCGTTGTGGACACACATGAAAAGGACGCTCGGTCTTGTCGTGCCGGTGGTCATGGCCGCTTGTCCATCGTTCCCGATCTCGATCGCTCGCTCACCCGTTCAGATCTTGCGCGGGATACACCGTAGACTTGCGTGGTGAAGCGTCTTTCCCCTCTGCTCATCCTCGGCGCCATCGTGGCCTTCCTGTTGATGCGTCGACGTGGTGGCGACCCGGTGGAACCCGACTCCGCCTGGAGCCCGATCCAGCCCTCGTGATAGTCGGTGTTCTGGTCACCGGGGACACCGCGGTCAGGGCGGCCCACTCCCTGAGCGCCCACCCCCCCGTTGACGAGGTGGTGGTCATCGGCCCCGCCCGGAGTAAGAGCTTTCGTGTGGTTGCCTCGGCTGAAGGATGTGATTTCCTCGTCGGCACCGGTCCCGAGGCTCCTGGTCTCGCCCGCAATCATGGTGTCCCGCTGGTCTGGGACGGAGAGTCGACCGAGGATGGGGTGATCGTGGCCGGTGGGTCACCGGCCGGTCTGGCCCTGGCCATGGCCTCCCGCGAGCCGGACCCGCGACTGGTGGCCGTGGCACATTCGGACTTTGCCGAAGGCTCGGATCACGTGGTGCGGTTTCCCGAGCCCGTGGGCAGGGCAACGGTCGCGGATGCCATCTATGCCCAACGTCGGGTGGCAATGGCGAAATCGCCGAATCGATTTGCGGCATGTCTCGCCGTCGGGGCCGGGCGAAGCGTGGCCATCGTTGACGATGCGGCGTTTCTCTCGGGTATCGCCCTGGCGGCCGCGGTCGATGTTGCTGCCGGCATGCCAAGAATGGTCTTCGACGACGCCCTCACCTACTTGACGACCGCCACCGACATGGGATTGGTGATGGCCGATTCCTGAGCGAGGTCGGCCCCAGCATTCATGCACCGCGTCACGAATCTCTGACGCCCTTCAGGAAAGCAAGTTCAGGTCAAGGGGACAGTGACCGGGGCGGTCTCCTCAGTGGGGATGTCGGCCTGGTCGGAGGGGGCCGTCGAGCCGTTGCCCGAGCGATACTCGGTGGGTGGGTGCAGCACTTGCTGCGGCATTGGGACCGGGTTGAGAGTCTCTTCCAGCACCACCACCTCGAGTCCCCCTACAACGTCGGACACCAGGTTGTAGGTGATCGCCAGAAGCACCGTCGCCCCGGTTGCCATAACCCACCACACCACAGAACCGAACACGACAACCCTGAAGAACTGCTCGGCGTTGGCGAATGGTTGGGAGCCTTCGTCGATCAGCGTTATCTCGACCATGAACGAGGTGAGCTTGTCCGGGATCCCGGCCCGCTCGAAAACGGACCAGAAGATGACAGTGCCCAGCACCATGGCGATGGCCACGACCGCCCAGACCACAGCTGAAACCTTCAGCGCGGTCCAGGGATCGACCTTTCGGATTATGCGTCGAACACGGCGAACAGTTGCCATATCGGCTCCTAGTTGTGGGAGAAGTCTACGAGACCGCCACAGTTGACCAACGATATCGGTCCCGCGCCGGTTCCTTCATTCCTCGACATCGTGCACGGAAGCGATTGCAGAAAGCTCGTTTCCTTCACCGACATCGATGACCTTGACCCCAGTGGTGTCCCGCTTCTGACGGCTGATCTTGGCGATCGGAGTGCGTATCCCGATGCCCACCGATGAGACCAGGAAGACATCTCCCTCCTTGGAGACAGCGAGTGCGCCGACCAGGTTGCCCCGCACCCGGGTGAGCTTGAAGGCCTTCATCCCCTGCCCGCCACGGGTCTGGCGGCGGAACTCAGCGATGCTGGTGCGCTTGCCGTATCCGGCCGAGCTCAACAACAACACCTCGTCGCCCTCGACATTGGAAACCGCGGCCACCACCTGGTCACCTTCACGGAGCCGGATCCCCCGCACCCCCTGGGTGCTCCGCCCCATACTCCTGAGGTCTGCTTCGGCGAAGCGGATCCCCATCCCGTCACGGGTGAATATCAGGAGGTCATTGGCCCCATTCGTCGGGCGCACCGACACCACTTCGTCGTCACCGACCAGCTTGATCGCCACCAGGGTCTGGTTCCGAGAGTCGTACTCCTTGAATTCGGTCTTCTTGGCCACCCCGAGTTTGGTCACCATCACCAGATAGCGGCCGGTCTCGTAGTCACGCGTGTCGATGATCGCCTGCACCGTCTCCAAAGGCTCGAGCGGCAGCACCGATTGGGCCAATACCCCTTTTGCGGTGCGCGATTGGCGGGGGATGGCGTGGGCCTTGATCCGATGCACCAGGCCTTTGTTGGTGAAGAACAGGAGGTAGGCGTGGGCCGTGGTGTGGACCAGATGCTGGATGACGTCGTCATCCTGGACCTCCGCCGCCTTGACCCCGCGCCCACCGCGGGCCTGGGTTCGATAGGTAGAAGCCGGGACCGACTTGATGTAACCGGTTTGGGAAACGGTGACGATCAGCTCGTCATCGGCGATCAGGTCTTCGAGTGAGAGATCGCCTTCGTCAGGGACGACCCTGCTCCGGCGGGGCTCGGCGAAGGCGCCCTTGATCTCGGTCAGCTCCTTCTTGATGATCTCCCAGCGCACCTTGGGGTCGTCCAGGATCTTCTGCAATTCGGCGATCAAACCCTGAAGCTCGGCGAGCTCGGTGCGGAGCTTGTCCACCTCGAGGGCGGTGAGACGCCGCAGCGGCATGTCCAGGATGGCATTGGCCTGTATCTCGGACAGCTCGAATCTCTCGATCAGGTTGGCCCGCGCCTCCCCGGTGTCTGCGGAGCCCCGAATGACCTTGATCACCTCGTCGATGTTGTCGACAGCGATGATGAGGCCCTCGAGGATATGAGCTCGGGCCTGCGCTTCCTCGAGCCGGAACCTGGTCCGGCGTTCGACGACCTCCATCTGATGGTCGAGGTAGTAACCGACCATCTCGGCGAGGTTGAGGGTTCTGGGGACCCCATCGACGAGGGAGACCATGTTGTACGCAAACGAATCCTGGAGCGGGGTGTTCTTATAGAGCTGGTTGAGCACCACCTGGGGGACGGCGTTGGCCTTCAGCTCGATGACGAGACGGGTGCCGACTCGATCGGAGGTCTCGTTGCGAACCTCGGCTATCCCATCGATGCGCCTGGCATCGACCAGCTCCTTGATCTTGGCCATGATCCGCTCGATCGACACCTGATACGGCAGCTCGGTGGCGATGATGGCGGTACGACCTTTGCGGATCTCCTGCACGTCACAGACCCCCCTGAGCTTGACCGATCCCCGGCCCGACGTCAGAGCCTCACGGATCCCGGGGGTGCCCACGAGGAAACCGCCGGTGGGGAAGTCGGGGCCTTTCACAAACTGCATCAGCTCCTCGGCGCCGGCGTCAGGGTTGTCGATCACGTGGACACAGGCATCGATCACCTCGCCCAGATTGTGAGGTGGGATGTTGGTGGCCATACCCACGGCGATCCCCTGGGACCCGTTGACCAAGAGATTGGGGAATCGGGCGGGGAGGACCGCCGGCTCCTGCATCTCCCCCGAGTAGTTGTCGGTGAAATCGACCGTGGCCTCTTTGATCCCGTCGAGGAGGTGGGTGGAGAGCTTGGTGAGACGACATTCGGTGTAACGGGCAGCACCAGGGGGGTCGTCGATGGTCCCGAAGTTGCCCTGCGGATCGATGAGGAGGTGACGCAACGAGAAATCCTGCCCCATCCGCACCAACGCGTCGTAGATGGCGGTGTCGCCATGGGGGTGGTAGTTGCCCATGACGTCTCCGACGACCTTGGAGCACTTGCGGTGAGCAGAGCCGGCCACGATGTTGTTCTCGAACATCGAGTAGATGATGCGGCGCTGAACCGGCTTCAACCCGTCCCGCACGTCGGGAAGGGCGCGGGAGACTATGACCGACATCGCGTAGTCGACGAAGCTCTGCTCCATCTCCTGGGTGATCTCGATCTCCGGGATGTTCTCTGAGGGTGGGGTGCGGGTGGCCATGTTCAGATGTCGAGGAAGCGGACGTCGTCGGCGTTCTGCTGGATGAATAACTTGCGGGAAGCGACATCGTCACCCATCAGGGTCACGAAAACTTCCTCGGCCCGAGCCGCGTCCTCCATCTCGACCCGAAGCAGGGTCCTGGTCGCGGGGTTCATCGTCGTTTCCCACAACTCTGTGGCGTTCATCTCGGCGAGGCCCTTGAACCGTGTCGGCTTCACCTTCGGATGCTCCTTCTTGAAGTCGGTGAGGCCGGCATCGTCTTTGAGATAATGGACCTTCGAGCCCACCTTGACCCGATACAAAGGTGGCTGGGCTATGTAGACGTACCCGTGGTCGATGAGCGGTCTCATGTGCCTGAAGAGAAGGGTCAGCAGCAGGGTGCGGATATGGGCTCCGTCCACGTCGGCATCAGCCAGGAGGACGATCTTGTGATACCGGGCCTTGTCGATGTCGAACTCCTCGCCGATCCCGGTGCCCATCGCGGTGATGATGTCCTGGATCTCGGTGTTCTGCAGTGCCTTGGCGAGACGGGCCTTTTCGACGTTCAGGATCTTGCCCCTGATGGGGAGGATCGCCTGCGTGACCGAGTCTCGGGCCGACTTGGCGGGTCCCGCCGCCGATTTGCCCTCGACAATGAACAACTCGGATTCCGCGGGGTCACGACTCGAGCAATCGGCGAGCTTGTCGGGGAGGCCTCCCGACTCCAAACCCGACTTGCGTCGTGTCAGCTCCCGAGCCTTGCGGGCCGCCTCGCGGGCTCTGGCGGCACCCACGCACTTCTCGACTATGCGCCGGGATTCGGTTGAGTAGCGCTCGAGCCATTCGGGGAGCTTGCGGTTGAGGGCTCTCTCGACGTAGGAGCGGATCTCGGTGTTGCCCAGCTTGGTCTTGGTCTGCCCTTCGAACTGTGGTTCTTTGACCCGCACCGAGAGAATCGCGGTGAGGCCCTCGCGCACGTCCTCGCCGGCCAGGTTCTCGTCCTTTTCCTTGAGCACGCCCTTGGCCCGTGCGAAGTCGTTGATGGCCTTGGTCAGTGCCTTGCGGAATCCCTCTTCGTGGGTGCCGCCCTCATGGGTGTTGATGTTGTTGGCGAAGGAGAGCACCGACTCGGTGTAAGAGGTGGTCCATTGCATCGCCAGGTCGAGCTCGGCGTCGTCACCCACGTCTGAGATGTCGATGACATGGGCATGGAGAGGGTCACGCTTCGAGTTGAGATGTTTCACGAAGTCGACGAGGCCGCCCCGGTACTGGAAGGTCTCGATCCTGGGCACGGCTTCCCGCTCGTCGGTGAGCGTGATCTGGAGGCCTCTGTTGAGAAAGGCGGTCTCGCGAAGACGTGACGCCACCGTCTCGTATTCGAAGCTTGTGGTCTCCTGGAAGGTATCGGGGCTCGGCCAGAACCTGATGGTCGTGCCGCTCTTCTTGATCGGACGACCCTTCTTGGGCTCCCTGGCCTTGGGCTGGCCGTCCTTGAACTCCTGGGTGTACGTGAAGCCACCGCGACGCACTTCGGCTTCGAGACGTGAGGAGAGGGCATTGACCACCGAGACCCCGACGCCATGGAGCCCCCCCGACACCGTGTAGGCGCCCTGCTCGAACTTCCCACCCGCATGCAATGTCGTGAGGACCGTGGTCAACGCCGACTTCTTGGACTTCTCGACGTGCTCCACCGGGATTCCACGCCCGTCGTCGATGACTTCGACTCCACCGTCGGCGCGCAAGGTCACCGTGATCTTGGTGCAGAACCCAGCCATCGCCTCGTCGACCGAGTTGTCCACCACCTCCCATATGAGGTGGTGGAGGCCACGTGGCCCGGTGGTTCCGATGTACATGCCGGGCCGTCGTTTGACCGCTTCCAGCCCATCGAGAACGGTGATGTCTTTGGCTTCGTAACTGTCGCGGGTGGCCGTCACGACCCTCCTTTTGTGACCTGGATGGAAGGTATGGCCCGCCTGCTCGCGGAGACTTTCACGTATGTCATTTTACCGTTACTTACTGACAAAAACCAATCCATCCGTCGCCAAGAGCCCTCAAATTCGCGAGGGTGGCACGACTTCGACCTGATCGACTACTCCCTCCCCGAAACGGGCTCTAAGCGTCTCCACCAACTGGGTTGCCCCGTACCTCAGAAACGCCACCATCGACGGTGCGGACGCCTCAACCACCAGGGTGCGGCCTCTGATCACAACTGGTCGGGACCTTCCCACCCAAGGCGTTCCGGCAAGCTCGTCCCATTCGTCGATGAGCTGGGACATGAGCACCGGATCGGGCAAGCCCATCTTGCGAAAGACATCACCAAGAGAGGACTCGAAGGATGACAGGTCGCCGCCGGTCATCGCTGCACCCCGTCTCCTACCCGCCACAGAGATCCCGGCACCGGGACGTCTTCGGGCCGCGCCGAGGTGATGAGGGTCTGGGCCCGATCGGGGATCGCTCCCGCGAGGGCTTTGGCCCGAACCGGGTCGAGCTCGGAAAAGACGTCGTCGAGGAGCAGCACCGGCTGTTCGCCGACCGTGTCAGCCACTGCACGGTGGGAGGCCAGCTTCACGGCCAACGCCATGGTTCGCTGCTCACCCTGGCTCCCATGGGTCCTCGTGTCGACGGAGTCGATCTGGAACACCGGTTCGTCGCGGTGCGGGCCCGTGGTGGTGAGACGCCGATCGAAGTCAGCTCTACGTGATCGTTCCAGGGCCGAGGCGATACCGGCGGCGAACTGCCCCGAGGAACTGGTCGAGATCCTTTCGGTCGTCCAAGAGCACACGTAACCCAACGATGCCCGGTCATCGCGCTGTGAGACCAACATATAGGTCTCCTCCAGCCACGGGGCCAGAGTCTCCAACACAGCCACCCTCCTTGCCATGACCCGCCCACCGGACTGGGCGAAGCGGGAGTCCCAGACCGACAGCGTGGCCTCGTCACGCTCCCCTGCCCTAAGGAAGGCGTTTCGCTGACGGAGGGCTCGATCGAACTCGGCTTGGTCGAGATGGGCCGCCGGCCACAACTGAAGGGCAACCTGATCGATCAGGTCACGTCGATATGCCGGCCCTCTCTTGACGAGGTCCAGATCCTCGGGGAGAAAGGCGATCACCCTGACCACTCCCAACAGGTCCGAGGTTCGTCGCAGCCGGGTCTTGTCGACCTGGGCCCGGCGGGGCCCGGCCCGGTTCAACTCGATCTCCACCAGACGGGACCGTTCCTCCGTTGAAATGCCGGCGCGGACGATGGCTGCATCCTTGCCATCCTTGATCAACGAGGCCTCGTCGACGGAGCGGAAGGACTTGAGAGTCGCCAGAAACGCGATGGCCTCGAGAAGATTGGTCTTGCCGGCTCCGTTGGGGCCGAGCAGCAGGTTCACCCCCGGCTCGGGGCTCCACTCGAGAGTCTCATACGACCGAAAGTCGGTGAGCGATAACCAGTCGACCTGCATTCACACCCGTACGGGCATCAACAGGTAGAGGAAGGCGTCGTCTGAGCCTTGATCAATGACGCTCGGCTTGAACGCATCGATGACCCGGATCCGGACCGAGTCGCCACTAATCGCTGATACCCCGTCCTGGAGGTACCTCGGGTTGAAAGCAATCGCCACCTCCTCGTCGGCCCCGGTGTACACGCCTTCGAGGTGCTCGGCTTCGGCGCCGACGTCCTGACGGGTGACCGTCACCTCGATCCCCCCCTCCATCAGCTTGAGACGCACCGGAATGTGATCCTCGGCAACCAAGCTGACCCGGCCCAGGGCGTCGAGCAGGGTCTCCTTCTCGACCACGACCTGATTGGGATAGGTATCCGGCAGGAGCGACTGGTACTTCGGGAAACTGCCGTCGATCAGCCGGAGCCGGAGCAAGCCCTTGTCGGAGCTGAACACCGCCTCACGATCCAGGAGCTGAGCTGTCACCTTGGTCGACCCGATGGTTCGCGGCAGCTCCCTCAACCCCCGAGCCGGCACCAACGCCGTGCCCTGGAGCCCGACCCCAACCAGATCGCGTCTTGCCAGGCGATAGGAATCGGTCGCCACCATTCGCAAGCCAATGTCCGAGCCTTCGAAGAGCACCCCGGTGAGGATCGGCCGCGCCCCGTCTCCGGAGGCCGCGATCGTGACCTGATTGATCGCCTCGGCCAGTTCCTCTCCGTCGACCTCGACCCCATCGGCGACCAGCTCCTCGTGGAGCGGGAAGTCGTCCAGCGCGAGCGGTCTCAAGGTGAAACGGGGGCCATTGCCCTGGATTTCGATGTCATTTTCGCTGGTGCCGATGGTGACCGACCCGGCCGGCATCTTCCGCACCGCCTCCGAGAGCAGACGGCCGGGGATGACAGCTCGGCCCTCCTCCATCACCTCCACCTCGGCCGAGGTCCGGACGGTGACATCGAGATCGGTGCCGGTGACTCTCAAGCTGGTTCCCGACACCTCGCACAGCAACCCCTGGAGCACCGGCAGGGCGGTCCGAGTCCCCACGGCACGATTGGCCCTGGCCAGAACATCGGCCAGGTCGTCTCGCTGAGCTCGGATTCTCACAGGTGGTTGTCCCTTCTTCTTTTCCTATTGATTGTCATTTAAGAGTATTAGTTGTAGTAGGGGGCTGTGGATTTGTGGATTCCCGCGAAATAGCGTGGCGTTGATTGGCGAATTGGCTGTGGAGCGGGCTGTTGAAGGAAGGGGGAGATCTCCGGTCGATCGGGGGACAACTCAACTCGCTGTGGATATGACCCCGCCTTTCCTCAGGTCCTGTGTGAGTTGTGTGACCCGGTCGAAGACCGCCCGATCCGAGCGCAGGATTCGCTTCACCTTCTCCACCGAGTGGAGGACCGTGGTGTGGTCACGCTGGAAGTGCTCACCGATCTTGGGCAACGACAGGTCGGTCAGCTCCCGACACAGATACATCGAGATCTGGCGACAGAGGACCAGGGGTTGTCTTCGGCTCGGGCTGAGCACATCCTCGACCGAGAACCCGTAGGCAGTTGCTGTGGTCCGGATGATGGTGTCCGGGCCGAGCGGAATCGGCTCATCAGGGGTGACGATGTCCCGCAGGACACGTTCGGCGGTATCCAGGTCGATATCACGTCGATTCAGGGCGGACCAGGCGGTGACACGGGTCAGGGCTCCTTCGAGCTCCCGGATATTGTCGGAGACCAGGCCGGCGATGTGCTCGAGGACGTCGATAGGCACAGGACGTGGGGCAAACTCCGCGTTGCGCTTGAGGATTGCGAGTCGGGTCTCCACATCCGGGGGTTGGATGTCGGTGAGGAGACCCCATTCGAAGCGGCTGCGAAGTCGATCTTCCAAAGACGAGAGGTTTCGGGGATGTCGGTCCGAGCTGATGACCATTTGCTTGCCCGATTCATAGAGCGAATTGAAGGTATGGAAGAACTCCTCGAGGATTTGCTCCTTGCCTTCGAAAAACTGGACGTCATCGAGGAGCAGGATGTCCACGCCTCGGTAACGGTGTTTGAAGGCGTCAGGCCGCTTCCTTCTGATCGAATCGATGAAATCGTTGAGGAAGTTCTCCGACGAGACGTATCTGACCACCAGATTGGGGTACATCTCTAGGGCCTGGTGACCGACGGCGTTCAAGAGATGGGTCTTGCCCAGGCCGGCCCCGCCGTAGATGAAGAGAGGGTTGTAATGAGCCCCCGGTTGCTCGGCGACGGCCATCGCCGCCGCCCATGCGAATCGGTTCGACTGACCGACCACGAAGCTCTCGAAGCGGTAGCGCGAGAAGAGATTCGAGGGTGAGCCCTGGGCGGTGCGGTCCTGGGCGGGATCTCCCTGCTCGCCGTCGTCGTCGTGGCCGAGGGGAAGCTGATCGAGGTCGATTTCGACCACCTTGTATCGCGGCGCCGAATCCACTCCGTAGATCTCCCTGAAGGCGTCCTCGATCAGATCGCCGTGCTTGTCGCGGACCCATCTCAGGTGGAATTCACTGGGTGCGGTGAGGACCGGGGTCGGTCCCTGAAAATCAGGCTCGATCCGCGAGAGCCAGGTCTCCCAGTTCGATTTGGAAGCTCCCGCCCGCAGGATGTCCTGAAAATGATTCCATCCGTCGGGCGCCGTATTTGCTTGTGTCAAAGACCACTCCTCCAAGGCCGGTCGAGTTGTCCACAGATACGTCCACATCTGTGGAAAGGACTGTGAACATCCCACCGGAATGTCTGCCAGGTTGTCACCGAGAGCGGTCCAGTCATCCAGCTAACGACAGGGGAAGTCGATCGCGCTCCCAAAGTCAAGGGAGGCGAGTATCGACCCCCGATCAGGGGGTCGTCAAGAACGCGAGATTCAACGGTGTGGAAGACTCACCTCGCTTCTTTCCACAAGGAAACCCCAGGTAGTAAAAGGTTTTTCCATAGATTGCCATGCCGTTTTTCGGGTCTTGACGGGAGGAATGGCGCACTGGTTCTTTTCGCGATTCATCCGAATTCTTCGCGGACCAGGGAAGCTGCGCAGCGGCCGCGCCCCGTTCTGGAAGGATCCCGACGCTTTGACATAGCTTCGGCACACTTCGTAACCTGTGGCCTCCTCCACCCCTTCGAAGATCGCTGGCCATGAAAAGGACTTACCAACCAAAGGTTCGACGTCGGAAGCGCCGTCACGGCTTTCGACATAGGATGCAGACTCGAGCCGGTCGTGCCACTCTCAAAGCACGACGACTCAAAGGCCGGAAGCGTCTCGCTGCCTGACATCGAACCCCTTCGTTCCCCACGCGATTTTCGAAGGGTCTTGAGAGAGGGAACCAGACGTCGCTCCGGGGGCGTGGTCATGGTTCAATGTCCCGGTCGCACGGGACCGGCGCGCGTCGGGCTCGTCGTTTCGAAGAGTGCCGGGGACGCGGTGACCCGGAACCGGATCAAACGCCGACTGCGTCACATAACGCGGACGTTGCCGCTCAAACCAGGAATTGACTACGTGATAATCGGTGCCAGCCAGGTCGCAGACGTGTCCCATCCCAATCTGGTGGGATGGTTGCGACGCGCCCTCGAGGAGACCCACGATGGATAGGTGGTGGCGCCCCCGCGTTCTGGCAGTGGCCATGATCAGGATTTACCAGAAATTGGTAGCTCCCAATCTGAGAGCGAACTGCCGTTACCAGCCGACTTGTTCTCATTACACCGCCGAGGCGATCACTCGCTTTGGTGTGGTTGGTGGCAGCTGGCTGGGCATGATGCGGATCGGCAGGTGTCATCCACTCCGGCCTGGTGGCTATGACCCGGTACCTGAAAGTTGGAGAAATCACTGATGGGTCAACTGTTCGATCTTCTGAAGCAGGCGCTGGGATCGGTCCTCGCCTTCTTCTACGACGTGTTGGTCCCACCGCTCACCGAAGGCAACGGGCTAGGTATCTCGATAATTCTGCTCACGATCTTCATCAACCTGGTCCTGTTCCCGCTGACCCTGAAGCAGACCAGGGCCACCCGCGCCTTTCAGGAGATTCAGCCTGAGATAAAGCGGCTGCAGAAGGAGTACAAAGACGACCCCCAGGAGATGCAAAAGCGTCTCATGGAGTTGCAGAAATCGGCGGGCGCCACCCCGGGGGGGTGTCTGCTCCCGATGCTGATCCAGATGCCGATCTGGTTCGCCCTCTTTCAACTCTTGCGGGCACCTCTGATTCTCGACGCCAACCTGGCGCTGATCGACGGGGCGGCCCATCCCATCAACCCCGCCTCCGCCTTGGGAATCGCCCTTCTCGATCACACCGACAAGCTGTTCCTGGGGATGAACCTCAGCGTGAGCCCGAATCAGGCGTTCGGCAGCAGTCTGCTGAACGCGTTGCCCTATCTGGTTCTGATGGCGGTCATGGTGGCTACCCAGTATGTCCAGCAGTGGCACGCCACCTACGGTCAGGTTCGTCCCGTCGATCAGAAGGGCGCCGGCGCCCAACAGGCGATCACCAAGATCATGCCGCTTTTCATCGGGTTCATCTCCTGGAATTTCCCGGCCGGTTTGATCCTCTACTGGACCACCTCCAATCTCTTCCGTTTCGGTCAGCAGGTGCTGATCTTCAAGATGGACGGACGCCCCACCCCGGCGGGTACCAACACCGACCCCACCCCGGATCCCGGTTCGATCGAAGGCGAACCCAAGCAGCCGCAACCAGGGGCAAATGACAAGCGCCGCAGGCGCAGGAGGAAATGACGTGGATTATCTAGAGGTGCGGGCGAGGACCGTCGATCTCGCGGTCGAAGCGGCGATGACCGAATTGGGGATCACAGATCGCGAGCAGCTTGCAGTCGAAGTGCTTCAAGAACCAGAGAAGGGCTTTCTCGGGTTTGGGGGACAGGAGGCGTTGGTGCGGGTCACCCCGCGTAAGTCGAGACGCCGTCGTAACGAACGACGTCGCCAACCCCGGGAAGGGCGCACGGACAATCGGACCCGACAAGAAGCCCCGAGATCGGGTAACAATGGGGAGAACCGAAAGCAGAACAACACCAACAGCAAGGGTCGCGAAATGAATCGTCAGGAGAAGAATGACCAACCACGGGTTGACGATCGTCCGGTGATGACCATCGAGGACCAGGCTCGAATCGCTAGCGAGTTCCTCGAGGGGCTGGTGGCCGCCTACGGGTTGGAGGGCAGGGTGTCGACCTCGGTGATCGAGGATGTGATCGTGGCCGATGTCAGCGGAGAGCAGACCGAGGCCCTGGTCGGGGTTCGCGGATCGGTTCGATCGGCGATTCATGAATTGACCAGGACCGTGATGCAGAGATATGCCCAGGACACGGCTCGACTTCGCCTCGATATCGCCGGATATGCCGAGAGACGTCGACAGGCGTTGACCATTTACGCCGAGCAATTGATCGATCAACTGATGTCTGAGGGTGGCGAGATCATGTTGGAGCCGATGAGCCCCGCCGACCGCAAGGTGATCCACGATGCGGCCGCCAACCACGAGGGGGTCGAATCGTACTCCGAAGGGGAGACCCCAAGACGTTATGTGGTCCTGACCCGGGTCGACACCGACAACGACGACGAAGATGCCGTAGAGGACGTCCCTTACCTTTCCGAAGAGGAATGATCGACGTCGGAAATCGACCCGATTGAGCGAAAGGGGGCCCAACCGGCCCCCCTTTCTCATGTGGGTGCTCCCCGCTCTTATCCCTAGAGTCCGTTTCACGTGAAACATTCTGAGGTCTGGCTGAGATGTGCCGACTGGCTCGGTTTGGAGTTGGGGGCCACCGCCCTGGAACGTCTCGAAAGCTATCGACGATGGCTGGGCCACGAGGCGATCGAGGCTGGGGCGGTGGGCGCTGGGGAAAGACATCGACTCCACGATCGTCACATCGGAGACTCCCTGCTGTTCGCCGCCGGGTTGGATCCGAATTCGGAGCATGTCCTGGATATCGGGTCGGGAGCGGGTCTGCCCGGGATCCCCCTCGCCGTCCTCCTGGGAGGGACCCGATTCACCCTCCTTGACCGAGCGAGACGACGGGTGGATCTGATGCGACGGGTGGTGCGGATTCTGGAATTGGAGAATGTGGAGGTAGAGCAAGGCGAAATCGAGCATCGGCTGCAACCGGAGATGGCGGTTGTGTCCCGGGCCACCCTTCCCCCGGAGCGGGCACTGGGTTTAATCACCCCTCGTCTTCAACCCGGCGGAGTGGCGGTACTGGGTGGTTCCTGGGCCACACGGCCCGAGTATCAGGGGTGGGTGACGAAGGAGATCCCGGCCACGGTCCTTGACCACACGATCTGGCTTCTTATCATGCGTCGAACGTGACCGATCATGGACCACTGGTCGTTGCCCTCGCCAACCAAAAGGGTGGGGTCGGCAAATCGACGACTGCCATCAACCTGGCAGCCGCTTTGGCATTCCAAGGTCAACGGACCCTGCTCATCGATCTGGATCCCCAGGGCAATGCCACCAGTGGTTTGGGGATCGATCGTTCTGCGATCGATGTCTCCATCTATGACGTGATGCTCAAGGAGTCGGAACTGGTCGACGCCATCGAGGCCACCTCGGTTCGGGATCTGTTCGTGATTCCGGCCACCATCGATCTGGCCGGCGCCGAAATCGAGCTGGTTTCATTGTTTTCACGTGAAACCCGGCTCCGCAATGCGATTCAGGCCTCCGGTGACGGTCATGACGTGATACTCATCGATTGCCCACCTTCGCTGGGGCTGCTCACGGTCAATGCCCTCACCGCCTCCGATGAGGTGATTATCCCGATCCAATGCGAGTACTACGCCCTGGAGGGGCTCAGTCAACTTCTGAAGAACGTGCAGCTGGTGACCACAAACCTAAATCCCAACTTGAAGGTTGAGGGTGTCGTGCTCACCATGTACGACGGTCGGACCAAACTCTCCAAGGACGTGGCACAGCAGGTTCGAGAGCATTTTGGGGAGGCCACCTATCGCAGTGTGATCCCCCGGTCGGTGCGTCTTTCCGAGGCCCCCTCCTATGGCGAGCCGATCGAGGCCTTCGATCCCATGAGCCGGGGGGCAATCGCCTATCGCCATCTGGGCCAGGAGTTCCGAAAACGCCATGGGATGAAGGAGAAATAGCGATGTCGACACGACGCTCGGGTCTGGGTCGTGGTCTGGAGACCCTGATCCCGACCAGTGCCACCGCCGAACCGACCGGCTTCAGGATGGTTCCGGTGGAAGCCATCGAGGCCAACCCCGATCAGCCACGAACCCACTTCGAGGACGACGCCCTCGAGGAGATGGCGGCCTCGATCCGGGAGGTGGGGGTGTTGCAGCCGATCGTGGTCACCGAGGCCGGTGACGGGTTTGTGCTGATCGCCGGTGAGCGAAGGTGGCGGGCGGCGAAACGAGCCGGGTTGAATGTGATCCCCGCAGTGGTGCGAGAGGCCACCGGATCCTCGACCCTGGTCGAGGCGCTGGTGGAGAACGTGCAACGTCAGGACCTCAGCCCCCTTGAGGAAGCCAACGCCTACCGTCAGCTCCTGGAAAATTATGGAATGACTCAGGAACGAGTGGCCGACCGGGTGGGGAAGTCCCGACCCGCCGTCTCCAACACGCTGCGTCTTCTGCAGCTGCCGCTGGAGATTCAGGTCCTGGTAGACAACGGCGAGCTCTCGGCCGGTCATGCCCGCCCTCTGATCGGGATGGAGGACGCTGCCTTCGCCAACCATCTCGCCGAACGTGCCGTCGCCGAGGGTTGGAGTGTCCGGCAGATGGAAGATGCGGTGCGGGCCCGCAAGACGATCGAGGCCGGCCCCCCGACCAAGGTGCGGGCACTTCGCCCGGTGGAGATCATCGAGTTGGAGAAGCGTCTCGGCGATCGGCTTGGGGCGCCGGTCAAGATCGACTATCGAAACGAGAAGGGGAAACTGGAGATCAGATTCGGCTCCCTTGAGGAGCTGGAGCGGATCTACCGCAGCTTCACCGGGTAGCGGCGGCGTTGGCGAAGAACAGGGTGAGCCCGTCGACGACTGCCAGACCGACCTCGGAATCGAGTTTCGCCCTGGAGACAACCACAGCCGGAGCGCTGGTGTCCTTGAGCAGGGCACCGGCTCGACCTTCGACCTTCCCCCCGGTAGTCGCGGCAATCGACCTGGCCAGCATCTCCCCGGCGGACGACCTGCTGTGCTCGGTGGCGAAATAAAGGACATAATCCTCGCCATCCGGGTTCATCTGGAAGGCGACTATGAGATCGGAGCCCATCCGGTTGGCACGACGAGCCCGAACTCGCTCCGGGAGTGACGCGTCCTGGGACCTCGACATGACGGGAAGGCCTCCCAGCTCTTGGAGAGCCAGTGCTGCCACCGAGGCGGCCTCCCAGGCCATTGTGGCCTCGTGGGGGTCACGGCAGCCGGCGTCGAGGTAGATCCTCGCCCCAGCCACGGTTGTCGGGAGCCGGCGCAGCCATTCCCGCTCTCGAACCGCGTGCCGTCCCTCCTTCATCTCGCCACGGGTGACGAGATGGACTTCGACGACCACCTCGGGGCCCACTTTTCCATCTTCTGCCAGGTTCCTGTTGTGCTGGAACTCGAGCACCGCCGCTTCGGTCTTGGGGCCGAAGATCCCGTCAGCCTTTCCCGAGTCGAATCCGAGAGAGCTGAGCCGTGACTGGAGCTCCGCTACGTCCTCGCCGCGAAACATCGGGCGCCTGAAGAAGAGAAGCCGGTCACCCAACCGATACCCGGCCTCATAGAGCGACCTCCAGGTGTCCGGCCCGACGATGCCATCCACATCGAGGCCCTTTGCCTTCTGAAATTCCTTGACCGCGTCCACTGTGCCGGCGCCGAACACCGAACGCGGGTCGGGATCAGATTCGTAGCCGAGCGAGCTGAGGCGATCCTGGATGTCCCGGACCGGGGCACCTTCGTCACCGAGGCGGTAGAGCCGCATGGGCACATGCTGGCACGAGTGTTTCCGTAATCCGTATTCCGTATTCCATATTCCGCAACGGAAAACGGAGAACGGACAACGAACTACGGGTTACAAGAACTCTGCGAGTTCTTGTTCCAATCGATGCTTGGGAACGGCGCCGACGACACGCTTCTTCTCCACCCCGTCCTTGAACAGGATCAAGGTGGGGATGCTCATCACATCGTTGTGAGCCGCCGGCATCGGGTGATGGTCGACGTTGAGCCTTCCGAAGACGATCTTGTCGTTCTCGGTTGCCATCTCCTCGAGGATGGGCTCGATGAGCCGGCAGGGCCCGCACCACTCAGCCCAGAAGTCGACGAGTATCGGCTTGTCGGCGCCTATAGCGTCGTTGAAGCTGTCGTCATTCAGCGTGACGATCTCGGCCATTCCTGGTTGCTCTCCTTATGGGTTGTTCGGGTGAACGGCGCTCACCGCGAGTTCATTCCTGATCCGCCAGCCAGTGTTCGGCATCGATGGCAGCCATGCATCCGGTTCCGGCCGCGGTGACCGCCTGACGATAGATGTGGTCGACTACATCCCCGGCGGCAAACACCCCGTCCCGCTTGGTTCGGGTAGATCCGTCCCCTGCCGTGAGCAGGTAACCGCTGGGGTCGAGGTCCAACTGTCCGGCGAAGATCTCGGTGTTGGGTTTGTGGCCGATCGCCACGAACAGGCCGTTGGTTGCCATGTCGCGCCGGTCTGCAGTAAGGGTGTCCTCCAGGGCCACACCGGTCACCGTGGTGTCACCGTGGATTTCGGTGACGATCGTGTTCCACAGCACATCGATCTTGGGATGCTCCAGGGCCCGGGTTGCCATGATCTTGGAAGCTCTGAACTCGTCGCGGCGGTGGGCGATTGTCACCTTCTTCGCGAACTTGGTCAGGAACAGGGCCTCCTCCATTGCTGTGTCCCCGCCGCCGACGACGACCAGTTCCTGGTCGCGGAAGAAAAAGCCGTCGCAGGTGGCACAGGCCGAGACACCTCGACCGATGAGCCGCTCCTCGCCGGGGATGCCCAGCCATTTGGCCGACGCGCCGGTGGCGATGATCAGCGCGTCTGCAGTGAACACGTCGGCCCCGACTTCGAGGCGAAACGGGCGGGTGCCCAGGTCTGCCGCGGTGACGTCGATCTGGCGCAATCTGGCCCCGAAGCGCTCGGCCTGCTTGCGAAACTGGTCCATGAGCTCGGGTCCCATTATTCCGTCCGGGAACCCCGGGTAGTTCTCGACGTCGGTGGTGATCATGAGCTGTCCTCCGGCGGCAGATCCCTCGAATACCAATGGCTGGAGGTCGGCGCGCGCTGCGTAGAGGGCGGCGCTGAGACCAGCCGGGCCGGAGCCGATGATGACTAGCTTTTCGTGACTCATTTCTGTCTTCAGGTTCGCTTGTACCAGAGAAACGCCCCCAGCCCGATCAGCATGGCTCCGATCAGGGCGAGGGCTCCCGCTGTCGTGAGCGGGATCTCGAGAGCCCCGAATATCGCGAACAACAGGAACAACACCGCGGTCAACGCCAGGGTGAGGACGAGGATTCCCAGACCCGTGAGACGTATGCCACGGGCCACACGGTCAACGGTCATCGCCCTGATCTTGGTGGCGATTTGCTCCAGGAAATCGGCGAACTTGGCTGCGTAATCCTCCATCAGGAGGCGAGGTTAGACAGCAGGCGCCGCGAATCAGTCCTCGACATGCACGACCTGGCAGGTTTCGGCATCGACGAAGGTGACCGGGGTTTCGGTGTCGAGATCGACCCCGGCCGGGACCGCAATCAGATACGTTCGATCTTTGTCGACGGTTCCAACCACTTCGTGATCCTCGAGCCCGGCTTCGGTCAGACAGGCAGCCTGGTCTGCGGTGGGGGCTGTCCGGACCGTGGGCGGCAGTTGCTGCATCCGGGTCTCGGCGGCGAGGGCTGCGAAGGTGGCCGTTTCCTCGCTCGTCGAGCCGACAGTGGTCGGAGCCCCGTCCCCAGCCGCCGCCACGGTGCTTTGGGTTGCGCTCTCCGTCTCCCCGCCCGTGGGGCTGGTCGGCGCCGCCGCATCCTGGCCGGACGCTTCGTCGAGACCGGAGGACACCTCGCTGAAGGCCTCGGCCTGCCCGGCGTCGTCACCGCCCCCCAACTGGTTTGCTACTGCCACCAATCCCACTACCACGAACAGACCGGCGGCGGCGTAGGACAATCGATACCACCATGGGGTGGTGGTGGCGTTTTTCCCGGGCTCCTTGCGGAGCTCGGTCCATAAATCGCGGTGGAGAGCTGCCTTCTCGAACTCGGTCAGGGTCGCCGACTCTGTCCCGGCCAGGGCGGCGAGAACCAAGATCTGGGCCTCATACTCGAGTCGGCACTCCTGACAGGACTCGACCCGGGCGCGCGCCTCCGCCTGGTCGTCGAGCGAGCCGTCGGCCAGGGAGACGATCAGGTCGAGGTCGTGGTCATGCATCTGTGTCTCTTTGATGGTCCGATCGCATCGTTTGGTTCCCCAGACGCTCGGCGAGGAGCCTTCTTCCCCGGAACACACGCGATTTCACGGTTCCCACTGGAATACCGAGCACCTCGGCAGTCTCCGGAAGGGACATGCCTTCCAGATCCGACAACACCACCGCCGCCCTGAACTCCGGCGGCAGCCCTGCCAAGGCCCGCTCGATCTCGGGGCGCAACCCGGCAGCCTCGATTGCGTCCTCGGCCGAGGCATCGGGTGGCTCGAGGTGATCAGGGATCGACTCGGTGGGCTTGCGCGCCGATTTTCGAATCTGGTCGTAACAGGTGTTGACCGCGATCCGGTAGATCCAGGTTCCAAGCGCCGAGTCCCCTTTGAACTGGGCGGCCTTCCTGAAGACGGTCAGAAACGTCTCCTGTGTGGCGTCCAGAGCGTTTTCGCGGTTCCCGAGGATTCGCAGGCAGACCGAGAACACCCGGTTCTCCTGGACTCTCATGATGGAGTCGAAGGCGCCGCGGTCGCCGGAGATGACACGAGCCAGCAGGTCGGCCTCGGTCCCTGGCGTTGTCACCCGGTGAAGCGTACTTCTGCGATAGAGGAGGAATAGGTGCCTTCGGGCTGCTGTGGCAGGTCCACCATCCAGATCAACCAATGCCCGTTGAGCCGTCCCGGAAGGTCGATCGATGTGGTGCCGGGTGGCGCTTCGGCCCCTGCGACTCGCTCCCAATCGGCGAGAGTCGACCCGGGCTGGTCGGACCAATACAACTCGAAGACAGTGCCCGGGCTGAGACCAACGAGTTGGAGCCGATGTGGCTCTCCTTCCGTCTCGAAATGAACACCTACCCCGGGCTTGAGCAACGAGAGGGGGTCCTGATACCGCTCGGTTCGCCACGAGGTCGAGTCGTCCCCATCGAAGAGGTTGGGGAGCAAGGTGTCGCTCTCGCCCCCTTCACCGAACGGATCGAAAGAGGCCGCTCCGAGAATCGTGACCGGAGCAACCGGCCGAGGCGTGGTCGTCGCCAAGACGGTCGTGGTGGGGGTGTCGCGCACCGTGACGGTCGGTGACGCCGGGACCACTGGTGACTCACTCGTGAACAGGAGGCCGATGGCGACCAGAGCGACCGCCAGGACCACCAGGATCCCCGCTGCGAGCAGGAGACGACGCGAGGTGGAGCGGGGCTCGGGGCGGGGGAGGCGGGGCGTGGGAGAGGAGAGCAGCGCCTTGGCCAGGTCCGCGGAGCTCAATCTCCCCGATTGACCCGACCTGAGGACCGCGTCCAGTGTCTTCGGGATGCCATCGATCCGCTCGGACGGGGGCGGGCCCCCGGGTGGGAACCCGGTGAGGGCGGTCTCGAGGGCTGCCGACAGCGAACGCACATCGCCGTTGGCATCAGTTTTCGGAGAGCGACCGAAGGCTCCCAGCTTTGCCGGGTGGGCCACGGAGTAATAGATGGCCGACAGGTCGAGACCCCCATGGATGCCTCCAACCTCATGGAGGGCGGCGAGTGCTCCGGCCAGCCCGGCGGCATTTGGCAGGAACTCATCGAACTCAAAAGTCTGTGCGGCATCCACCCGGTCCCGTGCAGTTGCCCCTCCGGTCCATTCCGAGACCGAATAGGCGCCACCTGCGACCACCTCCACCACGAATACCCGAGCCAGGTGGGGATGGGTGGTCTTGGCCGCGGCGCTGACGCTCGCCACGAACTGGTTGCGTCGCTCCGTGTTGCTCTCCGGGCCCAGGGACCTGACGAGAACCGGGCGTTCCAACGAGGTGTCGGTGGCCAGCCACTCCTCGATGTCGCCGTCACGCCCGAGGCGCATCTCAAGGCGGTAACGATCGGGGATTGCGGCCGGCATCTACTCAGTCCAGCATCCGGCAGACGTCAATGGCCGAATCTGAGGACGCGCAGGGCGGACCCGGTGTGGGCAAAGCCCTCACGGGCGTAGACATCGACCGCCCTCGTGTTCTCGGGTCGGACGTTGAGGATCATGGTCCGAGCTCCCTTGCTCCGGGCCCAGAGCATGGATGCCCTGATCAGGGCACCCCCCAGCCCGTTGCCCGATCGATCCGGGAGGACCGCCACCCGCTGCAGGAAGGACACGGTCAACTGAGTGCCCACAATCGCATATCCAACCACATCGCCCGTCTCCTCGATCTGGAGGAGCACCGACCTGGGAGTGGCGTTCAGGGCCTCGGTGAGCCCGTCCACACTCATCCTCCAGAAGACGTCGAATGCGGCGCGATCTACTCTGACGAGCGCCGGCCAATCTGCCGTCGGACTCGGCTTCACCAGGTGACCGGGTTCGGTTATGTTGCCGGCCAAGTGGCGCTCCATCACGGAGAGCGAAGTGTGCTCCGAGTACCCGGCCCGGGCCCAGACCCGGGTCGCGGACGGGTAGAGAGCGGGTGAGAGGATGTCGCGTATGGCCAGGGAAGAGAGATGTCGGGATGCTTCGCCGAGAAAGTCGTGCGACCCCCGAATCAGCCTTACGGCTAGGTCAGGGCCGTCATCGTTCCAGGGTCTGGCCGAAACCCGCGCCCATCCCCGTCGGACGGTCAGCGGTCCCGGCCAGATACCATCCATGTGGAGACGATCGGCCACCCGTGAGAGAGTACGGGCATGGAGGTCGTAGTCGCGTCCCACCCCTCGTCTCTGGAGCACCATGCCCCTCCGTTGCACCCGGAGCGCCCGGCACGGGTAGGTGCGGTAGCGCAGGGAATTGCCGACAGCGGGTTGGTCGCGGTGGAGATCGTGTCACCGGAGATTCGCCGTAGCGAGCTGGCCCTGGTGCACGATCCCTCCTACATCGAGATGATTGAGACCTTCTGTCGTCTGGGTGGCGGTCTCTTGGACAGGGACACCTTTGCCTCAGAGGAGACCTGGGTGGCGGCGCTGACTGCCGCCGGTGGCGTCTCGGCAGCCATTGAGGAACTCGAGGGTCGCAAAGACGCCACCGCCTTCGTCATCACCCGGCCACCGGGCCATCACGCTCTCCGGAGCCGAGCCATGGGGTTCTGTATTTTCAACAACGTGGCAGTGGGGGCGGCCCTCTTGCGCTCCCAGGGTCATCGGGTGGCGATCCTCGACTGGGACGTCCACCACGGCAACGGCACTCAGTCCATCGTCATCGAGGACCCGGGCATCCTCTATGTCTCGATTCACCAGGACGCCTTTTATCCCTTTCTGGGTGATGTCTCGGACATCGAGCGGGAGGCCAAGGGGACGACGATCAATATCCCGCTCCCGGCCGGGACCGGCGGTGACCTCTATCGGCGGGCATGGGGTGAAGTCGTCATCCCCGTGGTGACGGCGTTCGAGCCCGATTGGGTGCTGGTGAGCTGCGGCTTCGATGCTCATGTGTCCGACCGGATGGCCGACCTTCGGCTGATCGCATCTGACTTCGGCTGGATGGCCTCGCAGTTGGCCGCCACTCACCCCGCTCACCGGATCGTGTTCGCCCTGGAAGGCGGTTATGACCTGGAGGCCCTTCGCGAATCGACCGCGGAGACGCTTCGTGGAGCGTCCGGTCAAGGCCAATTCGAGGAAGGGCTGGCCTCCAAGTGGGAGGCGCCGGAGGTGCTCGATCCGGTCTTCGAAGCCGTCGCCAGACACTGGCCCGTTTGATCCAAAGTCCTCAAACTCCTGCTGTCAACTACCGATACAGAGCACCTGGAAGGAACCTCGGGAAGGGATATGGAAACAAACATCGACGAACTCTTGCGTCAGGCCGTGTCCCAGGACGCCACCGACATCCACCTCAAGGTCGGATCGGCACCTGTGGCCCGGATCAACGGCGAGATTCGAAGGCTGGACGGTTTCGACGTCTTGAAACCCGAGGACACGCAGACCTTCGCTGAATCCCTCTTCACACCGGCTGCTGCATCGGACTTCAAGTCATTTGGCTTTGCAGATTTCGCCTTTGGCCGACCGAACCTGGGCCGGTTTCGCGTGTCTGCCTTCCGTCAACGCGGATCGGTGTCGATTGTCCTTCGCAAGGTGGTCCGGGAATCGAAGACGTTCGCCGAGTTGGGTCTCCCCAGCATGATCGAGAAGTTCGCCGCTGAGAGATCAGGGCTGCTCCTGGTGACCGGCCCCTCCGGGTCAGGCAAGACCTCCACCATGTCATCGATCGTCGACTGGATCAACGCAAACCGTGGAGTCTCGATTCTCACCATCGAGGACCCGATCGAGGTTCTCCACGCCGACAAGCGCAGTGTCGTGATGCAGCGGGAAGTGGGCGTCGACACTGTCGACTACGCCCAGGCGATTCGCAGCGCCATGCGTCATGACACCGATGTCATCGTGGTCTCCGAGCTCGAAGACCTGGAAACGGCGCGCGCCGCCATCGCCGCCTCCGAAACCGGGCACCTCGTGATCTCCTCGATGCGAACCACCGACCCTGCCGACACCATCCATCGCATCATCTCGATGTTCCCCGAGACCGAGCAGGCGATCGTCCGTACTCAGTTGGCGTCGCAATTGTTGGGCATCATCAGTCAGCGTCTGCTCGAGAGTCAGGAAGGCAGCCCCGTCCTCGCCTATGAGGTCGTCTACAGCAACGAGCGAGTCCAGGAATGGATACTCGGTGCCAAAGATTCCAACTTCTTGATCGAAATCATGAAGGAGAGCGAATTCTTCGGGATGCAGACGTTTGACCAGTCGATGCTCAAGCTGGTGGTGGCTCGGGTCATAGAACTCCCAACGGCCCTCCCCCATGCTCGCAATGTGCATGAGTTGCGGGCCAAGGCCATGGCCGCCGGGATAGCCATCTAGGCAATACGCATTACGGGACCCGAAGGGTCCCTTTAACCTCAGCGGGTGATTCCGAAGCGACTGCAGTTCCTCGTCTCCCCTGAGCTTCCGCCCGCCCAACTGGCCCCGCGGTTCTCGGACGCCGGTCATCAATTGTTTCTGGTGGGTGGGTCGGTGCGCGACGCCTTTCTCGAGCGCCCGGTTGAGGACTACGACTTTGCGACCGACGCCCGCCCCGATCGCGTGGCCGAGATCCTCGGAGGCTGGGCGGACGCCATCTATTCGGTTGGCGCCACCTTCGGGACCATCGCGGCCCGCAAGGACGGCCGGACTGTGGAAGTCACGACGTTTCGCGACGAGGTTTATCGCGACGACTCGCGCAAACCCCGGGTGACCTTCTCGGATCGCATCGAGGACGACCTCGCCCGGCGTGACTTCACCGTCAACGCCATCGCCCTTCCCCTGATGGCAATGGAGCCGGTTGATCCGTTCGGAGGGCTGGCGGATCTGGCCGCGAAACGGCTCAGGACACCCGTCGACCCCGCGATGTCGTTCTCGGATGACCCTTTGCGCATGCTCCGCCTGTTTCGCTTTCAGGCGGTCCTGGGATTCGATCCCGACCCGGTGGCCCTGGGAGCCGTGGCCACTATGGGGGACCGTCTCGAGATCATCTCGGCAGAGAGGATCAGGGATGAGCTGTCGAAGTTGTTGTTGGCCCCGGAGCCGCGTATCGCCCTCGAGGGCGTGGTCGAATCCGGTCTTGCTGATCACTTCGTCCCCGAGCTTCCGACTCTCGCGATGGAGCAGGACCCCCACCAACGTCACAAGGACGTGCTGGCACACACGTTTGCCGTCGTCGAACAGGCCTCTCCCGATCTGACATTGAGACTGGCAGCGCTCTTCCATGACATTGGAAAGCCGGACACCCGGCAGTTCGGCCCCGATGGGGTGTCCTTTCACCATCACGAGGTGGTTGGGGCCCGAATGACACGGCGACGCCTGCAGAAGCTCCGTTACCCCAAAGAGATGGTCGAGGACGTGTCGCAACTGGTCCTTCTCCATCTCCGACCCCATACCCTCAAAATGGGCTGGACGGATTCGGCGGTCCGACGCTATGTGCGAGACGCCGGGCACCTCCTCGGGCCGTTGAACGAGTTGGTTCGGTGCGACATCACGACTGCCAACCAGAGACGAAGGCTGGAGATCACCCGGGGGATCGACGAATTGGAGCTCCGTATCGCGGAACTCTCCGAACTCGAAGAGCTCGCCGCCTTGCGCGCCCCGATCGATGGTCATCAGGTGATGGAGTATCTGGGGATTCAGCCAGGCCCCGCAGTTGGTGAGATCATGGAGGTGCTGCTCGAGCGGCGCATCGAAGACGGTCCGTATCCCGAAGACGAGGCCTATCGATTGGTCCGGCAGTGGGCGCTGGACAAGGGTATTTCCGACCCGGGGCAACCTCCGGCTTCAGAGGAAGAAGAATGAAGGTCGTACTCGCATACTCGGGAGGTCTCGACACCTCGGTGATATTGGCCTGGCTGCGTGAGGAACGCGGGGCCGAAGTGGTCACCTACACCGCTGACGTGGGCCAGGGCGCCGAGGTTGGTGAGGCGCGGGTCAAGGCGCTCGAGACCGGGGCGGCAGAAGCGGTGGTCGAAGATCTTCGCGATCGATTCGTGACCGGGGCGGTGTTCCCGGCGCTGCGGGCCGCTGCCGTCTACGAGGGTCATTACCTGATGGGCACCTCGCTAGCCCGACCGATCATCAGCGAGGGTCTGGTCCGAACCGCTCGGGAGTTCGGCGCCGACACGATCTCACACGGGGCGACGGGCAAAGGCAACGACCAGGTCCGTTTCGAGTTGTCGGTTGCCGCCTTGGCGCCAGAGTTGAGGGTCATCGCCCCGTGGCGGGAATGGAATCTGAAGGGCCGATCTGATCTGATGGACTACGCCCGTCAACGGGGCATCGCGGTTCCGGTGACCAGAGAGGCTCCTTACTCCACCGACGCCAACCTGCTTCATGTGTCGTATGAGGGCGGGGTCCTCGAAGACCCGTGGGCGGCACCGCCCCAGAAGATGTTCCGGATGACGACTGATGCTGCGGACGCACCGGATCAGGGCGAGGAAGTCATGGTCGGCTTCTCCAACGGGAACCCGGTTTCGATCAACGAACGCGCCCTCGACCCGGTGGAATTGTTGGAGACGGCCAACCTGATTGCGGGGCGTCACGGGGTGGGGAGGATCGACATCGTGGAGAATCGATTCGTCGGCATGAAGAGCCGTGGGGTCTATGAGACCCCAGGGGGGACCTTGCTGCATCTAGCCCACCGGGCCGTGGAGTCGATCACCCTCGACCGGGAGGTGATGCACCTGCGTGACCAGCTTGTGCCGCGATATGCCGACATGGTCTACAACGGTTTTTGGTTCAGCCCGGAGCGGCTCTCGTTGCAGAGCTTCATGGACCGGGTCCAGGAGACGGTGACCGGCGAGGCGAGGGTCGCGCTCTACAAGGGCTCGGCCACCGTGACCGGGAGACGAGCCCCCAAGAGCTTGTACGACCCCGGATCTGCCACCTTCGAGTCGGACGACGTCTACCGGCAGGCCGACGCTGAAGGATTCATCAACCTCAACGCCCTGAGGATCCGTGGCTTCGGCGACGGGAGTGGCCCATGACCCTTTGGGACGGGCGCTTCGAGGGCGCCCCAGGGGAGGTGTTGTGGGACTACACCACGGATCACAGCGACCGGCGGCTGCTTCTGGACGACATCGCAGGCTCGATTGCCCACGTGACGATGCTGGGCACGACCGAAGTCCTCGCTGCCGCGGATTCGGTTGCCATCGTCGCCGGGCTCGAAGCTATTCGGGCCGAGGCGGAGGGGGGTGAGTTCGTGTTCGTGGAAGGAGACGAGGACGTCCACAGCGCCGTCGAGAGGCGGCTGGGGGAGATCGTCGGCCCGGTCGCCGGCAAGTTGCACACCGGGCGCTCCCGCAACGATCAGGTCGCCCTGGACCTCAGGCTCTATCTGCGCCGGGCAGCGGCACAACGGGTCGAACAGCTGCAACAGTTTGCCCTGCAACTGTGCTCGGTGGCCGAAGCCAATGCCGCGGTCCCGGTGGCCTCCTATACCCATCTCCAACAGGCGCAGCCCAGCACCCTGGGTCATCATCTCCTCGCCTACGCCTGGATGGCGCTGAGGAGTGCGGAGCGGTTCGCCGACGCCACCGCACGGATCGACACCTCACCATTAGGGGCGGGAGCCTCATCTGGCACATCGCTTGGCATCGACCCCAAGGAGAGCGCCCGGTTGCTCGGCATGGGCGCCGTTTTCGAAAACTCCCTGGATGCCGTGGGCTCGAGAGATCACGTCGCCGAGTACGTCTTCTGTTGCGCGCAGGCGATGGTCGACCTCTCCCGCCTCGCCGAGGAAGTGGTGTTGTGGGCTTCGACCGAATTCGGATGGGCTCGGCTCGCCGACTCGGTCAGCACCGGGTCGTCTGCCCTGCCCCACAAGCGAAACCCCGACATCGCCGAGTTGGTGAGAGGGCGCAGCGCCAGGGTGGCCGGTGACCTGGCTGCGGTGATCACCCTGCAGAAGGGCCTCCCCCTCGCCTACAACCGGGATCTGCAGGAGGACAAGAGGCTGGTGTTTGACGCCGATGATGTCCTGGCCTCCTCGCTCCTCGCGATGACCGAGCTCCTCGCTCACATTGAGTTCGATCCGCCTATGCCCGAAGGGGCAACCGCCAGTCTCGACCTTGCCGAAGCGCTGGTGAGACGCGGGGTCCCTTTCCGAGAAGCGCATCACACAGTTGGGCGGCTGATCGTCGCCCTCGAGGAGGGTGGCAGAAGCCTGGCCGAGGCCAACTACGACGACCTCAGGTCGGTGCACGGCAGCTTCGAGGAATCGGATCTCGCAGTGGTCGACGTGGAACGGTCCGTGACCGGAGAACGCTCCCGCGGATCAGGGACGGCCGGTTCGGTGCACCTTCAGGTGGCAACAATCCGGGCTCGAATCGGCTCGATTCCGAACTAGGCCGGTGATTCTCATCATCATCCCGGCGGCGGTCATCGCCGCAATGAGTCTCGCCTCGTTCGCCGGAGAGTGGGTCTGGTGGCTCGACGTGCTGGCCAACTTTCGCGCCCAATACCTGGTCGCGCTGGCCCTCCTCGGCGTGATCGTGGTCGTTTCCCGGTGGCGACGCACCGGAATGGCGATCCTCGCGGTTGCCTTTCTCAATCTTCTTTTTGTGGCTCCGCTCTACTTCGGCTCACCCGGGAAGTCCGACCCGGCGGCCCCCAACGTACGGATCTTGAGCTTCAACCTGCTCTCCAGCAACGAGAGCTACAACGAGGTCGTCGAGTACATCGAGGCCGTGGATGCCGACCTTGTCTTCCTCTACGAAGCGAGCCGACCCTGGGAGGTGGCACTGGAGGCGGCTGATCTCGACTACCAGATCATCAGGGGCCGATCCGACAATCTGATCTTCGGCACGGTGGTCTTGGCCCGCGAGGAGGTAGAAAGCGTTTCCTACGGCTTCGCCGAAACCCAACCCCGTGCCGTGGCGCTCGATTACCAACCCGACGGCTGGCCGGTCTCGATCAAGGTGCTTTCGACCCACCCCCTGGCCCCCACCACCGAAGAGCGAGCGTCGCTTCGGGACGCCCAACTTGCTTTTGCCTCGGAATGGGCGGCGGAAGGCACAGGCGCCTATTTCGTGGTTGGGGACCTCAATGCCACACCCTGGTCGTGGCCATTCCGCAACCTGGTGGCGGATCACAGGTTGCGCAACTCTCAGATCGGTTTCGGCCTGCAACCCACATTCTCGGCGACGACGCTCGCCTTGCTTCGGGTCCCGATCGATCACCTCTTACACAGTGACGACCTCATGGTGCGCGCACGGAGACTGGGGCCCAGACTCGGCTCGGACCACTTCCCTCTGGTGGTCGACCTGGAGTACGTGCCTCATCCGTAATTGGGACCCACAGGGGTCATATACGGACCTGGAGATCCCAATTACGGGGGAAGAAACGAAGCCAGCGCGTCCACTACGAAGTCCGGCCCGGCCAGGACGTCCCAGTAGGTGAAGCGCAGCACCGTGTATCCGAGGCCGACCAACCGATTCTGGCGGACGCGGTCTCGCTGAAAGCTGCCGTGGTCGCTGTGAAAGGCGGCTCCGTCGAGCTCGATGAGCAGTGAGACATCGGGATAGGCGAAGTCGACTCGTGCAACAATTGCCCCTGTTTCGTCGCGAACGACATGCTGGCCCAGTGGTTGGGGCAGGCCGGATCGTTGGACCAGCCTCAGGAACCGGTCTTCCAGATGCGAGTCGGTTATCTGGTCCCAAGCCAGCC
>DATDPP010000037.1:0-2536 GCA_035292685.1 Acidimicrobiia bacterium
TCGCCGTCCCGAAACACTGAACCGCGTCGTTCCGGGTGACCGAATCAGTCCAGTATCTAGGGCTTTGCTACCTTGACCATCGGTGGAGCTGCGAGGCGCTGCCGCCCGCTCCGTCCCCGGCGGTCCGCGACGGCTAACCCGGATTGTTCATGAACGGGCTTGACACCCTCACCCAGAGCTGTCTCCTCCCCTTTGTAAGGGGAGGTTGGGTGGGGTAGAGCAGCCGGCATTCTACCTCCCCGCGCCCCTCCTTACAAAGGAGGGGTGGTAAGCAATAGGTGAAGGGGTGTGGGACAGGGTGAGTGAGTATCAGGAATCCGCCGTCTTCACCCCCACCCAAGCCCTCCCCCATCTAAGGGGGAGGGGAAAAATTATGGTCCGAATTTCTGACTCAGCACACCTGGAGGTCTATCGATGAAGATCCTTGTCACCGGCGGAGCGGGGTATATCGGGTCCCACCTCGTGGACCGTCTGTTGGAGCGCGGCGACGAGGTCTATGCAATCGACAACCTTTCGACAGGCAAGATCTCCAATATCCACCACCACCTCGACGCCGATCGGTTTCGATTTTTGAACGACACGATCCTGAATGAGGCTCTCCTCGATCGCCTCGCTTCCGATGTTGATCTGGTCTACCATCTGGCGGCGCTCGTTGGGGTGAAGTACGTGGTCGCCGATCCGCTCGCCGCCATCAAGACCAATGTGACCGGCACAGAGGCGGTCCTTGGCGCCGCGTTCAAGTACTGGAAGAAGGTGGTGTTGGCCTCTAGCTCCGAGATCTACGGCAAATCGGCCAAGATCCCTTTCTACGAGGAGGATGATCGGGTCCTTGGGCCGACCTCCGTTGGCCGCTGGTCATATTCCACGTCAAAGGCGATTGATGAGCATTTTGCATTCGCGTATGCGGCCAAGGGACTACCCGTGGCTACCGTTCGCTTCTTCAACTCGTATGGACCCCGGCTTGATGAGAAAGGATACGGCAGCGTGGTGGCCAACCTCGTCCGTCAAGCCCTCAAGGGCGAGCCACTCACGGTCCACGGCGACGGGCGGCAGACCCGCTGCTTCACCTACATCGACGATACGGTGGAGGGAACGCTCCTAGCCGGGGAGGTCAAGGCGGGGGAGGGCCTGGTCTTCAATATCGGCGCCGAGGCGGAGACCACGATCCTGGAGCTGGCCACGACCATCAAACGGCTGACCGGCTCACGGTCGGAGATCGTCTTTGTCCCGTACCGAGACTACTACGGCGAGGGGTTCGAGGACACGCGACGGCGGGTGCCATCCATCGATCGAGCCAAGACGGTCCTCGGATTCGTCCCGAAGGTAAAACTGGAGGAAGGGCTCACGCGAACCATCGCCTGGTGCCGAGAGCACTACACCCGCTGACCGCCCCAGAGGAGACGTGATGCCCCATCAAGCCTTTACACGGAAGGTCGAGACCCGCACCGCCACGGTGGCGGTCCTCGGCCTGGGCTACGTCGGGCTGCCGCTCGCGGTCGCCTTCGCCGACGCTGGGCTGATGACGGTGGGCCTCGACATCGATGAGGAGAAAGTCGACCAACTGCGGCGCGGGGTGAGCTACCTCCGCGACGTGCCGGCCGCGGCCCTCGCCGCCCACGTCCAGGCGGGGCGGTTGGTCCCGGCGACGGACGAGGCGGTCCTCGCCCGCGCGGATGCGGCCGTCATCTGCGTCCCGACCCCCTTCACCAAGGCGAAGGCCCCGGACCTCACCGCGGTCATCGGCGCTGCCGAGATGGTGGCCCGCCACCTGCACGCGGGGCAGCTCGTGGTCCTGCAAAGTACGACCTACCCCGGGACCACCGAGGAAGTGGTCCGCCCGATCCTGGAGCGGACCGGCCTGGAGGTCGGTCGGGACTTCTGCCTCGCCTTCTCGCCCGAGCGGATCGACCCTGGGAACAGGCGCTACGTCATCACCAATACCCCGAAGGTGGTCGGCGGCTGCACCCCGGCCTGCACAGAGGCCTGCGCCGCCCTGTTCGGAGCCTTGATCGGCCCCGATCAGATCCACCGGGTCCGTGGGCCCAAGGCGGCTGAGATGTGCAAGCTGCTGGAGAACACCTTCCGGAGCGTGAACATCGCCCTGGTCAACGAGATGCTCGAGCTGTGCGACCGGATGGGGATCGACCTTTGGGAGGTGATCGACGCCGCCGCCACCAAACCGTTCGGCTTCATGCCGTTCTATCCAGGTCCTGGGGTTGGCGGCCACTGCATCCCGGTCGATCCCGTCTACCTGGCCTGGAAGGCGCGCGAGTATGACTTCCACACCCGGTTCATCGAACTGGCCGCCGAGACGAACGCCGGCATGCCGGCCTACACGGTCCGGAAGGTGACCGAGGCCCTGAACCGCGCGGGCAGGCCCGTCAAGGGGTCGAAGATCCTGATCCTGGGGGTTGCCTTCAAGCGGGACATCGACGATCCGCGCAACAGCCCGGCACTGGAGATCCTGAAGCTCCTGGCCACGCAGGGCGCCGAGGTGACCTACCACGACCCCTACATCCCGAAGGTGGTCCTATCG
>DATDPP010000038.1:0-8402 GCA_035292685.1 Acidimicrobiia bacterium
ACGGAGAATGGTATGTGGGTCTGGTCTCGATGGCGGGAGTGGCGTTGTGGGCGTCGGCCGCGGCGATTTGTCTCCTCTGTCTCGGCGCCGAGACCACGCCGGGGCAGCACTCCCTCCTGATTGCCGGGGCGGTCACCAGCATCGTCCTTGGGGCCGACGACGCCTTTGTCCTGCACGAGACGATCAAGAACGGGCTGGGCATCCCTTCACCGGTGACCATCGGCGTCTACGGGGTGGTTTTCGTCGTTCTGTTCTGGAGAGCCTGGCCCTATCTCAAGACCCGGCCCGACCTCTCTGTCTTCCTGGTGGCGATTAGCCTTTTCGCCGTCTCCGTGGTCCTCGACGGCGCCGGGGAGGCCGACCTGCCCACACCTCCGTACTCGAGTGTGATCGAAGACGTGGCCAAATTCCTCGGTCTGGTCACCTGGGTCACTTTCTTCGGCGGCTTCGGGAGAGACCTGATTCGCGGTCCAAGCACCGACTGAGCTGTCAGCTCGCCTTCGTCCCCACCCCGCTCAGGACCGCATCCGCCCCCTTCGACTCCCCTGGTTCGGGACGGGGCAGGGTGACTTCGAAGATCGTCAAGTCTTCGATCCTCTTGTACACGAGTGTGCCCTCCATCCCCTCGGCGAAAGATCGGGCGATGGCAAGACCAAGACCCACACTGCCCTGGAGCAGGGCAGACCCGCCTTCGTGGACATAGCGATTGAAGAGGCGGTCTTCGATGTCGGTGGACACCCCGGGCCCGTCGTCGATGATCTCGATCACGACAGTGTCGCCCTGGCTGTAGGCGGTGACCGCGATTTCGGTCCCGCCGTACTTGGCGGCGTTGGACACCAGATTCCGGAGCAGTTGTCTCAGACGGAGACGATCGGCCCGAACCGAGATGCCAATTTTGTCGACTTCCACCGAAACCCCCCGTCGCTTGAAGGGCCGGATCACCTCTTGGATCTCTGGTTCCAGTTTCACTGTTTCGAGGTTGTACGAGATGGCACCGGCATCGATCCTGCCCGCGGCCACCAGGTCGTCGACCATGCGCGCCAATTCGGCTGCTTCGGTGACGATCAGGCCAACCAGCTCGCGTGAGGATGGGCTCAGCGTCTCGTCATCGTCTTCCAGGGCCGAAGCGAATCCGTAGATCCCGGTCAACGGGGTCCTCAGCTCGTGTGACACGTCCGCGATGAAGGAATCCTTCGATTGAGAGACCTGGCGCTCGTGTCGTAGCTCCTCGGTGAGGATTCGCCGTTGCGAGGTGCGCCGCAACGCCCGCCAGACACCGATCATAATCCCGAGAGGGATGAGAAACACGACCAGGAATCGCACCGCATCGGCGGCTCGGCCCACCCCTTCCCCGGCCAGAAGTATCTCCCCGGTCCTGGCGTCGCGAACATCGGCCAGGTCCGCGATCAACTCATCGTATGCCACGCCCTGGTTGGTGAGCGCCTCCGAGATAGCAGTCTCATCCCCTGTGTCCAACGCCCCCAGGACAGACTCGGTAGCTGCTTCGAAAAGTGCATGAGCCTCGCTGACCATGCTTTGCTGTTGGGGAGGCAGCTCGTCGACGAGACGCTCGAGGCGTGTGCGCAATTCTGCAGCACCCGTCTGTGCGCCGTGCCGGGCGTCGTCGACCAGGGAGTCGGCACTATTGCTGGTGGCCAGGACCACGGCGAAGTTCGATGTATTTCGCACACCAGCCGCCGCACTCAAGGCGGACTCGGAGAGAATCGCGGTCTGGGCGTCACTTGCTACCGCCCCGGAGTTCTCCCGGTTCACCAGGAAGACCGCCAGCACGAGCAGCGCCGTGAGCATCGCGCCCACGACCAGGATCTGGACGTAGTCAGAGTTCGGTTTGCGCACCCGTCCTGAATTTCGGCAGCAACCGGGGTCGTCTTGACCTGTCCGCTCAGGAAAACCGACACATTTGCCGATAAATGACCATGGATTCCGCTTGGGCGCGGCTCACAATGGGGGCAACGCTGGTTGCCGTGTTGGTGCTGGTCGCCGTACCCGTCGGCGCTACCCACACCTCAGAACATGTCGCCGATCAGATCTGGGCGGTCGAGGTTCAGGCCGAACAGGACATAGACGCCGTGGTGAGCGCCTTCGAGACGGAGATCGGTGGTCTGGGCACTGCGAACGAGGTAGCGGTTGCCGAGGCCGCGGCGAAGGACGCGGTCGATGCCATCTGGACCGATGCCCGAACCACGATAACCAACCTCGTTATGCTCTATCCGGGATTGGGAAGCATAGGGAATCAGGCCAAACAGCAGCTCTTGGAAAAGCGCAACGACGCCCGAGCCCAGATCTCGGATCTGGCCGCGGCCTGGGTGCCTGCGGTAACGACCACTACCACCTCCACCACCACCACCACCGTGGGCCCGTCGACGACTACCACCACCCCAGCCACCACAACCACCACTAGTCATGGCCCGGGCTCAGGAGTGGTCCCACCCCCGCCGGGCAACGGGAACGGGGATGGGAACGGACAGGGTGGGCCAACCCCGACCACATTGCCGGGCATCGAACCCGACCCCACACCTCCCGGGGGCAGCGAACCGCCTAGCCCCTCCACGACAGACGATCCGGCGGGATCGAACGTGCTCGTCCTCGCCGCCCAGACACCGGATCAGATAGCGGCCGATAACACCTCAGAGGTCTCCGACACCCTCGAGACGAGCGGAGCCGGAGCCACAGCCGCGGTGTCGGCGATGCTCGAAACCGTTCTCCCCCCGGCAATGGTCGAGCTGGTTCTCTCCCCGCTGCTGATCCTCGAGATCCTGGTCCGCACCATAGGCGAGGGCGGCCGGCGAGTGCTGGGCCCGTTGGTGCTGCTCGGTCTCTCCGCTCTCCTCGTCTTCGCCTTCGATCGGGCCCGGGGACCGGCTCGTCTATAGACCCCAGAATCGGTCGGGAACCCGAACCCGGTGCCCGCACGTCGAAACGGGGAGAATGCGGAGGTGATCGAGCCCGCCGTGCGTCGACTGAGTGCCCTTGTCGTTTCCTTCTTCATCGCTTTCGGCTTGATGATCCAGGGCGCTTTGCCGGCTCGTGGATGTAGCTGTATGCCGCCGAACCCGTACGCCGGCCTGGCCCAAGCGGATGGGGCCTTCGTGGGAACCCTGGTCGAGGTCGACCGGGGCGTTGGGCCGATCTCAAACAGCGGGCAGCCGATCGATTTCTACTTCGAGGTCGAGGCCACGCTGAAGGGCGACATCAGAGAGACAGTGGTGGTCAAGAGCGCCGCTGATGGCGGTGCCTGTGGCATCGAAGTTCCTGTCGGTACCAGGGCCGGCTTCCTCCTCACCGCGGCTGGGGGCGAATGGGAGGGGAACCTGTGTTGGACCCTCGACCCCGACGTCTTGCTCTCCGCTGCCGAGGGCCTGCCCGAGCCGGTGACGGGTTCGCCACCCCACCTGATCGTGGCTGCCGATATGGGAGATGCGGGCTTGATGGCCCTCGACCGCCAGGGCCAGATCGTGGGCTATGGCGAGGGTCCGTTCCCCTGGATGGTGAGTGCCTGCCCCGACCACGAGACCTTCATCGGTGCCACCTCGGATACCACGGTCAAGGTCTGGTCTTTCACCAATCTCGGGGTGATCGACGAGTTTCAACTCGACACCACCGGCGGCGCTTGGCTCGCCGGCCTTCTCTGTGCCGGCCCCGCCGGCAACCCGCTGCTAGCGATCAAGGTGCTGTCGGGTGTCGAGAAGAGCACCCTGGTCCGTTACGCCGACGGCGTCACCGAGGTGGTGGCGGAGAACATCGAGAGACTGGTCGACACCGCCGACGGTCCGGTCGCGATAGGGAGTGATGGGACGGTCTACCGGGTCGAGGACGGCACCGGAATCCTGACCCCGCTCGGTGAGCCAATCGGTGATGTCCAAGGCCAGATCGTCGCTGCTGTCCCCTCCCCCGACGGGTCCCACCTTGCCATTTCCGCAGTGGACTGGGAATCGGCCGCCCCCGATGGCCGGGTATTCGTGATCGATCTCGAGCAGGGGACCTCTGCAAAGACCGGGTTCGCCTGCGACATCTATCCGGTGTGGATGGACGACGAAAGGGTCTATCTCCACGACTCCTGCACCTCTGACGTCGGCCTCATCTACTCCACGGACCTGGAGGTGATCGGTGAGGGGCAGCCGGCTGATTATGCCCACACCGCATATGTCACCGACGAAACGGGAGCAATCTTCTATCCGAGCGAGTTCGCAATCAACGTGGTCGAGGTAGGAATGGAAACCGGCTCGGAGTTGACCCGGCTCTTCACCTATCCCGGAGCCATGCTGTTGGTACCGCCATCTGCCCGCTCAAACTGGGAAGGATCGGTCTTCACCGCCGCCCCGTTGGTCGACACCCCTCCGACCACTTTCAGCGAAGCCCCGGCCCCGGGAGTGCCCGGACCCGACACCACTGACCCCGAATCGCCGCTCTGGCTGATGTTCGTGGGCCTGGCGGCGGTGGGCGGAGTGTCTTGGCTCTTGCTCCGACGCCCCGCGGCGAGCGAAGCCACGGAACCCCGAGGGTGAAGTTCGCATCCGGTCTCGGGTCCCACCCAGAGGTCACCCCGAGAGGTTGAAGCGGCGCTGGCCGTCGTCGCCGGGTGATGGCGACTTGGCGACGTCGGGGAGGATGAGAGGTGAGATGATGTAGGCGGTCACCGCGTCCAGGCTCTTGTTGCCCTGTCCAGGAGTACCACAGGTAATGGACCCGGGTGCGGCCGGGCAGGCTCCCGAGGTTGAGATCGCAGGGGTGTGCACTATGGCGCAGCTGCTGGCATTGCAGCCGTAGTAAGTGGTGTCAATGAAAACTGGCTGATAACCGATGATGTGGTAGTAAGAGCCCGGCGTGAGAAAGTCGGGCTCTGCCACTTGAGGCGTGAAACCGAACCGTGGAGAGTCGATGATTGACTCCTCGAAGATCACGGTGCTGGTGCTCTTGGCCCAACTGATACAGCTGAGCATCTCGGCGGGGGTATCGACGCCGGCACAAGCCCCTGGGAGACCCCCCTTCAAGTAATTCCATATGGCGCCGTTGTCAACCCTTGCCTCAGGATTGCCCCCGCCCGCATTGCGCACCTTGAACCCTGAACCATCCTCGATTCTCCCATTGTATGAGGTGCCGTCCGCCGAGTAGGCGCTGCCCCCGTAGAGCATGCCGCCCTCGAGGGCAGAGCCGACACCAGGCTGGCCTTGAGCCATGTCGGGCTCGGCGCCGAGGTTGGGGCAGTTATCGGGTTCCTGCGTCCCGGGGCCGACACCGGTGGGATGCAATCCGAGGGGGTGATCCACACCGCGGGCGATGTTGGAGAGGAGACGTCCGTTGGTGTCTCCACTGCATTTTGCCGTGGTGTTGCGCGCGGAGTTGCCATAGAGGAAGAAGTCCATGGAGCCGAAGTTGCCGGACGAGGGAAGGTCCGCACAAATACCCCAGGATGGATTGGGGCCGGTCTTGAGGCAGTTGTAGTCGGTGCCTGCGGCGTTGCCGGGGAGGAGGAATGGGAGCACCGGGCCCGGATTCACGAAACCCTGATCGGCGACTGCGGAGGCGGAGACGTTTATCTGGTCGCTACCCAGAAGCTTGGAAAACGAGGTAGGAGAAGCAATGGTGGGGATCCTTACCCAGGCACGTTGGAAGTTGTCGGTGAACGCCACGCAATCCGAGGTCGAAGAGGGGGTGAATCCCGCGGGAGGTGTGCCGCACAGAGCAGAATTGGACCAGTCGGCCAGCGAGGGGTCGTCCAAAGAGGCGTTGGCGACAACGATGGCGGCGTTGGCGCCGTTGGTCTCTGCCTGGATGAAGCATGCCGCGCCCGAGCAACCCGGGTTGGGCTGCGCCGACTGGACTGCGGCCAGGGCCCCGACATCGGCGGCAGACTGGTCTTGCCGCCGTTCGTTCATCGCCAACCCTATGTCCACTGCAAGCGCGATAAACCCCATGATCACCAACATCCCAATCGCAACCACGAGAGCGGTTACCCCCCTCTCGGAGTCGCCCACCGAAGCTTTGATTACGGGCACATTTGGACGCCAGTGGTGTTGGTCCAAGTCGCGGCCTGTTCCAGCCGGATCTGAACCGTGGAATTCAAGTTGAGAGTTGGCGGGAGAAGGAAATCGAGGAAGCCGGTGAGAGTATGACCCAGCGTGGTAACCGTCACAGTTGCAGAGTCGCCGACAGCACCTGTGCTGGAGATGGTGATGTCAGCGTCCGTTGGGGTCTGCATGCGCGCGCATACTTCAGCCACCAGCTCATCCCGATTGGCGTCGGAACGGGCCCCAGAATTCGGCGAGGGGCCCTCGGGGAAGTTCACCGCGGCGAGACGAGCACCTTCTCGCGCACCATGACGAACATCGAGGTTTTGAGCGAACAGCCAGCCGAAGTCGATGATGCCGCACAGGAGCAACACCAGGAGGGGCATGACAACGGCGAACTCAACGAGGGCGGCTCCGCCTTCTCCGCGAGATCCGCCGCGCGATGTGATCCAACTGGCCGGGGCAGCCGACCTTTTCCGAGGCCTGGGCAAGGCCCCAAATAACTTCATGTAGTGCTCCCTCTTGGGCGAGGACGGAGCAAACCCTTCAACCTGTTTGTCGGCATCAATCACGCAGAAGTTGAGCCACTTCTCTGCGCCCGCCGCGGCTCTCGCCGGGGTCAAGGAGGGCGCCGAAACGGGCCCCACAGTCCACCCCTGACGAGGGGCTGTCGATTGTGGGCGTTGACGGACTCGAACCGCCGACCCCTGCCTTGTAAGGGCAGATCAAGGGGTTTTGACTACCTGGTAGTTTCTGCAACATAGCCGATCTACCTGGGGATTTGGCTCTTGTTGGCTCTCACCGGTTTTCATCGTTTTTCGTCCTCTGACGGACACCTGACGGACACCACACGCCTCAGGTCAGCTATGACTATCCGGATCGTCGTTCATCCTGTCGCTCGAACCAGGCATCGACCGCGGCCTGGAGCTCTCGGTCGGGACTGCCATGACGTTTGTAGAGAGGCCCGCACGGAGTCTCTGACAACCGGAGTGCGAGGGACACCAGATCCACTCCCCTACTCGCCGGATGAGCCTCGGCCAGGTATCTGAACTCGTTCATGATCCCGAGCAGACTCCGACTCTCCGTCTTCGCGTACCGGCCATCCGTCATCTCGGCTGTCACGGCTTCGATGAACTCCTCCGAGACGCCGTGCGCTCCGAGAATCTGCCGCAGCGCGCCCGGGAACCGATCCATGAGCATTGCGGCCGGCGCCAGCGGCATCAGAATCGGATACAGGGTCTGCTCGTTGACCAGCAACGCCACCTGGGGCCTCCAGAAGAGCACAGTCCCATACCAGTTCCCCAAAGCGGTCGTCGGCTCAGAGACGACAGGCTCGACTGGCGCCTTCACTCTGTCGAGCAGCTTCTTCGTTGCGTGCAGACTGAACACTGACCTTCAGTCTTGCACTAGCCAGGAAGCCTGCTGGCTGCCTCCCCGACCACTTCTGCCTGATATCGAGAAAGGGGTTAGCACCGTTCACGGGTCGAACGAGCCTCTTTCCCTAGCTCTTGCCGCGTGGCACAATTGTGCCCATGACCAGTGAGTCTCTGCGCTCAGTCCGCGACCGGTTCTCCGAGTTCATCGACCGAGTCCAGAAACACCACGAACGGGTGGTGGTAACCCGCAACGGGACTCCGGCAGCCGTGCTCATCAGCACCGAGGACCTCGAATCACTCGAGGAGACCGTCGCCGTCCTTGGAGACTCCGAGGCAGTCGCCGAGCTCGTCGAAGCACACCGCGCCTACCTCGACGGTGATGTGGTCCGTGGCACCGAGGCGGTGAAGGCCCTCAGGCCCAAGTGAGTGGAGCGCGATACGAGATCGTTGTCACCGCCCCTGCCGCCAGGGCGATCCAAGAGACCCTCCCCGAATCAATTGCCTTTGCCGTCATCGACTTCATCACGGGACCACTTCTCGAGAATCCAAGGCGACTAGGGGTCCCGCTCCGAGGCGAGTTGGAAGGCGTCTGGAGTGCGCGGCGAGGTACCTACCGGATCCTCTATCGGATCGACGAGGAAAATCGAGAAGTCATCGTCCTCCGGATCGGCCACAGGGGCGACGTCTACCGCCCGCGCTGACTGAGAGTGATCCCTGCTCGGATCGGCTTATCACCCCTGATCCTGTCGGTTCTTGTCTAAGGCCTCGTCCAAGTCGAGGAAGCCTCTAGTCGCCGACCACAAGTGGTCTTCGGGATACCCACCAAACCCTTTGTGGTTCTTTCGCCAATCCCGGTCGTGATATGACTCGACGACTGACTCGAGATGTCGCTTCGAGGCCTCCCTCTCGATGCGAAGCTGGGCGAGGAAGGGACCTGGTCCTGCCGCCAGGCTCGGATCGAGGACCTCCGGGTCTTCCAAGGCGAGCTGGTGACGGT
>DATDPP010000039.1:0-3811 GCA_035292685.1 Acidimicrobiia bacterium
TGCCTGGAGGAGGGTGTTTCTGTGAGGTCTTTTGAATTTGTCGCTCCGGGTTCTTTGGATGAGGCGCTTGATGCGGTGGCGCGGCATGCTCCGCATGTCAGGTTGTTGGCGGGTGGTACGGATTTGTTGGTCGAGCTCAAGCACGCTGCGAATGGTCCGCAATTTGTGGTGGATTTGGGTCGCGTTCGGGGATTGCGGGGAATCGAGGTGACCTCGGCTGGGTTGCGGATTGGTGCGTTGGTGACGCATAGCGAGATTGTGCGGTCTTTGCTGATAGCCGAGCACGCACCGGCGATGGTCGCTGCCGCGGCAACCATCGGGGCTGTGCAGACTCGCAATATGGGGACTATTGGTGGCAATCTGGTTACTTGTGTGCCTTCGCTGGATAGCGGTCCGGTGTTGGTTGCTTTGGATGCGTTGGTGACGGTGGTCGGGGCGGCGGGGAAACGACAGATGCCGATTACCGAGTTTTTTGTTGGGCCTCGTAAGACGGCTCTGGCTCCGGATGAGATCCTGGTTGATGTCCTGATCCCGGCTGTCATGTTGGGCCGGTCGGCGTCTTTCCGTAAGTTCGGTCTTCGTAAGGGTCAGGCGTTGGCTCTGGTGAGTGCGGCTGCCAGCGTGGCGGTGGAGGGGGGCCTGATCGTCGAGACCCGGATTGCGTTGGGGGCGGTGAGCCCTACCGTGGTCCGGGCTTTGCGGGCTGAGGCCATGGTGACGGGTATGAAGGTTGGCGACACGGCCGGCTTGCGTGAGGCCGCCCAGGTGGCGGTTACTGAGGCGCGGCCCATCGATGATTTCCGGGCTTCGGCGGCTTACCGGCGTGAGCTGATCGCGGTGGGCACGTTCCGGGTTCTCGAGGAGGCTCTGGCTAAAGCTACGGCTGTATGAGAGGAGACGGTGTGCACCAAGTCGAGGTGACGGTCAACGGGGTAGTCAGGCGGGCGGTGGTGTCGCCCGAGACTACGCTGTTGTCGGCGCTGCGGGACTCGTGGGGTTTGACGGGGTCCAAACTGGGTTGCGATGTTGGCGATTGCGGTGCTTGCACGGTGTTGGTGGACGGGTTGAGCGTCAATTCGTGTTTGCTTCTCGTTGTGCAGGTGGACGGCCGGGAGGTCGTCACTATCGAGGGGCTGGGCGGCGTCGAATTCTTGCATCCGTTGCAGGTGGCCTTCGAGCGTCTGTCGTCCTATCAGTGCGGATTCTGCGCTCCGGGTATGATCATTTCGGCGAAGGCGCTCCTCGATGAGAATCCCGCTCCGACGGAGCAGGAAATCCGTGCGGCTCTGTCGGGCAATCTGTGCCGTTGCACCGGGTACACCAAGGTCATCGAAGCCATCACGGAAGTCTGCCGCGCTCGGGCCCGCGTTGGTGGTATCGGACCGCCTGCCTGACGGAGGTCGACATGTCCCGGAGAATCACAGAAGACAAGCAGGTGGAGGCCCGCCAACTGCTCGAGGCACCGCCGGCCACCCATCTTCCGGTCGTTGTGTCCGATTCGCTGCCCGCCGTTCCTGCCCTCACCCCCGAAGTGAACAAGCAGACGCCGGCCATCGGACGGCGAGTTTCCCGTCCCGATATCCGGACCCATATCACCGGCACTACGAGATACATCGACGATCTGTCCTTTCCCGGGATGCTGCATTGCAAGATCCTGCGTAGCGCCCATGCTCATGCGCGGATCTTGTCGGTCGGGGTCGGTGAGGCCGAGAAGATGCCGGGGGTGGTGGCCACGCTCACCGGTGCCGAGGTCCCGGTGAATTCGTTCGGGTCTACGTATCAGGATCAGCCGGTCCTGGCGGCCGACCGGGTGCGCTATCGGGGTGACGGGATCGTGGCCGTCGCCGCCGAGACAGAACAGCAGGCCCGGGAGGCCCTGGCCGCCGTGAAGGTCGAGTATGAGCCGCTCCCAGCCGTGTTCGACCCGCTGGTGGCGATGGACCCCGATGCTCCAAAGATCCACCGGAACAACAACGTATATACCTCAAAGGTGATCAGCAGGGGCGATGTCGAGAGAGGGTTCGATGAGAGCGACCAGATCTTCGAGCGCAGGTACACCACCCAGATGATCGAGCACGTCCCGTTGGAGCCTTTCGCTTCGATCGCCCTTTGGGAGCCCGACGGTCAGCTTCATGTGTATTCGACCAACGGCCGGATCACGCTCGGTCGCGCCGACCTTGCTCGCACCCTCGGTCTTCCTATGAACCGGATCCGGCTCACGGCCACCATCATCGGTGGGAGCTTCGGGGGGAAGAACGAGATCAGGACCGAACCGATCCTGGCGCTGCTGGCCAAGAAGACCGGGCGACCGGTCAAGGCCGTCTTCAGCCGTGAAGAGGAGTTCATTGCCTCGACCACCCGCCATCCCCTGGTCATGGACTACAAGACCGGTGTCACCAACGATGGTCGCCTGCGGGCCCGTTCCGTGCATTTGGTTCTGGACGGCGGCGCCTACGCGTCTGTAAGTGCGATAACGGTTGGCAAGGCGGCGATCCTGGCCGCCGGCCCCTATCGGATCCCGAATGTCCGTGTCGAGGGCCACGCCGTTTATACCAACAAGACGGTGACCGGCGCCATGCGAGGGTTCGGGGCTCCGCAAGTGGCGTTTGCCTATGAATCGCAGATGGACGAGATCGCTCATTCGCTCGGGATGGACCCCCTCGAGATCAGGCTCCTAAACGGCTTCGAAGAGGGATCGGCTAGCCACACCGGCCAGATACTCCAAGCCGTCGCCCTGAAAGAGACATTACGAGTAGCGGCCAAGCGAAGCGGATGGCACGAGGTGGGACGATGAAGCGGGCGGGGCGGGGCATCGCCTGCATGTGGTATCCGATCGGGTTCATTGTTACCGCCAATCCGAGTTCGGCAGTGGTCAAGGTGAACGAAGACGGCACCGCCACCGTCCTCACCGGGACGGTGGAGGTAGGGCAAGGGTCACTTACTGTGCTCGGCCAGATCGCCGCCCAAGAACTCGGGATCTCCGCCGACGATGTCCATGTGGTTTCAGCCGACACCGATGTCACTCCGATGGACACCGGAGCGATCGCCAGTCGCACCACTTTCGTGACCGGCAACGCGGTCCGTCTAGCCGCGGGGGAGGCCAAGGCGATCCTGTTCGAGGTGGCGGCGGAGATGCTGGGTGTGGTGCCGGGAGAACTCGAGGCGGTCGACCGCCGGATCCGGGCCAAGACATTCCCCGACAAACAGGTGGGGATCGCCGAGGTGGCGGTGCGTGCTCAGACCGTCCGGGGACGTCCTCCCCTCGGCAGCGCTTCGTTCAATCCCCCCACGGTCCCCATGGACCCCGAAACCGGTCAGGGCAAACCCTTCGCAACCTACGTCTACGCAACCCAGATCGCCGAGGTCGAGGTCGACGACGAAACCGGCGAGGTCGAAGTGGTCAGGATCTGCGCGGCGCACGACTCTGGAACAACCATCAACCCCGCCCTGACCGAAGGGCAGATCGAGGGCGGGATCGCGATGGGAATCGGCATGGCGCTGGAGGAAGAGATTCTCTTCGATGCCGAGGGGCGTCAGGTCAACCCCAACCTCACCAACTACCTGATTCCGACGAGTCTCGACATGCCCAGGATCGAGGTGGATCTGGTGCAGAGTCACGACCCGGTCGGACCGTTCGGCGCCAAAGGAGTCGGTGAGCCCACCCTGGTGCCCACCATGGCGGCGATCATCAATGCGATCCACGACGCCGTTGGGGTGCGCATCACAGCCCTTCCCGCCACCGCCGAGAAGATCTTGATGGCAATCAAAGAGAAGGAACGGACCGAGGCAAAACAGCTCGGTCCTGCCTGAG
>DATDPP010000040.1:0-193918 GCA_035292685.1 Acidimicrobiia bacterium
CTTTGCCTTCTGGGCCTCGAACTCTTCGTCGGTCAACTTGCCTTCATCATGGAGCCGGGAAAGGGTTTCCAAGTCGCCAACTGAGCTGCCAACGGGCGCCACCGGCGCCCCCCCGGATCGCATCGCCGCCATCCGTGTCTCACGCGCCTCGTAGATCAGCTTCTGGACCCGCTCCGGCTGGGGGATGTTGGTGTATGCCGACTGCCCATGGGTGCCGGCGGACTCGATCAGCAGGTCGCCAGATCCGAAGATTCGCTCGATCATCGATTGCTTGAAAGTGACGTCATTGATCACTTCGAGCGGGATCTCGGTTCCCTTCTTCGAGATCAGCCCGGTCCGATAGATGAGCCGCTCGTTCGTTATCACGTGCTGGGTGGTCCACCAACGCACGAACCCGGCAATCACCAGCACGAACCACACCACAACCAGGGCGCCGATCACCCAGGTCTTGGCGTCGAATTGCCTGGTGGCGACGAGGATGACGAGCACGACAATCAGAATGGAGAGCAGACCCTCTTTCAGGATCTGGGACCAATGCGGTCGGAACTCGGTCTCGATTTTCTCCCCGGCGCTCAACAACTCTTGCGGATAGCCCATGATTCCTTCCGTTCTTCAGCCGAGCAGCTTTTGTTTCTCGGCGTCGTACTCCCTTTGCGTGAGCTTTCCCTGGTCGAACAGCCTGCCCAGGATTTCCAATTGCTCGGCCGACGACTTTCCTGGCGCGGTGAGGGCGGGAGAAGCCACCTGCCTCCCGGATGACATCGAATTCGTCCGGTTGCGGCGGGTCTCGACAAGCATCGATTTCACCTTCTCCGGATCGGGGATATTGGTCAGCCGATTACGACCTGCGGAGCCCGCCGTCTGGATCACCATGTCCCCGACCCCAACCGCTCGCTCGATCAGATTCTGACGGAAGGCGACGTCGGTGATCACTTCCAGGGGAATCTCATAGCCGACTTTGCGTGCCATCCCGGCCCGGACCACAAAACGCTCGGTGGTAATCACATTCTCTCTGGTTCGCCATCCGACGAAACCGCCGACCGCGATCCATAGCCAAAGCGCGGTGATGATCGTGAACGCCCATCCGTTGACGCCATCGGGCACCAGAAGAATCAACAGCACCACGTAGGCCACGGTGACCAGCGCTTCTTTCAAGAGCGCAAACCAATGGGCCCCGAATTCGAAAACGATCGACTCCCCGGGAGCGAGGAGATCCTGCGGGTACGCCATGGCCCGGAAGGCTACAGGTCACGGCAGGCGGGCCGCTCGCTCGATGTCTCTGACGCCCCCACAACCGAGAAGGCCCCGAGGGAGCATCAGCCGAAGCCTCAACCCTCTCGGGGCTCTCGTTCCGATCGGTGCCGGGCCGGGGACCCAACTCCGCTCAGAAGTCGTCGACGGCCGAGGCCTTCGACGGGCGCTCACTGATTCACCTCGATCCGAAGATCGCTGCGATCGGTGACCGCTCTCCCCGTTTCCAGGGAGGTGGCAGGTCCGAAGACCCGCCGGTCGGCAGGCCGCCCGACGATCCCGAAAGATCCCCGTTCGGTCTCCCGAACCACCCCGAGCATTCGGTTTCCCGATGCTCCGGGCACCCGCACCGAGGGGATTCTTCCCGGATCGGCTTTCGCCGCTCCGTACCCACTGTCCGGGGTGCCTCAGGGTCACCCCTGTGGCGTTCGGGAAAAGTAGACCGTGGCCATGGCCACCGCAAACCCAGGGGCGAATTGATTTTCGCGATCAGGTGTCCACTTTTCGCGGAGCGATCGCATGACCTCCGACCACGGGCGCGAGAAACCCCGAGGGAGCCTCGGCCGAAGCCTCAGCCCTCTCGGGGCTCTCGTACCACCCTGCCAGGAAAGCGGGCCCCCGGCCTGATGGCGATCCGGAAAAACCGAAGTCTCTCCTTCCCCGGCTTGAAGTTTCCTCCATGTCGGTAGTCGGGAACGTAGGTAGTGCCTTGAGGAGCGTCAAGCGAGACGGCGGGTTTCTTTTCGCGTCCTACCGGGTGATTTCGCGGTGCCCGAAAAGGCTCCGCGTTCCTGTCACCCGGGGTCCTTACACTCGCCTCCATGACAGTCGAAGCACCCGACCGCCAACTGACGACGCTCTCCCCCAGCCGGGCAGGTGACTTCAAGACATGTCCCCAATTGTTCAAGTTTCGGGCGATCGATCGCCTCCCCGAGCCCACTTCCGTGTATCAGGCCAGGGGCACGACGGCCCATCTCGCCCTGCAGCGCCTCTTCGATCATCCGGCCCCGGAGCGCTCGCCCGATCTCCTCTACAACCTGTTCCGGGAGGCGTGGACCGAATTGAGGGGCGACGAGGAGTTCGACGGGCTGTTCGAGGACACGGAAGCCGAGCGGACATGGGGTCTGGAGTCGATGGAGCTCCTCGCCAACTACTTCGGAGTGGAGGACCCAACCAGTTTCGACCCCGTCGACCGTGAGCTGGACATGCTCGAGGATCTCGACGGGATCGTGATTCGCGGCATCCTCGACAGGATGGACCGCGACCAGGATGGCCTTCTGGTCATCACCGACTACAAGACCGGATCGGCGCCCCCGGAGAGATACGCCCTACCTGCCTTCTTCGCCTTGAAGATCTATGCCCTGCTCATCAGAAGGCGGACCGGGGAGACTCCGAAGGAGGTCAGGCTGCTCTATCTGAACGGGCCCACCGAATACCGTCTCGAGGTAGACGACCGCCAACTCGACGCCATGGATGGTCAGCTGCGCGCGTTGTGGGCCGCGATCGAGCGAGCAATGACCTCGGGGCGGTATCCGACCAGGCCGAGCCGGTTGTGCGACTGGTGCTCGTTCAAGGAGATCTGCCCGGCCTTCGTGGAAGCCGTCTAAGGAAAGATACCCCTCACCAGCTTGGCGTCCGCCACCTTGCGGATCCCTTTGATCAGGGCGGCGGTCCGTAGGTCCACATTCTCGCTGAGCGCGATGTTGTGCACGTCGCTGAAAGCCCGCGTCATGATCTCCCGGAGACGGGCTACCACTTCGTTTTCCGTCCAGAAGTACTTCTGAACGTCCTGCACCCATTCGAAGTAGGAGACGGTGACCCCACCGGCGTTGGCGAGGATGTCGGGAACCATGAGCACCTCACGGGCCCGGAGCATGTCATCTGCCTCGATGGTCGTTGGGGCGTTGGCCCCCTCGAGGATGATCTTGGCCTGAATGTTGTCGGCGTTGTCGGCTCGGATCACGTTCTGGACCGCCGCCGGCACCAACACGTCGACAGGCAGGAAGAACAGCTCATCCCCATCGAGATGGTCGGCGTCCGGGTATCCCTCGAGAAACCGGTTCTCGTCGACCCAGTTCGTCAGCGTCTCGATCTTGAGCCCATCGGGGTTGTAGACAGCTCCGGAGATATCTGACACCGCCACGACCCGGGCACCCATCTGATTGCCGGCTATCGCCGCATAGCGACCCACATTCCCGAAGCCGTGGATGGCGACCGTGGCATCCTTGGGGTCGAGCTCTCGAATCGCCGCCGCCTGGGGCAAGAGGAACATGATGCCCCGTCCGGTGGCCTCCCTCCGGGCGACACTCCCGCCGAGGGATGGTGGCTTGCCGGTGACCACTGCCGGCACGGAATGGCCGACGTGCTGGGAGTAGGTGTCCATCATCCATGCCATCACCTGCTCGTTGGTCCCGAGGTCGGGAGCAGGAATGTCGGTATCCGGGCCGATCAGATGGATGATCTCCATGGTGAATCGTCGGGTCACCCTTTGCAGCTCGGCCCGGGAGAGCTGCATCGGGTCGAGACGAACCCCGCCCTTGGCCCCTCCGAACGGCAGCCCCACGATCGAGCACTTCCAGGTCATCAGCATGGCAAGGGCAGCGACCTCGCCCAGGTCGACGTCGGGGGCGAAACGGATCCCGCCCTTGGTCGGCCCCATGGTGGTCAGATGCTGCACCCGATAGCCGAACAGCGTCTCCACTTCGGAGTAATTGTCATGCCGAAACGGGAAGCTGACGGTCGTGGACTTCTGGGGGACCCGGAGCCTGTCCGCCACGTTGTCGTCGAGACCCATCAGCCGCGCCACCCGGTCGAACTGGCCGACCGCCTCGTGGTACATGGGTGAGTCGAATTCGTGACCGACGGCCTTCACCACCGGAGTGAGTGTCTTTGTCATTCGAACCCCCATGCTATGAGGTCGGAGCGGGTTTCCTGTCACAGGCCACCCGTAGCGTGGTGCCCATGAGACAGTTGATGAAGGAAGAGCCCGCAGCCCTGAACCAGGAAGCCGACCCCTACTCGGACCCCGTCCTCTACCTGCGGGCCTTGGGCATCGAAGCGGAACTGATAGAAACCCGGGACACCGATCTCCCTTCCGCTGCCTGATACCTACGATCGCCAGGTGACAGTCAGGGAGATCCGGGTCGATCCCGGAGACTGGGATTCGGCGGTGTCCGACCCCGACGGCGCCCAGCTGATCGTCGCCGGTCCCGGGACCGGCAAGACCGAGTTCTTGATCCAGCGGGTGACTCACATCGTCAACAGCGGTCGGGCCCGCCGCGACCAGATCTCGCTTCTCACCTTCTCGCGGCGCGCCGCAGCCGACATGAGGCGACGGGTGGGAATCACCCTCGGTGGGTCCGGAGTGCCCGTTGACGCCTCCACCTTCCATTCTCTGGCGCTCAGGTTGCTGGAGACAGGCAACGCAGGCGAGCGCCCGGTCCCCCTCACCCCACCGGAACAGGTGACCCTCGTGGCAGACCTTCTGGCAAAGGAGGACCCGAGCCAATGGCCCGTCACATACCGGGGCATCCTCAACACCAGGATCTTCGCAGCGGAGATCGCCGACTTTCTCACCCGGTGCTCGGAGCGCCTCCTCTCCCCCTCCGATCTGGAGCAACGCGCCGAAGAGCGCGCCGATTGGCGAGGCATCCCCGGTCTGTTCCGTCGCTACCGGGAAGCTCTCGAGGCATTGCCGCGAACCGACTACGGCACTCTCCTCGTCTCGGCAGTGGAGATGCTGGGCACCGCCCGGGGACAGGAGCTGGCAGCTGGGTTTCGCTACGTGATCGTCGACGAATACCAGGACACATCACCGGCCCAGGCCGAGTTTGCCGGGTTGCTCGCCATGAGTCACGGCAACCTCACCGTGGCCGGGGACCCCTATCAATCGATCTACTCGTTTCGTGGGGCTGAGTTGAGGAATATCGCCCAATTCGCCGACCGGCACCGCGAGCTGACCCGGATCGTGCTGACCCAAAGCCTCCGGGTTCCATCCGACATCATGGAAGCGGCCCTCCGGGTGGTGTCATCGGGTGAACTGCCGGGTTCGGCGGGGCCGGTGCAGCCTGCGGAGCACAAGGGCCGGGTCGAAGCCCACGTCTTCGACCAGGAAACGGCAGAGGCTGACTGGATCGCCCGTGAGGTGGAGCACGTGATCCGGGTCGAGGGAGTGAGCCCATCTGCGGTGGCGGTGTTGGTGCGCTCCAAGCGCGAGTTGATCAACGAGTTGAGCCGGGCCCTCGAACGAAGGTCGGTTCCGCACGATTCCCCGGACTCGCGACTCGTCGATCATCCTGCGGTTCGGGTCTTCGACGACCTGGCCCGGGTCGCCGCGCTGGAAGGCGGCCATCGGCGGGCCACCCCTGGCGAGAGGGCCGACGCCGACCGGGCGATGCGTCGCCTCCTGCTCGGGCCTCTGGTAACCCTCGGGTTGGGTCAGGAGCGAGCGATGCTGAGGGAGCGTCGGAGGAGCGGAGCCTCCTGGGCCGAAGTCGTTGGCACCGAATTGCCCGAGCGGACCGACCTCGAGGAGTTGCTCGCCGACCCTTCGTGGGCCGCGGCTATACCCGCTGCCGACGGTTTCTGGGAGGCATGGAACCGCTTGCAGGGCGTGGATCGGCTTGTCGCCGACCCCGATCGGCGACTATGGCGTCTCGCCATCACCGCCTTCGCTCAGGTTCTCACCCGCCAGGCGGAACGGGACGAGAAGGTCACTTTGGCCCGCTTCTTCGAGATGGCCCAGGACGAGGGGTTCGAATCCGAGCCTCTCCTGGCGTTCCGGCCTCAGGAAGACCAGGTCACGCTCACCACCCTGCATCAGTCGAAAGGGCTCGAATTCGATGTGGTCTTCATCGCCAATGCTGTGGAAGGTATTTTCCCCGACCTGCGACGGAGTCGTCGAATGCTGCGACCCGAGTTGCTGTCACCTGAGCGGACAACGGACGCCGCGGCCCAGCATCTGTTCCAGGTCCAGGAGGAGATGCGTCTCGCCTACACCGCAATGACCCGGGCTCGCTTGCGGGTTGTGTGGACCGCCACAGCCGCCGGGGTCGACCAGGGTGAGCACCGTCCTTCTCGATTCCTGGTCGCGGCATCGGGTGTCGACTCGGTCTCCGATCTCGGCCGCCCCGGCGACGACGAACGCCAACCGGTGACCGTCATCGAGGCCGAGGTGGCAATGCGCCGAACCCTGTTCGACCCCGAGCGAACGGCGGCCGATCGCCTGGCCGCCGCCCGGGTCCTCGGTTCTCCACCTGAGGTTTGGTGGGAGGCTTCGGCCTTCGCCGGCGTCAGAGAGCCCGGCCCCGACCAGCCGATCATCGGAGAGGATCTTCGGCTGTCGCCCAGCCAGGCCGACTCCTATGCCACCTGCCCCCGCCGCTACGCCCTCGAGCGGAGGCTTCGATTGGGCGACGCCGGATCGCCCTACGCCCAATTCGGCACCCTGTTCCATGCCGCCATGGAAGGCTCCGAGGCCGACGTCGTGGGCACCGGGAAGGCGCATGCCGATCTCGAGAACGCCCTGGGCCATTTGCGCCGGGTCTGGGACGGGGAAGCCGACTTCGGCACTCCGGAGTTGAACGCGGCGTGGTTGAGACATGCCGAGGCGGCGCTCACCAAGCTCTACACGCTATGGCCGAGCCCCGACGGACAGCCGATCGGGTTGGAGATGAAGGTCGAATCGGTGATCGACGACACCCCATGGATGGGCCTGGTCGATCGTCTCGAGCGGACACCCGTCGGTCTCAAAGTGGTCGACTACAAGACGTCCAAGAGCGCCGCCACCGTCGAGGAGGGCAACAGCTCGATCCAACTCGCCTTTTATGCCTCGGCTGTCGCCCGGTCCTACGGGGAGCCGGTGATCGGCGCCGAGATGTGGTATCCGAGGGTCGACACCAAGAAGGTCACCACCCGTTCCCTCGATCTCGATCATCTGACCGAGGTCGAGGCGACGATGGCGCAGGTCACGAGGTCCATCCGCTCCGAGCTCTGGGGGCCCAGAGTTGGCGACGGCTGCCGAAACTGTGGTTTCAAGAAGTCGTGCCCCGCCTGGCCGGAGGGTCAGGGAGCCTTCCTGCCATGAGATCCCTCATTCCGAGCCCCGAACAAGCCGAAATCCTGTCACTCGGTCCCGACTCCATTCGGATCCGGGCCGGCGCCGGGACCGGCAAGACCACCACCGTGGCGATGGTCATCTCCAACCTCATCACCAACCACTACGTCGACCCCGAGCGCATCCTGGGTATCACGTTCACCAACAAGGCGGCGTCCGAGTTGGCCGATCGAGTCCGTTCGACCATTACCGGGATCGTCGACGAAGGGCGTCAGATCGAGGTCCACACCTATCACGGTTTCGCAGCCCAGGTCCTCTTCGAGTTCGGGGCCCTGGTCGGTGTCGACAATCGGGTCAAGGTGATAACTCCCACCTTCTCGCGACAGATCCTGGCCGAGACCTTTGATCACACCACCTACCAACACCTCGACATCACCAATCGGATGACTCTCGACAGGATCCGGGGCCTCGGCGACCGTCTCGGGGATCACCTCCTCGAGCCCGGGGACCTGCTCGGCCAGGAGCACCCCGATGACGAGACATGGGACAACCGCAACGAAATGTTGCAGACCCTGCTCCGGTACAGCGAGGACAAGCGACGGCTCGGTGTTGTCGACTACGCCGACCTGGTGACCCTTTCGACGAGGATCTTCCGCACCCATCCCGGGCTCGCCGGCGAGATACGGGACCGATATCAGGTGGTGGTGCTCGACGAGTACCAGGACACCAATCCGGGACAGAGGGTGTTGCTCACCACGATATTTGGTGAGGGCTTCCCGGTGATCGCGGTGGGAGACGAAGACCAGACGATCTATGAGTGGCGAGGGGCGTCGTCCGAGAACTTCGAGCTGTTCCCGTTGCACTTCCGGGCCGCCGGCGGGGGCCCGCCCCAGGACCGGAGCTTGACTCTCAACCGGAGATCTTCACAAACAATCCTCGATGTGGCCAATGAGATCCGGCGCAAGGCGAACCCGGCTGCCGAGTTGCTCTTGACCAGCGACCCGGAAAAGGAAGGCCAGGTGATCACGTACTGGGCAGGAGACGCGCTGGCCGAGGCCGATTGGATCGCACGTCGCTTCGAGGAGCTCCACGACGACGGTGTGCCGTTTTCGGAGATGGCGGTCCTCTTCCGCAAGAACAAGGACTTTGCGGTGGTGGTCGACGCCATGGCCAGAAATGGCATCCCCGTGGAGGTGGCCAACGTGGGCGGGCTGTTGTCGGTGCCCGAGGTTGCGGAGCTCCGATCGTGGCTCACAGTCATCGAGAGACCGGAGAACTCAGCCGCCCTGGTGGAGATCCTCTTCGGTTCCCGTTATCGACTCGGGCTGGCCGACATCGCACCGTTGAGCCTCTGGGTGTCGGCCGCCGAGCCGGTGCGGGATCGGGAAGAGGAAAACCCGATCACCCTTCTCGAGGCAATCGAGGACATCGACCGGATCACAGGGATTCGTGACGATGCGCGCTCCGCCCTCAGGCATTTTCTCGGGTTGTATCGAACGGTTCTCACCGAGAGTCAGGGGATGAGCCTGGTCGAAACCTGCCGTCTCATACTCGATCGGACCCGGGCCTGGCAGGACATCGAGGCGCTCCCCGGCGCCACCAGGCTGACCGCCCGTCTCAACCTCCATCGCCTCCTCGACCTGGCCGAGGATTGGAGCCCGCTGATCGGTCGTCCCTCGTTGGAGGCCTTCCTCGACTATCTGGGCGCCATGGAGGACGAGCCCGCCGAGGAGCTCGACTCCGCCCATCTATCGGGCGAGGACGCGGTGACACTGGTGACCGTTCATCGGGCCAAGGGCCTGGAATGGGACGTGGTCGCCATCCCGGCGGTGACCGACCAGAACTTCCCGAGCCGGGCCCGTCAACATCCCGACCCGGATCGATTCGCCGAGTATCTCCCGGTCCAAAACCGAATCGACACCGCCCTCGCCGACATGCCCGATGACGAGGCGGCGCGGCAGGAATACTTGAAGGCGAGAAATGACATTCAGGAATGGCGAACGGCATATGTGGCAGCCACCCGTGCCCGGTCGCTGCTCATGGTGACGGGAGCCTATTGGTACGGCCTGCCCGAGCCCACCATCAAAGCCAAGAAGCCATCGCCGCTCTTCGAGCTCGTCGAGTCACACCCCGCCACCCACATCGCAGGGCATGAGGTCGAGCCGGCGCGACCGGCTCTTCTGCGGCGGGCGCCGGATGCAGCGACACCCGACCCTGTGTTCGAGCAGGGTTGGGACGGAGGGCTCCGGCTGGCGATGTCGGACCACGAGGCGATGAGCCGACGCGCCAGCGAGCTGGGGGCAGGGTCGGAGTTCGACCAGAGAGTTGACGAGTTGGTCGGACGCCTGTTCGAGCTGGCGGCAACGGAGCAGATCCCCCAGGCTCCCCAGGATCAAAGGACAGTCTCGGTGACAGGCCTCGTCACCTACGCCCAATGCCCGAAGCGGTTCTACTGGTCGGCGGTCGACCCTCTGCCTCGAGGGAGGAGCCCTTCCGCCGTGGCCGGGACCGAGCTCCACCGCCGGATCGAACTGCACCAACGAGGGCAGGTGCCCTTCGAACAGTTCTCCGAGGATCTCTACGACGTGCCCGACGAGGCGGCAGGTGATGGTGGCTTCAACGCATTTCGCGACTCCAGATTTGCCGAGCGCCGGGCCGCATTGGTTGAAGCGCCGTTCGAGCTCCTCGCTGGTGACGGCTATCGGGTCCGCGGGCGGATCGATGCGGTCTACGTCGACGGACGCCACTGGGAGGTCGTCGACTTCAAGAGCGGGAGACCCAGCACCGACCCCTCCCGGATCGTCCAACTCCAGTCCTACGCCATGGCGGCCACCGACATCGACTTCGGGCATCCAGCCCCCGAGGAGCTGGATGCCACGTTCGCCTACCTCGGTGGTGGCCTGGTCGAGGACACCTATCGGGCCGACGCCGCCTGGATCGAAGAGGCGAGGTCGGACATCACCACCCTCATCCAATCGATCGATGACAAAGTCTTCATCGAGACTCCGGGCGACTGGTGCCACACCTGTGACTTCCTGAGGTTCTGCGGGCCGGGTAAGGCTTGGCTCGCTGAATGACCGTCGTTGCAGCCGCCCTGGCGGGCTATCTGATCGGCTCGCTGCCCACCGCCAACACCCTCGCCGGGCTGTGGGGGGTGAACCTTCGCACCTCGGGGTCGGGCAACCCGGGGGCCAACAACGCCCGCCGCCTGGCTGGGCTCACCCCCTTCTTCTTGATCTTGGGCGTGGAGATGGGAAAGGGGGTGCTCGCCGTGCTTGTCGGCCATTCACTCGCCGGAGACCTGGGAGCGGTGACCGCCGGGCTGGGGGCCGCGGCGGGCAACGTATACAACGTCTGGTATTGGTTTGGGGGCGGTAAAGGCCTGGCAATCACCCTTGGGATCCTCCTGGCCGCATGGCCCACCTTCGTCCCCTTCGGATTGTTGATCATCGGCGTGTCCGCCGCAGTCACCCGATCTTCGGGCATCGGGGCCCTGGTTGCCCTGGCCGGCCTGTTCCTGGGGGCTGTCATATGGGCGTGGGCAGGGCTCGACACGGGCTGGGGAGTCGAGGATGTGACCACATTGTTGGTGCTCGGCATCGGAATCCCTCTGGTCTTATGGCAGCGGCATTGGGCGGACGCCAAGAAACACCTCAGAGCACCCGTCCCCCTCTGACCTCGAGCAACAAGGTCACCGGCCCGTCGTTGACCAGAGCCACCGCCATCCTCGCCCCGAATCTCCCGGTCTGGGCGGGAACTCCCCCTTCGCTGAGATGCCGCACCAGGTCCTCGATCAGTGGCGCAGCCACGTCCGGGGACGCGGCCCCGCTGAACGATGGGCGCCGCCCTCGCCGGACATCCCCAAACAACGTGAACTGGCTGACGACGAGGACCTCGCCGCCGGTCTCCAGAATCGAGCGGTTCATCAACCCCTCGTCGTCGGAAAAGAGCCGGAGCCCAATGATCTTCTTCGCAGCCACCGCGGCTTCGCTCGAGCCGTCGCCCGGCTCGATGCCCACCAGCGCCAGGAGCCCCGGACCGATGGCAGCGATCGACTCCTCCTCGACGGTGACGGCCGCTTGGGATACCCGCTGCAGGACGATCCTCACGAAGCCCGATTGTGGCAGCCAAATAGAGTGGGGCCGTGTCCCCCCAAGGCAACCGGACCGACGAGCTTCTCGCCGGCCCTCCCGGAGCGAGCGTCCTCTACCTGGTCGACGCCGCATCCGACTACGAGGCTGTGCTTCTCGAACGATGGGTGCGCCGTGAAAACGCAGGTCATGTCGGCATTGTCAGGATCGCCTCGTCCCGGAGAGGCGTGGGTGGGGACGAGGAATCGTTGGGCCGGCACCTGCTGTCTGGGGACAACCTCTACCTGATCCCGGTCCGGCTCGTCTGGATGCCCCCGAAGAAGCAGGACGGCCGTCGCCCGGTGCGCTGGACCGATGTCTTTCAACCGGGTGATCCCAGGGACCCTCGAGGCCTCCGCGCCCGCTGGATTCGCACCTTCCGCCGCGACCGCGTCCGCCTGATTGCCGCCGGCGGCGCCTTCGCTTCCGAGATGGCTGCTGACTACGAGGTATCGGGACAAGTCGACCCTCTCGCCAGCTACGTCACGAGACGGGCCTGGAGTGTCCTCGACCGGGCCGAGCGCAAGCTTCGGGGCAACCGGTACAAGATCCCGCGCTTCGTGCCCGAGGCCGTCCTCTCACGCAAGGAGTTCCTGGACGCGATCGACCAGATCTCGAGGGAGACGAACACCGAGATCGAAGTGGGGCGGGCCAAGGCAGAGCGATATCTGAGGGAGATGGCGGCCACCCATTCCCCGTATGCGATCGACTTGATCGCCAACGGGATCCACAAGCTCTACAGCCAGGGATACGGCGGAATCCGATACGACCATGACCAAGTGCGGAAGGTGGCCGAGTTGGGCCAGGAGCACCCTGTCATCTTCCTGCCGTCTCATCGATCGAATCTCGATCGACTGAGCCTCCAATTCATGCTCTGGGAGAACGACCTCCCTCCCAATCACACCGCCGGGGGGATCAACATGAACTTCTTCCCCGTGGGGCCGTTGATGCGGCGCACGGGGGTCTTCTTCATCAGGAGGAGCTTCAAGGACAACCGCCTGTACAAGGCGGTCCTCAAGGGGTATCTCGATTATCTGATCGAGAAACGGTTCCCCCTCGAGTGGTACCTGGAGGGGGGTCGTTCCAGATCAGGGAGGCTCGGAGCGCCCCATTTCGGCCTCCTCAGCTATGTCGTCGATTCCCTGAGGCGGGGCAAGACCGATGACATCCAACTGATCCCGGTGTCGATCGCCTACGACCAGATCCAGGACGTGCCCGATTACGCCCGCGAAGCCATGGGCAAGGGGAAGCAGAAGGAGACACTGGGATGGCTGTTTCGGGCGGTCAAGTCACTGCGGCGGCGATATGGGAACATCTACATCCGATTCGGGGAGTCGATTTCGGTGGCGGCGGCCCTGGCCTCGATCGACGAAGGAGACGAGTCCTCGATCGGTCTCCAAAAGCTCGGCTTCGAGGTGATGTACCGGATCGGGAAGGTGACACCCATCACCCCCGCCGCCCTTGTGACCGTGGCACTGCTCGGGGCTCGGGGCAGCGCCCGCAACGCGGAGCAAGTGGCCGAGGAATGCGTGAGCCTGTCGGAGTTCGTCACGGCCCGCGCCCTGCCCACCACAGAGGACCTCGACCTGGCGGATGCCGCACGGGTTACCGCGGTCCTCGACTGGCTCGGTGAGCACGGCAACGTCTCCAGCCACTCCGCCGTCGGCCGCCGGGTCTTCTGGCTCGATGAGGAGCAGATGGTGCGCATCGCCTACTACCGCAACGTGATCGTGCATTTCTTCGTGCCGCGGGCATTGGCCGAGATGGCGCTCACAGGGCTCGTCGACCGCGACGACGTCACCGGATCCGAGGTCGACGATGCACTCTTGAGACTGCGCGACCTGCTCAAATTCGAGTTCTTCTTCCAGGAGAAGCAGGATTTCCTGGATTCGATCTCGGCCGATGTGGAACTGGACGTCCCCGACTGGAGGGCCAGCCTCACGTCGAATGGCGCGGCGTGGATTCTCTCCAAGATGGGCGCCCAGGTAGCCCGGTGGGCAGTCATGCCTTTCCTCGACGCCTACCAGATCGTCGGCGACGAGCTCGAAGCCACTCGCGGGTCCTTCAACGAGAAATCCTTCCTCAAGGCCTGTCTCGAGCGGGCGCGCATGTATCGAATCGAGGGCCGATTGATCTCGGGGGAGAGTGCCAGCCAGGTGATGTTCAAATCAGCCCTCTCGCTTGCCGACAACCGTGGACTGCTGACCAGATCAGGAGACGTCGACGAGAGGCGGCGCCAATTCGCCAGAGAGATCAGAGAGGCGCGCGATCTGGCGGCAACAGGTCTTTGAGGCCGTCGTCAGGGTCGGATTCCCCAACGCTGGCGCGCTTCCTCGATCAGCTCCTGTGAGGTCTTTGGCGGAGCCGCCGGCTTGGTTACCGGACCCGGTTCCTCGCTCGGTGGCGGTTCGACACCCGGCTCTGGGGCGGTGACGACCGGGGTCGGTGCCGCGACCACTTTCTTGGGCGGAGCGACGGTGCGAGCCGGTTTCGGGGGTGCCGGGGCCGGAGGCGGGGGAAGCTCGTAGCTGGCATCCGGTCGGGGCACGGTCGGGGGTGTTCCGAAGGAGTCTGGTGACTCCACGACCCGCGCCCGTCTCCGAAGGGCCCGCCCGACCCCGATCAACACGATGGAGGGGAAGATCGTGGACCCGATGCTCGAGGCGAGCTCCCCGGACACTCCCAAACCCTGAGGGGCGCCCATGGCCCAGAGCACGGCGAACACGAACCAGGCGTACCCGACCCATGACAAGGCGGTCCCCAAGGTGGCGGCCGAGCTCTGTTCGCTATCCGCCATCAGGGTCATTCAAACATATCAGGGCCGGGTGAGGGCGATGCGGAGACGCCAGGCTGCGAGCAGGAGCAGGACTGTCGCGTAGACGATGAGGACCCCCAACTCGGCGAGGATGTCGGCCACCGTCCCGTTTCTCCGAACCAGCTCGGCGAAGCCGTCGAGAGCCCATGCATGGGGTGTGATGTGAGCCACGGTCTGCATGGTCGGTGAGAACAACTCGGCTGGCAGCATGCACCCGCCGAGGGCTGCCAGGCCCAGGGCCAGGACAACACCGATCCCGCCGGCCTGGGCATCGTTGTTGAAGGTCGCCCCAACCAACATGCCCGCCCCCGCACCCACCGCGGAGAATGTGATCAGGATCAAGGCAGCTCCGAGTGGGTCGCCCCAGTCGACCTGAAACAAGAAGAAGGTGACCAGGATGATGTAGAGGCCCTGCACCATGGCAACTGCCCACCGCCCCGTCCCTTCGCCAATCACGATGGTCCTGGTGGTAGTCGGGGTTGACAGCATGCGCCGCGATATCCCGAGTTGGCGGCTGAGGATCAGCGCCGCCGAACCGGCGAGCGCCGTCAGAAACACGAAGAGAATCAGTTGCTGGGACGCTCCCAGGTCGAACTGGCCCAGGGAGGCCGGGAACAATGACTCACCGACGGCCGTCACCTCGACACCCAGGCCTGGAGCACCCTCCCGCAGTGCCACTGCGGCCGCCAGGGCGCCGTCGAATGGGGCGCCGGTCTTCAGCGCTGCGAACTGGGCCGCGGTGACCGGTGTCATGACCCTCGACACCGCCGCCCCGACCACAGACTGGATCTGGGGGCCGAAGCCATCAGGCCGGGACACGAAGTCGACCTTCACCTGCTCCCCCGCTCCCGCCTTCTGATCCATGCCAGCCGGCACGAACAGCCCGGCCTGAGAACTCCCCTGTTCCACCGATGCGACCAACTCCTCGGACGTGTCGAAGCGCCTTACGTCGAGGTTGTCTTCTGACTCGACCTCCCCGGCGATCGCAACGGCCAACTGATCGTCGTCCGCCAGATAGAGCCCGATTACCGGATCGACCCCGCCGCCGAATTGGGCACCGATGAGCAGGATCAATGCCAACGGGAAGACAAAGACGAAGAAGATGTTCGAGCGTTCCCTCAGCATCCTTCGCACGTTGGACCAAGCAATGGCGAAGACCTTCATTCGGCAATCCTCCGACGAAGAACGACCCAGGCGACGCTTCCAAGCACCAAGGAGAAAACGAGCAGAGCCGCCACGGAAGGCAGGGCGGCGGTCCATTCCGCCCCGCCCGAGATGTCGGCCAACCCTCCCATGAACCAGGCATGCGGGGTGAGGAATGTCAGCTTGCTCAGCAGGTCGTCACCCTGGCCGACGGGAAAGAAGGTGCCACCGAGCATTCCAAGGGTGACCGCGATGATGGCCCCGAGGTTTCCCGCCCCCTCCGGAGTCCTGGCGACACTGCCCACCAATCCCATGATCGCCACCGCTGAGAGCACCCCGGCGACCACCAGAAGGGCCACACCGAGCGGCGGCCCCCAGACCGCGTCCATCACGAAACGCGTCGTCACCATCAGGACGCCCACAGAGATGATCCCGAGCGCCAGCGAGAGAAGGGCCTTGCCGGTGATGACGCTGGTCCGACGGATCGGAGCCGCCAACAATCGGGCCATGGTGCCGTCGCGTTTCTCCTCGAGAAGGCCAACCACCCCGAACTGGACGGTGAAGAAGAGGAAGAAGACGGCCATCCCCGCCGAGAAGTAGGTCGTGGGGTCGAGTTGTCGGGTCGCGGTCGTGACATCGTCGAGGACGAAGGACTGCCCACGTCCTGCCGCTTCCTGGCCCCAGCCGGCGGCTTCGGCAGGCGGAGGGCCGTCCAACAAGTCAAAAGAGGTCGCCACCGCGAGTTGGACCCCGGCAACCCCGGACCCGTACTGCTCCGCGATCCCCGCAGCTATCTGGGTCGAGGTCGGGGCGTCGATATTCCCAATGACGCGGATGTCGAACCCCTCCCCGGCCAGCACCGCCTCCTCCATTCCGGGATCGATCACGTAGTAGGCGTCGATCTCGCCTTCCTCGACTGCGGCTTCGGCGCTACCGGCACTCTCGTAGTCGGTCAGAGTGAGGATCCCTTCGCTCTCCACCGCCACCAGGATGTCGCCAAAGGACTGGGATATCTCCGTGTCGTCGAGATCGACGAGACCGAAGCGGAGGTCGAGCGTGTTGGCGGTGAGCGCATCACCGAACACAAAGTTGAAGATGAAGGCCAGGACCAGCGGGGCGAGGATCCCGAGGATGAACACCGAACGGTCGCGGACCCGGAGCTTGAGGTCCTTGGTCGCGATTCGGATGGCTGCGCCCACGTCTAGTCCCGCAGCGCCTTGCCTGTCACATGGAGGAATACCGCCTCCAGATTGGGCTCCACCACCTCGACCCCGCTGATCACGACGCCGGCTCCCGCGATCTTGCTCAGCAGCTCGGGGAGCAGCCTCGATGCCTCGTTGGCAAGCACTTCCATCCCCTCATCGGATTGGCTTGCCTCGAAGACGCCGGAGATGTCATGAGCGACCGCGGTGCCCCGGGCCAGGTCCCCGGTGGCGGTGATCGTGATCCGGTCCCTCCCCCCGACCATGGCGACCAACTCACGCCGCGTGCCTTCCGCCTTGATCGTGCCCTCGTCGATGATTGCAACCCGATCACAGAGGCGCTCGGCCTCCTCCATGTAATGGGTGGTGTAGAGGACGGCCATCCCTTCGGCGGAGAGGCTCTCCACTGACTCGAGGATCGCGTTCCGGGACTGGGGGTCGACGCCCACCGTGGGCTCGTCGAGAATGAGGAGCTTGGGGCGATGAAGGAGCCCGATGCCGATGTTGAGACGCCGCTTCATCCCCCCGGAGAACTCCCTGGTGAGGTCGTCGTGGCGATCTGTCAGACCGATCACCTCGAGCACCTCAGCGACCCGCTTCGACAGCTGCTCGCCCTTCATCCCGTAGAGACGCCCGAAGAAGGCGAGGTTCTCGGTGGCGGTGAGGTCCGGGTAGATGGCCAGATCCTGGGGGACCAGCCCGATTGCAGCCTTGCCGTCGACCGAGTTCGGGGAGATCGGGATGCCGACCACCACCACCTCGCCGGCATCCGGCTCTAGAAGACCGGCGATCATCGAGATCGAGGTCGTCTTCCCGGCACCGTTCGGGCCGAGGAGGCCGAAGGTCTCCCCTTCCTCGATCGAAAAACCAACACCACCCACCGCGGTGAGGTCCCCGAAACGGCGGACCAGGCCGGTTGCGGATAGAACGTTTGCCAAGATCCCTGCCCTGGTTGCTCAGCGGAGCACCCTACCCATTCTGATCACGACCGGCGGCAGCTGGAAACGAGGACGAGGCGCACGACCCAGAGTCTATGGATCAGCAGTCGGTAGCCTTTTCCCGATGGGAGAGTACGTGTCGGTTGCAACCGGCCCCATCCACAGAGTGGACTTTGGGGGAAGGGGGGCCCTCTTCGTCCTGGTCCATGGTCTGGGCGGGTCCACGGCCAACTGGATCGCCGTCGCCGAAGGTCTGGCTAGACATGGACGGGTGCTCGCCGTAGATCTGCCGGGTTTCGGCCTCTCACCGCCGGGCCGCGACTATCGCCTCGAAACCCATCGCCTGGCGATTGAGAGCTTTATCGAGCTGGAAGGAGCTCCCGCCACATTGATCGGCAACTCGACCGGCGGGCTCCTTTCCCAAATGGTCGCGGCGCATCGACCCGATCTCGTCGACCGCCTGGTGCTGGTGGCACCGGCAACTCCACCGGTGCTCCCGGATCCCCGGTTCGACTGGCAGACCGCGGTTCGTCTGACGCTTCAGGCAACACCTGGTGTGGGCTCCACATATGGCCGCCGCTTCATCGACAGCCACACGCCTGAGGAGTTGGTTCGCCTCAGCTTGGAGATGATCACCCATAAGCGAGGCCGGGTGCCGGTGGCTGTCATCGAAGCCTCGATAGATATGGCTCGGATCCGAAAGGAGCTGCCCTGGTCGGCCGACGCCACGGCGCAGACAGCCACCTCCATCGCCGCCTTGTACGCCACCCGAGCGCAGTACATGCGGATGATCCGGTCGATCATGGCTCCGACCCTGGTGGTCCAGGGACTGTCGGATCACATCGTGTCGCCAACCGCCGTTGAACGGGTTTGCAGCCTCCGACCCGACTGGACCCTGGTCCAGATGCCGGACACCGGCCACACCCCTCATATGGACGCCCACCTGCGTTTTCTGGCCGAGGTCGAGCCCTGGCTGAGCCCGATTCGAGCCCGGGCCGTCGGCGCCACACCCTGAGGCGAGAACCCCGGCCCTAACTAACATTCACCGGATGCCAGACGACCACGGGCTGATCCTCGGGACCCAATTCATCCATCAGCTTCCCGACACGGATCCGACGGAAACCCAGGAGTGGGTCGATTCCTTCGACGACGTCGTCAGGGGACAGGGGCCGGACCGGGCCCGCTTCCTAATGGCCAAGCTCCTCGAACGCGCCCACGAGACCAGCATCGGAGTGCCGGGTTCGGTCACCACTCCCTATGTCAACACCATCTCGGCCGAGGACGAGGCCGAGTTCCCCGGAGACGAGAACATCGAACGGAGGATCCGCCGTTTCGTCCGTTGGAACGCAGCCGTCATGGTGATCAAGGCCAATCATCGCGAGAAGGGCATTGGGGGGCATCTCTCCACCTTCGCCTCCTCGGCCACTCTCTACGAGATCGGGTTCAATCATTTCTTCAAGGGCAAGAGCTCACCTGGGGGCGGAGACCACATCTACCTGCAGGGTCATGCCGCACCCGGTATCTACGCCAGGGCCTTTCTCGAAGGCCGCCTCGAGGAGAAGCACCTCGACAACTTTCGCTTCGAAATCGGCGGCGACGGTCTCTCCTCATACCCTCACCCCCGCCTGATGCCGGACTTCTGGGAATACCCGACGGTGTCCATGGGCATCGGGCCGATCAACTCCATTTACCAAGCCAGGTTCAACAAGTACCTGCAAAACCGGGGGCTCGATGACACCTCCGAATCCCGGATCTGGTGCTTCATCGGAGACGGGGAGACCGACGAGCCCGAGACCCTGGGAGCAATCTCGCTGGCCACCCGGGAAGGCCTCGACAACCTCACATGGGTCATCAACTGCAACCTGCAGCGTCTCGACGGACCGGTTCGAGGCAACGGCCAGATCATCAGCGAGCTCGAGGCGGTGTTCCGCGGCGCAGGTTGGAACGTGATCAAGGTGATATGGGGAACCGGATGGGACCGCCTCCTGGCAAACGACCAGGAGGGTGCCCTGATCGGTGTGATGAGCAGCACCGTGGATGGTGAGTACCAGCGGTACAAGGCCGAAGACGGGGCCTACGTCCGCGAGCACTTCTTCGGGAAGGATCCCAGGACCAAGGCCATGGTGGCCGCCATGACCGACGACGAGATTTGGGCCTTGCGACGCGGGGGCCTCGACTATCGCAAGGTGTATGCCGCCTACAAGGTGGCCACCGAGCTCGACAACGGGAAACCGACCGTGATCCTGGCCAAGACCATCAAGGGTTGGACATTGGGACCGGACGTCGAGGGCCGGAACGCAACCCACCAGATCAAAGAGCTCACCAACCAACAACTGATGGCCCTTCGGGCGACACTGCATCTCGAAGAGGAGATACCCGCTGAGTCATTGGAGGGCGAGAGCGTGCCTCCTTATTTCCGTCCCGGACCGGGAACGCCCGAATATGAGTACCTGCACCAAAGACGACAGGAGCTGGGCGGGTTGCTTCCGATGAGGGCGGTGCCCGATACCGAGCTGAAGCTTCCGCTCCCCGACGCTTACGCCGAGATCCATGCCGGTTCAGGAAAGATCGAGGCCTCCACGACTACAGCATTCACCCGGCTCCTGCGCAACCTGTCCCGGGTGGACGGCTTCGGAGATCGGATCGTGCCCATCGTTCCCGATGAGGCCCGGACCTTTGGCATGGACTCGCTGTTCCGCGAGCTCAAGATCTATGCCTCCGGCGGCCAGCTCTATGAGTCGGTTGACGCCTCGATGATCCTCTCCTACGCCGAGGCCCAGGACGGGCAAATCCTGGAGGAAGGAATCACTGAGGCGGGCTCGCTCGCCTCCTGGATCGCCGCGGCCACCTCATACGCCACCCGCGGCCTGCCCATGATCCCGTTCTTCATCTTCTACTCGATGTTCGGCTTCCAGCGGGTGGGTGACCTGATCTGGTCGGCAGCCGATTCGAGAGCTCGCGGGTTCCTGCTCGGCGCCACCGCAGGGAGAACAACCCTCCAGGGCGAGGGGCTCCAACATCAGGACGGTCACAGCCTGATACTCGCCTCCACGGTCCCGGTGTGCGAGGCATATGACCCCGCCTTCGCCTTCGAAGTGGGGACCATCATCGAGCACGGGCTCGAGCGGATGTACGGGGCAGGCGAGGACCGCTTCTACTACCTGACTCTCTACAACGAGAACTACCTCCAGCCTGCCCGCCCCGATGGGGTGGCGGAGGGTGTCATCGAAGGCTTGTATCGCTGGCAGGAGGCACCTCAGGCCGAGGGGCCACAAACGGCCATCCTCTTCTCGGGTTCGGCCAACCTCGCGGCGCGGGAGGCAGCACAGGAGCTGGCCGAGCACTACGACGTGGCGGCCGAGTTGTGGTCGGCCACCTCGTACAAGAAGCTGCGGGAAGAGGCCCTGGTGGTCGAGCGATGGAACCGGCTACACCCCGACCAAGCCCCGCGCACTCCCCTGGTCACCAGACGTCTCTCCTCCGTCGGCGGCCCGGTGATCGCCGTCACCGACTTCATGAAGCTGGTCCCCGACCAGGTAGCCCCCTGGGTGCCCTCCCGGTTCGTGACGTTGGGCACGGATGGGTTCGGGCGTTCCGACTCGAGGCAGGCCCTGCGCAAGTTCTTCGAGATCGACGCCGCCAGCATCGTCGCCACCACCCTCTGGGCGTTGTTCAACGACGGCTTGGTCCCAAGCAGCGCGGTCCAGGATGCCTTCACCCGATACGGGATCGATCCGGAGACCCCGGACCCGGCTCATCGGCATTGAAATCGGCCGGACAGATGCTGGTGCGTGAGCCGATCCGGGTGGCGATGGTGGCTCATGCCCGGAACGGCCTGCCCAACGAGTGTTGTGGCTTGATCGCCTCGGACTCCTCGGGGAGAGTCTGTTTCGCCTATCCCCTCACCAACGCCGACCCTTCACCGGTCACGTTCACCATCGACCCTGACGAGCATTTCGGCGCGATGCGCCATGCGGAGAATCAGGGATGGGAGATCTCAGGGGTCTTCCACTCCCATCCCGACGGTGGGGCCACCCCCTCGGTCACCGATGTGGCGATGGCCTGGGATCCGGAGTGGATCTATTTCGTCGTCGCTGCCGACGAAGTGGGCGCCTTTCGGATCCGGTCAGGCGAGGTCCTGAGACTGGATGTGGAATGGGTGTCGTCGGGGCCCATTGCTGGCGAGCGCCGATGACCAGCGACGCAACGTCGTGGGCTCAGACGATGCCGCCCACGACCATGCCCAGACCGAGGAAGAAGGCATATACCGCCATCCCGCCCGCCAGAAAGGTCCACCGCTGCCAGACCGGGATGCTGCTCCGGCCGAACAAGTAATAGGCGATCACCCCGAGGAAGGGAACCAGGAGAATCACAGCCATCCAGGCGATGGCTTTGCCCCTGCTCAGGTCCTCACGGCGCGACAGATCCCAGGTCGCGATCACCACCCACGAGGTGTAGAGGACCAGCGGGAGCACGTATGCGTAGAGGCCGAAGAAGATCCCTGCGGCCGAGGCCAAGCTGACACCCATGATGTTGATTCCTCTCTCTTGTGTGACTTCCGACCCCGGAGGCATCTCCGGGATCGCAATGCTGTCGATATCGGGCCTCGATCCGGCGAAGACGTTGACGGCCGGGGCCACCGGGGCGTCGGCGCCCCCCGGCATGTTGGGCTGTGGCTCCGGATCGGGCATGGCGGTGACGTCGAACTCGGGTTGCAGGCCGCGGCCGCTCTCGAACAGGCGCCCCAGCTGGGCGGAGCTCGAGCCAAGCTCGAACAGGGCTGGTAGCCGGAGACCGTCACAAGGCTGTTTGAGCTCAAGGGCGGCCGGCAACGAGGTCGAGTACACGTTGTCCTCGAAACAGTTGCCGGAGGAGGACGGTCCGCCAAGAGTCAGATCGGCCAGACCCGAGCCTTCCACGACATTGCCCACGATGTGGTGGCCATAAGACAGGTAGACATTGGCGTCGAGCATGGGCAGCACGATGATCCCGCTCTGGGGGTGGTTGAACACACGATTCCGTGAGACGTAGGAGTCGCCGCCTCCGGTGAGCATGATCCCGTTTCCCTGGGCCGCCCACTGGTAGGCGAGGGCGGGTGCCGCCTCGTTTCCGTTGTCATGAACCAGGTTCCCGACCACAGTGACCCCATGGAACGGCGGCAATAGCTCGCTATCGAGGGTGTTGGGGCCGATCCCGGCGAGGTTGTGTCTGAACACGGAATTGACGATGTAGATGTCGGTCGAGGCGTTGGTCCCCGAATAGCCCAACCCGTTCCACTCCGAGATCGAGTCGGTGATGGTCGACTGGCACGGGTCGCACTGGCCGATGTAGAGCCCGGCGTCCGGAGAGCCGAAGGCGTAGGAGTGCTCGAGTAGCCCGTCACTGGAGTCGAAGGCGTAGATCCCGTAATAGCCGTTGTTGAGCGCGGTCAGATAGGAACCGCGGAAGCCTCTCACTCCGGTCCAGTAGACCCCGTTCCCGGTGGCATTGCGAACAGTCAGATTCTCGACGGCGACACCATCGGCAAAGAACACGTCGATGCCATTGGCACGCTGCATCTCACCGTCGATGATCACTTCGTTGCGATCGACTCCACGGATGCTGAGGCCCGGTGTTGTGACCTCCACCTCCTCCCGGTATACCCCGCGATCAATGAGGACCAGATCACCAGGGCCGGCCGCGTCCACGGCTTCCTGGATGGTTGGATATTCCTGGGGGACGAGGCGGGTTTCTCCGGACCACTCGGCGGGGGCGTCGGTCTCGGGGTCCCCAAGTGCGGCTGGTGAGGGATCGCCGACCGGTGGACCGGCACAGGCGGCCAGGCCGGTCATCAGCACCGCCCCCAGCAACCGCCACCGAGGTCTCACCCTTGGGGAGCCTCCACGAACACCTTGCCCGCCATGCCAGCGCCGTCCGCATTGCCGTGGAAGGTGCAGAAGAAGAGGTACTCACCCGGCACGTCGAAATCGATGGTCGCCACGTCGCCCTCGTGCTGCTCCAAACTGCCGAAGACATCCTCGGTCGACCAGGATTCGTCGGCGGCAACCGCGTTGTGTGGGTTCCGGCCCGCACCCACGAAGCTGACCGAGCCACCATCGGGGATCCGGATCTCGTTGTATTCGTATCGGTTGTCGAACATCCGCACCGTCACATCCTGTCCCTCTACGACCGCGTCGCCGCCGCCACAGGCAGCCAGGAAGAACACGCCAAGAAGAGCCATGGCCGGCAGGCGACGGTTCATCCTTCACCCCTTCTTGAACAGGCCTTTGAGCCAACCCCAGAGGGACCCAAAGAAAAGGGATACCCACCGCACCTCGCCGGCCCGGATCGTGCTCGCCTTCTCCACATTGGTCGCCGCGAGTTTCGCCTCCAGACAATCGACGAAGTCGCCAATCAAGCGCCTTGACATCTCGTTGATGAGACCGGTCCGCCCGAATTGGGCGGCCGGACCGGAAAGAGTCAGATCGGCATCCACCGTCACCCTGGAACCGGTGCCCTCGGCAATGACGCAGTAGGTCACCTTGACCTGTCCTCGGGAACCACCCTTCCGGTCGGTCCCCTTGCCTTCGATGGTCGCGGTGAGCGTGTCGGGGTCTGGGACCACCACGCAATTGCCCTCGAAGGCGGCAGCCATCGGCCCCAGCTTCACCGAGAGATTGCCATCGTATGAGCCGTCCTCGCCCTGGCCGGTGAGGTTGGCCCCCGGCAGGCACTGAGCCACGTCAGGCACGTTCTGGAAGAAGTCCCAAACGACATTGGTGGGACGCGCAACCACGAATTCCTGCTTGATGTTCATGGTCCTCCTGCGAGGTGGTTGGCGAAGCACCCAAACGGTAGTGGATCACCGTCCCGTGGCGTCATCTGTGCTCGGTATCACCTGACAACAGATCGAGGGCATGTGGGATGACTTCGAGCACCGCCTCCAGGCCATCGACCGCGCCCCTGGCCGAGCCGGGGACGTTGATCACAAGCGTGTGCCCTAGCGAGCCCGCCCTCGCCCGCGACAGCCCCGCCATGGCAGTCGACTCCAGGCCGCGCGACATCATCATGTGGGTCAGACCCGGCGCCTCCCGCTCCAGGACCTGGGCGGTGGCCTCAGGGGTCACGTCTCGAGGGCCGAGCCCGGTGCCACCTGTGGTGACGATCAGACTGGCCTCTGGCGCCGATTTCTGGAGAGCAGCCACAATCGCCGGGATCTCGTCGGGCACGACCGCTCTTCTCACCTCGAAGCCGGCCTCGGAGAGGATGGCCCCCAAGGCATCGCCCGAGGTGTCCTCTCTGATCCCCGAACTGACACCGTCACTGACGGTGACCACGACCGCGATGCGAGCCGCTACCCCCACAGGGTGGGGTCGATCGAAACCCCGCCCCGGAGAACGAAGATGGAGAAGAGAAGCATCACGAACAACGTTGCTCCCAACCCCCAGGGCCAAGGAGTCGTTTGCGAGTCTTCGGGGCCCTGCACGGTGTTGGTCCCTGGCGCCGCAGCCACGGTGGCCAGGAAGATGACGGCTGTCAGTGGCAACGAAGGGATTACCCCGCTCCCGGCATCCGGGGTGAAGAAGGGGATGGCGAGGAACACCGCGATCACCGCCGGCACCAGGGCGATCCATAGCGCGAATGTGAACCGCTTACGCCCGTTGTTGATCATGCGATGGTGTGGAGTGAAAGCGAGAAATGCAGAGGCCGAGGACAGGACGATGAGGAGGAGGCCGACCGCTCCCCCGACCGCGATCACAACGTTCAGGCCGGGCGGGGCATCGAAGGTGGCGTACGCCAGGCCCAATTGGCCATCGGGGTCGAAGGGGAGAAGGATCGCCTGTCCCAACGCCTGCCGCAGGATGTTCAACAACATCCAGAGCAACGCGAGCCGCGCGGTCCCGTGACCACGTGCGGTCGGGTAGGCGAACAGGACGAGAAAGCCCACGATCAGGCACAGCAGGAACCCGCCGGCCCAGGCAAGGTCGCTGACCCCGGAGATCTCAGCCCGGTTGTTGTAGACCACGGCTTGGCCATCGAGGATGTATGCCAGGAGGCCGTCACCCAGGTCATCGAGGAACTGGGCGATGACGATTCCCATCGTCGAGCCGAGAACCGACGCGACGACCAGCGGAGGGCCGATCCTTTTGATCGTCTCCGTTGTCGATGACTCTTGAGCCGATACCTCACTTGTCACGCAAGGTGATGCTAAACGCCAGGTTCCCCGTGACCAGTCCTTCCCTTTCCTCGCCCGCCGGGGCTACCGATCACAAATCGGCTACGAGCAGGGTCGCCATCGCCCAAAGGAGGAACACCCCAATTGCCAGAAGCAACACGGGGCCGGTCCGTTTCCAATTCAGCGACGACCAGATGGCGACCATCGCACAGAGGATGGCCATGGTCACCGTCCACCAGACCGGGACCACCCCGACGACCGCCGCGCCCACGGTCAACACCAAGACGACGACCAGGAATCCACCGGCCACCAGCGCATAGAGGACCTGACGAGGGGTGGGCTCGCTCACAAGAGACCCGCGGCCCGGCCCACCTCGGCGAACCAGCGGGCAACCGATTCAACCGTCTCATGGGCATTGAGGCCGGAGGGATTGGGAATCACCCAGATCTGCGCCCCCCAGACATCGGGCTCCTGTCGACCCATCACCGCACCGGGTCGACCGAAAGCGAGGCGATAGGCGGTCACCCCGGCAATGGCCGCCACCGTCGGGCGTGAGGTCGCGAGGGTCGCCAGGAGCCTGACTCCACCTCGACGCAACTCGGCACCGTCGATTTCCGAGGCACGGGCGGTTGCCCTCGGGACCAGATTGGTGATGCCCATTCCCCGGGCCAGAAAGGCGGCGCGTTGGGCATCGGTCAACCCCACGTTGGTGTCGATGTCCAGGTGGATGAGACCAGCCCGGCGCAGCGCCGGATAGAAGCGGTTGGAGGGGTGGCAGAAATGGGTCTGGGTGGCCGCGGTCCACAGCCCGGGATTGATGCCCACGAACAGAAGGCGGACATCGGGGCCAAGCAGGTCGGGAACAGCCCGTCCCTCGAAGTTCTTCAGCTGTTCCCGGGTGAATCCCACGATTCCGGTTGGCTACTTCTTCTGACTTTCGATGTAAGGGTTCTCACCCGAGGCGTGGTCGGTGACGTCCACCACCGCGGTCAGCTCGGGAATCGCCTCGAGCAGTGTGCGCTCGATCCCCTGCTTGAGGGTGACCTGGGCCAACCCGCACCCCTGGCAACCGCCATACAACCGGAGGTAGGCGATGGTCCCGTCCACCGAAACCAGCTCGGCGCCACCCCCATGGGCGGCAATCGCCGGGTTGACCTGCTCGTTGAGGACCTGTTGCACCTGATCGACCAAGGGGCCGGTGAGATCACCGCTGACCCCCGATATCGACGGTGAGGAAGGGCCGTTGGGGTTGTTCATGGCCAAGCCTTGTTCGCTGAGATCGAGTGAGGCGCCCTCGAGCTTGGGGATGTCATCCTCGGGGAAGATCACCGCCAGGCCACCATGGCGCTCCACAATCCACCCCTCCTTCTTGTCGACCAGGGCAACAAAGGCCAACTCATAGGTGAACTGGGGGCCGCGGAACCCGGTCACTTCGATACTGAGGGAGAATTCCCCGTCCCCCGGCTCCTGGTCGCGCAACTGAAGGATCATCTCGAGGGCATCGGTTGCGATGCGGATCACGGTGGGCTCGGACATATGCCAGGATGGTAACTGCCGCCACGAGAAAGCCCATGCCGACCGCCGTAGTCGTCCTCCCCAGCACCACCTACCGGGCAGCCGATTTCGTGGCGGCGGCCGAGGCGCTCGGGGTGGGCCTGATCGTGGCATCGGAGGGCCCGGCCCCGATCGACATGGGCGACGGTTACCTCCAGATCGACTGCACCGACCCGGCCCGGGCGGCGGAAGCGATCGTCGCACTCGGTGACCGGATCGCGATCGACGGTGTGGTGGCGGCCGATGACGCCGGAGTGGTGGTCGCCGCCCTCACCGGCGAGACCCTGGGCCTGCGCTCCAACCCACCCTTTGCCGCGGCAGCCACCAGAAGCAAGGCGGCACAACGGCGGGCGATGGAGGCGGCCGAGGTGCCTCAGCCCCGATTCGCAGTGATCGATCCCGGGGATGATGCCGTGTCGGAGGCCGCGGCCATCGGCTATCCGCTGGTGATCAAGCCGGTGGACCGCGCCGCCGGGCAGGGGGTGATGAGAGTGGATCGTGTCGAAGACCTGATGCCCCTTGTGGAACGGCTGCGCCGGATCGTCGGCGAGTCGGCCCAGCTCGTAGCCGAATCGTTCATGCCCGGCGTCGAAGTGGCGGTGGAAGGGATCGTCAACGACGGGGTGCTGGCGGTCCTCGCCATCTTCGACAAGCCCGACGCCGGTGACGGCCCATTCTTCCCCGAGACCATCCTGGTCACCCCCTCCCGTCTTCCAGCGGCGACGGCCAACGAGTGCGAACGAGTGGCACAAGCTGCCCTAGACGCCATTGGCATCACCCATGGCCCGGTCCACGTCGAGCTGATGGTGGAGGGCTCCCAGGTGAGGGTGATCGAGGTGGCTGCCCGCTCCATCGGCGGGCTGTGCTCGAAGAGCCTCAACTTCGGGCTCATGGGCACGACGTTGGAGACCCTCATCCTCCGCAACGCCCTGGGCATGGACAAGCCCGAATTGCATCGCGAGTCGGTGGCCAGCGGGGTGTTGATGGTGCCCATCCCGAGGAACGGGCGATTCGTCGAGGTCCGAAACACCGAGGCGGTGCGCGGTTTGCCCTACGTGACCGGGATGGACATCACCGTCAAACCGGGCCGCCTTCTCGAGCCGCCCCCAGAGGGCGACCGCTACCTCGGGTTCGTCTATGCCCGAGCCGCAACCCCCGAGGACGTGGAAACCAGTCTTCGCAAGGCCGAGGGCCTACTGGAGGTGGTGGTCGAATGAGTTTTCCCCATGCCGGTCCTCTCCCCCCAACCATCAACCTCTACTTGAAGGTCAGCTCTTACTCGCGGATTCGCGCGTAAGACGATTTTGTCATTCTCGATGGAGACGATTCTCATCTTTGCCGGCGGCGACAGACCGCGCCCCGATCTCTCCCAGGAACTGCCGGTCCCAGATCTGGTCGTGGCCGCCGACGGCGGTTACGAGATCGCTGTCGGCCTCGGCTATCGGGTGGATGTCGTGGTAGGTGACATGGACTCGATCACGACCACTCCCCTTCCCGACCATGTGGTCGTTGAGCGACATCCGGCCGACAAGGATCAGACCGACCTCGACCTCGCCTTCGAGTTGGCGATCAGGGAGGACCCGGCTCGGGTCGTCATCGTGGGGGGCACCGGTGGCCGGCATGACCACGAGATGGCCACCGCCGGCCTCATCGGCTCGACCCGCTGGGAGAACATCGAGGAAATCGATTGGGTTTCGAGCCGATCCCGCAGTCACGTGGTCAGGGGAAGGCGAATGGTCCACGGCGACGTCGGGGCGACAGTGACCTTGCTGCCGTTGGGGGGAGGCGTTGCGGGGATCACCACCAGAGGGCTGCAATGGGAGTTGAACGACGCCGATCTCGAGCCGGGGTCGACACACGGTGTCAGCAATGTCATGCGGACACCGGTGGCCGAAATCTCGACGTCGTCCGGGTGCCTCCTGGTCGTCTTCCCGGGAGACGGCTGATCGACCATCACCGGTGTTCAGGGTCGGGCACCGTGGAACCGCCGCCGAACTCGGCCGGCATCCTGGTTCCAGCCAGCCCGGCGATCAGGTTGTCGACGGCCAGCCGGGCCATCGCCCTCCGGGCATTGATCGACGCGCTCCCGATATGAGGGACGATCAGGCAGTTCTCCATCGTCAGCAGGGGATGCCCGGGCGGGAGTGGCTCGGGATCGGTGACATCCAACGCGGCGCCGGCGATCAGACCCCTCTCCAGGGCGCCGACCAGGGCACCGGTGTCGACCAGACCTCCCCGTGCCACATTGATGAGGTAGGAGGTGTCCTTCATCGACTCCAGCTGGGGCGTGCCGATCAGATGGCGGGTTGAGGCGGTGAGTGGTGCCGCGAGCACCACCAGGTCAGCTTCGTGGAGAAGGTCATCCAAGGACAGGCGTCTGCCGTCGGGCAGGTCCTTTTCCGAAGGCGAGCTGTAGACGACGCTCATGGCGAAGCCGGCAGCGCGCCGCGCTATGGCCTGACCGATTCGACCCATGCCGACGATCCCCAATGTCGAACCGTGGAGGTCGCCGCCCAGATTCGCCCATGGATCCCAGACGCCCCATCGATTCTCACGAACAATCGCGGCCCCTTCGGGGAGCCTTCTCACCACTGCCGCCATCAGGGCAAAGGCGGTGTCGGCCACCGTCTCGGTGAGGACGTCGGGTGTGTGGCCGATGCGGACGCCCCGAGCCTGGCACGCCTCGAGATCCACATTGTCGAGCCCAACTGCCATCTGGGAGATCACACGCAGCTTCGGAGCGATGTCGAGAAGCTCGGCGTCGATCGTGTCCACGAGCATCGAGAGCAGGCCCTCGCATCCCCTGACATGTTCGAGCAGAACCTTCCTGGGTGCAGGGCCTCCACCATCCCACATCCCAACCGCCGCCACCGACATAAGTGGGTCGACGATGTCGGCGGGGATGAAGGCGGATACATACACACTTTTCATCGGCCGCGAGGCTAGATCGACCGCTCTCGGACTCCCCAGCCAGATGGAGCCAAAAGTCCGGTTCGAATCGACCGATACCATTCCGATGATGCGTCGGGCTCCACTCGCACTGTTTCTCGCCCTGTTCGTCGTGGGATGTGGCATCCCAGCCGAGGTAGCAGAGGTGGTCGAGCCCGTGGTAGCCGCTTCCACCACCACCATGGCCCCCACCCCGGTGGCACCGTCGACCAAGGTGGAGCCTGCGACCCCCGCGGCGCCGGCGGAGTCGGCTCAGCCCGCCTTCGAGGGTCTGAGCACCGCCACGATGCCCGCCAACAACACCCTGGTGGCAATGACCGTCGGCGACACCCGGATCTACGAGACAAGACAGTCGGAACAACCCATGTTCACGATGCCTCACACCACGATCCTGGGGACGGTGACCGTGTTCGAGGTGGTCGAAGGGCCGGCTGACGGGTGGGCACGGGTGAAACTGCCGATCCGCCCCAACGGAAGCGAGGGATGGGTCAATGCCCAAGACCTGATGCTGTACGTCGTCGACGACCGGTTCGTGATCGACCTCTCCGAACGCACCCTCACCTACTACCAAGGCGGGAAAGAGATCCTGACCACCCCGGTTGCAGTCGGCAGCAAGCGCAATCCCACTCCGGTGGGTGAGTTCTTCGTCACCGACAATGTCACCCTTGCCAACCCGGACAGCCCATGGGGCCCCCACGCCTTCGGCCTCTCCGCACGATCCGAGACGATCACCGAGTACAACGGCGGGGACGGGATCATCGGGATTCATGGCACCAACCGGCCGGGATCGATCGGGAACGCAGCCTCACTCGGTTGTGTCCGCCTCCCAAACGAGGTGATCACCAGGCTCCACGAGATGGTGCCGATCGGGACCCCCGTGCAGATAACGGCCTGAAACCAGGCCGTTCACTGTCTCCGGGTGACCATCCCGTTCGAGATGACGGGTGTCCCCCGCTCCATTGACTCCGCCGCGACCAGAAGCCGGTCTCCCTCGTCCCAAATCGAGGTCCTGATGGTCTCCCCGGGAAAGAGCACGCCGGAGAACCGGGCCCGATAGGAGGCCAGCGCCTCAGGCCCGTCGAGGGCATGATCCACCACCGCCTTGCCAACCACCCCGAAAGTGCACAGGCCGTGGAGGATCGGGCGATCGAAGCCGGCGAAGGCCGCGAACCCGGGGTGGACGTGGAGCGGGTTCTTGTCCCCGCTGGAGATCCGGTACAACAACGCCTGCTGGGGCAGGGTTGGAGACTCGACTACCAGATCCGGTTCCCGCTCGGGCGCTTCGTGGCTCGTTGGCGGGCCACTGTCGCCCCCAAAGCCACCCTCGCCACGCAAATAGAACGACGGGCGATTGGTGAACAGCAACTCGCCTGTGGCCTCCAGCCTCGACTCGATCTCCAGGACGACCAGGGCACCCCGCCCCTTGTCGTAGACGCCGGTGACCCTTCCCTCCTGGATCACCGTCCCCGAGGTCGGGATCGGGCGATGGATCTCCAACTCCTGCTCGCCGTGGAGGACGGATGCCAGGTCGAACTCGAGACCGTCGACGGCCCCCAGGCTCATCATCACCCCGAACGGCGGGATGGTCCCGTAGGTGGGTATGACCTGAAGCTCCCCCTCGTAGGTGTAGCGAAGCTCACCGGGGTCGGTGGGCGGAACCCCCGCTCCTATGCCCAGGTGATAGAGAATGATGTCGTCATCGGTCCAGCTGTAGGTGGAGCCGGACAGAGGCGCTTCCCGGGCCTTGTCGAAGTCGATGGGCATTCAGCCGGCGAGCATCCGGGCGAGAAGCATGATCTCCTCGTTGTTGCTGAGGGGCACCTCGAACTCTGCGATGTCACGAACTTCATCGAGGTGTGCCGAGACCTGCTCGACCTCGGGGACCACACCCTGGCCGGCCAACCATCCCCGGTTGGTCCCGATGAAGATCCGGCCGTACCTCCCGCCACCCACCGTGAAGATCTCGTGGGTGTACTCGTTGGCTTCGGAGCACAGGTACACCACCATCGGCATCACCTGTTTGGGGTCGACCATGTCGGCGAACGGCCCGAGCAGATCCTCGGTCATCCTGGTCCTTGCTATCGGGGCCACGGCATTGGACTTCACGTTGTATTTGGCGCCTTCGATGGCGAGAACATTCGACAGGCCCATGATCCCTGCCTTGGCCGCGCCGTAATTCGCCTGGCCGAAGTTGCCGAAGAGCCCGGAAGCCGACGTGGTGTGGACGAACCGGCCATAGCCGTTCTCCTTCATCACCACGAACGCCGGTTGCGACACATGAAAGGCACCACCAAGGTGGACGTCGATGACGGCATCGATCTCGTCGAAAGTCATGTTGGCGAAGGAGTGATCGCGCAGGATCCCGGCGTTGTTGATCACGATGTCCACCGTGCCGAAGCTGTCCAACGCGCATTGCACGATGGCGGCGCCCCCCTCACGGGTGGCCACCGAGTCATAGTTGGCCACCGCCTCGCCTCCTCGGTCTTTGATCGCATCGACCACCACGTCGGCGGCAGTCGTGGAGGCGCCGGTGCCGTCGACCGCGCCTCCCAGATCGTTCACCACGACCCGCGCCCCGCGCCGGCCCAGTTCCAGGGCGTACTCCCTGCCCAGCCCTCCGCCGGCGCCGGTCACCACGGCGACCCGGCCATCGAAGGTGATCGCCATGCTCAGACGCCGGTGTACAGGGCGTCGATCTCGCTGTCGTACTTTTCGAGGACCACCCTCCGCTTGAGCTTCAGTGAGGGAGTCACCTCTCCCGAGTCTGGAGTCCACTCATCGGGAACCACGATCCATTTCTTGATCTGCTCGACACTGGAGACTTTCTCGTTGGCCTCACTTACCGCCTTCTCCACCTCGGCGAGAACCTCGGCAAGCTGTGAGAAGGTGGAGAGGTCCCGATACTCGAGCCCGTGGGCCTCCGCCCAGGCGGGGGCCTCCTCGTGGTCGAGGGCGATCACCACGCTGAGGAACTTGCGGTTGTCACCGATGATGCATGCCTTGGAGATGAGCGGGTGATTGCCCAGGGCCGTTTCCAGCTTGGCGGGAGCGATGTTCTTCCCGGCCGCGGTGATGATGATTTCCTTCTTGCGCCCGACGATCCAGAGATAGCCGTCGTCGTCGATTTGTCCCAGGTCCCCCGAATGCAGCCAGCCTCCGGAGTCGAAGGACTCTTCGGTGGCCTCAGGGAGCTTGTAGTAGCCCTGGGTGATCACCCCGCCCCGCATCAGGACTTCGCCGTCCGGGGCGAGGACCACCTCGACCCCGGGAAGGGCCCGGCCCACGGAGCCGGTCTTGTTGGCTCCGGGGAGGTTGGTGGTGCCCGGGCCGGTGGTCTCTGACATCCCGTACAGCTCGAACAAGGGGATCCCGATGGTATGGAAGAAGGTGATCAACTCCGGGTTGATCGGAGCCGCGGCGGTGATAGCCAGCTCCACCGCATCCATCCCCAGCCCCTCGCGGACCTTGGAGAGAACTACCGAGTCGAGTGCCCCGGCGAGCATCGGTCCCGACTTGCCCTCGGCCTCGGCCTCGACCCGTTTCCGATTGGAGGCCAGAGCGCGATCGATCAGCGTCTTCTTGACACCATGTTCTCCCTCGAAGCGGGCACTCAGGCGGGCATGAAACTTCTCGTAGACACGGGGCACGCCAAAGAAGATGGTGGGGCGGGCCTCTTGGATGTATTCGAGGACTCCGGCCATGTTCGAGCAGAACCAGACCTGCCCGGCCATGTAGGTGCACAGGTAGTGCGTGGCCAGACGCTCGGCGATGTGAGCCAGCGGGAGATAGGAAACCATGCGAGGCCCCATGTCGATGTTGGCCGCCCGCCGCAAGCACTCCGCGGTCCAAACAACGTTGCGGTGGCTGATCATGACGCCCTTGGGAGTCCCGGTGGTTCCTGAGGTGTAGATGAGGGTTGCCAGCGAGTCCGGTGTCATCCGATCGGCCGCCCGATTCACCGACTCGGGGTCCTCCATCAGCCGCTGCTTGCCCCGTGCGATCAACTCGTCCCAGCCCAAGACCCAATCGGCTGTGTCGTAGTTCTCGGCCCCCGACATCAAGACCACGTAGCGGAGATTGGGGAGCTCTGATCGGATCTCTTCCCACCGCTTCATGAAATCGAGGTCTTCGAGAATGGCAACCGTGGCCTGGCAGTTCTCGGCGATGTATTGGATCTGGTTGGCGACCAACGTGGAGTAGATGGTCACGCCGGTGGCCCCGGTGTGAATCGCCGCGTAATCGGCGATCACATGCTCGGGCCGGTTCCCGGCCATGATGGCCACGAACTGGCCGTCCCCGACCCCCAGGGATTGAAGACCGGCTGCCGCATCGTGAACCGCCCTCCGGTATCCCTTCCAGGTCAGGTGCTTCCACTCACCGTCCTCTTTCCAGTGGATGGCTGGCTGGTCTCCATACCGCTCGGCGTTGCGGTCGAAGTAGTCGATAATGGTCTTGCCCTCGACCTCGGCATCGATCGCCGCTCGCTCATCCAGGACAGCTTCCTGCGTCATCACTCCTCCGGGTCGGGAAATGGCTTCGACTTGCGGAGCATACCGATATGTTGGCGTCTACTCCGGGTCGCCCGCGACCTCAGACCACCTGGTCACTCTTCGGAAACGATGACCTCGTAGCTCTCGATGAGCTGAGGGACGTAGGTGTAGTCCGGCGCCACTGTGAAGGCGCCCTCCAACACCGCGGTGGTTATCAGATCGACGACAAAGAGGCTCTCGTCGAGGAGGAGTGAGTTCAAGGATTCCGGTTCCTGGTCGGCCCCGAAGATGACCTCCTCCTTGCCCGACCAGGTTGCAATGTTCCAGAACGGCCCGGTCCGCGTGGGGTTGTCCTGGGGACCCGTGATCAGCTCGTTCCAGGCGAAGAAGGTCGGCTTCTGATAGAGCGGAATCGATGCCACGTCGTCGAGATAGATGGAGTCCGCCTGGTTGTACAAACCGGCGCGCACCTCCTCATCCGTCTCCGATTCGGCCTGGCGCACCAGGGACTCGACCTCGTCGTTGCAGTACCGATTGACGTTGAGATCTCCGAAGCCGCTGGGCGCTGCCCCCTCGCAGTAGTACACGGTGTTGCGCCCGGACGGCTCAGGTGCGCCGACCCAGGCGAAGTTGAGAATCTGCCACACCGAGGAGTCGCCATAGATGAACTCGTTGGCGAAGACACGAGTTGCCGGTCCGAAGTCCGCCGTCACCTCGATCCCTACCACGGCCAGGCTGGCCTGTGCCAGGTCGAACAGGGCTTCCCGACCCTCTATACCGGCGGTGGTGGCCCAACGGAACGAAAGACGCTGTCCCTGGCACACATAGATCCCATCCTCGCCCCGCAGGCACCCATTGTCGATCAGGAGTTGCTCGGCCGAAGCCGCGTCAAAGGAGAACCGGGAGAAATGATCCTCGTAATACGGGGTCTCCACCATCCACACCGTGTTGCCGAGCGGAACCGCGTCGGCGGTCATCGGGCGCACGACCTGGTTCATGACCGCCTCGCGATCGATTGCCATGGCGATGGTCTCGCGGATGAACTCTTGGGAGAGCAGCGGATCATCGTGGTTGAAATCGATCTGCTCCCAGATCCTGCCCATACCCGACTCTGAGGTGACCCCGCTCATGGAGGTCACCTCCTCGACCAGTGAGATCTGGGGCTCGGGGTAGAACATGTCGATTTCCTCGTTGCGAAGCGCCCGCACCTGGGCCTCGGTGCCGGCCAGGAAGTCGATGTCCACGGTCTGCACGTCCCCAAGGGCAGCCCCGGAGGCACGGTCGCGAGACGCCCAGTAGTTGGGGTTGCGGGTGAGGACGATTCGCTCGTCAGAAATCCATTCACTAAAGGCGAAGGGCCCCGAGCCGAGGGTGATCCCCTCATCCCACACCGAGTCGAAGTCCTTGCCTTCCAGCTCATGTGCCGGGAGGACGACCTGGAACAGGTTCTTCCAGGGTGCGTAGACCTCTCCGAAGATGGCAAGGAACGTCTTGTCGTCGACGATCTCGTAGCCGGTGATCAGGCCGTAGCCGGCGCGGGTGGTGGATGGAATCTCCAAGACGGTGTCGGTGATCGTCTCCAAAGTGAACTCGAAGTCTGTCGAGGTGACCGGGGTCCCATCCGCCCAGGCCGCATCCGGATGTATGTGGTACCTGACACAAAACGCATCCGGGCATTCGGGAGGCTGGGTGGTCACGGTCCCGGGAACGTCGGTTGTGGTCGGTTGTTCACTCACCGTCGTGGTGGATTCGGCCACCGCGTCACAAGCCACGAGGACCATCGCGAACACGATGAGAAGACTGGCCCATCGAACGATGGGCCGCGGGCGGGCAGCTCGCACCGGCATTCCTCCATATGGCTCGATCGACGCTTCCGGCCTGGCGCTCAGTCGAGGAGGTTCGCGTGTCGCACGAATGACCCTCGGGAATGAGTCCTGGTCCGGCTAAAGGTAAAACAGGTCTGAGGTAAGACCAAGGATCGACCTGGCACCGGGTCAGTCTTCGTCCACCGGTTCCGGCACCTCCGGGATCACTTCGTGGCGATATGCCGACGACTCCGAGATCAGGGCCTGGATGATCCCGGCCATCGGCAAGGCCAGGAGGATCCCGATTCCCCCCATTAGCGCAGCGCCGATCAGGATGGCCGCGATCGAGACCGCGGGGTGGATCTCCATCGTCCGTTTCGTGATCCGGGGTGATATCAGGTAGTTCTCCAGTTGCTGATAGGCGACGAAGAAGAGGATCACCCACAAGGCGTTGGTAGGCCCATTGGCGGAGAGGGCCACGATCGCGGGGAGGACCGCGGCCAGATAGGTGCCGATGATGGGTATGAACTGACTGAGCACTCCAACCCAGATCCCCAGCGAGAGCGCAAACGGCACCCCGAGAAGTGTGAGCACCAGAGTGGAGATGAAGGCACTCAGAATCGCCAGGATCAGACGGGAGTAGATGTAACCCCCCATCTTCTCCACTGCGATATCCCAGACGTGCAACGCATCTCGCTGTTGGTCTGGCGGCATAAAGGAGAGGACGGTGTGCTGGAGCTTGGGCAATTCGGCGACCATGTAGAACGAGAAAATGGCCACCGTCGAAATGAAGAAGAGGAAGCTGAACAAGCCGGTGGTGAGCCCGATCACCCCGCCAACCAGCGTCCCACCAGCCGCGTTTATCAGACTTGCCAGATTCTGACCCTCCTGTTGAACCTCCAGGTCCGACAGTTGGAGACCGAAAGTGTCCTCGAAAAATCGGGCCAGCGCCGCCACGTAGCCGGGGACGGCTTCGATCAACTGATTGATCTGCTGCACGAACAGGGGTACCAGTGCGATCAGAAAGACGACCACCAGGGCAAAGGCGGCCAAAAAGACGACTCCGGTGGCGGCCCCCCGTCTCCAGCCCCGTTTTGCGAGGTAGTGAACCGGAGGCTCGATGGCCACCGCCAAGAACAACGAGACGAACACCATGAACAAGATGTTGCTGAGCCGAAGGACCAGCCAAAGGGCCAAAGCCGTGGCGAGCAGCACCCCGGCTACCACGAGTGTCCTTCGCCGGAAGGTCTGGTTGTCTGCCCGCTCGTGTCGCAAGGCCATCAGCGAGGCAGCGTACGCGGCCGCGAACCCCGACGACGGCTTCTAGCCTCCGTCCGCCGGGCAAAGGAGGGTGATGGATCATTTCGAGATCGTCTGGCGCCCGAGCCCGGAACGGGCCGTCGCCAGCCACACCGCTCGTTTCATCGCGCAGCACCGACTCGCCGACTACGCCCAACTGCGAAGTCGATCGGTCGAAGATCCGGAATGGTTCTGGGAATCCGTAGTCGGATACCTCGGTCTCCCATTCGACAAGCCGTGGCGGGCGATCCTGGACACTTCGAGAGGGACCCCCTGGGCCACCTGGTTCCCCGGCTCGCTGTTCAACCTGAGTCGGGCCTGTCTCGATCGGTGGGCCGATGAGACACCGGAGCGACTCGCCCTCCGCTCCCAGAAGGAGATCGGTGAGACCAGGGAGCTGAGCTTCAGGAGCCTTCGTGACGAGGTGGCCCGCCTTGCCGGTGCTTTGCACCGCCTGGGGGTGAGGAGAGGTGATGCGGTTGCGGTCTTCCTGCCGATGTCGGCCGAAGCGGTGGTGTCCCTGCTCGCCGTGGCCAGGCTCGGGGCGGTCTTCATCCCGGTCTTCTCCGGGTACGGGGCGGAAGCCGTTGCCAGCCGTCTCCGGGACCCGATACCCAAGGTCATGATCTGCGCCAACGGTTTCATGCGTCGCGGCAGCCTGGTGGAGATGAAGGAGGTGGCCGACCGGGCGGCCGAGCTTTCGGAAGGAGTAGAGCACCTCCTGGTTGTCGACTACACCGATCGCTCCCCCACTCCGATGCGTGAGGGCCGGGATCTGTGGTGGGGCGCGGCCTTGGATGGCGTCGAACCGCATCCCATTGTGCTCACCGCCGCCGAGGACCCGATGCTCATCGCCTACACCTCGGGGACCACCGGGCCCCCCAAAGGCGCGGTTCACGTTCATGGCGGGTTCGGGGTGCAGGTGGCGGCCGAAGGCGCATTCCAGTTCGACTTCCACAGGGACGACGTGGTGATGTGGGCCACAGACATGGGTTGGATCATGGGCCCCTGGATCGTTGTCGCCGGCCTGGCGAATGGTGCCGCCGTCGCCACCTACGACGGGGCGCCGGACTACCCGGGCCCGGACCGGATCTGGGAGGTGGCTTCGGAGCTGGAATTGACCTTCCTGGGTGTCTCCCCCACCCTGATCCGCGCCCTACAGCGTCATGGCGCAGAAGAGGCACACAAGCACGATCTGTCGCGGCTGAAGACCTTCGGCTCCACCGGGGAGCCGTGGAACCCCGATCCTTGGTGGTGGTTGTTCAGGGATGTCGGAGGGGAAACTCGCCCCATCGTCAATATCTCAGGCGGCACCGAGATCGGGGCCTGTCTGCTCTCGGTCAACCTCCTTCAGGGAATCAAGCCCACCTCACTTGGAGGCCCGGCACTGGGGATCGACGCCGATGTCTACGACAACGAGGGAAGACCGGTGCGGGGAGAGGTGGGTGAACTGGTGGTCCGGGGGTCATGGCCAGGCAGGACCCGAGGCTTCTGGAACGAACCGGAACGGTACCTCGCCACCTATTGGCAGCGGTTCGACGAGACCTGGGTGCACGGCGATTGGGCCTCGATCGACGAGGATGGCTTCTGGTACCTCCACGGGAGATCCGACGACACCCTGAACATCGCCGGGAAGCGGATCGGCCCCGCCGAGATCGAGTCGGTGGCGGTTGCCTTCCCCGAAGTGGTGATGGCGGCCGCGATCGGAGTTCCCGATGAGATCAAAGGGGAGGCGATCGCTCTCTACGTGGTGCCGGCGCCCGGTGTCGATCCCGAAGAGACGCTCACAGGCGACATCGAGCGGGCTGTGATCGAAACCCTGGGGAAGAGCTTCCGGCCCAAGACGATCCGTTGGGTGAGCGATCTCCCCCGCACCCGCTCGGCCAAGATCATGCGACGGGTGATCAAGGCGCTGGCGCTGGGCCAGGAGCCGGGGGATCTCTCGAGTCTGGAGAACCCCGAAAGCCTGGCTGGGATCGAACCACTTTGACAACGGGTCTGCGGGTTACCAGTGAGCCCGGCGCCAGCCTGCTGAGATAACACGGCATGATCGGCGTGTTCGACTCCGGGGTGGGAGGGCTCGGGGTTCTCTCTCACATCCGACGTGAATTGCCCGCGGCTGACCTGATATACCTCGCCGACCAGGGGCGCGCCCCGTACGGAACCCGCTCACTCGAAGAAGTCGCCTCCATCTCCGAGGAAGTCACCGAATGGCTCCTCCAGAAGGGAGCAAAAACCGTCGTGGTGGCATGCAATACCGCCTCCGCGGCAGCTCTCAACCGACTCCGTGCGACACATCCCTCGATTCCTTTCGTGGGAATGGAGCCTGCTGTGAAGCCTGCCGCTCTCGCCACCAGGTCCGGCGTGATCGGGGTGTTGGCGACGGCGGCCACATTCCAGGGTGAGCTCTACTCCTCGGTCGTCACGCGGCACGCCCCCGATGTCCAAGTTCTCAACGCCGCTTGTCCGGCATGGGTGCGCCTCGTCGAGTCCGGGAAGATTGAAGGCCCCGAGGTCGACCAGCAGGTTGCAGACTGTCTGGCCCCGCTGATCGACGGTGGTGCCGACGTGCTGGTGTTGGGATGCACCCATTTCCCATTCCTGCGCCCAGTGATCGAGCGTCTGGTCGGGGCCACGGTCGCAATCGTCGATCCGGCCCCGGCAGTTGCCCTCCAGGTGGCTCGGGTAAACGCCGAGGAACCGGGTGACGGGGGTTTGGTCCTGGCCACCACGGGAAGCCCGGAGCGTCTGGCAAGCCTGGCGCGGGAGTTGGCCGGAATCGAGCCGACCCAGCCCGTTCTAGCCTGGACGCTGGAATGAGCAAACTCGACCCTGACCCGAGGATGAACGACCCACTTCGATCGCGGCCTTCCGTGGCATGGATTCGAGACGGCATGGCCCTCTTCGGCTGGGGTGAGAGCAGTCGCATCGATCCCGGGATCGGGAGCGACCGTTTCGAGCGGGCCCGGGAGGCGCTCGAGGCCATCCCCGGGAGCATCGGCTTCGCCACCTTCACCTTCGACGAGGATGAGCCCGGATCGGTTGTCATCGTCCCCGAGACGGTCCTCGAGGTCCGTGATGGGGGCGGTCGGATGTTGACCGGGGAATTCGATCAAATCTCCCAGGCATTCGCCGATTCCGCCATGCCCCGGGGAAGGGTGTCGGTCGAGGACAAGGACTCGTGGAAATCCGCCATGGAACTGGCGATGCAGTCGATCGCTCGCGGAGAAGTCGAGAAGGTCGTTCTCTCTCGAACCGTCGAAATGGTGTTCGACGGCGACGTTCCGATCCAGCAAGTGGCACGTGCCTTGGTGGACAGCCAGGGAAGCTCGCACACGTTCCTCATAGACGACCTGGTCGGATCCAGCCCAGAGTTGTTGGTCTCCAAACACGGAGCGGCAGTCCGGTCTGTGTCTTTGGCGGGGTCGGCCGATCGAACCGATCCCGCGGCATCGGCTTCGCTCAGGTCACAGAAGATGGCCGTCGAGCATTCATTGGCGGCAGATTCGGTGGAAGAGGCGCTGTCTCCGTTTTGCACCAGGTTGGAGAGACAGCCGAGTCGGGTCGAGACCTTCGCCGACATTCATCACCTGGCTACGACCTTCGAGGGCGAGGCAGTCAATGGGGTTCCGGTGACCGATCTGGTGGCGGCCCTTCACCCCACCGCCGCGGTTGCCGGGACACCGACCAAGGCCGCGGTCGAGCTGATCAGGGAGATCGAGGGCCACGGTCGCGGTCGTTACGCCGGGCCCGTGGGCTGGTTGGATGCTCACGGTGACGGCGAGTTCGCCATTGCCCTCAGGTGCGGGGAGATCAAGGGGCGAAGGGTCACGCTGTACACAGGGGTCGGGCTGGTCGAAGGGTCAGATCCCGAGGCGGAGTTGGAGGAAACCCGGATCAAGCTGCGCCCCATGTTCAGGGCCCTCGGCGTCAGCTGATCCCGGTCACCATCGAGCGGGCGACGTCGTCAAGGGCCTGACGGCGCTTGAGATCTGCCTCACGCTCCACCGGAATCACCACGAGGTGGCACCCTCCCGCCTCGAGTCGTTGCTCCAACTCCGGGACGAGCTCTCCAGTCGAGGACAGGGTTATGGTGTCGAGGCCGTGAAGAGCGGCCAAACCCATGAGATCCCTCCCATGGGGGGTCGCGAACAAACGGTCGAAACCGGGGGCGTGGGTCGCTTGCGGAAGCAGGTCGAACAGACCGCCTCCGTTGTTGTCGACCACCACGAACACCGCGTCTGGCAGCTGGTCGGCGATGAACCCGTTGCCATCGTGGAGCAGGGAGAGGTCACCGCTGAGCACGACGGTCCTCGATGCTGCCGTCGCAACCCCGAGCCCGGTGGACACCAGGCCATCGATCCCCGAGGCCCCCCGATTGGCGTAGATCAAGCCGCCGTGGACTGTGTGGGCGTCGACATCGCGAATCGGCATCGAGGACGCCACGACCAGGTGCTCCCAGGTGCCGTCGGAGAGGGCACGGGCCACCGAAGGGCCGGTTGACTGCTCACCAACTCCCATCCCCTCGTCGAGTGCGGCGCGCATCGATCGATCCGCGGCTTCCCATCGTCCGGCCCAATCCGGCTGAGCCGACACGGTCGACGACAGCCGGTCGAGGGTGGCGACCGGATCGGCCTGGAGGAGGAGGGTCGCCTGACGTCGCGGGTCGTGCCAGGAGCCCCATCGATCGAGACCGACCTGGGGTGCCTCGAGGGCGGTGAGTGTCGAGATGCGGTCGCTCGGGCCGGTTCTCCCGATGGTCACCACCATCTCGGGTGCCAGGGATGCCGGCACGCCCGAGACCAGCAAATGGTGATAGGTGGAGACCGTGGGACGTCCTCGCAACCCGGAAAGGGCGGTCGCCAGAAGCGGCCAGCCGAGCCGGGCGGCGGCCGCCAGGAGAGGCTCGGGCTCGTAGTCGCCCTCACCGGCGACGATCAGCCCCCGGGCCTGCGGCCGCGCCCCGATGGTCGCCGCGCCGGGAGGAGCCACCAGATGCTCCTGCCAGCGACCCTCGCCGGGTCTGCCTTCGACGCCGAACGGATAGGGATCGGCCACCGACCGGCCGTCGTCCTCCACCGGGACGGTGGGCTCGCGGAAGGCGATGTTGAGGTGGACCGGGCCGGGCCGCGAGCCATGGCCGAGGGCCCGCGCCACCGCCTGGGAAACGGTGCTGCGCCAATAGGAGTTGTGATCGATCCCGGCCTGGGCCGGGCCGATGTTGCAGAACCATCGCACCCGATTCCCGAAAAGCCCCACCTGGTCGATCGTCTGGTTGCCGCCGACATGGAGCATTTCTGGGGGACGGTCCGCCGAGATCACGATCAACGGAACCAGAGCCTGGTCGGCCTCGATGAGGGCAGGAAGATGATTGGCGATGGCTGTGCCCGACGTCGCCAGCACCACCGTCGGCTGCCCGGTGGCCCGGGCGTGACCCAGGGCCCAGAACGCCGCCGAACGCTCGTCGAGCACGACTCGGGTGGTGATGCCCGGGTGTTGGTCGAAGGCGATCGCCAGCGCCGCCGATCGAGATCCAGGTGAGACGACGGCCAACGAGACACCATGTCTGGCCATCTCATCCGAGACAACCCTGGCCAGAGCGGTGCTCGGGTTGGGTTGGCTCATGTCAGCACCTCAGCCGCCAAACGTACCTTTCGCAGCATTTCAGCGGCACGATCGCGTTCCGGGCGCCATCTCGCAAGAAGATCCGGATCGGGCTCCGGTCTACGAACCTCGAGCCAGCCGTTCTGTGAGACCAGTGGGTCCCGGGTCGGGTCGCCTTCGATCAATGCAACCGTCCCCAGGCCGCAGGCATACGGCAGGTCAGGCAACAGCGAAGCCACCAGCAGACCCGCGTAGATCCCGACCGAGGTCTCCAGCGCCGAGGACACAACGACTGGCACGCCGGCCCGTGCCGCGATATCCAGGGCCCTGTTGACCCCGCCCAGCGGTTGCACCTTGATGACGACGACATCCGCCGCCCCGGAGGCGGCCACCTCGATGGGGTCGGGACGGAGCCGAACCAGCTCATCCGCGGCGAGGGGAACCTCGGTTCGTTTTTTGAGCTCGACCATCTCCTCCAGCGTGGCCACCGGTTGCTCGGCGTACTCCAACCCGAATTTGGAAAGGGTGGCGAGACGCTCGGTTGCGGTGTCCAGGTCCCAGCCGGCGTTGACGTCGATGCGGATCCGGCCCTCAGGGCCCAACGCATCCCTGACCGCATCCAACCGATCCTCATCCTCGATTGGGGCCTGCCCCGGCTCACCCACCTTCACCTTGGCAGTGCTCGCTCCCGATTCGAGAACCAGGCCTCTGGCAATCTGCGGCGCCACGGCGGGGACAGTCACATTTACCGGGATCGACTGCCGCCCCGGCTCGGGAAGGGCGCCACAGGCCGCTTCCAACGCCGCCGCCAGCCACCGGGTGGTGACCTCGGGTGGATAATCGGGAAACGGTGAGAATTCGCCCCAACCCGCCGGCCCTCGAATGAGGACGCCCTCGCGATGGTCGACACGTCGAAACCGATGCCGCATGGGTATCCGAAACGGGTGAAGCTCCAATGCGTCGAGGAGCTCACTCATTTGCCCTGCTCATGATTGAGGAAGTCGATGAGAACCTCTACCTGGTCATCGGTGAGTGACGACTCGAAGGAAGGCATCCGGCCCCTCCCCTGGCTGATGGCCACCCGCATGAACTCGTCGGGCTGGCTCGCCGAATTGGATTCGGGCCCCAGCGCCGGCCCGAGCGCCCCCTGAAGCGACTCCCCATGGCAGTTGGCGCAGAGTTGGAGATAGATCTCTTGACCCGTGGCCTCGTCGGCCGGGCGCCCGATGCAGGCGGACAGCAAGCCGAGAAGGAGCGCCGCGAATAGGAGCCGGGTCATCATCGTGAATGGTATGGATCACCGGCTCGGAAGGTTCAATCCGGGACTTGGTCATCGGCGAGATCGGCGACGATCTCGCGCACCAGCTGCGATTTGCGTCTCGGGACGATGAGAACGGCCTCGGGAGTCTCGATAACCACCAGATCCTCGATCCCGGCCACAGCCACCAGACGCGACGTGGCCTGGATGTAAGACCCGGTGACATCCCGGGAAGCGACCTCGCCGACGAGGACGTTGCCTGAGGCATCGTGTGGTGAGTTCTCCCAAACCGCCTCCCACGAGCCGACGTCGCTCCAACCGACATCGATCGGGACGACCAGACCCTGCTTGGTATGTTCCATGACGGCATGATCGATGGAGATTGCCGGGTTCTCTGCGAAGCCGGGTGCGAGATCGATCCGGGGACCGCGCTGATCGGGGATCGCAGCTCTCACCCCTGCCAGTAGGTCGGGGCAGATCAGGGCGCATTGCTCCAGAATCGCACGGGCCGTGAACACGAACATCCCCGAGTTCCATAGATGCCGGCCATCGGCGGCGAGCTGGCCGGCCTGGCCCGCGTCCGGCTTTTCCTTGAATGCCACCACCTCGAGCGCGGCCCCCACCGGCGACCCGGTTTCGATGTAGCCGTAGCCGGTCTCGGGACGGTCTGGAACGACACCAAAGAGAACGAGGGCGCCCTCCCGGGCAATGGAAACCGCAGTCTCTACTGCGCCGACGAACCCTTCCCGGTCCTCTATCAGGTGATCGGCCGGCAGCACCACCAGGACATCGTCAGGGTCGGAGAGCAGGGCTGCGGCAATGATCGCGGGGGCGGTGTTCCGCCCTTGCGGCTCGACCACGACGGATTCGATCTCGGATCGGGTCGCTCTGACGACCCGATCGACCGCATCCAGGTGCAGGGCGCCGGTGATGATCAGAAGTGGCGCCAGGTTGGACAGACCATCGAGACGGGTCAGGGTCGCCTCGAACAGCGAGCCGCCCATGAGATCGAGGAATTGCTTTGGATTGGGCTCGGTTGACAGGGGCCAGAGCCGGGTGCCTGCTCCCCCGGAGAGGATTACCGGTCGGACAGGTGATGCCACCTGGCGAGGGTACCTGTCCGCACCGTGGTCGCCGTGGTTGGATCTCAGGGACATCTACTTGGAGTTGATCCGATCATGAGCCTCAAACCTACGGTTGAAGAGCGTCTGGCAGCCAGTCATCTTATTTGGCTGACCACCGTCACCACTGACTGCTTGCCCCAAACCTCCCTTGTCTGGTTCTGGTGGGACGGCGACGCCTTCGTCATCTACTCACAGCCGGGGACGCCCAAACTGGCGAACATTGCGCGCCATCCCGGTGTCGGCCTCAATCTGGACGCCATGGGCAGGGGAAAAGAGGAGGTCACAATCATTGCCTGCACGGCTTCGGTGGACGAGACGATGCGGGCCGCGATCGACCACGACGACTATCGCGAGAAGTACCGGGATCTGATAGAGAACGAACTGGGTATGACCTTGGAACAGTTCAGCGAGGTCTATTCGGTCCCGATCCGTGTGATTCCGGGACCGGTGCGGGTGTGGTGACGTGACCTATTCGGAATCGGTATCGGAGATCCCGAGCGAGATATACCCGCACTCGCTGCAGATCAGGCGAGTGATCCCGAGCCCACCGGGCGCCTCCACGAACTCGTGCAGGTGGGAGCCTTTGTTTCTCACGAAAGCGGCACGAACCGCCCCAAAGATGCCGGATCGATCCGCAACAGGGGCGGTGGCGGCCAGAGCCGGCGCAGGGGCCTTGGTTGTGGGGGCTGCCGGCTCGGGGTCAGGCGCCCTTGCCACCTCATAGGCTCCGAGGTCGACGACCAGACCCTTCGCGGTAGCATCCCGGTCGTCCTCGGTCGACGTGCTCAACAACTCGCTGACCAGTTCCGGGACCTCGGGCTCGGGCTTCAGCTCGACCGGCTCCAGTGCGGCCGGCTCCACGGTCCCCACCGGCTCCAGCTCGACCGGCTCCAAGGTGACGGCCGGCTCCACGGCCTCCACCGGCTCCAACTCGACCGGCTCCAAGGCGGCGGCCGGCTCCAGGGTCCCCACCGGCTCCAACTCGACCGGCGCCAACTCGACCGGCGCCAACTCGACCGGTTCCGGGCGGAACACCTCTGTCGGCTCGACCTCGGTAATCGGCGGTGGGGGCGGCGGCGCAGTCGGTGGGCGGGCGATCAGACCCGGCCCAGGACGCAACGGGATGACCGCAATGGGTGGAGCCTCCAGCTCTTCGACCACCGGCGCCTCTTCGACCACCGGCAGCACCTCTTCGATCTGCTCCACCGGCGGCGGGATCGGCCCTGACCACTCCTGGATGGGCGGGGTTGGCACCTCGACTGGAGGGGCCACGGGAGTGGGGGCGGCGGCGAGGGCGGGTGCCGCGGTCGGCCCCTCGACATCCTCGGCCCAATCGGCGACACTCTGGGCCTCGAGGTTGGCCAGCATGGCGTCACGCAGCTCCGTGACCCGTGAGGGGATGGTCCCCCGGCGTGAGCGACCCACAGCGACCATCCTCCGCGGAAAGGTCATCGCCTTGAAACTTGCCCAGGACTCTGCCATATGGTCGACGCCCTTGTAGGCGAAGTCCATCGGCTCGTCGGCAATGAAGGTTATCTCGTCTCCTGCCAGGGACACCGAGAAGGCGGCGGAAACCAGACGTGAGGCATGCACGTCGAATAGCGACCACCGGCCAAGTGACTCCCCTTCGAGAAGGACCTCCGCCTGGTCGTCTTCGACCACGAAGACCGCGGGAACGCCTGGGTGGTCGACCTCCGGAACCCGTACCTGTCCGGTGAATCTCACCGCATCACCGTTTCTATTGTTGTCCCAGCCGTCACCCGTCGACGAATCACGATCCCATCGTGGCGACGAAAGTCAAGGGGACGAATTACCCATACGCTTCGGGGGGCGGGCAGGCGCAGACCAGGTTCCGGTCGCCCCCGGGGCCGTCGATGCGGCCCACCGGTGGCCAGTACTTGTCGCGATGCACACTACGCAGCGGGTAGCCGGCCAGAGTTCGAGAATAGGGATGGGGCCAATCGTCGACCATCAGCATGTCTGCCGGGTGGGGAGCATTGACCAGGGGATTGTCATCAGGAGGCCACTCCCCGGACTCGATCCTCCCCGCCTCCCCGGCGATGGAGATCATGGCGTCACAGAATCTGTCCAGCTCGCCGAGGCTCTCCGATTCCGTAGGCTCGACCATCAGAGTGCCGGCCACAGGAAACGACAATGTCGGGGCGTGGAGCCCGTAATCGGCGAGACGCTTGGCAACATCCTCTGCGGTCACACCAGTCGCCTTGGCCAGAGGCCTCAGGTCGAGGATGCATTCGTGGGCAACCCGGCCCCGAGCGCCTGTGTAGAGAACCGGGAAGTGAGGGTCGAGACGACGGGCCACGTAGTTGGCGCCGAGGATGGCGACCATGGTCGCCTCCCGCAGCCCATCTCCGCCCATCAGCCGGATGAAGGCGTAGGGAATGGGGAGGATGCCGGCGGACCCAAACGGAGCACCGGAGACGGGCCCGATCCCGGTCGGCGGGCCAGCCGTCGGGTTTAACGGGTGGTTGGGCAGGAAGGGTGCCAGATGGCTCTTGGCGCCGACCGGGCCCACCCCGGGGCCCCCGCCTCCATGGGGGATGGTAAAAGTCTTGTGCAGGTTCAAATGCCCGATGTCGGCACCGAGGTCCGCGGGGCGGGCCAGCCCCACCATCGCATTGAGGTTTGCCCCGTCGACATATACCTGCCCACCGCATGCGTGGATGAGCTCGGTCAACTCGACAATCCCTTCTTCGAACACGCCGTGGGTCGACGGGTAAGTAGCCATCATGGCCGCCAGATGGTCGCCGGCAGCCTCGGCCCGTGAGCGGAGATCCGTGAGATCGACATTCCCCCGGTCGTCCGTCGCCACCACCACCACCTTCATGCCGGCCATGACCGCCGACGCCGCGTTGGTCCCATGAGCCGATGCCGGGATCAGGCAGACGTCGCGGTGTCCTTCCCCACGGCTCTCGTGATAGGCGCGGATGGCGAGGAGCCCGGCCAGCTCTCCCTGGGAGCCCGCATTGGGTTGAAACGAGATCACGTCGTATCCGGTTGCAGCGCAGAGATAGCCCCCCAACTCCCGGATCATCTCGAGGTATCCCGTCGCTTGAGAGCCGGGCGCGTAGGGGTGTATCCCCGCAAACCCCGGCCAGGTGACGGGGATCATCTCCGTGGTGGCATTGAGCTTCATTGTGCAGGAGCCGAGGGGGATCATGCTGCGATCGAGGGCGAGGTCGCGATCGGCCAGCCGGCGGAGGTAACGCAGCATCTCATGCTCTGACTGGTATGTGTTGAACACCGGATGGGTCAGGAACTCCGACCGGCGAGCGAGGCCCGGAGGAATCGCGGTGTCGGCGCCGGTCGCCAATTCATCCAACCCGAGGGCCCCCAGCACCCGGGCCAGGATGTCGGGAGTGGTGGTCTCGTCCAACGCGATCCGAATGTGGTCATCGTCGACCCGGCCCAGATTGACACCGGCCTCGAAGGCGGCGTGGATCGCGGCATCAGCCCCCCCAACAGGGCGAACGGTCAAGGTGTCGAACCAGGTTTCGTTGACGACCTTCACCCCGCCACTGGTCAGGGTCCGGGCCAGTCTCGATGTCAGCCCGTGCACCTCGGACGCGATGCCCCAAATCCCATCCGGCCCGTGCCAGGACGCATAGAAACCGGCGATGACGGCGAGGAGCACCTGCGCCGTGCAGACGTTGGACGTCGCTCTCTCGCGGCGAATGTGCTGTTCCCGGGTCTGCAGCGCAAGCCGATAGGCGGTGTTGCCGAGCCGGTCCGAGGACACCCCGACCAGACGGCCGGGGAGGGCCCTGACCATGTTCTCCCGGGTGGCCATGAACCCGGCGTGCGGCCCGCCGTAGCCCAGAGGAACCCCAAACCGCTGCGCCGAGCCGACCGCGATGTCCGCCCCCCACTCGCCCGGGGGGACCAGGAGTGCCAGGGCCAGCAGATCGGTGGCAACGGCGACCAGCACGCCGTCGGCGTGAAGGCGGCCGACGAGGTCGGAGTGGTCGGTGACAGCCCCGGAGGAGCCCGGGTACTGGAGCAATGCGCCGAATCCGGCCCCAGGAAGCACACCTTCGGAGAGCATTCGCACTTCGACACCAATTGCCCGAGCCCTGGTCCGGACCACCTCGATGGTCGGAAGGTGGCAATCGTCGTCGACATAGAAGACGCTCCGGTCGCCCTTGTGCCACCGCCGGCACATTGCCATCGCCTCGGCCGCCGCGGTCGGCTCGTCGAGAAGGGAGGCATTGGCAATGTCGAGGCCGGTCAGGTCGCTGACCATCGTCTGGAAGTTGAGAAGGGCCTCCAATCTCCCCTGGGAGATCTCAGCCTGATACGGGGTGTAGGCGGTGTACCACGACGGGCTCTCGAGGACATTGCGCTGGATGACAGGGGGGGTGATCGTGTCGTGATATCCGAGCCCGATCAGCGAGGGCAACACCACGTTCTTGGCGGCCAACTCGGCAAGGCGGGCGACCACCTCCCTCTCGGACAGGGCCGGAGGCAGCTCCAGGGTCATGTTGAGAATCGACGCGGGCACGGTCTGTGAGACGAGCTCGTCGAGGCTCGCCGCGCCGACGGTGGCCAGCATCTTCTCGATGTCGTCGCGGGTGGGACCGATGTGACGATCGGCGAAGCGCTCTTTGGGGTTGGGCATCAGTCTCCTCTAAGGCTGTCAGCCCTCCCCCGCTGTCGTCGTCTCCAGCGGCGCCTCACCCGAATGGTCCACGTGCCTGAGAGTTTCCGGGGAGGAGTTGCCCCTTCGGCGCCCCGCAATCCGGGGCTCTCCCATTCGGTGTCGTTGGCAGAAGCCATCATACGACGATCGCAAACGGACTCTGGAAGCTGATGTCTCATAGGCACTAGTCCACGTTTAGCTTGCCGTCGGCCCGGTCGGCCTTCCGATCGGTGTCAACCCCAACAACCGCGGGCCTAGTCGGGCGCACCACCAAAGTCACCCGGCGATGATTGCCCCAAGGGGCTCCGGTCCCCCCACCGGAGCCCCTTCTCTTATGGGGACCGGGCGACGTTGGACCGCAATCACACGTTGAAGCGAAAGTCGACGACGTCGTCGGGTCGCATGACGTAGGACCTTCCCTCGGTGCGGACCAGGCCCTTGGCCCGCGCCTCGACCCAGGAGCCGGCTGTCACTAGCAGTGGATAGTCGACCACCTCGGCAGCGATGAACCCCCGCTCGAAGTCGGTGTGGATCACACCGGCCGCCTCCGGGGCGGTGGCCCCGGATCGGATGGTCCAGGCCCGCGCCTCCTTCTCTCCGGCGGTGAGAAAGCTCTGCAGACCCAGGGTCCGATAGGCAGCCCGGATCACGGCATGCAGCCCCGGCTCGTCTTGACCGACGGAAGCCAGTATCTCGACACGATCGTCCTCGTCGAGCTCGTTGAGCTCCGCCTCGATCTGGGCGTCGAGGAAGAGGGCCTCCGCTGGTGCCACGGCTGCGGCTAACTCGGAACGTCGGTTTCCGTCGACCAGGAGGGCCGGGCCGCTGTTGAACACGTAGATGATCGGCTTGGCGGTGAGCAGATGGAGGTCGGCATACTCGGGAAGACGGGCCAACAACTCCGGGCTGCCAGAGACCATTTGCCCGGCGCCAACTGCCTGCCGGAGCAGGTGGAGCAACTCGATTCGGGGACCGAGCGACCGATCCACCGTTGCCTCCCGCTCTAACCTGGGAAGCCGTTTCTCGATCGTTTGCAGGTCGGCGATTGCCAACTCGGTTTCGAGGGTGTCGATGTCCGAGACCGGGCCGCCACCCTCGCCAATCGACACGACGCTCTCGGAATCGAACGCCCGAACCACGTGGCAGATGGCGTTCACGTCCCGGATACTCGCCAGGAACTGGTTGCCAAGACCTTCACCTTCGCTGGAGCCGTGCACCAGACCTGCGATGTCGACAAAGGTCACCGTCGCCGGCGTGACTTTCTTCGACTTGAAGATCGTGGCGAGAGTGTCGAGCCGTGGGTCGGGAATCGGGACCACGCCTGTGTTGGGCTCGATGGTTGCGAACGGGTAGTTGGCTGCCAGGACCTTGGCGTTGGTGAGCGCATTGAAAAGCGTGGATTTGCCCACATTGGGGAGACCCACGATGCCGATGGTCAGACTCATTCGGCGGCGCAGGTTAGGGAGGGTGAACCTGACGGCTGGCTAGCGTGCCGATGTGGACAGGATCGCAGTGATCGGAGCCGGGTCCTGGGGGACCACCGTTGCGGCCTTTGCCGCACGCTCGACTCCGACCGTCCTCTGGGCCCGGCGCCCGGAGCTGGCCGCAGAGATGAACGAGACAAGGGAGAACCGCACCTACCTCCCAGGGTTCGAGCTCCCTGCGGCCCTCACCAGCACCAGCGACCTCGACGCTGTGATCGAGACGTCAGCAGCTTTGGTGATGGCCGTCCCCTCGCACGGCTTCAGAGAGGTCTACTCCAGGATCGCGGGCCGGCTCGGCGAGGAAGTGCCCGTTCTCTCGCTGACCAAAGGGATCGAACAGGAAACTCTCGCCACCATGACCCAGATTGTGGCTGAGATCTCACCTGGTATGGACCCATCGCTGATCGGGGTGATGACCGGTCCCAACCTGGCGACCGAAGTCGCTGCCGGCCAGCCGACAGCCACCGTGATCGCGATGGCTGACCAGCCAACCGCCCGCCGTTTCCAGGATGTCTTCATGGGACCCACGTTTCGCGTCTACACCCATGACGACGTGGTTGGGTGTGAACTGGGCGGTGCTCTCAAGAACGTGATGGCGATCGCAGCCGGGATGTCGGATGGTCTCGGCTTCGGTGACAACACCCGGGCCACGCTCATCACCCGGGCCCTGGCGGAGCTGACCCGCCTCGGGGTGGCCCTCGGTGGAAGGCCGGCGACCTTCGCCGGTTTGGCCGGGATGGGCGACCTGATCGCAACCTGCATCTCGACGGCCAGCCGCAATCACCAGGTCGGGTTCCGCTTGGCATTGGGCAAGACCCTCACCGAAATCGTCACCGAGATGAGGATGGTCGCCGAAGGAGTCAAGACCACACGTGCGGTCCTGGATCTTGCCAAACGGAGCGACATACAGATGCCGATCGCAAGTCACGTCGGGCACGTCCTGTACGAAGGCCTCGACCCCAAGGAAGCGGTGCTGAGGTTGATGACCCGTGAGGCGAAGCAGGAAGACTGAGCATGGCAGCCGATAAGACGACCATTCGACGCCTTCCAGAGCTCGCGGTCCACGATCGGGGGCAGATCCACGCAATCCTCGATGAGGGCTTCGTCTGTCATGTGGCCTATCTCGACGACGGCCGACCTGTGGTCATCCCCACCCTGTACGCCCGGGATGGCGACCGAGTCCTGCTCCACGGATCTCATGCCTCCGGGTTGATGCAGGCGGTGAAACGAGGCTCGCCACTGGGCATCGCGGTGACCCTGGTGGATGGCCTGGTGGTGGCCCGCAGCGGATTCGAGTCCTCGGCGAACTACCGCAGCGTGGTCATCCACGGCACCGGCCGGCTTCTCGAAGGTGACGAGCACGTGACGGCCCTCGATGTGATCGTGGAAGCCCTGATCCCGGGGCGTCTCGCCGACATCCGGCGCCCGACCACGGCCGAGATGCGAAAGACCGCCGTCATTGCAGTCGGCTTGGAGGAGGTATCCGCCAAGGTCCATAACGGCCCGCCGGAGGACGCCGAATCGGACCAGGGCACCGGGGTGTGGGCCGGGGTCATACCCCTCGAGACCACAGCCGGGATTCCTCAGCCCGCCCCCGACCTCGAGCCGGGTGTCGCCATCCCGGACTATTTGAACGCGTACCGACGTTCCTAAAAGACTGCAACCGTGACCGCGCCCCCGGTGTTCTTGTTGGGGAGGACAAACTTGGCCAATCAGATCCTGACAACCTCCCACGGAACCAACCGTGAGGCTTTCAGTCCCAAGGATTGGGGCCTGTTCCTCAGTGTGTCGGCCATCTGGGGATCGTCGTTCTTGTTCATGACGATTGGGCTCGATGCGTTCCACCCCGGTTTGGTCACCTGGTTGCGGCTGGGCTTCGGGGCTGCGTTCATAGCCATGCTCCCCCGCGCCCGGCAATCGAAGATCCCCCGCCGCGAGTGGCGTCGAATTGGGGTGCTCGGGCTGATCTGGCTCGCCATCCCGTTCACGATCTTCCCGATTGCCCTGCAATGGGTCGACTCGTCGGTGACAGGGATGCTCAACGGCGCCACCCCTATCTTCACCGCGGTGATTGCCTCGATCCTCCTCTGGCATCTCCCCGGGCGTTTTCAGATGATCGGCCTGGTGGTCGGTTTCACCGGGATCGTTGCCATCGCCCTCCCCTCGGCCGGGGAGGGCTCAACGGCGGCGCTCGGAGTGGTGTTGATAGTGGTGGCCACGATTTGCTACGCATTCGCCACCAACATCGTCGCCCCGCTGCAGCAGAAGTACGGATCGCTTCCGGTGATGGCACGGGTGCAATGGGTGGCCGTCGCTTTGGTCACGCCCTACGGGATCTACGGGCTGACCCGGTCCGAATTCGCCTGGCCTTCCCTGTTTGCGATGTTGGCGGTCGGAGTCCTGGGCACCGGCGTCGCCTTGGTGCTGATGGGGTCTCTGGTGGGGAGTGTCGGCCCGACCCGCGCCACCTTCGTCACCTATGTCTACCCGGTGGTCGCCTTGGCCCTGGGGGTGGTTTTCAGGGACGAGGTGGTTGCGCCGATCGCCATCGCCGGCATCCCCCTGGTCATCGCAGGGGCGGTTATCGCCTCCCGCAGCGAGGTCGCCTTCAGGCCGCTGCCAGCCGAAGCGCTCTGATCACGAGATCGCGGTCCCCAAGTCGTCGCCGGAGCTCCCGCTCCAGACCACCGATCGGGTAGAGGTTCTGGGGGGCCCGCGGATCCTTGTGTCTCGCCGAGGCGTATCGAGGCAACGTGGCCGACACCAGATGGGCCATTCGGGCGGCGTCCGCCACATTCATGTCCGCCTTCACCTCACAGCGGACCAGGCCTCCGGCGGGACCAGCGCCGTTGGCCAGACGCAGATACCACGAGAAGCGGCTCCAGGAGGTAGTGGTGAGGAACAGCGGGGTGCGGTAACCGACCGGAAGCGTCCCCAGGGTTGCCCTGAGCTCGTCCTGAAGGTATTGCACATGCTGGGTCTTGACGTATCCGACGGCTCCCTCGAGGTGACGACGATGGGAAAGCGGGCCGTCGACTACCACCAAGGCGGCGTCGCCATGATCGGCTGCCACCTCGCCCTCGAGGTCGCCCATCCGCTCCTGGATGCCCAACCAGAGCTCCTCGGGAGTCGAGCCCTTGGTGCTCATCACCTCATAGCGCCCAACCTTGGTGTCGACCGATTCGGCCGGGCCCGAGGTGAAGATCCCCCGGCGGACACTGGAAGCAACCACCCTGGCGCCACCGTTGCAACGAACGGCGCCGGCCGCGAAGGTAGCCGCCAGGCCGAACCCGGGAAAGAGGCCCTCCCGGTCGATCCAGAGGTTGGCGTCGACCCTTCGCACCCCGTCAACGAACAGGATGTCCTCGGCCGGGGCGCATTCCGGCAACAACGGGCGCCATTGGTCCGGGCTGACCTCGACCGACGGGTCCACCTTGTCGGTGGAATCGGCCAGATCGGCGTCGGAGGGGGCTCCGTAATCCGGATCCCAGGCCTCGACCGTGAACCTCACGAGACCAGCTCCACCACCGAGCCGGTGGGCTCGCGCCGGACTTCTAGCCGGACCGTGGCCCGGGCCGCCAGCTCCTTGACATGAGTGACGATGCCGACCATGAGCCCACGGCCGGTCAACTCCTCGAGCACCGAAGCCACCGTGTCCAGAGACTCCTCGTCCAGGGTGCCGAAACCTTCGTCCAGGAAGATCGCATCGAGACCGGAGGCGGCGCCTGCGGACAGGGTCTCCGCCAGGGAGAGGGCGAGAGCGAGGGCAACCAGGAAGGTCTCGCCCCCGGAGAGGGTCGATACCGATCGGGTCTCGTCGGCGTTGCGGTGGTCGACGATGGCGAACCCTCCGTCATCATCGGCCTCGAGCGCGAAGCCCCCACCGGAGAGCTGGGCCAGGAGGTCGTTGGCCCCGGCGACCAGTTCGGTGATCGCACCGGCCATCAACCAGCGCTCGAAGCCGTCGGCACGGAGGTGGGCGGCAAGTGAATGAGCGACGGCGGCGCCGGCTTGCGACTCCTCGATGACCTTGGCCAGCTCGGCGGCGAGGGCGATGGTCTTCTCCATCTCATCAAACGCCTGCTTTGCTTGTTCTTGCTCCCGCGCCACGTGAACCGCGTAGGGGGCAACCGGCTCGATTCCGATGCCCTCCAGCTCGGCCACCAAACGCTCCTTTGCATTCACTGCGCCGGTGACCGCGGCCCGGGCTTGGGCCTCCGCCTCCACGAGGCGGGCCCCGGTGTCGAGGCGGGCCTGGTCGATCCAACCCATCAGTTCCTTCCACTGAACGAGGCTGTCGTCGCTCTCGGGTAACGGCGGCCGGAGATCGGCCACAGTCTCTCGGGCCGCCATCAAAGCGCGGCCAATCGATCGAAAGGCCTCGGCCGCCGTCTCCAACTCGCGGCGGGTCGCGGCGAGGAGCCCTTCGACTACTCCGAGCTCGTGCTGCCTCGCGACGACGAGAGCCTTTGCCGCTTCCACTGCGCTCATCTGGCGTTCCAGGGCCTCGGCCGGTAGGGCGGGGTCGAGGTCACCGAGAAGCGAGAGGCGTTGGGTCTCCAACTCCTTACGGGTGGCCTCGATGCTGGCAGCCTCGGCACGAGCTTCCTCGAGACTGGTGCGAGCCGCGCTCACCCTCGTTGCGGCTGCCACTTCGCCTTCATCGAGCCGAATGAGGTCGGGATCACGGTTGTCGTCGGGGAGAGCGGACACCGGGAGATCACAAACCGGGCATGGCATTCCCACCACCAGGGTGGCGCGCAAAGCATGGGCGGCGTGGGTCACCCGTGCCGACTCCAGGTCTGAAGTCACCTGCTCGTGAATCGCGACGGCGGCCTCCAAGGCCTCCATCGCCGTTGCCACCCTGGATTCGACGACACCAACATCGTGTTCTTCGAGGCGGGCATCGAGCTCGGTGAGCCGCAGATAGGTCCTTGCATGTGACTCGAGCGATTCGATCGAAGGGAGGCCTTGCAACGCCACGTTCGCAGTTTCGAGCTCGGTCTCGGCTTGATCCCGGCGTCGCTCGAGCTCTTCGTGGGCATCACGGGCCCGGTTGATCGCCTCGTCGAGCATGTCGAGATTGTCGGGAGGAGTGATCGAGTCGAGCCGCTTCAGGTCGCCTTCCAACCGCGACACCACGTCGGCGGCGGCTATGGCGGCCGCCTCCAGCCCGGCCAAGGTTGCTTCCAGCTCGTCGATCCTTTCGGCCATCTGCTCGAGTTGACCCGACCGGTCACGAGCAACGGCCAGGGATTCCTCGTCCGGGATCTCGAGCGGGGCCCTTCTCGCCTCGGCCTGCGCCGCTCTGTCCTCCGCCGTGGCTTCCCTCGTTCGCGCCAACCCCCGGATCTCTGAATAGATGTCGAGATCGAGGAGTTTGCGCAGGAGGGCCTGTCGATCGGACTTGGTGGCCGTCAGAAACCTTGCGAACTCACCTTGGGGCAAGACCACGGTCTTGGTGAAGTCCTCGTAACGCAGCCCGAGCAGCGCCTCGACTGCCTTGGTCACCTCGTCGGCACCTGAGGCCAGTGTGTCCGGGCCACGCTCGAGACGCGACTCGTTGGTGTTGGCGCCGGTCTTGGTGCGCAACACCTGTCTCGCCACGGTGTAGACCTGATCCCCCACGGCGAAGTCCACCGAGACCCGGGCCCGGTCGGCTCCGGCGGAGATCACCGGAGCCACCTCGCGACCCCCAAGACGGGGGACCCGCCCGTAGAGGGCGAAGATCATGGCGTCGATCAGACTCGACTTCCCCGAGCCCGTTGGCCCGCTGAGCGAGAAGAAGTCGACCTCGGCGAAGCTGACGCTGCTGTGGGTTCGATAGGCCGAGAACCCTTCGAGGGTGATGCTGAGCGGTCTCATGCCGTGGCCTCGTCGAGCAACTCGGCGAAGAGGGCTTCGACCCTGTCATCGCCGACGTTGTTGTCCTCGAGGTACGTGTGAAAGGCGTCGGTTGGGGTGATGGCCCGTCGGCTCTCGACGGCGGGCCTCCGCCCGGAGGTCGGCTGGAGGAGCGTCACGTCGACGGCACCCGGGATTCCGGCTCGCACCATGTCGGCCAGCCCGACCCGGGCCTTCTCGGTGAGCTCGACCTTGACATAGGCGTCACCAACATCATCGGCCCGAGCCAGCACCTGATCGACGGTTCCCCGGAGGGTGACCAGACCCCGGCCGGAGACGAGGGGGACCGTCGTCACCTTGGAGGGAAGCCCGGGTGCCGCTTCGACGAGGAGTGCCCCCTTGCGATCCTCCACCTCACCGAAGTCGAGTTGCAGAGGTGACCCCGAGTACCAGACCGACCCACCATGAGGCACTTTCTGTTGGCGATGGAGGTGCCCCAGGGCCACATGAGAGAGATGACCGGGAAACACCGAAGCGGGCACCGCGTACCCGAAGATGTGGGCCTGTCGCTCTCCCCCTCCCTCTTGGGCGCCATGCACCGTCAAATGGCCGACCAGGAGGTTGACCATGTCGGTGGTCATATCGGCGGTGAGGGCGCCGATCAGCCGCTTGATCCGGTCCTCGTATACCCCGGCGTGCTGATCGGGGTCCGAGCCCATTATCTGCTCGGCCCGCACCACGCCACGCTGGGAGACGAAGGGGAGCATGGCGACCTTGATCCCGAGGTCATCGTAGGAGACAACCCCACCCCGATCCGGCGGGAATGGTTGGGAGCAGGCGATGATCCGGCCCATCTCGAGCAGCGGGGCCACCGCATCCAGCCGTGCCGGGTTGTCGTGGTTGCCTGCGATGACCAGCACCGGGGCCACCTCGGCCAGGTCGAGCAGGCCCCTCCAGGCGATTTGCTCGGCGACAGGGGTCGGTGCCGAGGTGTCGAACACGTCGCCGGCGACGACGACGAGCTGGACCTCGGCCCCAGCGGCGATCGTCACCAACTCGGCCAGAACCGAGCGGTGCTCCTCAGACCGGTCCCGGCCCCGGATCCGTTTCCCGACATGCCAATCGGAGGTGTGGAGGATCTTCACCGTCACGGGGTCGATCGTAAAGAGCAGGTGGGACAGATTCGGGGAGCCGGCCGGAGAGGAGGGTTACAGACCCTCGAAAGGGTCCTCCGGGCCGGTGGAAGCCGGCACCGAAACGGCCTCGGACGCTCTGGTGGCCCAGGCGGGGAAGGGGAACTCCAAAACCAGAGGAACCGGCAGCTCGGGCTGGCTCAAGATCATGGTTCCCGGCTTGAGGATGGTCGCCCGCTGCCTGTGCACCGAGGGAAGAAAGCCGTACTCCTCCCGTGCCGCCTCGGCCGCATCGAGACGCCCCACAACCCGGATCGAGGAGTTTGCGATGATCCGGCGCTCCACCTCGGAGGCTGTCTGCTGGGCACCGATCAGGATGACTCCGAGGGAGCGGCCGCGCTCAGCCACGTCGAGCAGGACTTCCTTTATCGGGCTGGTTCCCTCACGCGGGGCGTATTTGTTCAACTCGTCGAGCACCACCAGCAGGAGCTCGTCGGACTGGCCGGCCCGCTCCTTGTCGTCGAACGCTCGCTTCAAGGTCACACCCACCACGAAGCGCTTCGCCCGATCGTTGAGGTTGTGGAGGTCGACCACCGTCACCTGATTGGGGTCGAGCCTTATCTTGTGACGCTCCGGGTCAGGGACATCGGCCCGGATCATGCGCTCCAGGTGGCGGACCGAGGCCTGCAATCTCCGGACAAAGGCGTTGATGGTGCCGAGGCCGATGGCAGGGCCCGCCCAGAGAAACCGATGCTCCTCGGATTGGACCCGGTCGGTGACCAGATCGACGAACTCGCGAAAGGTGCGCACTTTGACGCCGTCGACCACCGCGGCCCCGGTTTCCGTGGCCTCGGCATGGCGCAACTGGGCCATCACGTTGTAGACAACGGTCGTGTACTGGGCACGGTCGTCCTCCGCGTCGGCAAACAGGAACGGGAGAAGGTCGTCCACACAGAACTCGTGAAGAGTCCAGAAGAAAGACGTCACATCGGACCGGGAAGCGACGTCGGCGGTTGCCCTCTGATCGTCGATTCGAGGCGGGGCGAAGATCCCCACCGAGTCGAAGGGAGTGGAGGGGAGGCCGAGATGGGTGTAGCCGAGACGGTGCTCCTCATCGAGGCGGGTATTGACCCGGTCGAGATGGAGCAGATCCTCGCCCTTGACGTTGAAGATGAGGGCCTTGGTGTTGACCACGGCTTTGCCCAGGACCCCCGAGGTGAACAGGGAGTGGAGAAGGAAGGTTGCGTAGCTCGTCTTGGTCGCCACCCCGGAGATCCCTGAGATGTTGACGTGGGCTCCCCGTTCGCCGTTGATGAACTCGAAGTTCACCCACAGCGGCTCCTTGTTGCGCGCCAGCCCCACCGGGAATTTCTGCTCCATCTGGTCGAAGAAGAGAGCCTGATCCCGCTCGTCCCCGACGGCGATCCGCACCTCCTGGCCGGGAAGCGGCGGGACGAACACCTCGGGCTCGAAGCGGGTGGTCGTGACCTGGGCGGTTTCGACCACCTCGGCGGGGAGGATCCCGTCCTCTATGAGAAACACGTCGGAGTCGAACCTGGCCCCCTCGTGCCGGGCAACCACCTGGCCAACCATCCCGAACATTCGAACCATCTCACCGGTTGGGAGCACCCGCTCGAGGGCCACGACGTCGTCGAGTTGGACGTACTGCCCCTCCTCGATTCCGATCCAGAACTCGAGTGGGGTGGCGTCTTTGGTCCCGAGGACCCGGCCGACCATGTCTTCCATCCCAGGCGAGAGTAGACCCGCCCTGGGACAGGAATCGGTCTCCTATGGTGGTCTCGGTGAGCCTGGCGGTCTTCCCATTCAAGGACGAGGATCCGGCGCTGGTGATCGCCAACCTCGCGACGGCCGCCTCCCACTCCCGGATCGACGAGGTGTGGGCGGTGGCCTCTGAGGACGGCCCCACGACCCGTCAGGTCGAAGCGGGGGCCGCCGAGACCTCGGGGCGGCTCTCCAAACCGATCTCGGTCATCCCCCAGGAGCGGATCGGGGATCTCCGACCAGGAAAGGGAGACGCCATGAACACCGCCATCCGGCGCGCCGCCGGACAGGGCAGGGAGCGGGTTCATTTCTACGACGCCGATATCACCAACTTCGACGAGACCTGGATCGAAGGCGCCGAGGATGCCGCCGATCGCGGGTACGGCGTCGTCCGTCATCGATTCCCCCGTGCGGCCACCGACGCCATGATCACGTGGATGATTACCAGGCCCGGCCTCGCCCTGCTCTTTCCAGGCACCTTCCTCCCCAGGCTCAACCAACCGCTGGGAGGAGAACTCCTCCTCACCAGGGTCGCCCTGGAATCCCTTGCCGGGTCCCAATTGGTCATGTCGCGCTCGGATTGGGGCATCGACACCGTGCTCACCTACGCCACCTCGATGATGGGGGTGGGTCTCTACGAGCATCACGTAGCCGGAGGGAAGCGCCACACCCTCTATGGGTCGTTGGATGAGCTGCGGTGGATGGTGATCGAATGCCTCGATGCCGTGTCCGGGCTCGCCGGCATGGCAGGCCCGCAGCCGGGGGCCCGTCATGGGAGCGATCCAGCCGCACCGGTGCCGCCCGACCTCAAGCGCACTGTCGCCTACGACCTCAGCTCCACGCTCCCCCTCCTGACCAGCGGGTGGACCGACGAGGAGATCGAGCTCGCCGCCGATCTGCCGGCTCAGGCCCGGGTGGGGATCATGGCCAACCTCGACCGGCCTGAGTTCTCCTTCATGGATGCCGGGATCTGGCTGGAGACACTGCGGTTCCTGCTCTCCGGCTTCCGTTTGGGATACCAGGCCTGGGAGTCACTCGCCTTTCGCCTCTGGCTCACCAGGGTTCTCGCTTATACCACCAACCAGGCCCAGGACGGCTATGACCTGGCGATCGACTACCTGGAGGCCACGATCCGCGACTACGAGCGTCTCGCCGACCAGTCTTAGCCAGTCATGAGCCTCTTTCTTGTCGTGTTGGTGGGGATCCTCGGCGGCCTGGCCGCCACCCTGCAGTCACAGTTCCTGGGCGTGATGGAAGAGCGCGTCGGCACACTCGCCTCGACATTCGTGACTTATGCCGGCGGCGGTCTCGCCATCACGCTCCTCATGCTCACCTTCCGCGGCGGCCGTCTCTCCGAGCTCAAGGATCTCCCATGGTGGGTGTTCACCGCAGGTTTGCTGGGGTTGGTGGTGGTTTCGACGCTCGGGATTACGGTCAATCGGCTGGGACTGGGTGCAGGGCTCACCCTGTTCACTGCTGCCACCCTCATACTCGGAGCGGCGTTAGAGCATTTCGGGTGGTTCGGTGATGGGCGAGCCATCGCTGGCCCGCGAGCCCTCGGCATCGCCCTGGTGATCTTCGGGACCTGGCTGGTGGTCCGCAGTTGACCCGGCCTATCCGAGGGCGATCGCGGTCATCGCCAGCAGGGCCAGCCCGAGACCGAGGATCTGCCTGCGATGCAGGTGCTCGTCGTTGACGATGCGGGCCATGATCACGGTCACTGCCGGGTAGAAGGAGGCCGCCACTGCCGCGGTGGCCAGCGAGCCGGCTCGCAACGCGTATAGAAGGGCCACGTTCCCGCTGACGTCGAGAATCGCGTTGGCCGAGATCAAGCCTCGCGGCGTGCGGGAGAACCGGCTCACGTTCCACACCCCCATGCCGGCCACGACCAGGGGGACCAGGATCGTGGCCCCTCTCGATGCGATCAGCGGCAACAGGTTCGACCCTTCCGAGGTGAGTCGGATCAGGACCGAGAAACTGCCGAAACCGAGCCCCGCGGCCAGCCCGTAGACCAGGCCCCCACCAGGCAGCTCCCCTGGGTCGGTGACCCACGCGCAGAGCATGATGGCCGGCACCGCCAACGCCACCCCGAACCAGGAGAGGGTCGACGGGCTTTCTCCTTGGATCAGGGCGGCGACGACGGGCACCATTGCGGCCACCGCGGCGGACACCGGCGCCACCGCCGCAGCCTGTCCCAAGCTCAACCCGGCAAACAGGATGATGAGACCCAACCCACCGAGGGCCCCGGCCAACCCGCCCAGGAGGTAGTCCTTCGCCATGGCGTCACCACCGACTACCAGGGCGGCCACGACCAGGACCGGGAAGCTGAGGATCCCCGCCCAGAGCACGATGGAGGCAGCCGAGACCCGTCTTGACGCCTCACCACCGAGGAAGTCGGCGACCCCGTAGAACAGTGAGCTGATCCCCCCGAAGACGGCTTCCACCTAGAAGCCCGCCTCCTCGACCACGCCAGTCGACCCCATCGAACGGAGGATGTAGCGGATCGAGGAAGCGGCCTGCTCCAGGGCCTCCGTCTCCACGTCTTTCGCTGCCCACGAGAACTCGAGGTCGGCGGCATTGTTGATCGGAACCACGTGGAGGTGAAGATGTGGCACTTCGAGCCCGGCGATGACCAGACCGATCCGCTGCGGGCGATAGACCTTCAGCTGAGCCTGGCCGATCTGGCGGGCAACGTCCAGGAGGTGCTCGCGCAAGGGAGCAGGACAGTCGATCCAGTGGTCCACCTCCTCGCGGGGGACGACGAGGGTGTGACCCGGGCGCAGCGGGTTGATCGACATGAAGGCGACCGACAACTCATCCTTCCAGACAAAGCTCGCCGGGATCTCGCCTTGGATGATCTTGGTGAACAGAGTGGCCATCGCCGCGAGCCTATCCAGCGGTGGTCAGCGGACGGGGACGATGGCGAATAGGCCGGTTTCGGTGGTCACATAGACCTCTCCGGCGCCATCGACGCCGAAACCGGTCATCATGCCTGGCACACCCACCTGGTCGGTCCAATCGGTTTGATCCACGGCGGCTCCGTCATCGAAGCGAAAGGATCGGAGCCACCCCCCGCAGTAGTCCGAATAGAGATAGAGACCTTCCATCTCCGGGATGGCAGAGCCTCGATAGACCACACCGCCGGTGATGGAACAGGGCTCGGGGTCACCGTGCCTGATTTCGATTACCGGGATCACCTGGCCCGAGGTGTCGCAGCCTGCCGGGGAGTCGAAACAGTGGAGCCCCTCGGCGATCGGCCAGCCGAAGTTGTGTCCGGGCTCGAGGGGGACCACATCGACCTCCTCGAAGAGATCCTGGCCGACATCGGCCACGTAGATCAGATCGCCATCGATCCAAAACCGCCAGGGGTTTCGCAGCCCCGTTGCGTATTTGATGGGATCGGTCCCTCCATCGACATCGATGGCGACCAAACCCGCCAGAAGTGTGTCCCGGTTTTGACCATTGCCGAACTCGTCGCCGGCTCCCCCACCGTCGCCCAGCCCGAGAAGCAGGGTGCCGTCAGGAGTGAACTGGAGCATGCCGCCGTTGTGGTTGGAGGCCGGCTGGTCGACCTGAAGCAGAACCCGCTCACTGCCCGGGTCGATCTCGGTCGCCGAGAGGAATCTGAACTCGGAAACCACCGTGTCGCCTCGTTCATCCGAATAATGGAGGTAGAGACGGTCGGGGTCGGTGGGGTGGAGAGCAATCGAGAGCAACCCCTGCTCGAGTCTTGCGTTCTCCACCCGGACCGTCAGGTCGAGCACCGGCTCCGAATTCACTTCGCCGTCGATCAGCATCCAGACCCTCCCGTCCTTGGTGATCACATAGGCGGTGTCGTCGCCGGGTCGGGCCACCACCTGCACCGGGAACGGCATCTGCGCCACCTCCTCATAAGCCAGAGCTTGCAGCGACCCCAGGGTGGTGGTGGTCGGTGTGGCCAATGTCGGCGTGGTGGATGCGGGCACCGGGTTTGTGGTGCTCGGGGCAATCGACGTGGTGGTGTTCACCGAACTGGTGGCTGTGATTTCCGGGGACCCGATACAGGCACCGAGAACCACCAAACCCGAGATCAGCACACGTCGCACGAAGCGACAGGTTATGTCTAGCTTGCGGCATCCGTGAGCAGTGGCGTCAAGAACGACCCCGGCGCCATCCGGGGCTGGATCACCTACGACTGGGCCAACTCGGCCTACGCCACCACGATCCTGGCGGCGGTCCTCCCTGCCTACTTCGCCTCCGAGGTGGTGGGAGACTCAGAAGTCGAGTTCCTCGGGAGACTGTGGACCGGTCAGGACCTGTGGGCGGTGACGGTCGGTTTCGGGCCTCTCATCATGTTCCTCGCCACGCCGATCCTTGGCGCCATCGCCGACTACTCGGCTGCGAAGAAGCGATTCCTCACGGTCTTCGCCGTCTGGGGCGCGCTGCTCACCTCCTTGTTGTTCTTCACCATGACAGGCGACGTCCTCCTCACGCTGGGTCTGTTCCTACTGGCTGACATCGGCTTCGTCGGCGCCAATGTCTTCTATGACGGATTCCTCCCCGACCTCACCACCGACGACACCATCGACATGGTGAGTTCGCGGGGCTTCGCCTGGGGCTACATCGGAGGGGGCCTCCATCTCCTGTTGTCCCTCATTCTCATTCAGGGTGCCGACGCCGGGCTCATCCCGATCGACCCGATCCTGGCCACGCGGATCGCCCTCGGCTCGGTTGGGGTGTGGTGGCTGGGGTTTGCCATCAAGGCGCTGCGCGGGATCCCGGAGACCGGGCACTCCTCGATTCTCCCCGGCCGACCACGGCCGGGTTGGGCCGGGTACACCCGGATCGGCTTCTCCCGAACAATCAAGACCACAGGTCTCGTCATCCGCAACCGGCCGCTGCTGGTCTTCCTGGTGGCCTTCATCCTGTTCAACGATGGGGTTCAGACCACCATCGCCATGGCCTCCATTTACGCAACCGAGACCCTCGATCTCGAGATCACGACAGTCATAGTCGCCGTTCTCTTGGTCCAGTTCGTGGCCTTCTTCGGGGCGATGGCATTTGGCCGCTACGCGGTGCGGGCCGGCACCCGGAGAGCCCTATTGACCAGCATCATGGTCTGGGCCTCGGTGTCGGTGGCCGCCTTCTTCCTCCCGGTGGGCGCCGTCGCCCCGTTCCTCGCCCTGGCGGTGCTGATCGGATTCGTGTTGGGGGGGACCCAGGCCCTTTCCCGCAGCCTGTACGGGTCGATGATCCCCGAGGAGCAGTCGGCCGAGTTCTATGGGTTCTTCTCCGTCTTCTCCAAATTCAGCGCAATCTGGGGGCCGTGGATCTTCGCCCTGGTCCGCCAGGTCACGGGCTCGGCGCGTTGGGCGATCCTCTCGATAGCAATCTTCTTCGTGGTGGGCGGGCTCCTCTTCAGAACCGTAAACATCGAGCAGGGCCGTGACAACCGTGATTCACTGCGGGTGACCGCCTCCCCCACGTAGCCTGGGGCCATGTCCGACGACTCGATGACCACGCCCGAGCCTGCGGAGGAGGCGCCGGGAAGCGCCCCCGAAACCACGGCGGAGGGGTCTGGTGTTGCCTGGGGAGCGGGGATTCTTCTCCTGGCGCTGGCTCTGTTGATCGTCTTCGCCATCCAGAACACGGATCCGGTACCGGTCGAGTTCCTGTGGCTGGACGGTGAATACCCTCTCTCGTTGGTGATCCTGATCACCGTGGCGATCGTGGTGCTCGTTGTCGAGTTGTTCGAGGTGATCAAACGCCGACGGCGACGCAAGACGCTCGCGGAGCGGCAGGAATTGAAGCGGTTCCGCGAATCCTCCTGATCCCAGCCCGTTAGGGCGTGAGGTTTGCTTCACTGTTGACTTCGACGACAATGGCGACGGCAGCTCGTTGGCGCTGCTCTCGTGAGGAGCAAGAAAGATGATCTTCGGATACTTGGACGCCGGCTCGGGGAGTCTGCTCCTGCAGGCATTGATTGCCGGAGCGGCCGGGATCGGTGTCGCCTACAGGGCCATGCGCATGAAGATGAGGCGTGCCGGGAGTGTCGAGCCCGAAGCGGTCGAGGGCGAAGGGGACACTGCCGAGGAAACCGCCCTGCCCGCCGAGTCCTGAACGCGCAGTGATATCGCCCGATCCTGGGTCGTTTCGCGACCCGGCCTCACGAGTTGTCCTCGATGGCGAGAAGGTCCTCCGCCTCCTCGACGCTCGAGGCCTTGAAGGCTGGCGCGCTCTGGCAGGGAGCGACTTCTTCGCATCAGAGGTCTCCCAGGGCCGGATCATCGCCGCCGTCGAGGTCGAGGCGCCGCCGGGCAGTGCCGGTGCTCTCGAACACCCGCGTCTTCCACTCGTCAGCTACCCGTACGAGTGGACGTTCTCCATGCTCAGGGACGCGGCCCTCCTCCAACTCGAACTGCTCGAGGGAGCGCTTCGTGCAGGTCTGACCATCAAGGACAGCACGCCCTACAACATCCAGTTCGTCGAAGGGCGGCCGGTCTTCATCGACATCGGGTCTTTCGAGCCCTATCGGCAGGGAGAGCCCTGGATCGGATACCGCCAATTCACACGTCAGTTCCTGTTCCCGCTCATGTTGCGGGCCTGGGTGGGAGTCCCGTTCCAGCCCTGGCTGCGTGGCGACATCGAAGGCCCGACTCCAGCCCAAATGGCAAGGCTTCTCGGTCGCAGGAAGAGACTCAACACGGGCGCCCTTTTTCATGTCAGGCTCCAGGCGCGCATGGAGGCCGGGATGTCGGGTCGTGCGGTCAGGGAGGATCTGCGAACGGCTGGGTTCACCCCTGAGCTCATCCTGGCCAATGTGAAAAAGCTCCGTTTACTGGTCACCTCCCTCGAGTGGGAGCACACCGACGACGGTTGGTCGGACTATGGCTCCTGCAGTCACGTGTCCCGGGACAGAGACACGAAGGGCGAATTCCTGCAGGCGGCCATCGAACGAGTCGGCCCGCATCGCGTCCTCGACCTCGGCGCCAACGATGGGCATTTCTCAGCCATCGCCGCCGCTGCCGGGGCACAGGCCGTCGCGGTGGACGGCGACGAGGCGGTGCTCGACGACCTCTACCTGCGCAGCGTCGGGCAGAGCCTGTCAGTCGTGCTCACCGATCTGGGCAATCCATCGCCGGCCCAGGGATGGGCGGGGACGGAAAGACCAGGCATCATCGAGCGGGCCCGGCCAGATCTGGTGATCGCATACGGGCTCATCCACCACCTCATCTACTCGGCGAGCATCCCGCCCCGGGAAGTCCTGCGCTGGTTGCGCGGCTTCGGCACCCCGGTGGTTGTGGAGTTCGTCGCACCGGCCGACGAAATGGTGGCCAAGCTGGTTGCGAACAAACTCCCCGAAGAGCTCCATGTCGGCCGTGAGGAGGGCGAATTCAGGGCCCTCATGGAAGAGATCTTCGACATAGCCCACGAGCAGAGTCTCGGTGAGGGCACCAGGATCCTCTTCGATCTCGAACCGCGATGAGCTTGGAGCGGCTCGGTTCGGTGCGCTGGTGGATCGTTCCCCTGTCGCTGGCCACTGTAGCCGCCTTCGCATTCGGCCAACCTTTCCTCGACCTTCTCGGCCACAATCCTGACTTCTTCATCGCACGCGGGCTCACCTCGGTTGATGTGATCCTCTTTCCGATCGCGGTCCTCGTCTTGCCGGTTGTGCTCGCAGTCCCGGTGCTCGCCTTGCGACGGGTCGGGCCTCGCAGCGCCGGGCTCGCCCACGCCATCTGCATCGGCGGCCTGTTCGCCATGATGGTGGCCTCGGCTTGGATCGCCCTGCTGGGCTCCAACGTCGATTCGGTTGTGTTCGTGATTGCGACCATCGGGGCCGGGACGTTGTTTGCGGTCGCTTTCACCCGGTATCCACTGGTGCGGAAGGCGGTCGGCTACGCGTCCTGGTCGCTGCTCGCCTTCACCGCCTGGTTCCTGCTGATGACGCCCTCCAGCGATGTCGCCTTCGCCAGCCCTGGCGACCTCCCCGAGTTCGGTGAGGTTGCCAACCCGGTCCCGATAGTGATGCTGGTCTTCGACGAGTTCCCGGTGGCGACCATGATCGATTCCAGGGGAAACCTCCTGGACCATCTGTTCCCCAGTTTCGCCGAGCTCGCTGCCGACGGTGTTTGGTATCGGAATGGAGTCGGCGTGCGCCAACAGACCGAAGAGGCCCTGCCCACGATCCTCTCCGGGTTTGGGGCGAAAATGGGGAGTATTCCCATTTCGGCGGACCACCCCCTGAACCTGTTCACCCTGTTCGCCGACGCTTACGACATCGCGGCAATCGAGACGGTCACCAGTCTCTGCCCCGACTTCGCCTGTGAGAACTCGAGCCGTCACATCGACTCGCTGTCGCAACGGTGGAGTGCGATGGCCGTCGACCTCTCGGTGGTGTACGGCCATTTGACGATGCCCCGGGCCATCTCCGATCGGCTGCCGGCCATCGACCAGACGTGGGGAAACTTCACCACCGGTGATCGCTCGGAATTCGACATCATCGACCGTTTCCTGGCCAGCGTGGATGAGGACCGGCGAGAAGAGGTCACCCGCTTTCTCGACACCCTCGAGTTCGACGCGACCGAGCCACCGCTGCGATTCGGGCATTTCCTGTACCCCCATCATCCGTGGGACCTGACCGCGGACGGGCAACGCACCGGCGTCACTTGGTCCCCCGGGAGCGAGGGCCTAGGGTGGAAGACGGACAGATGGCTGGTGGGACAGGGCTACCAGCGGCACATCATCCAGGCCCAGTATGCCGACACGATCCTGGGTCAGGTGATCGATCGCATGCAAGAGGAGGGCATCTACGACGAGGCGCTCCTGGTCGTGGTCGCCGACCATGGCATAGCCATCCGCCCTGGGGTCGAGCACCAACGTGTGGTGACACCCGACACGGTTGGCTCGATCGCGGCGGTGCCTATGTTCGTCAAGTACCCGCGCCAGTTCCCCGATGTCGCGCCCGGGACCATCGATGACATCAGGGCAGAAACGGTTGATCTCCTGCCAACCGTGGCCCAGGTTGTCGGCGTCACCGTGCCCTGGGATATGGATGGGATCTCGCTTCTCGATCCCGATCGGGCAGCTCGCACCGAGTCGGTCATGGTCGGTAAGCAAGGATCGGTCCGATTCGGTGTCGGAGGGACTGAGAAACTGGATGCCGCGGCGGAGAAGGAGGTGTGGTTCCCGGACGGTGACCCATGGTCCCTCACCCCGCCTGGCTGGCAAGAGTGGCTGGGCCGGTCGCTGACAACCGTGGACCCGCTCGATGTGCCCGGGATCTCGATAATTGTCAAGCAGCAGAGTGCTCTCGACGCGTTGGCGTCGGACCCGGACGTCCTCCCCGCGTTCCTCTCGGGTGGGGTGACCCTCGAAGAGAACGCAACCGGAGAGGAGATACTGGTGGTTGCGGTTGACGGCGTGGCCCGGGCGATCACCAGGACCTTCGACCCTCGAGCCAAATCGGCCTCATTCCACGTGCTGATCCCCCCTGAGCTGCTCCATCCCGGTCACAACGACGTGGTGGTCTGGCTGGCTACTGGAGGTCCCGAGGGGTCATTGCTGCGTTGACCGACCTGTCGAGAGGTGCCCTCAACGGGGAAGAGTCGCCGGGCTCTCGATGGCATAGTCACCGAACTCGGCGATGACGGTCAGGCGCTCGACGTCGTCCGGGATCTTCTCGGCCGGGATGTCGAACGTATACCCGGAGTGGAGGAGGAGGTCGCTCTTGAACCAGCGCACCACGTTCTCGTTGTCGAGGTTGGGCGGGCCGGACACCACCAATTGGTCCCCGGCGAACACGTAGATCCGATCGGCAGTGAGCTTTGCCTTGACGTCGGCCGCCCATCCTTTCACCAGCCAACCGGCATCGGTCTCACGTACCGCACTTATCTCGAGACGACGATCCCCTTCGGAGCGGATGTCGAGCTGATGGCCGTCTTCGGCTATGTAGTCCACGGTGATGTCGGCGGCGGCACCGGTGAGCCATCCCTTCCCTTGCGGATCCGGGATGAGGATTGACACCTCGTTGACGCCGTCTATCAATAGCTCTTCGGCCAACAGACCTCGTATCTCTCCGCTGGTGTCGCTGTCCCTCATCACGAACCCGGTGCCGGCCACGGTTCCGTTGACGACCAGGAGCAGGTCGTCCCCCTTGACACCAGGGGGAAGCTCCAGACGACCCGATATGAACGTCGGCACCATCCCGGATGCACGGCTCACCGAGGACAGCTGATCAGCCTGGGTGAGCGACCAGTGCAAGTCGTTGCTCGGCCGCGGCGACAAATCGGACGCCGGGCTCCCGACCAATTCGGCGTAGGGCCCGGACCCGGCGATACTCATCCAACTTGTCTGGTCAGGCACCCATTGGTGGTTGCGCCGCACCTGTGCGAACAGCTCACCGATCTCGGTGCTTGCCGGATCCCGATTACAGCAGTAGTAGATCGGCTCATGTGGCCGGTCGGTCCCTTCGATGGACAAAAGGGAACGACCGTCGAATTCCCAGTCGGTCGAGATGTCGAGTGCATCGACGATGGTGGGGACGACGTCGATGGCGAAAACCGGCTCGTCGAACGTGGCGCCCTCGACCTGACCCGGAAGTTTGATGAACAACGGGATTCGGTAGAGATCGCTGAGATTGTCCTCCTCCGGCCAGCGCCGGTGCTCCCCTGGCACGAACGAGGCCCCGTGATCGGCAAGGACCACGATCAGGGAGTCGTCCCAGTTGCCCGTCTCGTCGAGGCGTTCGAAAAGTGCCCCCAGTCTCTGGTCGACAAACCCGAGTTGGTAGAGGTGTCGCTGGAAGGCAAGACGGGGCAGATCCGGCCGGATCACCCAGTGACCGCCGCCTTCAACCCCGTCGACCTCGTCGTATTGCTCCGGTCGCTCATAGTGGCTTCCCGACGGGTTGATCCTCCATGGGATGTGGGGAGCCTGAAGATGGGCGAAGTGCAGGGTGGGCGGGGCATCCTCTTCGACACCGTCGATGATCCGCTCGATCCAGTCCACCCACTTGCTCCTCACCCCGGAGGCGGGAACGGGCAGGTCCCCGATGTCGACCGGTGCAGCCTCACGAGCCTCGGCCTGGCCAAGGAATCCCTTCCAACTGCCATCGATGCTGGGGAGGTTCTCGCGGGCAGATTCGGGAAGGGAGAGATGGGCATAGACCACACCCACGTCCTCCAGGAGTGATGCAAAGCGCGCCGGGCCCCGGCCGGCGTAGTCCTTGCACAAATCTTCGGGGCACATGTCGGTCAGCCACTCGACAACGTGCATCTCGTATCCCGCGCCGAGGAGGGTGAACAGGTTGTTGGGGTGATCGACCAGGGCAGGACTGTCGTCCTTCACTCCGAGACGGCCGCTGAGGATGGCCGGCACGCTGGCGGTGGTCGAGATCGAGTTGGACAGGGCGTTGCGATACCAGTTCCCGGAGGCGGCCAACCGTGCAAAATTGGGGAAAAGGGCGGCGTTGATGGCCCCGCTCTCATCCATCAACGATGCAGGCGGAAGCTCATCGAGTTGGATGAAGACGATCGACGCCGGTCGCCCTACCTGGTCCGGGGCAACACGGGGGGTTGCCGGCTCGGCCAATAGCTGGGAGGTGGGCGAGATGACCAGGAACATCACCAGGACCGCGGGCCCAAGGAGCGAGAAGAAGAGCAGCCCGGGCTCGATCCGCCGGCGGAGAAGGAGGACGACCCCGGCCACACCGATCGCCAGGGCCACCGCACCAACCGTGTTGTTTGGTATCACCTGGCGGCTTATGACCAAACCGGTCGCCGCAGCCGAGATCCCGACCAGCACGTAATAGGCGATGTCGGCACTCTGTCGGCTGATCGTCTCAGTGATCGTGAGGATGATTACCGCGAGGAGAGGCAGTGTGAATGTCACCAGCAGCCCGAACATGACGATTTGCCCCGGGGTGCTTCGATTGGCCACGAAGACACCCGGGTTCCTTCCGTAGAGGTCCAGAACCGGGGCGGCCACGCCTGCGGTCAGCAGGCCGAGGATGACCAATGAGCGCCGCCAGACGCGACGACGTCCGATATTGGGCAAAGTCACGCCACTAAAAATACCTGGCCTTCGAATCAAGGCGCACTGCTTTGGAATCGCGAGCCGCCCCGTCGAACCGGGCTTGCCGTCCTACGATGGAGGCCCAGCTCGGAAAGGACGGCAATGGGATTCATGGACACCGTCAAGGGGTGGTTTGGCAAGGGGAGCGACGAGGGCTACGACCTCGCCAACAAGACCCAGGATTTTGCCACTGACGCCCCTGCGCTCCAGGAAACGGCCCAAGCTCGGTACGAACCGGTCGATGAGGAGGATTCCGACAGCACCGGCCAGAGCGACGGGGCGGTGGACACCGCAGCGGGTTGAGACGCGACCGCGACACCCCGCGAGATGCTTAGTCTGCGATCACCGGTATGAAGAGAGTCTCCGCTCGCCTCGGGCACCTGCCCCCCTCCGCCACCCTGGGTATCGCCGCCCGGGCAAGAGAGCTGCGCGCCGGCGGGGTAGAAGTGATCTCTTTCGGAGCCGGGGAGCCCGATTTTCCCACACCCGAGCATGTGGTAGCCGAGGCGGCACGGGCGTGCTTCGACCCGCAGAACCACAAGTACACCGCAGCCGCAGGGCTCCCTCAGTTGCGCAAGGCCATCGCCGAGGACGTCGCCCGCTACTCCAAAGTCGATGTCGACTGGTCGGAGGTCATGGTCACCAACGGGGCCAAGCAGGCGATTTTCCAGACGTTTGCCGCCCTCCTCGACCCTGGTGACGAGGTCCTGTTGCCGTCGCCATACTGGGTGACCTATCCCGCCGGCATCGAGCTCGCCGGGGGAACCACGATCCCGGTTGCGACCCGTCTCGAAGAAGGGTTCAAGGTGACGGTGGGCAGCCTGGAAGAGGCGCGGACCGAGCGCACCAAGCTCCTGGTGTTTGTCTCCCCCTCGAATCCGACCGGTGCGGTCTATACGGCGGAAGAGGCCCGCGCCATCGGGGATTGGGCGGCGGCCAATGACATCTGGGTGATGGCCGATGAGATCTACCAGCGTCTCACCTACGTCACGGATGTGGCGGCCTCGATCGCAGCGGTCACCCCTCGGTTCGAGAACTGGGTTCTGATCAACGGCGTCGCCAAGAGCTACTCGATGACCGGCTGGCGAGTGGGCTGGATGGTGGGGCCGGCGGACGTGATCGACGCCGCCAACAGTCATCAGTCCCACGCAACCGGAAACGTGGCAAACGTGGCCCAGCATGCGGCTTTGGCCGCACTCACCGGCCCCCAGGAGGTCGTCGAGGAGATGCGGCTGGCCTTCGATGCCAGACGCAAGCTGATGTACTCACTGGTCAGCTCGCTCCCCGGCGTCGCTTGCATTGAGCCTGAAGGGGCCTTCTACGTCTTCCCCGACTTCTCGGTGCACATAGGCGACCGCTGGGGAAGCAGCGATGATCTGGCCACGGCGATCCTCGAGGAAGCCGGTGTGGCGTTGGTGTCCGGCGAATCGTTCGGCGCACCAGGATTCCTGAGGCTTTCGTATGCGGTTGGCGAGGAGGACATCGAACGCGGCGTCGGCCGAATCGCCACATTGCTTGCTCGTTGACGGAGGGGGCCGGGACCGGGTTTACACTCGCCAACGATGGAGCAAGGGACCAAGGCCCGGGCCATGATGCTCGTCGAGCCCAAGCACTTCACGCTGACCGAGTTGCCGACCCAACCTGTTGACCGTGGCGGTTGGCTGGCGGTGGAGGCAACCGGAATCTCGGGCGCAGATGTCCAGGTCTGGAAGGGCGATGCCCGGGACGTGGTCTATCCGCTGGTGCCCGGTCACGAGGTGGTAGGGCGAATCGCCACCGAAGGGCCCACGATCCCCTTCCCCATCGGAACCCGAGTCGCGGTTGAGCCCCGAATCCGATGCGGTGAATGTCGTCGCTGCAAGCAGAGCCTGGCCACTTGTGTCAGACGGCGACCATCCAACTCCTATGGGTTCATCCCGTCGATGGAGCCACCCGGACTGTGGGGCGGTCTCGCCGAGTACCTGTTCATCGACCCCGATGCAATCCTCCATCCTCTGACCGATGATGTCCCGGCCGAGGTCTCGACCTTCGTGCACCCCCTGGCTGCGGGCCATACCTGGGCCGTCGAGCTCCCCTCGCTGCAGACCGGCGATAGCGTGCTCATCCTCGGCCCGGGTCCACGCGGGCTGGCCTGTCTGATCGCGGCCAAAGCGGCGGGTGCCGGCTGGGTGGGGGTCACCGGTCTCGCCCATGACCGCGATCGTCTCGAGCTCGCCAAAAGACTTGGCGCCGATCTGACGATCGACGCCGAAAGCGACGATGTCGGCGGGGCGATCGCCGAGGCCGTCGGCCGGCGGCCGGACATCGTCGTCGATGTGACCTCCGACGATCCTGAGGCAGTATTCACCGCCCTTGACCTGGTCCGAAGTGGCGGGCGGGTGATTCTGGCGTCCACCAAGGGCAACCGCGCCTTCCATTTTCTCAGTGACGTGCTGGTGGCCAAGCAACTCACTATCCGTGGCGCCATGGGTGCGAGCAGTGTCGGTTATCAGTGGGCGACTCGTCAGATCGAGATCGACCCCCGGATCGACGACCTCGTCTCCCATCAGTTCCCACTGTCCGAGGCGTCACGCGCCCTCCAGGCGGCGGCAGGGCTCCTGGGTCGAGAAGAGCTGATCTCGGTCGCCGTCACCTTCTGACATGACCCGGGCCCACAGCGGTCTCGATCGGCTCTCGGTCGGGTCCTGGGTCCTCTACGACCTGGCCAACACCATCTTCGCCTTGGGCGTTATCGGCCGATACTTCCCGGAATGGCTGACCACAGTTGACCAGCCAGACTCCTCACTGGCCCTGGTCGAGGCAATGGCCGGCTTGTTGGTCATCTTCCTCGCCCCCTGGGCGGGGGCCCGCAGCGATGTCCGGGGAGCCCGGGTCCCCACGCTTCGGATCACAACCCTGATCGCGGTGGGCGCGACTGCCGGCCTTGCCGCGGGCCCGATCACCATGACGCTCATACTGCTCGGGATCGGCCTGGTCGGGTTCAACGTGGGGTCGGTGGTCTACGACGCCCTCCTGGTTGATGTCAGCACCCCGGAAACCCGGGGCCGAATCTCCGGGTTGGGGGTTGGGGTCGGCTATATCGGCTCGTTCATCGGGCTGGGAATCGGGGTCGTGACACTCGAAGCCCTCGGCTGGTCCTTTGCCGCCACCTTCAAGGTGCTCGCGCTGGCCTTTCTCGTTTTCGCCCTCCCCTCCTTCGTCTTCATCAAGGAGCGGCCCGCAGCCCGCGATACCCCGATGCCCAGGCTCCGGGACGTGCCAAGCCGAATCATCTCGTCGTGGGGCACGGCACGCGGCTACGACGGCATGATCCGCTTCCTCGTCGGGCGCTTTCTCTACACCGATGCCATCAACACCCTGATCGGGGGGTTTCTCACCATTTTTGTGATCGAGGAACTCGGTCTCGATGGGCAATTCGCGACCAGACTTCTCGGACTGGCGATCGCCGCCGCAATCGTCGGCGCCCTGGTGGGCGGCCGTCTCGTCGAGGTGGCGGGCCCTCTGCGGGTGCTGCGGGCGGCCCTTGTCTTGTGGATGATCGCCATCGCCTCAGGCGTCGCCGCCTCGGTGACCGGGCAGACCGGTCTCGCCTGGGCAATCGGGCCCCTGGGCGGCCTGGCCCTGGGCGCGACCTGGACCGCCGACCGGGTGGTGATGACCCGGATCTCCCCACCCCGGCATCTCGGTGAGTTCTACGGCCTGTATGCCACTGTTGGAAGGTTTGCCACCATCCTGGGGCCTCTGACATGGGCGCTGGTCGTCGACGGCCTCGGCTGGGGAAGACAGGTGGCGATGAGCGCACTGATTGTCTTCATCGCCGCCGGATGGTGGGCGCTGCGGCTGGTCGATGACTCGGAGCGGGAGTGGCCACCCGAAGACCGTTTGTCGTTCAGCGGAAGCCCCGCTCCCCCGAGATGAGGTGTTGTTCAACGGCGTAGGGAATCGGGAGGTCACCGACCTCGTTGGGTCCCCTCACCAGGCGCCTCCCGATCTCGGCGAACCAGGTGTCGTTGGCGAACGCCCACGGCCAGGCACGAATCCCGATCCTGGCCCCCATGATCCCCCCGACCACGGCTCCGAGAGTGCTGCCGCCGATCCGGGCGGCTTGCTCGATTGGGATATGCGACCGGTCTGCCGGGGGCGCGGCCAGGAGCAAACCCGCCCTCATCAGGGCCCAGGGCCCGGGCTCGGGATCGGCGCCGACTGTTTTCAGGGCCTCCTCCCCATCGGTCACCCCGACGTGATCCATGAGGGCACGCAAGTCGCCCGCCAGCTCGTCCCACGAGACCCCCGAATATCTGAGGGTCGACCCCACCTGGGCTTCGGTGAGCTCGACTGTCTCCACCACACCGGCAATCAGGTCCCGACCCGACTGTCCGAAACAAGAGGCCGCGGTGGCACTGGCGCTGACGACCCCGGCCACGATCGAGGAAAGGTCCGAGTGAAACACCCGACTGAGCTCGACCACTGTCTCTCTGAGGAGGCTGGGATCGCGACGGAGGGCAACACCCAAGGGCACAGCCCGCGGCGCCGCGTCGAGCGAAGGCTCTTCCTCAGGGACCGCGCCGCCGGCTGCGGCACGGCCAAGCCAGGTGCGGAAGTGAGGGGTCTCGGCGCGATACACAGGTTCCTCTTCCTCGGCGCCGTCGAGCTCGAGTATCGACCGCACCAGATGGGTGGTTTCGAGCTCACCCGTCTCTATGAGCTGATAGGCGATGACGGTCGCCTGTTCCGTGATGGCCGAGTACCCCAATTCCCAGGCTCCACCGGCGCTGTCGCCGGCCGCCAGGCCGAGCATGGTGCCATCCCCTTCACCAGCAACCAACGAGAAGCGGGAATCCGAGTCGCTCACGGTGGGGGAGGGTACCGGGGTAGGCTCGGCTCCGAATGCACCGGATCGTGGTCATAGCCAACCCGGCTGCCTCCCAGTTCACCGGTGGCTCACACCGCGACGTCATGGCAACCCTGCACCGGGTTGCCGACGTCGAGTCGATTTGGCCCGGATCACCCTCCGAGGCCGCGGCGAGAGCCCGGGAGTCGGCAGAAGGAGGGGCCGACATCGTGGTTGCCATGGGAGGCGACGGGATGGTCCATCATGTCAGTCAGGGACTGGTGGGCGCCACGGCCTCGTTGGGTGTGATCCCGGTGGGTACCACCAACGTCTTCGCCAGATTGATGGGGATCCCTTCCAAACCCATCAAGGCAGCGCGTCTGCTGGTGACCTCGCCCCGGATCGATCGGGTCGGGGTGGCCACGATGACCCTGAGCCGGGGATCGACCGAAACCGTGCACCATTCGATCTTCGCCTGTGGGTTCGGCCTCGACGCGGCCGTGGTGCAGCGGGCCGAGAAGGAGCCATATCGGAAATACCGGTTCGGCTCGATCCATTACGCCCGATCGGCGTTCGGCGCCGCACTTCAGGATTTCCCCCGTCGCCGACCGCATGTCACCGCCCGATCCGAGGGTCATGAGGCCTCTGCCACGGCAGCGATGATCCAATTCCGTGAGATCTACACCTACTTCGGGAGAGTGCCGCTCAAGATCACGCCCGAGCCACCCGACCCGATGACGGCTCTTGTCGTGAAGCGGCTTCGACGCAGGCACATACCGCAGATCGCATTCACTCTGTTTGCCGGACGAGATCTGGAATCGATTCGCGACATGGAGGTATGGCGGCGGGTCGACCGGTTCGAGCTCGAGGCGGACCCTCCGGTGGAGGCTCAAGCAGACGGAGAGCCCCTGGGAATGGTCGACGGCGGGACGGTGGAATGGGCACCCGACGCTCTCGGGGTCATCGTCGCGGCGACACTGCCTCGCTAGGCATCAAGGGGCTGCAGAGAAGCGAATGCCCTCGGCGTCGAACCGCTTCTTGATCCGGCGCAAGGCCTCCCGCTGCACCTTCGAGCGCTGGTGTGCGTCTGTGGTGAGCCGGCCTCTGATCACGACTGAAGCGTCTCCGAATTGCTGGACGCCGAGCATCTCGGCGGGGCCTCGCATCATGGGCCCGAACTCGGGATCCTCCGCCAGGGTGTTGAGCTCCTCGAGCATCACCTCCATGGCGCGGTCCACTTCCTGGTCGTAGGCGATCCCGACATCGATCACAGGCCTTGCGAAGATCCTGGTGGAATTGGAGGCCACCGCGATCTGCCCATTCGCCACGTAGTGGACGTTGCCCTCGTTGTCCCGAAGGACGGTGACCCGGAATTGGATGTCCTCCACCGTGCCGGTGACACCCCCGATCGACACCTCGTCACCTATCTGATACTGATCCTCGGCGAGTATGAAGAAACCGTAGAGGACGTCTTTCACCAGGCTCTGGGCGCCAAAACCGACGGCGGCCGCGATCACGGTCCCGATGGCAATGAACGGTGCCAGGCTGAGCCCCCAAATCGAGAAGACCATGAGCACCACAAAGACGATGAAGGTGGCCTGGATCACCCGGCGGACCATCAGCCACAGAGTGCGGGCTCGGGATGCGGCTTCCGGTCCCTTGAGCCCGATCCTCTCCACGAATCGGGCGCCGATTCTCACCAGGATGAAGTACCCGATCAGCGACAGGGCCATCACGGCCGCGGTTTGCAGCCATGGTGTCCACGTGGTGTCGTCCATGACCGGCGAGGGTACCTATCCGGATCGCCGGCTCAGGTCGTTGAGGGCCAGCGTCAGCTCGGCGATCGAGGCCTGGGCCCGTGCTCTCCTCGCCATCATCCCCCGGACCGGATCGCCGAACTCGGTCTCCAGGGTCACCCTGATCCCCTCTGAGCCTGGAGCTTCAGACACGGTTGGGGGTTTCGCCCGACGCCCCGGCCACCACGACGGGCGCCGTCGCTTCGGGCCCCCGGCTCCAGGCTGGGCGGCGGCGGCGACGACGGCGCCGAGCACCACCGCCGGTGCGGCGTGCGCCATCTCGCTCATCGTCTTTCCCGGCCCGCCACCCGTCTCATCGCCCAACTGCTCGAGAAAGGCGGCCACCTTTTGGCCGGCGGCCGAGAATTCTCCGGCATCGACCTGGGCGACCGCCTCGTCGACAACCTGATCCCAACGGGTGTCGAAGTCCACCCCCGGGCTGCCTCCGACCGCTTCGAGGAGAGGCAGGAACCCGGCTCGGAGGTCGATGAGCGACTTCTCGTACACCGACCCGCCAACCATCTGGCGGAGACGGGTGAGCAGGTCCTCGATCCCCAGGGCCGGGCCTACCGCCGGTTGGGCCGCAGTCTCGAGCACCACCGGGTCCCCGATCCCATCTTCGACGAGCGCGGCGGCCAGATCGGCCTTCACCCTTCCCACCTCGTCGGGGCGCAGACGGTCGATCTGGTTGAGCACGAATACGAACTGGCTCTGATAAGGCGCCATCGGGGCCAGATAGCCGTGATGAAGGGAGGCGTCTCGATATTTCTCGGGATCGACCACCCACACCACGCAATCGAGACGGGGCAGGAGGGAGTCCACGCGTTGCCGGTGGTCGACTTCCACGCTGTCGGTGTCGGGGAGATCGATCAGACAAAGCCACTCGTGCCCCCGGTGAGACACCCGGTCCTCGACACCGATCTCGTCGAGATAGCCGGCGAGGGTCGAAACTGAGGACAGTGGCACAAGGGCCTGAGGGCGCGCGGTGGTCGGCCGAACGCCCCCCGTTGGGGCCGCCTCTTCTCCGGCGACCGCGTTGAACAAACTCGACTTGCCTGATCCGGTGCCCCCGGCCAGGGCAGCCAGCAGCACATCGTCCGGATATGCCACCCGGGCCAGCATCCGGTCGCGCATGTGGGCAACCGGCTCCAGGGAGACCTCGTCGACCACTCCGACGCAGTCTGCCAGAGCCTGGTCGATCATCGGCAGCAGGCCGATGATGGCGTCACGCATCGGCAAAAGCTGACCGCGCCACCGCTTCGGCCACGAGCGTCCGGGCGCGGTCTACCGCGGGAGTCGGTGTTGCCTTCTCCATGACCAGCGTGACCAGATGGTCGCGCACCGAGCCGTATATCGGCCCCAGGGCACGATCCAGTCCCTCGGTGGAGGCGCTCACAAGGGCGGAGGGCTCGCTGCCGGGGAGAATCGCCCTCAGAGCGGCCTCGAGGTCAGGATCCGCCCCCAGTGTGGAGATCGCCAGCAGCAGGGCGCCGATGTCGGGGCGATTCCCCACCGTTGAAGCGCAGAGATCCTCCAACTCCGCCCACCAGTTGCCGACAGCCCCGGCGATGGCGGCGTGCGTCTCTGGGTCGAGTCTGGTGGCGGCCACGTCGTGATCGTCGAGGACCACGTCACCATCTTGAATCGAGACCCTCAGGTCGCCGGCCACGGCAGTGATCACGGTCTCGAGCACGATTTGCCTCGACTCTGCGACCACCTCCGGGGCGGGAGACTTCCTTCGCATCCAGGCCCGCACCCGTCGCGGGCGGGCGGGATCGCGGCCGGCGAGGGGTGAGTAATCGAAACCGGCGGCGGGTGACCCATGCGCCAATGCCAGGATCCTCTCCAGTCGGGGTGAAAAGGCCTGATCGAGCATCCCCTCGATGAGGTCCGCTTCAATCGAGCCCAGCTCGGCAGCGCCGATCAGCTCTCGGGCCTGACCCAATGTCACCCACAGCACCGAGCGCACGATTGTGACCCTCTCGGCATGAGCATCTACGACGTGGCCCATGAGACGCCGGCGCAAGGAACGCACCGCCACCGAGGGAACCGATGGCGAGCCGGTCGAAAGATGATGCTCATGCACCACCAGGATGTCCCCGTCGGTGCCCTCCCGCTCCAGCCGATTCCGATAATCGGTCAAGGCCCCGGTCGTCGCGCTGGTCAACCGGTTCAGCACGTGGATCACCGGTGCGCCCCGGGACCGCGCCCGACGCAACACCTCCCAGGGAACCAGGTCGGCGTATCTGAGGGCGGAGCTGACGAAGACCACGATGTCAGCGTGGTCGATCAGCGTCTCGGCGGCGACACGATGGGACAGCACGGTCGAGTCGAGGTCGGGGGTGTCTACCAGGGTCATCGAACCGAGAATCGGAGCCCGGCCCTCGACGACGACACAATCGATCTCCCCGACCCGGTCGTAGCCCGAGACATTGGCAGCGAGGACCACAGGGGCTTTGGTTGTTGGTCGCAACGGCCCGGTCTCGGCGATTTCGAGACCGGAGACGGTGTTGAGAAGGGTCGACTTCCCGGCGCCGGTCGGGCCGGCGAACACGACAAAGAGCGGAGTCGACGGGTTGAGCATTCGGGGCAACAGGTAGGAGCGGATCGTCTTGACGATGCGGTCGCGTTCCCTGGCGTGAATCCGCCCGGCCGGCTCGTCGCCAAAGACCAAGCCCTCAACCGCCCTGGCGAGCTCTTCGAGCTCGAACGTCAGATCATCGGCCGCGCTGATTGCCACCACTCGGATGAAAGTGTGGCACGGACCCGTCTCAGATCGGTGTCAGGCGGTCCATCCCCCCGAGGGCCGTTCGAACCACACATGGACCTGCCCGGTGCCCGTGGCGTTCTCATAATCCGAGAACATCTCGCCGGGGGCGACACAGTTCCTCCCTCCGATTGCGCCGAGCATCATCAGATAGTGGCCAAAGCGCCCTTCCGGGGCGTACTCGAAGTAGTCGTCCATGGTGTCGACGACCCGGGCGTGGTCGCCGGCCCGCATCATCGCGAGCCGCTCCTCATCGGCCGCCCGGGCCGCAGGGGTGATGATGTGCACCGGATCGGAGGCCTCGTGTTTCGAGATCTCCTTCAAGGGCCAGAAGGTGTGGCTCATCCCTCCCGATGCAAGGACCACCACCCGTCGGTCGAGCCGGGCAACCGCCTCCCCGATGGCCTCACCCATGGTCATGAAGTCGTCTGTCTCTCCGGTCTGGACCACGGAGACCGAAACCACCTTTTCCTCCTCGCGCAGGTAGTGGATGAGGTTGATCGTGGCGTAGTAGATGGGCAGATAGTCGTCTTCAGAGGCGTGAGTCGGCGTGCCCAGCTCCGAGCCGAGAGTGGCCAAGAGTCTGGCCAGCTCGGGATCGCCCGGGTAGTCGTATGGGATCTGGGCCATGCCCCGGGGCAGCTCGGAGGAGGTGAAGATGCCGTGGCGGCGGGCATGCGCCGAAATCAGGTGCTCCACCGTGGAGAACCAGTGGGAGTCGACGATCACGATCGTGTCGGGCTGGAGACGGTCGAAGACCTCGGTGCGAAGCCGGTTGAGACCGGGCACCAGGCTGATCTCCATGCCCTCGTTTATCTCGAGACGGGTCGCCTCGTCGAACATGATCGTTGGCGCATGACTGATGAGCCCGGCACCGACTATCTCGCCCATTCAGTCCCTCCTCGAGATCGTTAGGAAGCTAATGAGATTCTATGCCTTTGCCCGATCGCCGGCCACGAGCGGGAGGTCGTCGGCCGTGGCGGTCACGATTCGGAGCAACCGGGCGAGTTCCCCGCGCTCCCGCGGGCCGAGGCCCGATGTGAGCTTCGTCTCGTGCTCGTTGAACCTGGGAAAGACCCTCTCGATCACCTCCCGACCGCCCCCCTCCAGTGCGACGATGACCCGGCGCCCATCCTCGGGATGACGGGTGCGGGACACAAGACCGGTCTTCTCGAGGGTGCCCAGCATGCCGCTGAGGGTTCCCTTGGCCAGCCCGCAGTCGTCGGCGAGTTGGCCGGTCTCCCGCTCTCCCCACACCCAAAGGACGAACAGGATGGTGAACCCTCCCCAGGACAGCCCTTCCGGCCCAAGGACCTCTCGTTCCATCCGGTTCCGCACCGCGTTGGCAGCGCGATAGATGTTGGAAACGGCGAGGAGGGCATCGAAATCGAACTGTCGATCCCCGAGCCGGGCACGAATGTCTCGCTCCGCCTCGAGCACGACCCTGGGATCGTCGTCGATGAGTGGTCTTGGCATGGGGTTCTAAGGACAGGCAGTTTATCCTTAGCTTGCGAACGATCTGCATCCACCCATGCCCACCACCCGAGTCGAGATCTCCGAATACGCCGTTTCCCCCGACCATTACATCGGTGGCAAGCGTGTTGCCTCACCCCAGACCTTCGAAGTGCGCTCCCCGCTCGACTGGGACTGGAAGCTGGCGGACGTCGCCAGAGGGGATGCGCTGGCCGCCGACGAGGCGGTCAGCTCGGCGATCGCCGCCTTCCCGGGTTGGGCTGCTCTCAATCCCAAGGAGCGGGGCGAGTACCTGCATCGTCTCGCCGACCTGATCGACCAGAACATCGAGGTCATCGCCCAGGTCGAGTGTGTCGACATGGCGATGCTCCTCGAGAGCCTCCAGGCCCGGGTCATCCACCGTGGCGCCGAGAACCTCCGGAACTACGCCGACCTGGCCGCGGGTTACGAGGGCCGGCGCTGGTCGTCGAAGGGCACCGACAACCAGGTGCAAAGGATGCCCGCCGGGCCGGCGGTGATCATCACCCCCTGGAACGCACCCTGGCTGCTCTCGACCTGGAAACTGGCCCCAGCCCTGGCCGCCGGAAACCCGGTCATTCTCAAGCCGGCCGAATGGGCACCCCTCTCCGCCTCCCTGCTCGCGGATCTGGCGGAGGAGGCAGGTCTGCCACCCGGGGTGTTGAATGTGGTCCAGGGAATCGGCGACGAGGTCGGGGCGGCCCTGGTGTCGGACCGCAGGGTGCGTCGTATCTCGTTCACAGGCTCCCCGGAGGCCGCCCGGCACATCGGGATCGCGGCCGCGGGCAACATCGTCCCCTTCACGGCGGAGCTGGGCGGCAAGGGGCCTTTTGTCGTCTTCGCCGACTGCGACCTGGAGGCGGCGGCCAAGAAAGCGGCCGGTCAGTACGACGACGCGGGTCAGGTTTGCCTCGCCGGCACCCGGCTCTTGGTGGAAGGGAGTGTCTCGACCGAGTTCCTGGAGCTATTTCACCGGTTCACCGACACCCATGTGCTCGGCGACAGCCGGAGCCCTCTCACCACGATCAGCCCGCTGATCCATCCTGATCATCTGGCCCGGGTCGAGGGCTTCGTGAGACGGGCCCGGGAGGCGGGTGACCGGATCGTTCGGGGCGGCGAGCGGTGGAAGCAGGACGGTTTGTGGTACGAGCCAACGCTGATCGAGCCCAAATCGAACGACTCCGAGGTGGTGCAACGCGAGGTGTTCGGGCCGGTGCTCACCTATCAGACCTTCGAGAGCGAGGTCGAGGCGATCGATCTGGCCAATTCCACGCGGTACGGGCTTTCCGGCATCGTCTACACCGGCTCCGAGGAGCGGGCCGAGCGGGTAGGGCGCGGGATCAGGGCGGGGACGATCTGGGTGAACACCTTCCTGGTGCGTGATTTGACCGCCCCGTTTGGGGGGTGCCGGATCTCCGGGATCGGACGGGAGGGCGGCGACTATGCCCTCGACTTCCATTCCGAGCTGAAGACGGTTCAGGTCAAGCAGGGAACGGTGGGATGAGAATGGGCCCTGTGGGCAACGAAGCGGTTCGGCTGGCCGTCTACCACTCGTTTCGCACCACCGGCCGGGCACCGTCGGCGAGAGAGCTGGCGAACAACCTCGACACGTCGCTCGAGTCGATCGCCAAGGGTTACGCCAAGCTGGCGATCCAGAGACACCTGGTCCTCGATGCTGCCGGTGAGATTGTGATGGCGCATCCGTTCACGGCCATACCGATGGGGTTCTCCGTGATGGGCGCCAACACCTTGTGGTGGGGCGGGTGCTCCTGGGACTCGTTCGCCATCCCGCATCTGGTTCCCGAGGAACCGCAGGTGCTGGTGGCGACCCAATGCCCGGGATGCGGCCTGCCAGTGGCATGGATCGTCACACGAGACGAGCCTCCGGCCACCGATTGGCTTGCTCACTTCCTGGTGCCGGTGGCTCGGATGTGGGACAACGTGATCCACACCTGCTCCAACCAGCGTCTGTTCTGTTCAGAGGCCTGTCTCACCGAATGGCTGGATGCCCACGACCATCAGAAGGGCTACGTGATGGACACCGCCACCTTGTGGCGGCTGGCCAGCCGCTGGTACCAGGGTCGCCTCGACGCCGGGTATGTACGACGCGAGCCCTCGGAGGCTCGCGACTACTTCAAGAGTGTCGGGCTGGAGGGTCGGTTCTGGGGCCTGGGCGAGGATTGAGGTCGCCGAGTCGTGCTTGGAACTCGTGTGCAACCGACCACCGGGGTGGTGGTCAGCGGCACACGGGATGTCGTGTGAGCGAATCGTGTGCACACGACCCCCGGGGACGGGTATAGATGCACACAACGGTTACCAGTTGACCGCTATGTATTTGGTCTCGAGGTACTCGTCCATCCCCTCGTGGGAGCCTTCCCGCCCGACTCCGGAGTGCTTCACACCCCCAAAGGGGGCGGCCGGGTCTGACACCAGGCCCCGGTTGACCCCCACCATCCCCGCCTCGATGGCCTCGGCGGCTCGCAACCCGCGGGCCAGATCACCGCTGTACAGATAGGCAGCCAGCCCGTACACGGTGTCATTGGCGAGGGCGATGGCCTCCTCATCCGTCTCGAACGTCACCACCGGTGCCACCGGTCCAAAGATCTCCTGTTGGAGGATCTCCGAATCTGCAGCCACCCCGCTCAGCACCGTCGGCTCGTAGAAGTAGCCCCGACGATCGGGGACCGATGCCCCCACCACCACCTTGGCCCCGTCGTCGACCGCGGTTTGGACCAGTTTGGCGATGTCGTCACGCGAGCGCTCGTTGATCATGGGGCCCACCTGATTGGAGCGGTCGATCCCGGGCCCCATCTTCAGCGACCCCATCGCACCGGCCAGCATCGAGGTGAACTCATCGGCAACCGCGGCATGGACCAGGAACCGGTTGGCTGCGGTGCACGCCTCACCGGCGTTGCGCATCTTGGCCACCATCGCTCCTTCCAGCGCCGCACCCAGATTGGCGTCGTCGAAGACGAGGAATGGCGCATTCCCGCCCAGTTCCATCGAAACCCGGAGCACTTGATCCGAGGCCACCTTCAACAACGTTCGGCCGACCTCGGTCGAGCCGGTGAAGGAGAGCTTGCGGACCCGGGGGTCGCGGAGCATGTTCTCGATTACCCCCGAGGATCCCTTGGCCACCACAATGTTGACCACCCCTGGCGGGAGACCCGCCTGCTCCATGAGATGGACGATGGCAAGGGTGGTCAGCGGGGCGTCGGAGGCAGGCTTGACGATCGCAGTGCAGCCCGCGGCCAGGGCCGGGCCCAATTTCCTCGTCGCCATCGCAGCCGGGAAGTTCCACGGGGTGACCATCACCGACACCCCGACCGGCTGGCGGAAGGTCATGATCCGCTTGTCGCCGGCGGGAGCCATGCGCAACTCCCCCGACACCCGGGACGCCTCCTCGGAGAACCAGCGGAAAAACTCGGCGGCATAGCGAACCTCGCCGAGCGCATCCGGATAAGCCTTGCCGTTCTCGAGGACGATCAGCTCGGCCAGGTCTTCCTCCCTGGCTCGCATCGCCTCGAAGGTGCGTCTCAGGATCTCACCGCGCTCCCGGGGTGGGGTCAGCGCCCAGGGCTTCGATGCGTCGAAGGCTGCCACCACCGCATTCTCTGCATGGGCGGCCTCGGCCAACCCCACCCCGACCAGAACCTCTTCGGAGGCGGGATCGACCACCGGCAGCTCCTCTGCGCACTCGACCCAGTCGCCGCCGATGAAGACCCCGGTCTTGCCGCTTGCTTTCAGTTCTTCGAGGATTGATGTCATTCTTCGTCGACCTCCATTGGAACAGTACGCCGCAGCGTCGTCCCCTCCTTCCATGTCACCCCGACACGGTGGTAGTAGCCACCGATCATCTCCAGCGGCTCGAGCACGGCGAGCTCCTCGGTCGGGGCGTCGAACAACCGGATTTCAGCATCCCCCGACCACACATCACTCATCTCGCCGTCCACACCGCGCATCGTCACCAACTCGTCCATCGAGTCGACCCCATCGGATTCGATGGCTGGCCACCACCTGTTGTGCAGCATCGGGTGGCCGTTGACGAATCCCGGGCTCTTCGCCCGCTCGCGCAGGGTCACCACCGCCTCGGCGATGCGACGACCGGTCACCGACAGCGTGGCACCGAAACGGCCCCCTGTCTCGAGCCGGGGGCCGGCCCTGCCCACCAGTATGGGGCGGGTCATCCAGATCTCCCCCAGCTTCTTGGGGTAGCCCTGGTGATATCCGCGGACCAGGGAGAAATCCTTGTCCACCCATATGTACGGGCACCTGCTCCAGGTCGCGCCCTCCCACTCGCAACGGACCACCACGAAGCACTCTTTGTACTGGGAGCGCACCGGGTCCAGGATCTCGTTGAAGTCGTCACCACAGCTCTGCCAATCGGCCCAGATCACAGCCACCGCTCCGGGGTCCTCATAAGCGAGCGTCAAGCCGTCTGGAAGCAGACCGGCAACACGGTCCGGATCGGCCCGATACTCGACCGTGAGCATCTCGCCCGAGTAGTGCCACGGTGGGGGCGGGATCAGCGACGAACGTCCGTCGGCGGTGCGTGGGAAGAGGAATCCGGCCATTTGAGGAGGGGCATATCGTAGATGGCCGGATCTCCGAACAGCACTCAGGTGGGCTACCTTGACCCCGATGTCGAAGCCTCTGGAGCCCGACAACCAAGAGCGTGAAGCCCTGAGTCGGGCGATCCTCGACTATCTCGACGACTGGTACGAGCAAGCCGCCACCATGCCCGCCTCCGGTGTCGATCTCGACCCGTCGCTGACAGCCAATCTGGCCCGTCCTCCTTCTGAGGAGGGCCGTCCCCTGAAAGAGATCCTGAAGGATCTCGATGCGGCCGGTCAGTCCGGAATTCTCCACCCGGCAGGTGGTCACCTCTCCTACATACCCAACGGAGGCCTGTACACCGCCGCCCTGGCCGAGTTCCTCGCCGCCGGGCTCAACCGTTACACCGGGGTCGCGGCAGCCGCCCCGGGGATGAGCGCCATCGAGCATGGCGTGGTCGCATGGATGACGTCACTCTTCGACCTCGGGGAGAAGGCCTCCGGGCTCATGCTCTCAGGAGGCTCGCTGGCCAATTTCACCGCGATCGTGGCCGCCCGCACCTCCAGGTTGGGGGATGACCTGACCCGGGGTGTCCTTTACATCACCTCGCATACCCATCATTCGGTGGCCAAGGCGGCACGTCTCGCCGGTTTCGGTGACGACCAGATTCGAACCGTGCCCGTCGACGCCGACCTCCGCATGGACCCCGAGGCCCTGGCCAACGCCGTCGAGGAGGACCGAGAAGCTGGGCGGCAGCCGTTCCTGGTCGTGGGCTCGGCGGGAACCACCGACACCGGGACCATCGACCCCCTCCCGGATCTCGGTGACGTGTGCGCCGACAGTGAGCTCTGGTTTCACATCGACGGCGCCTACGGGGGATTCTTTCAGCTGACAAAACGAGGGCGAGCCCGGCTCACCGGAATCGAGCGGGCCGACTCCATCTCCATCGACCCCCACAAGGGCCTTTCCATCCCCTTCGGCAACGGTGCCCTGCTGGTGAGAGACGAGTCGCATCTGGTCGACGCCAACCAAGGCCGGGGCGCCTACCTCCTCGACGAGGACAGCCATTCCGGGCTCCGTGACATCGCCTCCCTCGGCCCCGAGTTGTCACGACCGTTTCGGGGGCTCCAGGTATGGCTCCCGCTCCACCTTCACGGGGTAGCGCCGTTTCGGGAGGCGTTGGACCGGGCTCTCGACCTGGCGGATTCCGCATACAGCCGGCTGGCCGGGATCGAGGGCATCGAGACCCCCTGGCGGCCGGACCTCTCGATTGTTGCCTTCCGGTTCCGCGACGACGAACAGGGACGGGCGGCGATGGAGGCAGTGAACCGGGATCGGAAGGTTCACGTCTCTCCGACCATCGTCGACGACCGGTTCGTGCTCCGATTCGCCATCCTCAACCGGAGAACCACGATCGATCACATCGACCATGCGATCGACATCATCGAAAAGACCCTGATCGGTTGATCAGGGTCTTGGCGGCGCGGATGCAGGGTCAGGAGCCGGCACCCACCGTCCCGCCGATTTGTCGCATCAGATCGAAGAGATCCGGGCCGCCCCATTGCTCGGCGAACCGGCCGTCCTCCACCCGGATCAGGTCGAGCAGCCCCACTTCGATCTCGCGACCGGTTGCCGGGATGCCCATGAACTCACCCTGGTGAGTCCCCCGCATGACCGACCGGAAGGCAATGAAGTCACCCTTGATCACGGTGTCCTCGACGGTGATGGTGGCGTCCGGGAACGCGGCCTGAATGCCCTTCAATCGTCGAAGCTGCCCCTCGGCATCCAATGGTGGCGCCGTGGCCGAGAGATGACGTTCATAGCCGGGAGTGATGAAGTCGGTCACTGCCGCCGGGTTGCCCTGGTTCCATACCGCCTCGATGTACCGGTCGAGCAGGGTGCGGAGATCGGGTTCGGTCATGCCACCTCCATCCGCACCCGGAGATGTTTGATCCCGTTTATGAAGTTGGAGCGAAGGCGATCGGGCTCACCGATGATCTCGATGAGGCCCGCCCGCTTCAATAGCTCTTCGAATACAACCCGGACCTCGAGACGGGCCAATGAGGCGCCGAGACAGACATGACGCCCGGCACCGAAGGTCAGGTGGTCGTTGGGAGTGCGTCGGATGTCGAAACGAAACGGTTCCTCGAACACCGACTCGTCGTAGTTGGCTGACGGGTACCAGACCACCACCCGGTCACCCTCACCGATGACGACGCCGCCCAGTCCGGTGTCGGCCGTGGCGGTGCGGCGGAAATGCATCGTCACCGTCGACGCCCTGAGGATTTCCTCTGTTGCCGACACGGAAAGACCTTCGCGATCGGCGCGCAATGCCTCCAGCTGCTCGGGATGGGTGGTCAGAAAGATCAGCCCGTGGCTGATGGTGTGCCGGGTCGTCTCATTGCCGGCCACCATCATGAGGGTGAAGAAGTTTTTGAATTCCAGATCGGTCAACGGCTCCCCGTCCGGCTCGGCATGGAGGAGGGTGGTGATGATGTCGTCCTTGGGATTCGCCCTTCGCTCCAGCGCCATCTCCTCGGCATAACGGAACACCTCTATCGCCGCCGGAGAACGGAACGGCAGCAGCCGATACTGGTCGGTGTCGTCCTTGTCGATCACCACCGGGGTGTACTCCGGGTCGGCGTTGGAGATCATCTGGTCGCCCCAAGCAACGAGTTGGGTGGCATCGGATTCGGGAACACCCAACAGTCGACAGAGGAGCCGGATCGGAAGCTCGCGCGCGATCTCGGTGACGAAATCGAACTCGCCCAATGGCAGCACCCGGTCGAGCACCTGGCCGGTCAGCCGTCGGAAGGCCTCCTCGTAGGTGGCGACCACTTTGGGGGTGAAACCGGGCTGGACCAGCCTCCGCAATCGGGCATGCTCAGGGGGGTCGAACTCCATCATGGTCCGTCGGGCCTCCAGCTCATCGGGAGCCATGTCCTCGATCCGGATCCCGCGCGATGCGGTGAACCTGGCGAAGTCGCGACTGACCATCTCCACGTCGGCATGTCGGGTGACGGCCCAGAAGCCCGCTCCGTCGCTCTCCTCGACCCAAGCCACCGGTTCCTCGCGGCGCATCCTGGCAAACGTGGCATGAGGCACACACCGGACGAACGTGTCGTGCGACGCCAGGTCGGCGTTCGCCTCCCCGAGGTCCTGATGAAGGATGTTGAGCGGCATGCGGTCGTTAGGAACCAAACATAATCGGCCACTCCCCTGTGGTTACCGTGTCACTCGATGACCGAACATCGGAGAATCCTGATCGACGGGGGCCCGCTCGACGTTCGACGCGACGGTAACGACCTGGTGGCCGCCGACGGCCGGAGGTTCGACGTCGGGTCAGCCGATCATCTCCCTCCCACCGAGCCGTCGAAGGTACTCGCGGTCCACCTCAACTACCGGAGCAGGGTTGAGGAATTCATGACCCGGCTCCCCTCCGCACCGACCTACTTCCAGAAGCCCACCTCGGCGCTCAACTGGCATCTCGGCGAGGTGATCCGGCCCCCCGGCTGCAAGTACCTCAATTACGAGGGGGAGATCGCCATCGTCATCGGGGAGACATGCAAGGACGTCGCCCCGGCCGATGCAGAGGCCTACATCGCCGGCTACACCATCGCCAACGACTACGGGCTCCACGACTTTCGCGACACCGATGCAGGCTCGATGCTTCGGGTCAAGGGATCGGACACCCTCTGCCCGCTGGGACCGGGTCTCGTGGACGATTGGGACTTTCGGAACAAGCGGATCAGGACCCTGGTCAACAATCAGGTGAGACAAGAGGACACCACCTCCGAGATGGAGTGGGACATGGCCTACCTGGTGGCAGACCTGGCCCGTACCATCACCTTGCTCCCGGGTGACGTGATCCTGAGCGGGACGCCGGCCGGCTCCCGGCCGGTAATGCCGGGAGATGTGGTGACCGTTGAAGTGGAAGGGTTGGGGGCATTGACCAACACCATCGTCGAGGGCGAATCCCCGATCCGAGCCGACGTCGGCGCCCAACCCAGCGAATCCGAAGAGGTGGTCTCCACCGCCCTCGGCGGAGACTGGGAGCTCAGGGGAATCCGTGCCCCACACGGTGCCGAGGCCAGACATGGCGAATCGGGAGAGCAGTTGGCTTCGTGAGCCTTGTTGTCGCCCTGCTCCGAGGCGTCAACGTCGGGGGCCGCGCCCGATTGCCGATGGCTGAGCTGCGCACCACGCTCTCGAATCTCGGATTCAAAGATGTCCGGACCTATTCACAGAGCGGCAACGTCGTCCTCGACCCAGGCGGCCGGCACCTTCAGGACCTCCCCGACGCGCTTCAAATCGCCATCGCCGAGGGATTCGGGCTCGAGATCCGGGTCATAGTTCGGATCCGGGAGGATCTTGCCGCCGTGACAACGTCCCACCCATTTCTCGATGGCGAGCCGGACCGCTCCCGTCTCCACGTGGTCTTCCTGGAAGGGACGCCAGATGCCGTCAAGATCGCCGGGCTCGACCCCGACCGCTCCCCACCGGACCGGTTCGAGGTGAAAGGGCGCGAGATCTACTTGAGTTATCCAAACGGACAGGGCCGCAGCAAACTGAGTCTCGACTACTTCGAACGTGTGCTGGGTATGGCCGGAACCGCGCGTAATTCGAACACCGTCACCAAGCTCCTCGAGATGGTGAGTCGAGACACATGACGATCAGGCGAGCACTGCCTGAACGGAGATCTCCACGTTGCCTTTCAATGCATTGGAGACCGGGCAACCATCCTTCGCCACGGCTGCGGCTTCCTGAAACTCCTCGGCGCCGATCCCGGGCACGTTACCCCTGACGCTCAAGGCCATCGTGGTGAGCCGCCACCCCGGTTCCATCTTCTCGAAGGTGGCCTCGGCGGTGGTGTCGAGCCGAGCTGGTGGGAAGCCTCGGCCCGAGAGGCCATTGGAGAAGGCCATCGAGTAGCACGCCGCATGTGCCGCGGCGATCAACTCCTCGGGGCTGGTCTTTCCGTTGGCGGCCTCAGTCCGGCTCGGCCAGCTGACCGGGAGGTCAGACGCCACGCCACTAGCGAGGCTGGCCGTCCCCGACCCGGTGAAGAGATCCCCTTCCCAGGTGGCAGTGGCACGACTTTGCATGGATGCTCCTGTCTGTCGACGTCCAAGCAGAGCCTACGTAACCCGGCCCCCGGGGTCCGAATCGACCTATACGCCGACGGAGACCGGGGGCATGAGGACCTGGCGGATCTCGTCGAGACGCTGCGACACCACTCGATAGTGAACCCATCGACCCTCACGATTCCCGGTCACCAGACCGGCCTCGCGCAGGATCTTGAGATGGTGTGACACAGTCGGCTGACTGAGTCCCAGAGGTGACTCGAGCTCGCAGCCACAAGCAGTTCCGCCCGGTGCCGCGGCCAGCAAGGAGACGATTCGGAGACGGACCGGGTCGCCGAGCGCGGCTATCGCCTTTGCGGTCTCCACCGCATCCTTCTCCTCGATGACCCCCTCGAACACTGGCGTGCAACAGAACTCCATGCCCATATATTGACACATCTCGATTCATCGACCAAGATAAATATATCGAAGGTCATCGATCTAAAAGGAGATGAGATGACCATCCACGAAGACCCATCTGGATGTTGCGGTGGTGGCGGCTGCTGCTGCTGCTGACAGATGACCCGGCCCGGGCGCTGCTCTAGCCGAGCAGCGCCTCGGTCGCCTGACCCTCGGCACACTCTGCGAGGAGCGGGCAGTAGCGACACCAGGGCCCGCCGGTTCGCAACGGCTCCACACCCGAGGACCACGCCCGGCGAATCTCGTTGACCAGGCCGCCAACCTCTGTGGCCACCCGGTTGATGTCTCCCGAGGAGGGGACGGTGCGGTAGCGCTCCCCGGTCCGCACCGACACCGCCTCTACATACGCCGGTATCTCGCCCTTCTCCATGGTCCAGAGCAGTGCGTAGAACAGAAGCTGATCCTCGGGCTCACCGAGGTCTCCCGTCTTCCAATCGACGAGCCGATGCCCGCCGAGATCCTCCCGATAGACGGCATCCACTGATCCGACCAATTCCACGCCCTCCGCCGGCTCGCTGACGACCGACACCTCTGATCCCTCGAATCCCTCGGTAGGCAGCCTGGTGAAGCGCTCGTACAAGCCGCGCACCTCCTCAATCACGGAGGCGAGGATCGAAGGCTTCAACTCGAGGCCCGCCAGCTTGTTGTTGAGCGGCGATCCACCGATCTCCTCCTTGCACGCCTGAACGAACTCTTCGGAGCCGATCGGGCCCCCGGTCAGGTGCCGGCTGAAGATTCGGTGGGCCAGGCTCCCGAGGAAAGCTGGTCGGGTGTCAGGGCCGTAGATCCCCTGTAGACGGGCGTTCGCCTGCCCGGCGCATTTCTTGTACGTGACGTAAATGGACGCCGAAACTCGAATACGGTCGCCATCGATCACTGTTGGGAACACCACCGTCACCAACATCGAGAGTAGACGCAGTCATGCCGGGGCGAGTGGGACTAGGAACCCACCCCCGGTTACCATCCGCCAGCCCATCCACAAGGTCGTTTGGGGCGGCCTTCTGAATGAACAAACACGTCTTCGCACGGACAACTACATGGATCGCCCTCGTCGTGGTTTTAGGGGCGGTCATCGCATTCCTCCTCGGTCTTTATGGACTAACCCGGTTCATGTCGAGAGGCGAGGTGATGGGTCGCGTCGAGGTGGCCTCGACTCCGATCGGGGGCCTCGACACCGAACAGGCCCTGACCGCTCTGGTGGCTGTCGAGGACGTCTACGTGTCGCGCCCCGCCATCTTCACAGTCGACGGTGAAGTAGTGAACGTGATCCCCCATGAAACGGGCCTCGAAATCGACGATGAGGCAATAGTCGAAGATGCAATGGCAGTAGGGCGCCAGGGCAACGTGATCTCCCAGTTCGCCTGGTGGCTGGGCCATGTCTTCGCCACGGTCGAGGTGCCGGTATCGGGCTCGGTGGACGACGAATCAGTCGACGCCATCTTCGATATGTGGGATGCCGAGGTCATTGCCAGCCCGGCCAACCCGGGCGGAATCGAGTTGGTCGACGAGGAGCTGGTGCCGGTGTACCCGGCGACCGGCAAGGCCGTCGAACGGCCAACTGCGGCCGTCATCGTCGAATCGTCGATGTTGGCCAGTGAGGCGCAGAACCTCATCATCCCGGTGGCCACCGTCGAGCCCGACCTCACGAACGCCGACGTCGACGCGGCATTGGCTGAAGCCGAGGAGTTGCTCTCGGACTCGATCGAACTCGCCCACAACGGCACTGAGGTCATCTTCACCCGGGCTCAACTCCACGAGGCGTTTCGCTCCGAGACCGCTGTCGAAGACACCACACATATCGACAACTTCTTTGATCCGGCGGTGGTCGACGAGCTCCTGGAACCGGTTCGGGCCGACTTCGAGGCAGAGCCGGTGAACGCCGAATTCGAGATCTCGGGTAACGAGATCAGCATCGTCCCCGGGGCAAACGGAACCGAAATCGACGCGGTGGAGACCGCCCGTCGTCTCGCCGTCGCCGGGCTCACCAGCCAGCGGACCGGCGAGCTGCCACTGGTCGAGGGCGCCGAGCCCGACGTCACCACGGAATACCTGGACAGTCTCGGCATCGAGCACCTGGTCTCGCAGTTCACCACGTATCACGACTGCTGCCAGCCAAGGGTGACCAACATCCACACCATGGCGGACACCGTCGACGGGACGATCGTGCTTTCTGGAGATACCTTCAGCCTCAACGACACGGTCGGGCAGCGAACGCTCGAGGATGGATACGTCCTGGCACCGGGGATCCTCGGTGGAGTGCTGGAGGAGTCCCTCGGTGGAGGCGTCAGCCAATTCACGACCACGCTCTACAACGCGGTGTTTTGGGGGGGATACGAGGACGTGGAGCACAGACCACACTCCTACTACTTCTCCCGCTATCCGGAGGGCATCGAAGCCACCCTGAGCTGGACGAGCCCCGATCTCCGGTTCCGCAACAACGGGAGTGGCGCGCTGTTGATCGACACCAGGTACACCGACGGCTCGATCACGGTGCGGATCTTCGGGAACAACGATGGCCGGATCATGAAGGGTGAGCAGAGCGGGGGGGATACCTCGATCTGGACTGACGGCGAAGGAGGCCCCGATGCCCTCCACGTGAAAGGCGAAGTGTCCGAACGCTACGGCCTCACCGATCCCCCGCCACCCAAATACGTCGCCAACCCCGAGCTCGATGTGGACGAGCAGCATCAGACCCAGATCGAGGGAGGCGGATGGAGTGTGACAGTCACCCGGGAGATCTGGCGTGGCGACGAATTGGTCGACTCCCAGGAGTGGGTGGTCAGGTACGCCCCCAAGTTCGCGGTCTTCGAGGTCCACCCCTGCAAGCTCCCGGAAACCGCGGTCGCCTGTCCCTCCACGACACTTCCCGCGAGCACCACGGTGCCGGCCACCCCGACGACGACTTACTAGGCGTGCTCGCTATCAGGAGCCGAAGCCACCGGGATGGTCGCCGATCACCTGGACTTTGAGCAGATTGGTCGAGGCCTGAAGATTGGGAGGCACCCCGGCGACCATCACCACCGTGTCGCCCGATGCCGCCAATCCCTCGCTCTCGAGGATCGAGGAAGCTGCCGCCATCTCGTCGTCGGTGTAGTCGCACCGCTCGAACTCATGGGGAAAGACACCCCAAAAGAGCGCCATACGGCGCAATGTGGCCTCGTTCGGGCTGAAGGCGATCATTCGGCCCTCAGGCCGGTACTTGGAGATGAGCCGAGCGGTGTTGCCGGATTCGGTGAAGGCGACGATGGCCGTGGCTCCCAGGTTGACCGCCACCTCGGTGGCTGCCTGGGCGACCGCGGAGGCAACTGTGTTCCCATCCCCGACGAAGGGGATCGGGTGGTGGCCCCGATCGGAGAGGGTGTCTTCCTCGACGACGCGGCAGATCTCGGCCATGGCGGCAACGGCCTGTGCCGGATAGTCGCCAACGGCAGTCTCACCTGAGAGCATCACCGCGTCTGTCCCGGCGATGACAGCGGTGGCGACGTCGGTGACCTCGGCCCGGGTAGGCCGGGGGCTCTTGGTCATCGACTCCAGCATCTCAGTGGCGGTTATGGAAATCCGGCCGGCGGCATTGGTGCGTCTGAGGATGTCGGCCTGGATCAACGGGATCCTCTCCAGCGGAAGCTGGACGCCGAGATCGCCCCTCGCCACCATCACCCCGAACGAAGGCTCAAGGATGTTGTCGAGATTCTCATAGGCCTGAGCCAGTTCGATCTTGGCGATCACCGGCACGCCTCCCGACAGCTCACTGACCCGTCTCACGTCGTCGCCGCTGCGCACAAAGGAGGCGGCAACGTAGTCGACCCCGAGCTCTCGGCCGAAGGCGAGGTCGACCTCGTCCTTGGGGGTGACGCTTTCCGTGGAGAGAACACTGTCGGGGAAGGCGACCCCTTTGTGGTCCGAGAGATCCCCGCCCGTGTGCACCTCGGCCACCAATCCACTATCGGAGAGCCCGATGACGTCGAGGTGGATGAGCCCATCGGCGAGCAGCACGCGGTGACCGGGCAGAACGTCGGTGAGGAGCTGGTCGTAGCCGACAGGAATGACATCGCGCTCCCCGAGCTCGCTGCCCGCGACGAGATGGACCTGGTCGCCCTTCTTGAGGCGGATGGCGCCCGAGGGGAACTCGCCAACCCGCAGCTTCGGGCCCTGGACGTCCTGGAGAATGGCCACCACCCTCCCTGCCTCCCGGGCCGCCTGTCTCACCCATCCGGCGAGGGCCCGATGGAATTCATGATCGCCATGGGAGAAGTTGAGCCGGGCGACATCCATCCCGGCGTCGACAAGCGCACGAATGCTCGGCTTGTCGGCCACTGCCGGTCCCAGGGTGGCGATGATCTTGGTATGCCGATGCATCTCGCGCGAAGCTAACCGATGTCGCGTCTTTCTCCTGGTCAGGCCAGAAGCTGCTCCCGGAGCAACTCGTCGACCATTCTGGGATCAGCCTTGCCCTGGGTTGCTCTCATCACCTGGCCCACCAGGAAGCCAACGACTTTCTCGTCGCCTCCGCGATACCCCTCGACCGCCTTGGGGTTGGCCGCCAACACCTCGGCGACCAGAGTCTCCAAAGATGCCCGGTCACTGATCTGGATCAAGTCCCTGGTCTCGGCAACCTCGGCAGGGCGCCCTTCCCCACTGAGCACACCATCGAGGACGTCTTTGGCGGCCGACGACGAGATCCTTCCCTCGCCAACCATCCCGACCAGCTCGGCCAGGGCGGCGCCGTCGAGCTGGAGCTCGATTGGGTCCAGCTCGCGGCGGCGCAGCCAGGCGATCACGTCGCCAGTCACCCAATTCGCGGCAGCCTTCGGATCGGCTCCCACCGTCACCGCGTCCTCGTAGATGTGGCGCAACGCCGGGTCCGCTGCGGCAAGGACACCAGCCAGGGCATCACCAAGCCCGTCCCTTCGATACCGCTCGCGCCGCGAGGCGGGCAGCTCGGGCAACGTCTCCTGAATCTGACGCACCCATTCGCGATCCAACACCATCGGCACCAGGTCGGGCTCCACGAAATAGCGGTAGTCCGATGAGCCTTCCTTGGTCCTCATCGAATGGGTGACCCCGGCCTCCTCGTCCCAATGCCGGGTCTCCATGACCACCTTGCCACCTGAGTCGACCAGCCCGATCTGACGCGCGATTTCGTGTTCCACCGCCCGCTCCAGGGAGCGAAACGAATTCATGTTCTTGACCTCGACCTTGGTGCCCAAATCCGTGCTGCCCTGGGGGCGGATCGAGACGTTGGCATCGAAGCGCATCGAGCCCTCTTCGAGACGGGCATCGGAGACACCGAGCTCGACAACCACCGAGCGCAGCTCCTGGGCGTAGGCCCTGGCCTCCTCGGCGCTCCGAATCTCAGGGCGGGAAACGATTTCGACCAGCGGCACCCCGGAGCGGTTGAAGTCGAGCAGGGTCGACTCGGCGGCATGGATCCGCCCCCCCGCCCCCACATGTGTCGATTTGCCGGTGTCCTCCTCCATGTGGGCGCGTTCGATCCCCACCCGGTGGCTTGCCCCCTCGACCTCGACGTCGAGATAGCCCCCGGTGCAAACCGGGTTGTCGAACTGGGAGATCTGATAGTTCTTGGGAAGGTCGGCGTAGAAGTAGTTCTTTCGATGGAACACCGACCGCGGGGAGACCTCACAGTTCAGGGCGAGCCCGATCGCCATGATCGACTCGATCGCCGCCCGATTGGTCACGGGGAGGGCACCGGGAAGCCCGAGACAGGTCGGGCAGACATTGGTGTTGGGCTCGGCCCCGAACCCGACCGCACAACCACAGAACATCTTGGAGTCGGTGAGAAGCTCGACATGGACCTCGATCCCGATCACCGGCTCCCACCTCACGAGGCAACCTCTTGCAGGGTGGGTGCCAGCTCGAATCCGGCAAATCGCTCCACCTCGGCAGCCACCTGGTACATGACCTCTTCCCCGAGCGGGGGCGCCATCACCTGGAATCCGATCGGGAGTCCCTGGCTGTCGAGCCCCACGGGAACCGAGATCGCCGGATGCCCGGCCAGGTTGGAAGGGATGGTGCAGATGTCGGACAGATACATGGCAAGTGGATTGGCGGTGCGCTCCCCCGCGGCGAAGGCCACGGTCGGGCTCGTTGGTGAGACCAGCACGTCGACCTGCTGGTAGGCCCGCGTGAAGTCTTCCTGAATCGCGGCCCGCACCCTTTGTGCCTGGCCGTAGAAGGCTTCGTAGTAGCCGGCGGACAGGGCATACGTGCCGAGGAGGATACGTCTCGTGACTTCAGGCCCGAATCCCTCCGCTCGGGTTCGTGACATCAGGCCCTCGGTGGTCGACCCTTGCCCCCGGTGCCCGTACCGAATCCCGTCGAATCGAGCCAGATTGGCCGAACATTCGGCGGGCGCGATCAGATAATAGGCGGACAGGGCTATCTCGAAGGACGGCAATGACACCTCGACGACCTCGACCCCGGCACCCTCGAGCCGGGAGACCATCTCACCCATAGCCGACTCCACTGCAGGCTCGTATCCCTCCCCTGACAGCTCCTTCACAACCCCGACCCGCAGACCGGCCACGCCCCGGTCCAGTCCCGCTTTGGGATCTGGGTAGTCACCCGAGTACGACGTGGCATCGAGCGGGTCATGACCCCAGATGACCTCGAGGGTGAGCGCCGAGTCCTCGACGGTTCGGGTCAGGGGCCCGATCTGGTCCAGTGAGGAAGCGAATGCGATCAGGCCATATCTACTGACGGTCCCATAAGTGGGCTTCATCCCCACGACGCCGCACAGGGCGGCCGGCTGGCGAATCGAGCCACCGGTGTCGGAGCCCAGGGCTGCGACGGAGGACCCGACCGCGACCGCTGCTGCCGACCCGCCCGAGGAGCCACCGGGCACGCGGGTTATGTCCCAGGGGTTGAAGGTGGGGCCATATGCCGAGTTCTCGGTGGATGAGCCCATGGCGAACTCGTCGAGATTGGTCTTGCCCACCACGACCGCACCCCCTTCACCCAGCCTGGAGACGACCGTTGCGTCATATGGAGGGCGATATCCGGCGAGGATCTGGGAGGCGGCGGTGGTCTCCACCCCGCGGGTGCACATGTTGTCTTTGAGAGCGATCGGGATGCCGTGCAACGGTCCGCGATCGATCCCGTCTGCAAGGTCGGCATCGGCCCGGGCGGCCGTCTCGAGGGCCCGCTCCCGGTCAATCGTCAGAAAGGCGTGGATCTGCGCCTCGCAGTTTGCTGCGCGCTGCAGGGCACCTTCCAGAAGCCGGACTGCGGTGGTCTCGCCATCCCGGAGCCAGCGCCCCGCTTCGACCACACTGGGCATCGGGCTCATTCGCCCTCCATTGCCGGGGGAACCACGAAGTACCCCTCAGCCGTCTCGGGTGCCGCAGCCAGGACCTCGTCGCGGTCCAAAGAGGGTAGGACCACGTCGTCACGAAAACTGTTGAACAGACCAAGCGGATGGGCGTTTTCGGCATGCGGCTCGGCATCGAGAGACTGAACCCGGGCCGCGTGCTCGAGGATCAGCCCGAGCTGGTCCTTGTAGCCCTCGAGCTCCTCGGCGCTGAGATCGAGCCGCGCCAGGCGCGCAACGTGTTCGATGTCGATTTCGACGGGCATGGTGCGGGAGTTTAGGAAGCAGTCACTCGAGCACTGCCGACAACGAATCGAAGGCCCAGGTCAGATCCTCGATCCGGACCGACTCCCCGGGTTTGTGGGCGAGGGTCGGCTCGCCGGGTCCGAAGTTGATGGAGGGAATCCCGGCCTCGGACAGCTGGGCGACGTCGGTCCACCCCTGCTTGCCTGAGATCGGGGCCGCCGCAACCTCGGCCAATCTCTGGAATAGCGGATGCTCGACGGCCACCGCCCCAGCCGGGGCCGAGTCGGTGACGAGAAAGCGGTCACCTGCCGAGCACACCTCCCCCATCCGTTCGATGGCCTCGTCCCGGGAACGGTCCGGGGCAAATCGATAGTTGACGTTGAGCCGGAACTCCGCAGGGATGATGTTCTTGGCCACACCGCCGCTGGCGGTCGTCACCGAGATCACCTCCCTGAACTCGAGACCGCCCACCACGTGGAGCTCGGGCTCCAAAGCGCGCATTCGGGTCAGGAACTCCCCAGCTTTGGTTATGGCGTTGTCACCCAGCCACGGCCGGGCTGAATGGGCAGCCTCGCCCTCGAATGTCACCTCGGCGTTGATCACACCCTGACAACCGGCCTCGATCCCCCGGTCGGTCGGCTCCAGCACGACCGCAGCCGACGCGGTCCGCACCCAGGGAGCAGCCTGGAGGACCATCCCCAGCTGATTCCCGGCGAGTGGGCCCTCCTCCCCGGCGTAGAAGACGCCAACGACCCGATCCGGGCCGAGTGACTCGACAAGATGGATCATCACCGCCAACCCGCTCTTCATGTCGGTGGCGCCGAGACCGTGGACCCTGTCCCCCTCGACCGTCGACCCGATGTGACCTTGAAGGGGGACGGTGTCGAGATGGCCCACCAGGAGGACCGCCTGGTCCCGGGGTTGGCCGACAACCAGGGAGTCGGCAACAACCTGTGATGGCATTCCTTCGAGACGTTGTGCAATGGCGTCGCGCAGCCGGGTCTCGTCGCCGGTCACGGACGGGATGTCGACGAGCCAACAGAGGGTCTCGACGAGGTCGGTCACAGCTGGACGCCGAGATCCCGAAGGTCTTCGTTGAGGGCGGTCTTCTGGTCGGTGGCCTCGGTTCTCCGTCCGATGATCAGGGCGCATATCAGGTCATAGGTGCCACTGGGAAACTCCTTGGGGCGGGTTCCGGGCACCACCACCGAGCCGGCGGGGACCCTCCCCCTGTGCTCCACCGGCTCCGGCCCGGTCACATCGATGATGGGTGTCGATCCGGTGAGCACCGTGTTGGCGCCGAGAACGGCGCCTTCTTCAACGATCACACCCTCGACGACGATCGACCGACTCCCGATGAATGCCCCGTCTTCGATGATGACCGGGCGTGCGCTTGGAGGTTCGAGCACGCCACCGATTCCCACGCCGCCCGAGAGGTGGACTCCCTTGCCGATCTGGGCACAGGAGCCGACGGTGGCCCAGGTATCGACCATCGTGCCGGCGCCGACATAGGCGCCGATGTTCACGTAACCCGGCATCACGATGACACCGGGCTCGCAAAAAGCGCCGTAGCGGACGGTCCCGGGCGGCACCACCCGCACACCTTGTGCCGCCAGCCCTTTCTTGAGGGGGATCTTGTCGTAATACTCGTAGCCGCCTACCTCGACCGTCTCCATCTCCCGAAGCCGGAAGTAGAGGAGGATCGCCTCCTTCAGCCACTCGTTGACCACCCACCCCGCCTCGGTCTTCTCGGCGACACGGGCCTCGCCCCGGTCGAGGGAGAGAATGGCCCCTTCCACAGCCTCGCGGGCGGTCTCGATTTCGACGGCGCCGGCGAAGGCCGACCTGATCAATTCTTGGTCCGACAAACCTCGATCACCTCACAACGGTGTCCCGACGGCAGGGTAACTGCGCACAGCTACGGTGCCCGTGGCATGTCCTATCGTCTCATCTACCTTGGGCTGGGGTTGGTGGCGGTCGCCGCCATCGCCTTCGGCATCGTTTTCGCCACCGAGGGCGAGGAGATCGTGCTCCCGGGGCCGATCGAATCGGTCTCCCCGGAGCCGGGGAGCCTGGTGCCACGGCAGGCTTCGATCGAGGTCGACCTCGAAGTCGGCTACACCGCAGACATCTACGTGGACGGATGGCTGATGTCCGACACCACGTTTGTCGAGGGAACCGGGGTCTATCGATGGGCGCCGAGCCCGAGCAACCCGACAATCAACGAATGGACTCCCGGGGAGCACACGATCCGGGTGGTCTATGACACGGTCAACGGCCTCCCCGACCCCGGTGAATTCTCCTGGTCGTTCCGGGTGGGATGAGCCAGGCCTGAGCGCCGGCAGAACCTCATCCCAGCACCGAGAGACCCTGTTCGAGAAGACGTTTGAAACCTTCTCCGTCGAGGATCGGGATCCCCAACTCTTCGGCCTTCTTCGACTTGGAGGCGCCGGGCGAGTCACCGACGATCAACGCGGTCGTTTTGCCCGAAACCGACCCCGCCGCCTTCCCGCCACGCAGCTCGATGGCGGCCTGGGCCTCCTCACGTGTGAACCCGGGGACCGTCCCCGAGACCACGAACGTGGCACCCGCCAGCAGGTCCGACGACACGCTCCGATCGACCTCGTCCTCGAGACGGACCCCGGCCGCCCCCAGCTTGGCCACAAGTGCCTGGTTGTCGGGATCTGCGGACCAAGTCGCGATGCCATGGGCGATGACGGGGCCAATCCCCTCCACTTGTGAGATGTCCTCTTCGGTTGCCGCCATCAGGGCGGGGAGGCCTCCGAAATGGCGAACCAATAGCCGGGCCACGGTCCCACCGACATGACGGATGCCGAGGGCGGTCAGCAGCCGGCCGACAGATCTGTCCTTGGCCGCCTCGATGGCCCGTTTCAGGTTGTTGACCGAGATCGAGCCCCAACCCTCACGTCCCAGCAGTTGGTCGGGGTCGAAGATGAAGATGTCGGCGGGGTCGGAGATCATCCCCTCGGACAGGAGGAGATCGATCGTCTTGTAACCCATGTGCTCGATGTCCATCCCGCCCCGCCCGGCGAAATGGGCCAGCCATTCCCTGACTCGCGAAGGGCAGGTGTACCCCCCGGTGCATCGGGCCACCGCCTCGCCCTCGATCCGAACGATCGGGCTCCCACAGAACGGGCATTTCGAAGGCATCTTCCACACCTTTTCCTTGCCGGTGCGGGCGGACAAGACAGGTCCCACCACTTCCGGGATCACGTCACCCGCCCGACGGACGATGACCTGGTCACCGATGCGCACGTCCTTGAGAGCGACCTGATCTTCGTTGTGCAGGGTGGCCAGGCCGACCGTGGCGCCACCGACGAACACCGGCTCGAGAACGGCAAAGGGGGTGGCCGCGCCGGTCCGCCCGATGTTGATCCAGATGTCCTTGAGTGAGGTGACCTGCTCCTCGGCCGGGAACTTGTAGGCAATCGCCCATCTCGGCGCCCGTGAGGTGAACCCGAGAGTGTCTTGCTCGGCCAGCGAGTCGGCCTTGATCACCACCCCATCGGTCTGATACGCCGTGCCATGCCGCTGACGCTCAGCCTCCTGCACGTAGGAGATGACCTCCTCGAGAGATCCAACGGCCCGGGTGGCAGGGTTGGTCCTGAAACCGAGATCCCGAAGATAGGCCAGGGTCTCGGTATGGGTGGCGAACCGCGGGCCGCCTTCGATCAAACCCGATTGGTAGACCCAGATGTCCACCTTGCGGGTGGCCGTCACCGCCGGATCCTTCTGGCGAACCGAGCCCGCCGCCGCGTTGCGGGGGTTGGCGAAGAGCCGATCGCCCTTCTCCGCTTGGCGGCGGTTGAGCTCCTCGAAGGCGGTGGCCGGCATGTAGACCTCGCCCCGCACTTCGAGCAGCGACGGTGGGGCATCTCCGCGCAGACGCAGCGGCACCGACTCGATGGTTCGCAGATTGGCGGTTATGTCCTCACCGGTCACCCCGTCACCCCGGGTGGCGCCGGTGATCAGCGCCCCCTCCCTATAGGTGAGCACTACCGCCAATCCGTCGATCTTCAACTCACACACATAACCCGAGGGCGGGGCGCCGAGCTGGCGCTCCAGCCGCTGCTCCCAGGTCTCCAGGTCCTCCTTGGACGCGGCGTTGTCCAGCGAGAACAGCGGCCGGAGATGTCGAACCGGTGCGAACAGGTCCCCGACCATGGCCCCGACCCGTTGGGTGGGGCTGTCCGATGTGACCAGCTCAGGATTGGCCGCCTCGAGGTCTTCGAGCTCGCGAACCAGTGCGTCGTATTGGGCGTCGGACACCGACGGGTCGTCGAGGATGTAGTAGCGATGGGAGTGCTCACGGATCTCACGCCGAAGCGCTTCAATGCGATCGCCGTCTGAGGACATCGATGGTGACGTTACCGAGGACCTGTCACGGGAAGGTGCCCTCGATCAACGCCCCGCCCATCACCCGATCATCCTGGTAGAAGGCCACAGTCTGGCCCGGAGCAACCGCCTCCTGGCGGTTGACAAAGAACAGGCGATCACCATCCAGCACGGCTGGCACTGGAACACCGTGGGCACGGTATTGGGCCATGACCTCGCCATAGTCCCCGGCACCGGTCGTCCAGATGACCTGGGAGAGCTCCACTCCGGAAACCCCGAGCTCCTCGCGCCTGCCCAGGACCACGGTGGAGGTGGCCGGCTCGATGCGCACCACAAACCTCGGCTCGCCCACGGCGACCCCAAGGCCACGCCGCTGCCCGACCGTAAAGCCTGCGATCCCGTCGTGCGCTCCCAGCTCGTGACCCTCGGTGTCGACCAGGGGGCCGGAAACCAAGGCCTCCGGTGCGGTGTCGGCGAGAAACGTCCGATAGTCGCGGCGGCCCACGAAGCAGATGTCCATCGACTCCGGTTTCTGGGCAGTCCGCAGGCCGAGCGCGGAGGCCATCGAGCGCACCTGGTGCTTGGTCAACTCCCCAACCGGGAACCGGGCCCGGGACAGCTCGCGCTGGGTGAGCATCGACAGGACATAGGATTGGTCCTTGGCCCGATCGCTTCCCCGGTGCAGATTCCAATGCCTCCCATCGAAGCGGCTTCGGGCGTGATGCCCGGTCACCAGCACGTCGCTTTCGAAGTCGTCGAGCCGGCGGAGCAGCCGGTCGAACTTGACCGTTCGGTTGCACTCGATACAGGGGTTGGGAGTCCGCCCCGAGACGTAATCGCTGACGAAACGCCGGACCACCCCGTCCCGGAACTCGTTGGTGTAGTCCAACACGTAATAGGGGATGTCGAGCTGACCCGCCACCCGGCGGGCGTCCTCGGAATCGGACACCGTGCAGCATCCGGCGGTCGGCGCTTCGCCGCTTGGACCGGACCACATCTTGAGGGTCACCCCCACCACCTCGTGACCGGCATCCCTCATCAAGGCGGCCGCCACCGACGAGTCGACACCACCGGACATCGCCACCAACGCCCTCATCGCAGCTTTCCCACCAGGTCGGTCACGATCTCGGCCGCTTCCTCGGCTTCCTCGATGGTGCTGGGCCAGCCGAAACTGAAACGGATGCTCTCCCGGGCCTGATTGGGGGTCAGCCCCATCGCCTCCAAGACGTGGGAAACCTCCGAGGCCCCGGACTGACATGCCGATCCGGCCGAGGCCGCCACCCCGGCCAGGTCCATTCGGACCAACAGGGTCTCGTTGAGCACCCCGGGGAACCGGACGTTGAGATGATGCGGGGAACGCCGATGCTCGGGGGTGTTGACCACCAGACCCTCGACTCCGACCGTCAGCCTCTTTTCGAAATCGTCCCGAATCTGGCCGACGCGGTGACAGAAGCCCTCCCGATCATCCAATGACATCTCCATCGCCATAGCCATCCCCACGGCCCCGCCCACGTCGTGGGTGCCGGAGCGACGACCCAACTCCTGGCCTCCACCGTGTTGCACGGGCTCGAGAACGGCCCCCTCACGGACATAGAGGATGCCCACGCCCTTAGGGCCACCAAACTTGTGGGCGGCCAGTGACATCAGATCGACACCCAGAGCCGCGACATCGATGGGCTCGGAGCAAAACGCCTGGACCGCGTCGGTGTGCACCAGTACTTCGGGATCCTTGGTTTTCACTGCCTCCACAATCCGCGCCACATCCTGAATCGCCCCGGTCTCGTTGTTGAGAAGCATCACCGACACGACGGCGGTTCCCTCGTCCACGACGGACGCCAACTCATCGAGATCGACCCGCCCCCCGGAGTCGACGCCGAGCACCGTCACTGGCATGCCCAGGCGTCTCAGGAAGTCCGCCGTTTCCAGGACCGCCTCGTGCTCGGTGGCCGCCGTGACCACGCCCCGCCGCGGTCCACCGTTGAACACTGCCCCCTTGATGGCGAGATTGTCCGACTCGGTGCCACCAGAAGTGAGAACGATCTCCAGGGTGCCGGCGCCGATGGCGGCAGCAATCGACTCCCGGGCCCCCTCCAGGGCGTTCTTGGCGCGTCGGGACACCCGATGGATCCCCGATGAGTTGCCGAATTCGACGTCGGTGTAGGGGGCCATGGCATCCCAAACCCCGGGACGCATCGGTGTTGTGGCGGCGTGGTCGAGATAGATCACAACCTGGATTGTCGCAGGATGCGAGGTCTGTTCGAGCTAGGAATAGCCTCGACCCGGTGCGACCCATTCAACTCGTCATCGTGATCCCGGCCCCGCCCGATCGGGTTTGGGCAGTACTTGCCGACCTCGGCTCACACCACGAGTGGATGGCTGACGCCGGTGAGATCCGATTCGACGGGCCACAGAGGACCGGTGTCGGCACCCGGATGAGGGTCCCGACCCGGGTCGGGCCGTTTCGCACCACCGACTTGATGACGGTCGTCGAATGGGATGAGGGCACCGCAATCTCTGTGGACCATGTGGGGGCGGTGTCTGGCTCCGGCCGGTTTCACCTGGAGCAGCAGGGTGAAGGGACCCGTCTCACCTGGTCCGAGTGGCTTCGATTCCCCTGGTGGATGGGAGGCAAGGCCGGGGCCTGGCTGGCCACCCCGATCTTGAAACGTATCTGGCGGGACAACCTGGCCCGGCTCGCGGCTCGGGCGGCGGTCAGCGACCCTTGAACTCGGGCGGTCTCTTCTCGATGAAGGCGGCCACCCCTTCCCGGGCGTCCTCGGACCCGAAAGCGACCTGAAACGCATCGCGCTCCATCAGAAGCCCTTCTTCGACGGGAAGGCCGAACCCGCGATTCAGGGCCATCTTGGCGGCAGCGATGGCTCGGGTGGCCTTTCCGGCCAACTCGGCGGCGTCGGCCAGGGCCAGCCCGAGAATGTCCTCTGGAGCCGCCACCTTGTCGGCGAGGCGGATGGCGAGGGCCTCCTCCGCTCCCACTTGTCGGCCGCTGAGCACCATCTCCTTGGCTCGTTGATAGCCGACGAGTCGGGGCAGGCGCTGGGTCCCTCCTGCTCCGGGGATGATCCCGAGCAGGATTTCGGGCTGACCGACTCTGGCGTCGTCGGCTAGGTAACGAAAGTCGGCGCCCATTGCCAGCTCCAAGCCGCCACCGAGGGCATACCCGTGGACCGCGGCGATGGTCGGCTTCTCCAGACCCTCCAGGGCGGCGATTGCCTCTTGGAGTGTCCAGGCCGTCCGCTCCTGGGCCCCGGCGTCGAAGGCGGCCTGAAAGCCCTTGATGTCGGCCCCGGCGGCGAAGTGGGGATGGCCCGTGACCACCACCGCCCTGATCTCGGGGTCGACACAGGCCGCGAACGCCTGTTTCAGCTCGCCGGCGACCTGTTCGGAGAGGGCATTGACCGGGGGCCGGTCGAGACGCACCAGAGCCACCGCACCGTCGATGGTCACCTGCACGTGTTCCATGAGTCGAGGCTATACGTATTAGCGGTCGGCCCAGGCGAAGTTCGCAATCGGGGGGTCACCGCCGGTCGAAGAACCGGTGACAACGAAACCACATTCCTCGAGCGTTGAAGACACGTCTGCGGGGCGGATTGCCCGCGAACGGCTCCTATAGGAGCCGATGATGATGCGCCCTCCCGGGGTCACCCACCTCGCCAGCCGTCCCAACCAGGCGCAGGCGAGGTGATCGGGGGCGAGATCGAGCAGGCTGTAAACGAAGTCCCAGGTCCGCATTGGGTCCCAGTCCCAGGCATCAACCGCTTCGAAGATGGCAGTCTGCCCCTTGAATCGGCGACGAGCTAGTTCGATCAAATCCGGGCCGATATCCACTCCATAAGCGACTACCACATGGCCCTTCTCGGCCGACCACGCCACTACATCCTTGGCGAGCAGCCCATTGGCGCAACCAACATCGAGGAAGTCGCCGTCGTGATCTATGGCGTCGACCAGAGGCGACCTCTCTGTCACCCAGCACTCGCGGCCACCGGAGAACCCGGACTGCACGATCGGGTCCCGACTGGCCAGGTAGGCGCCTTGCAACGACTGCATCTCCTCGATGAACGTGGGATCGGGGCGATTCACTCGATCATTCTCGTCGGTGTCGTTGGCGCGGTGGCGGGGGCGGCTGCCCCTAGGTTCGGATGAGTTCTCGGACTCGGGGATCCAGTCCGGGTCGGACCGGTGGATAAACCTGACCGTTCGGATTTCTGAAGATCAGTTTGCCATCGGGGTCACCTTCGATCGTCCAGCCGTGCTCGTGTAGGAACCGGTGGTGGAACCCGCATAACAAGACCAGATTCTCCAGGTCGGTGGACCCCCCGTCGGCCCAGTGTTTGCGGTGGTGGGCGTGTACCCAACCCTGATGGGGACATCCCGGGAACCGACAACCCGCATCCCGATACCAGAGTTGACGTCGTAGCCAGCCGGGAATGGTCCGGGTCAACCGTCCCACCCCCAACACCCGACAGTCGTCGTAGACCGCGGTTTCCACGATCGCATCACAGGCCAACCGGCGTGCCGTCTCGTTGGCCAAAACCGGCCCGGCTTCTAGTTCGGCAACACCAGTGGTTTCTGACGTGGAGGTGAGGGCTTCGAGGTCGGCATGGACCGTGATCTGAACACTCGGTGAGCTTTGGTTACCACTGGTGGCGCAGAGTTCGACCAGCCCATCGGCGAGCCGGGTCGAATAATCGTCGAAGAGCCCGGTTTCGGGGTTGGGACCAAACCGGTCCGCCCGCGACCTGACCGCCACTTCCACCAGTTTGCCTTCCGCACCAGGCAGGTTCCCGTGCAGGTTGAGTTCGGACAGGTCCAGATTCCACTGCAACCCCAGCCGACGCCTCTCCCACACCGAACGCTCATCCCCAACACTCGGAGGGTTTGCTCTCCTGGCGGCACGATCCAGGGCCGCGCTCGACAACCCCAGAGCCTCCTCGATCAGCTCCCCCTCTGACTCGGGGGTGGCCATCCGGGAGATGGCGTCCACCTGATCCAAAGACAATTCCCCCGCAGAGAACCTTTCCCGAAGCAAAGGAAGATCCTGCAACCTTCGGGCCACCCCCACCAATTGAAACGCAGTCGAATGACGCAACCCGAACCGGGCCGAAACCCACTGCACCAGATCGGGGGCACCATCCGCCAGAAACTGTTGACGGTGATCCGCCACCATCAACCAGTCGCAAATCTCAGCCAAGAAAGCCTGCGAACCGGCAAACAGGTGGGACAACACCTGGTCCACGTCATCATTGGAAAACGTCTCCCACTCCACACCCCGAACATACGTTCCCCCAGTGACAGATACCAGAGGTTCGTCACCAGAAATCAAAAAATCTTCAGAAGCCGCGCTGCCAGGCCCGCTCCAGGTCATCGAGAAACCCAGCCGCCGCCAGGGCGTTGTGACGACGCCACAACTCGACATGGTTCGGCTCCGCTCCCCCCGGGGCCTCCAACGCCGCCAGCGTGGGATGCAGTGCCGCCTTCTGGGCGGAGATCAACGCCAGTGGTGATCGGCCGGCACGTTGCAGGAGGGTGAGCTTGAGCAAAAACTCGATTCTCATCTCACGCACGTGTTGCACCGGTTGCCGCAGCCATCGGTTGAGACGTCGTCGGCCGTTGGGGGTGATCCGGTGGATGATCCTCTGCGGCCCGGCATCACCCGGTTCGGCGTGGATCGGCTCGGTGAGACGGGCAACGGCGAGACGGTCCAGTGCGCGGTAGATCAGGGGGCGCCTAACCGTGATCACACGCCCCACCTCGCCTTCGGGGGCAAACAACCTGGCGATGGCGAATCCGTGACTCGGGCCCTCGTCGAGTATCCCGAGGACGGCGTATTCGGTTACGGAGAGATGGGACGGGGGCATGTCGATCCGAACCGGGTATCCTTATCGGCTACTAGTCGCATTGAGACTATCGCGGAGGTGGACACTGACAAGGTTTCGCCGGATCACGCCTCTCATGGCGTTTGCCGTCGTCCTCGCCGGCTGTTCGGGGGCCGGTGATAAGAGCGTCGATGGAGAGGTCCTGGTATCGGCCGCGGCCTCGTTGACCAACGCCTTCGGCGCCATCGAAGTTGCGTTCGAGGAGGCCAACCCGGGAGTGGACGTGGTGCTCAACCTGGGATCCAGCTCTGGCCTCCGGGAGCAGATCCTGGAGGGCGCCCCAGTGGATGTGTTCGCTTCGGCCAACACCTCAAACATGGATCAGGTGGTGGAGGCGGGGCAAACCGGGGGCCAAGCCCGGGTATTCGCCAGGAATTCACTGCAGATCGCGGTCCCGACGGACAATCCGGCCGGTGTCATCGGTCTGGCCGACTTCGCCAGCGAAGAGCTGTTGGTCGGCCTCTGCGCCGAAGGGGTCCCGTGTGGCGACCTTGGCCGCCAGGTGCTGGAGAAGGCCGGAATCACCCCGTCGATCGACAGCAACGAGCCCGACGTCCGCGCCTTGCTCACCAAGATCGAAGCCGGTGAGCTCGATGCCGGGCTCGTCTATGTGACCGATCTCATCTCGACCGAAGGCGGGGTGGAGGGTGTTGAGATCCCCCAGAGCCAAAACCTGGCGACCGGATACCCGATTGCAGTCCTGGCGAACGCCCCCAACCCTGACGGCGCCAGGGCCTTCGTCGATTTCGTCGTCTCCGACCAGGGTCAGGCGATCATGAGCGAGTACGGGTTCATCGCCCCTTGAACGAGGTCACAGCACGCCGGGGCCGACGCCAACCCCCGCTTCTGGTGCTCGCCCTGGCGATCATCGGCCTTTCGGTCTTCGTGATTCCCCTGCTCGGGTTGCTGTCCAGGGTCCCGTGGGGGGATCTGGGCGAGTTGGTCTCGAGCGATCTGGTGATCGACGCCCTCAGGTTGTCCCTCCTCAGCTCGTTGGCTGCCACCGCCATCTCGACGTTGTTGGGAGTTCCGCTGGCCTGGGTGATGGCTCGCACCGAGTTCCGGGGGCGATCGATAGTGCGCGCTCTGATCATGCTTCCCCTCGTGCTTCCACCAGTCGTCGGCGGGGCGGCACTCCTCTTCGCCCTCGGACGTCGCGGGTTGCTGGGCGAGCCGCTGAACCAGGCCACGGGGCTGGTCCTGCCCTATTCCGCCTGGGGAGTAGTGCTCGCCACCACATTCGTGGCGATGCCATTCCTGGTGATCACCGTGGAGGGAGCCCTGCGCAACCTGGATCCCCGCTTCGAGGGAGCCGCCTCCACTCTCGGTGCCGGGAGATGGAGCGTGATGCGACGGGTCACCCTGCCCATGATCGGGCCCTCCCTATTGGCCGGGCTCGTCCTCACCTGGGCCAGGGCATTCGGCGAGTTCGGGGCGACCATCACCTTTGCCGGCAACCTGCAGGGAAAAACCCAGACCCTGCCCCTGGCGGTGTTCGTCGCCCTGGAAAGCAACCGGGACGCGGCGGTGGCCATCAGCCTGGTCATGGTGGTGATCTCCCTCGCTGTCCTGATCGCCCTCCGCGACCGATGGTGGAGGGCGTGGTGACCAGCGTCTCGAGCCAGCTTGGCCTCGAAGCCAGCTTCACGGTTCGACGAAGTCCCGAGTTCACTCTCGATCTCTCGATGGCCATCCCCCCCGGCCGCACCGTGGCTTTGCTCGGGCCCAATGGTGCGGGAAAGTCGACGGCGGTGGCTGCTCTGGCCGGCCTGATCCAGGTGGACTCCGGGCGGATCGAGCTCGGTGGAAGGACCCTGGACGACGCCGGACAGGCTCGGTTCTTGCCTCCCGAGGAGCGGCGGGTCGGGGTGGTCTTCCAGGATTACGTCCTCTTCCCCCATCTCTCGGTGGCCGAGAACATCGCGTTCGGGCCGCGAAGCCACCGGATGGGCCGGGAGCCCGCCATGGAGCGGGCCGCACTCTGGATGAAACGGCTCTCCCTCGACGATCTGGCTCAAAGGAAGCCCGGCGAGCTCTCAGGAGGTCAAGCGCAACGAGTGGCCCTGGCGCGGGCTTTGGCGATCGAGCCTGATCTCCTTCTCCTCGATGAGCCATTGTCGGCTCTCGACATAGTCACCCGGGCCCTCTCGCGACGGGCGCTCACCGAGCATCTCGCCCAATTCCCGGGCCCCCGGCTGTTGATCACCCATGACCCGAGCGAGGCATTTCTCCTGGCCGACGACATCCACGTCATAGAAGGCGGAAGGGTCACCCAGGTCGGCAACGCCGACGAAATCCGGCTTCGGCCCCGGACGCCTTACATCGCCGACCTGGCGGGGTCCAACCTTCTCTCGGGGATCGCACATGACGGGCTCGTGCAGATCGGCGCCACCGGACTTCGAATCGCCGATCACACCCTCGAGGGCCCGGTGCTTATCACCATCCACCCCCGGACCATCTCCCTGCATCGGGGCCGGCCTGAGGGAAGCGCACGCAACCTCTGGGAGACCTCGATCGCTTTGATCGAGCTTCTGGGCGACCGAGCCCGACTCCAGGTGAGCGACCCCCTGGCCCTCACCGTCGAGGTCACCCGGGAGGCGATCGACGACCTCGAGTTGGACACGGGGGCCCGGGTCTGGCTCTCGATCAAGGCGACCGAGATCGGCGTCGAAGCGGACTACCCGGGCGCGTATGCCATCAGTTGACGTCCCCAACTATTGGTCACGTCACCCCGGGCAGGTCGCGCATTCGGGGATGACGCGCATCCGGGACCGGTTGTATCCGGATCCGGGCGTCGACAACAACCACGCCCTCACCCGGCGGCAACACCTTCACCGGGTTGAGATCCATCTCCATGAGCTCGGGCACGATGCTGATGAGACCTGAGACCCTCAGTAGGGCTCGCTCCAATTCCGCCACATCGCCTTCGGCAGTGTTGCGAAATCCCTGGAGGAGCCGGAAGCCCTTGGTTTCCCTGATCATCTCAGATGCATCGACATCGGTCAGGGGATGGATTCGGAACACCACGTCGTGAAGGAGCTCCACATAGACGCCGCCGAGCCCGAATCCGACCAGAGGGCCGAAGTTGGGATCCTGGGTCATCCCGATCAACACCTCATGGCCGCCACCTACGAACTCCTGAATCAGGACGCCATCCGCATCGAACACCGCTTTGGTGACCGTCTCGTAGGCAACCCTCACCTGGTCTTTGCCCTCCACGCCGAGAACGACACCCCCAACATCGGACTTGTGGAGAGCCGACTCAGAGATCACCTTGACCACCACCAGCCCTCCGATCGCCTTCGCGGCGGCAATGGCTTCTTCCGGCGACCGAGCCACGGTCGACCTCGGCACCCGCAGACCGGCCGCGGTCAGGATGGCGTCGACCTGCTCAGGCTCCATCCAGGCCCCGGTGGCAGGCACTTTCTCGAGCGCGGCGTCGACGATCGCTCTGATCGCCGCTTCGTCCCCGGTTTCCAGCCGACCTTCGAAGCCGGGGTCGCGGAGACGCCAGACCCCATGCCCTACCGCCCGGGCCAACGCAAGTGCCGCAGCCTCGGGGAACATATAGGTAGGGATCGCGCGCCGACCTGGGCCACCCGCCAAATGGCGGGCTGTGTCCCCGCTGTGCATGAACACCGACAGCAGCGCGACCACCCCGTCGTAGCCCTCCTGACAGCCGCTGAGGGCATCTGCGACATCCTGGGCCCCCTCCGGCGACGTCGGGACATAGATCACGATCACCGAGTCCACCTCACCGGACTCGAGGAGCAGGGAAACCGCGTGGTGAAACTCGGCCGGGCCACCGGAGGCGATGAGATCGATCGGGTTTCTCGTCGAAGCCTCTTTCGGAAGCAACTCTCCGATCTCGGCCTGGAGCTGGGGGGACAACTCGGGCAGGGTCAGGCCATTCCCTTCCAAGGCGTCTGCTGCCAGGATCCCGGGGCCGCCGGCGTTGGTCACGATTCCCACCCGGTTCCCCCTCGGGATCGGCTGGTTGGCGAGGAGGTTGGCGGTGGAGAACAACTCCTCGATCGAGTCCACCCTGATCACTCCCGATTGGCGGAACAACGCCTGCACGGCCACCTCCGACGAGGCGAGGGCGCCGGTGTGCGAGGAGGCGGCCCGGCTTCCAGAGGAGGTTCTGCCGGACTTGACTGCGATGATTGGCTTTCGACGGCCGATTCTGCGGGCGATACGCGAGAACCTCTTGGGGTTTCCAAACGACTCCAGATACAGGGTGATGACATCGGTCTGAGGATCGTCCTCCCACGCCAGGATGAGATCGTTGCCGCTGACATCCGCCTTGTTGCCCACCGAGACGAACTGGGAGATGCCGATGTTGTTGCGGGTGGCGAAGTCGAGAATGGTGATCCCCAGCGCACCAGACTGACTCAACATCGCCACGTTCCCCGCCGGCGGGTACACCGGGGCAAAGGTCCCGTTGAGCTGCACCGATGAGGCTGTGTTGAGCAGACCCATGCAATTCGGCCCCACCATCCTCATACCCGAATTGCGAACCACCTCGAGCAGTTGATGCTCGAGGTCGGCACCCTCAGGGCCAACCTCGGAGAAGCCGGCCGAGATGACCACGATCCCCCTCACCCCCGCTTCGGCGCACTGACTCGCCACGTCGATCACGAACCGCTGGGGGACGACGATGAATGCGAGATCCACCTCATCGGGGACGTCGAGGATCGTGGGGTAGGCGCGCACCGAGTTGATCACCTTGGCCTTGGGGTTGACCGGATAGAGAGGGCCGGTGAATGAGGTGGAGAGGATGTTGCGGAACAACTTGCCGCCGATCGAGGACGGGTCGCCAGAGGCACCTATGACGGCCACCGACCTCGGAAAGAACAGGGGCAACAGGGAAGCGGCCACCGCCCGCTTCTCGCGTTCCGCCTCGGCTTCGAGCTGTCCCTCGCTCTCGGCCACCGGGAAGTCGACGGTGAACACCCCGTCGTCGATGGTTCGGGTCAGTTCGTAGCCGGAATTGCGAAACAACCGCATCATCTGGCGGTTCTCGGGCAGGACATAGGCGCGGAACCGCTCGATGCCGTGTGATCGGGCATGATTGGTCAGCAATTGGAGAAGCTGGGTGCCCAGACCCCGTCCCTGATGCTGGTCGGCCACCGCAAAGGCAACCTCGGCTGCGCTGGCGTCGTGGGCCTCCCGGTCGTAGCGGGCCACGGCAATCATCTTGCCGTCGAGGAGGGCGATCAAGGCCATCCGGTCGGAGTAATCGACCTGGGTGAAAAAGGCGACTTCGTCGGGCCTGAGCGTCTCCTTGATCCTGAAGAACCTGAAATAGCGCGATTCGGGGCCGAGGGTCTCAAAGAAGTCGATGATCAAACCCGCATCCTCGGGCTTGATCGGGCGCACCCTGGCCCCGCCGCCATCGCGGAGCACGACGTCCAACTCGTATTCGGATGGGTATTCAGCCATTTCAGGTCCAGGGCATGACGCTAACCGAGTCGCAGCCGGCACCGGCCACGCCCCCTCCCCAACAGGATGTCTGGTTACACTTTCGGGACGGGGTTGAGTCTGTGTGGGAAGGTGGTGTCCTTGGAGAAAGATCCGGCCTCGTTCGTCGTGGGGCCCGGGCCCGGTTCCTCTCCCCTCCCCCACCCACCGGCCCGGGTCCCACGACCTTTCTGACCGACGCGCGCAGAAAGAATCAGAACCGGCAGATGGAAGGTGGACACGCAACACCCACCGGTGCCCGGGGTGGGATTTGAACCCACACGAGCCGTAACGGCTCAAGGGGGTTTAAGCCCCTCGCGTCTGCATTCCGCCACCCGGGCGCGGGTGTCATGGTCAGGGTAAAGCCAACAGGGTCATGGCGACACCATCGAGGTTGTCATGCTCGGAAACCCAAGCGCTGTCGGCGCCCAAGGCATCCATCACACCCTCCGCCACCAGGATCCCACCCAGGATGACCGGGGCCCGTTTCGGGTCGAGACCGGGAAGGGTCGCCGTTTCTTCGATCGTGAGTTGCGCCATGATGTCGACGATCGTCCCCACTTCGGCCCGGGTGACCTGGTGGCCGTGCACCGTGGTGCCCCGGGGAATGGCACGCGCCACCGATGCCAGGCTGGTCCAGGTCCCGGCGACCCCGATCAGCGATTCGACCGCGAAGGCCGGCAGGCCGGCGAACGATTCCCCGATCAGGGCCCGGGCAGAGGCAACCTCGTCTCGCTCGGCGGGTCGAAAGGGAAGGGCCCGCTCGGTGATCCGCACCGACCCGATGTCGATCGAGACACCGCTCTTCTCGGTGACAAACTCTGTGCTCCCTCCTCCGATGTCGGAGACCACAACCGGTCTCGGGCCTTCGAAACCCTGGACCGCGCCCGCATAGGCAAGCCGGGCTTCCTCCTCACCCGAGATCAAAGTCGGCCGGACGTCGATCATCTCCTCGACACGGTCGAAGAAGGCTTCGCGGTTGGCCGCGTCCCGGGAGGCCGAGGTGGCGATGGCCTTGCGTATCGAGACCCCGGCCTCCTCCAACATTCGGCCATAGCGGTTGAGCACCACCAATGTCTCCACAATCCGGGGCTCCGAGAGGACGCCGGTGCTATCCACCCCACTCCCCAGCCCCGTGACCTCCTCCAACCGCTGCAGGTCGTTGTCCCCGTCGGTGATCAACAGCCGAATCGAGTTGGTCCCGATGTCGACGACGCCCACCCTCATGGGTTGCTCACCCAGGCGGGGTTGGCCTCTCCGTCCACGACACACGGCACCGGGCAATCCAGGGGCTCGATAAAGGACGCGACCAACTCGCCCACCGGATTGGCCTCGCCCGATCGGGTGTGGGCGTAATGGGCGTGCAGGCATTTCACCCCGACGGTGCTGCCCCCGACTCCGCCCGAAGGTGCCGGTGACACACCAGCGGGGACGAGGGCATCACGGTTGGCGGCATAGGACCGATGCGCCTCCTCCAGGCGCCGGCTGAATTGGGGATCCGCCGTGGCTTTCTGTTCCATCCGCCTCACCCCGCCGGCGCCTTCGAGCCGTCCGATCCGGGTCACGGCCAGCGGACAAGTCAGCCAATAGAGGGTGGGGAACGGTGTGCCGTCGTCGAGGATGGGGGGCACCCTGGCCACGACAGGGAGGCCCAAATGACATCGGGAAACGGTGGTCGAGTCGGCGCGGGGCGGTCGTCCGATCTGGGCCTCGATTACCCGCCGGTCGTCCGTTTCGGTCACCCAGAAGAATCTAGGTCGCCTCCGGTGATGAAATCCCAGACGACGTCGACCCACGTCTTGTCGGACGGCTGGGGAAGCGCGGACCCGTGCGACTGGGGGGCTTCGGCGCCCGGAGGGTCCAGCACTACGTAAGCGGTTTCACCGTCGCGCACATATCCCAACTTGTCGCGAGCCAGCCGTTCGACCTCCTCCGGTGTGTTGAGCGCTGCCACATCGGCAGCCAGCACCTCGTTCTCGGCCTCGATCGATGCGAGCTGATCTTGAGCCGTCTCCACCTGGCGCCGGGAGTCGAGGATCTGGCGATAGGGCACCACCTGGGTGAGGAAGGCAGCCCCCATCAGGATGAACAAAAGTGTCACCAGAGCCACCCCGGAACGGCTGCGCATGCTCACCTGGGCCTTCGGAACGTCGACCAGCCCGCATACCTGGCCTCCGTCCCGAGGCTCTCCTCGATTCGGAGAAGCTGATTGTACTTTGCGGTCCGCTCCCCCCGCGCTGGGGCGCCGGCCTTGATCTGGCCGGCGTTGGTCGCAACCGCCAGGTGGGAGATGTAGCTGTCCTCGGTCTCACCGGACCGGTGACTCACCATCATCCCGTAAGAGGCATTCCTGGCCGTCCCCATCGTGTGCAACGTCTCGGAGACCGAGCCGATCTGATTCACCTTGATCAGGATGGCGTTGGCGGCGCCTTCGGCGATGCCTTTCCGCAAGAACTCCTCGTTGGTGACGAAGAGGTCGTCGCCCACCAGCTGCACCCGGCGACCGATCCGTTTGGTCAATCCCTTCCAGCCGTCCCAGTCGTCCTCGGCCATGCCGTCCTCGACCGACACCAGCGGATAGCGCTCCACGAGGTCCACGAGGTAGGCCACCATGTCCTCGGAGGAGAGGTCCTGGCCGTCCAACTCGTAGCCGCCCTCACGGTGGATCTCGGTGGCGGCCACGTCGAGGGCAAGGGCGATCTCGTCACCCAGTTTGTAGCCGGCGACCTCGATTGCCTCCACCAACAGCTGCAACGCCGCCTCGTTGGTGGGCAGGTCGGGGGCGAAGCCCCCCTCGTCGCCGACGTTGGTGCCGAGGCCTCGGCCCCCGATCACCTTCTTCAGAGCCTGATAGACCTCGGTTCCGGCGCGCAGGGCCTCCGAGAAGGAGGGAAGCCCCCCGGGGACGATCATGAATTCCTGGATGTCGACCGAATTGGCGGCGTGGGCCCCACCATTGAGGACGTTGAGACAGGGGACGGGAAGGGTTCGGGCCGCCGGACCGCCAAGGTAGCGGTAAAGGGGCAGTCCGAGGGTGGCTGCCGCCGCCCGTGACACCGCCATCGAGACGGCAAGGATGGCGTTGGCACCCAGATTGGCCTTGTTCGGGGTGGCATCGAGGTCGAGCATCGTCTGGTCGACATGCTCCTGGCTTGTGGCATCGACCCCGATCAGGGCGGGAGCGAGCACATCGCGGATGTTGACCACGGCCCGGGTGACCCCCTTGCCGCTCCAGCGGTCGCCACCGTCACGCAACTCGATTGCCTCCATGGCCCCGGTCGAGGCGCCGGAGGGGACGATCGCTCTCCCAAAGCCACCACCAGCTGTGAGGACCTCGGCCTCCACGGTCGGATTACCCCGCGAGTCGAGGACCTGGCGTGCGTGAATCCGCTCGATGCTGGTCTTGTTCATGGGTGGGTGGGAGGTCAGGGGCCGGCGGCCCAAGCTACCACCGACCCGGTATTGTTCTGGTGACCCGTCGATCAGGCCTTTTCCTTGGCCCGATCCCAGCGCTGGTTGAGCCCTTCGAGGTCGAGGTCGTCGAACGGCCCCTCGGCCTCCATCCGGCGAAACCTGGACTCGAAACGGTCGGTGGCCTGACCAAGGGCGATCTCGGGGTCGAGCCCCAACTTTCGGGCCAGATTGACCACCGAGAACAAGACATCACCGAGCTCGAGCCGGGCTGCGCCCGGGTCTGCCAGCACGTCCTCCAACTCCTCCAACTCCTCCCGAACCTTGGGTAGCACCTGGGCCGCCTCCTCCCAGTCGAATCCGACTTTGGCCGCCCGGTTCTGGATCTTGGAGGCCCGCTGCAGGGCCGGCACGCCCGATGGCACACCGTCCAACGCCGACTCCGCAATCGAGCCCCGCTCCTCCTCTTTGATCCGGTCCCAATTGGCCTTGACCTCGTCGGCGGAGTCGATCACCACCTCGGCAAACACGTGCGGGTGACGGCGCACCAGCTTCTGCCGCATCACCTCGGCGACATCGTCGATGTCAAAGGCTCCCGCCTGGCGGGCGATCACCGCATGGAACAGGACCTGGAGCAGGACATCGCCCAACTCGTCCTCGACCGCGGTGTAGGCCACCCAATCCGGCTCACCGTCGGGAAGACGGCCCACCGCCTCGGTCAGCTCATACGTCTCTTCGACCAGGTTCTTCATCAGGCTCTGATGGGTCTGCTCCCGATCCCACGGGCACTCCTCACGAAGCCGGATCATGGTGTGGACCGCCCCGATCAGCCCGCCGGGCTCGGCATCGATGAACATCGAGGTCCGGAATCCGGCCAGCGATGAATCGACTTCCGAGGCAATCGTCTCGACGCTGAGCGCGTCGGCCGATCCCAGACCCGCGAGCACTCGAACCAGGGTGCCTTCGGGCAGCACCCGGTCGACCCGGGCCGCCACCTCGGCAAGGATCTCCGGGCGGTCGAGATGGGCGATGATCGTGGGCTTGTCCAACACCAGGGGCTCGGGAAGGGCATGCCCGTTGAGGATCTGCAGCCCTCGATCCAACGGGTCGTTTCCGACCTCCGCCAGGACGGCATCGACAAAGGACTCCGCTGGAATCACCTCGATTTCGGCGCCCGATTCGAGAAGTCTCCGCACCGAGAACTCGCCCACCAGCGGGCTTCCCGGCACCGCGTACACGACAGATGCCGTCCTGGCCGCATCGAGCACCCGATCGGCGATGGCGGCGTAGACATCCTCGAAACTGCCGGCCGACTGGTACAAGTCGTCACAGAAACCGATCTCACGGAGTTGGCCAAGCTGCTCCGCTGCCGGGTGGTGCCGGGTGCGCACCATGACAACCCGCTCGGGGTCCAGGAGGATGGCTCGAACCGGGCCCGGGATCCGGTCGAGATCGCCGGGACCGAGGCCGGTGATGACGATCACTCGGCGGGTGGTACCACCTCGGGCACGGGCTCGGCCTGCCAGGTCCCGAACTTCTTGTTCACCTCGACCACCGCTCCGGCCGCCGTCTCCAGAAGCCAGTCGTTGGAGGCCGGTGTCGCGGCTTGGTTGAGAAGCAAGTCGATGATCTCCTCCTCGGTTGGCAATTCCCCTGGCTGGGCCTCGGTGCGCTTGGAAACAAGCAGGATGTGATAACCGAACTCTGACAGGACCGGGTCGGTGGGCACGCCCAACTCGGCGGCCAATGCGGCCGTGGCGAACTCGGGGACATAACCGCCCGCCACCTGACACCCGAGGTCCCCACCCTGAGCCCCGCTGCCGGTGTCGGTTGACAGTTCCGTGGCCAGGTCGGCGAACTCCTCACCACCCCCGATTCTGGTCAGTACCTCCTGGGCCTCGGCTTCGGTCGCCACCAGGATGTGGGACGCGCAAACCTCGGTGAGATCGGCGGAAGACTGCTCCATTTGGGCGTCTATCTCCTCCTGACTAGGAGGCGGCAGATCGGCCTGGATCTCCTCGAGGATGGCGGCCTCGATCAGCGTCTGATGGGCGACCTGTTGCAAGAGAAGCTCGGTGACCTCGCTCGCCTCGAGGTATTCCTCGCGTGTCTGACCCTCGGATAGCTGGCCGGCAATTATCTCATCAGCCTGAGCGGCGATCTCCTCCTCGGTGAAGGTGATCCCGAAATCGGCCTCTGCCTGACGGGAGAAGATGTCGAGGGTGATGTTGAACAACAGGTACTTGGCGAAATCCTCCTTCGAGATGACGGCGTCGTCAGGCTTGTTGTACAGGGCTTCGACATCACCGACGGTCACCTCGTTGCCGTCAACCGTCGCCGCCACCTCGTTGCTGCCCCCACATGCCACCAGTGAGAGGGCGCACACGATCACGAGAGATGAGAGTTTCTTCAAGAGAGATCCTTTATAGGAGTGGAGAAAGAGAGTTTGCGAGATGGTAGAGGTTTGACGCATCTAGTAGCACCCCGCGAGCCGCTACCCGTCCCCAGGCGGCCACATTTGGGCGATGAATTGGGAAAGCCCCGGCACCAGGGGCGCCGGCGCCGGGATGAAGATGAGGCCCTCCGCGGCGCGGAGCACAGCACGTGGCTGAAGGCGTCTGAGACGCACCTCTTGGGAAGGCTTGAGGTCCACCGGGCCCAACCTGATCTCATGACGGAGTTTCACCATCTCCTCGAGCCCGACCCGCAGGGCGTCCACGCGGAGCCGGGCAAGCTCGACCAGCACCAAAGCGGCGGGTGGCAGCGGCCCGAACCGGTCCACCCACTCGGCCGCGACGTCATCCACCTCGAGATGAGTGGAAGTGCCCGCCAGCCGTCGATAGGCCTCGAGCCGAAGCTCCTGTTCGGGGATATAGGCCTCGGGCAGATGGGCATCGACCGGGAGATCGATCCGGACCTCGTAGGGAACCTCGCTCGGGACGACTCTCCCCTCCAACTCCGAAACAGCGTCCGCGACCAGTTCGGCGTACAACTCGAACCCGACGGCCGCGATGTGGCCGCTTTGGACTTCGCCGAGAATCGACCCGGCCCCTCTGATCTCGAGATCCCTCAAAGCGAGTTGGAACCCGGATCCCAGATCGGTTGCCTCGCCGATCGCCTCGAGCCGGCGATGGGCCTCCTCAGTGAGACTGCGATCCCGGGGATGAAACAAATACGCATAAGCCCGCTGACTGGAGCGGCCAACCCGGCCCCGAAGCTGATAGAGCTGGGCCAGTCCCAGAAGATCGGCGCGCTCCACGATGAGAGTGTTCACCTGGGGCAGATCGAGGCCGGATTCGATGATGGTGGTCGACACCATGACGTCGTATTCGCGATTCCAGAAGTCGATCATCACCTGTTCGAGCTGTCCCTCCGACATCTGACCGTGGGCTACCGCGTATCGGGCGTCTGGAGCCAACTCGCGGAGATGGGCGACCGCCCGATCGATCGATTGCACCCGGTTGTGCACATAGAAGATCTGGCCTTCCCGGAGTAGTTCGCGCCGAATCGCCGCCGACACCGCCTGATCGTCGAAAGGCCCGACATAGGTGAGAATCGGATGACGGTCCTCGGGGGCCGTCCTGATGTGGGAGACGTCCCGGATCCCGGTCAGAGCCATCTCCAGCGTGCGCGGGATCGGAGTTGCGGTCAGGGTCAGGACGTCGACCCCCAACTTCAACTCCTTGAGAGCGTCCTTGGCGGTCACTCCGAACCGTTGCTCTTCGTCGATCACCAACAAGCCGAGCTCCTTGAACCGGATGTCTTCGGACAGAAGTCGGTGGGTCCCGATCACCACGTCGACCTCACCCGTTGCGAGTGCAGCGACGACCCGATCCTGCTGTCTCGGGGTGAGAAACCTGGAGAGGGCCTCGACCCGCACCGGGTAGGGCGCAAACCGCTCGGAGAAGGTTTGCTGATGCTGTTGGACGAGAAGGGTTGTCGGGCACAGAATGGCCACTTGTTTGCCGGACTCGACCGCCTTGAAGGCGGCGCGGATCGCGACTTCCGTCTTGCCGAAGCCGACATCACCGAAGACCAGCCGGTCCATTGGCTTGTCGTTCTGCATGTCGGCTTTGACCTCGACGATGGAGCGAAGCTGGTCGGGTGTCTCTTCGTAGGGGAAGGCGCCTTCCATCTCGACCTGCCAAGGGGAATCCAGGGCATAGGCGTGGCCTACGGCGGCGGCTCGCAACCGATGCAGCTCGACCACGCGTTGGGCCACGGCGGCCACGGCCTTGCGAACCCGCGCCTTTTGGTCTGACCAATCCTTTCCCCCCATCCGCGACACCCTGGGAGTCTCCCCACCGGTGTACCTGGTGACTGCAGCCAACTGGTCGACAGGCACATAGAGACGGTCGGCGCCGGCGTAGGCGATGATCAGGTAGTCCCGTTCCACGCCCACCATCGTCCTCGACACCAGGCCCTCGAACCTGCCGATCCCGTGTTGGTGATGCACCACGTAGTCACCCTCGGTGAGGTCGCGGTACTGGTGGGTCAGGGCAGCCCGGGTCCGGCCTACCCGGCGGTGGGCCCGGCGGCGACCGGCGATCTCCTGTTCCCCCAGGACGGCAACCCCGAGACCGGGCGCCACGAATCCCCGATGGATCCCAACCGGGACGATGGCCGCCCTCGGATTGACGAGCGAGTCGAGACGTTCCAGGACCAGGCCGTGCTCGCCCAGGGCGCTTGCCACCCGGTCGGCAGCCGCCACCCCGTCCATCGCCACCACCGTGATCATTCCCCGTTCCAAAAGACGTCCCAGCCCTCTAGCCACGGCCTCCGGATCGCCAGGAGTTGCATCGAGGCCCCGCACCTCCAGCACTGGATCCGAGGGGCCGGTCGGGGCGGCGGGGACCCGAAGATGTGCCCGATCCCGAAGTCTCTCCTCCAGGTCGAGAAACAAGGCGGGGTGCTCACCGGCCGCCGGGGCCTGCTCGCCCCAGGTCGGGGCGAGAGCTCGCGCCAGCTCGGTTTCCTCCTTGATCAGCTCACGCGACCTGTCCAGGGCTCGGGAGGGCTCGATGACGACGAGCCGTATTCCCTTGGGGATGTCGTCGATCAGCGAGATGGGATCGGCCAGCCAGGGCAGCCACGATTCGATACCGGGAAAGAGCTGGCCCTCGGCGACGCGGTCCCAAGTAGACGCCGCCCATTGCTCGGAGGCAACGAGCCCAAAGGCGCGCTCGGCCAGGGAACCACCGGGACGAACTTCTCGGGCGGGGTAGGCGACCAACCGATCGATGGGATCCTCGGAGCGCTGGGTCGCGACCGAAATGAGGCGGATGTCCTCGACGGTGTCGCCGAAGAAATCGAGGCGAACCGGCTCTTCGGCCTGGGCCGGGAACACGTCGACGATCCCACCACGGACCGCAAACTCACCCCTGCCTTCGACCCGATCCGTCCTCGAGTATCCCAGATCGGCCAGGTCGCGCACCAGGTGGTCGAGAGGGACTTCCTCTTCCCGAGCCAGGCTCAGAGGATCGGGGCTCGATGGGCTGAGTCGTTGAATCGCGCTGCGGACGCTGGCGACCACCACCCCCGGGCCACCACCCCGGGCGAGGCGGTGCCGGGCCGCGGCCCGACGAGCCATGGTGGCGATGTTGGGGGACACGTGCTCGAAGGGGAGAGTCTCCCAAGCGGGCGCCAGCGTCACGTCATCGAGAAAGAGCGCGAGGTCGTCCGCCAGTTCCTCGGCGTCGCGCTCACCCGACACCAAGACCAGGAGCATGTCGTCGATCCGTTCGGCGAGCCCGGCCATGGCGAAGGCCCTCGCACCTGCGGACACCGCCCATGATCCGCCGAGGTCAGGGAGGGGTGCGGAGCGCCAAGCGGACAGAAGAGGTGCAAGCGGTGCTGGCATCGAGCCGTTCGATGCTAACGGGCCGCCTGGAGAAGGCCCTGGGCCCGGAACCAGTCGATGGTGCGTTGCACCGTTTCCTCGACCGGCAGGTAGCCCAGGCCCAGCTCCCGGGTCGCCCTGGTCCCGTCGTAGCGGTGCCCGTGGCGCAATGCGCGCACCATTTCGCGACACACCGGGGGGCGTCGTCCCAGGGCCCGCGCCCCAACCTCGACCACCCCAGCCAGCGCGGACACCACCGAACCCGGCAGAAACCGGGGCTTGGAGGACAGCCCTCCCACCCGAGCCAGCAATGTCAGCGCCTCGCCCATAGTCAACGTGGCGCCGCTCAACAGGTAGCGCGCCCCGGGTTGACCCCGATCCGCGGCCAGGAGATGACCGCGGGCGCAATCATCGATGTCAATGATCGAGATCGTGGTCTCGACCAGAAAGGGGAGCTTGCCCCGCAGCGCGTCGAGGATCAGCCGGCCGGTCCCTGAAGCCCGGCCCGGCCCCTGTACCGAAGATGGGTTCACGCAAACGACGTCGAGCCCGGCCGACGTCTCGAGGAGGAGTTGTTCTGAGAGGTGCTTCGAGCGCTCGTAACGCGAGAGATACCAGCCTCGATGCGGGGTGGTCTCGGAGCCGACAGCACCCTCTTCCTCACCTATGGCCACGGCCGAGGAGGTGTGGATCAGCCGGTTCACTCCCGCTGCCCGACAGGCGTCGCGCACGTTGGCGGTGCCGACGATGTTCACCCGGTCCATGTGCCCGGCGTCGATCGAGCACATTTCGTTGACCCCGGCGATGTGAAACACGCGATCCACCCCCGAGACCAACCGACCGAGACTCTCCGGGGCGAGCACGTCGCCGGGAATCGGCTCCCCCCCCAGTGCCGCGATCCGGCCCGCGGAGGCCTCGGTACGGGTCAAGCCCCTCACCTCATGGCCGGCAGCCACCAGATGTCTCACCACGGCGGCCCCCACGATTCCCGAGCCGCCGGTGACCGCGACCCTCACCTCGCGGTGCCGGCAGGCTCGGCACGCACCGTGTGCCAGAAGGCGGTCATATAGCCCCATGCCGAGCCGATGGTGGCGATCACGGCGATCAGCATCATCCATTGGTCCAGATACCAGGGCCCCCACCGCTCCTCGAGCCGGAAGAAGGCGAGAAAGATGGCAATGAACTGGGTGGCCGTTTTGATCTTTCCCCAGGTGGAGGGCCGAATCAGCCCTCCCTGGGCAGCCACCACCCCGCGCAGGGCCATCACCAGGAATTCACGAAAGATGATGATCGCCGCCGGCCAGATCGAGACCAGATCGACAGAGACCAGCGCAAGCAGGGTGCCGGTGACCAAGATCTTGTCGGCCGTGGTGTCGAGGAAGCCGCCGAGGATCGTGCCACCGCTGATCTTTCTCGCGAAGTAGCCGTCGAGATAGTCGGTGAAGGCGGCAACCGCGAACACGGAGGCGGCAATCGTCAGCGAGTTCTCGATTTGCTCGCTCCTGGTGAATGCCATGATCACGGGCACCAGGAGGATCCGGGACAGCGCGAGCATGTCAGGCAGTGAGATGAGACCTCCTCGACTGGCCGCGATCTTATCTGTGGAAGCCGGGCAAACCTCGGGTCAAACCCATCCCAATGACCGCTCGACAGCCTCCCCCCATCGTGAGTAGAGCCTCTCCCGCTCGCTGTCGGCCATCTTCGGCTCCCATCGCGAGTCCTCTGCCCAGAGAGCGCCGATCTCGTCGAGGTCATCCCAGAACCCGACCGCCAGACCGGCGGCGTAAGCGGCGCCCAGCGCGGTCGTTTCCGCCACCTTCGGTTTGATGACATCCACGCCCAGGATGTCGGCCTGAAACTGCATCAGGAGTGAGTTCGACGTCATGCCCCCGTCGACCCTGAGCTCGCTGAGTCCGACCCCGGAGTCGGCCTTCATCGCGTCCAGGATGTCACGGGTCTGGTAGGCGGTGGCCTCGAGCGCGGCCCTGGCGAGGTGTCCCCGGTTGGCAAATCTGGTCAGGCCGGCGATCACCCCCCGGGCGTCGGGTCGCCAATACGGGGCGAACAGCCCGGAGAAGGCGGGGACGAAATAGACGTCGCCATTGTCTTCTACGGTGCGAGCGAGCTTCTCGACGTCCGAGGCTTCTTCCAGCAAACCGAGGTTGTCCCTCAGCCACTGCACCAGAGAACCAGTGACGGCCACCGAACCTTCCAGGGCATAGACCGGTTTTTCCCCGGCGCGCTGATAGGCCAGGGTGGTGAGCAGGCCCGCCTCGGAGGCCACCGGGGTCGAACCGGTGTTGAGGAGCAAGAAATTGCCGGTCCCATAGGTGTTCTTGGCCTCACCAGATTGAAAGCACGCCTGTCCGAACAAGGCAGCCTGCTGGTCTCCGAGGACGGCCGTCAGTGGCACCCCCTGCAGCGGGCCGACACAGGTGCCCAGGACTCCGATCGAGGGAACGATCTCGGGGAGCATCGCGGTGGGGACTTCCATGGCCACCGCGAGGTCGGCGTCCCAGGAGGTGGTGGCGAGATCCATGAGCAACGTACGGGAGGCATTGGTGACGTCGGTGATGTGGACCCCCGATGCCGGGCCGCCGGTCAGGTTCCAGGCCAGCCAGGTGTCGACGGTGCCGAAGGCCAGCTCCCCACGGGCGGCTGCCTCGTGCAGATCGAGCTCGTCGAGAAGCCAGCGGATCTTGGGCCCTGAGAAGTAGGTGGCAACCGGCAACCCGGTGACCGCACGAAACCGATGAGCGCCGTGGGCCCCGGCGAGCCGGGAACAGAGGTCAGCGGTGCGGGTGTCCTGCCACACGATTGCGTTGGCCACGGGGTTCCCGGTGGCGCGGTCCCAGACGACGGTCGTCTCGCGCTGGTTGGTCAGGCCGACGGCTGCCAGATCGGACGGCGTCAAGCCTGCTTTGGCGAGGGCACCCTCGATGACGGATGAAGCTGTAGACCAGATCTCGACCGGGTCGTGCTCGACCCAGCCTGGGCGGGGGAAGATCTGCGCATGCTCACGCTGGTCGGCAGCCACAATCGCCCCGGCGGCGTCAAACACCATGAACCGGGTGGAAGTCGTGCCTTGATCCAGGGCGCCGATGTAGTCGGGCATCGAGGAACTATGCCTTCCAGCCCGTTTTCGCGCGGGGATCCGCGCCCACAGGCGCGGATCCCCGCGCGAAAACGGAAGGTGGCGTCACGAAAGCGGGTCGCGCCCCCTCCAGGCAGCCATCTCCTGAGCCCGGGCCGGATCGGTCAGCCACTGGTCGACGACGTCGGCCGCCTCCTCGAACACGACCTCCACCTCGACCCGTTCGCCCTTGGTAAAGGGTCGGAGGACGAAATCGGCAGGGTCCATCGACCCCGGCGGGCGGCCAACTCCCAGCTTGAGACGACTGAACTCGGATGTGCCCAACGCCTTCTCGAGGGACCTGATCCCGTTGTGACCACCGCTGCCACCGCCGACCTGGAGCCGGAGACGGCCAAAGGCCAGATCGATGTCGTCGTGGACGACCAGGATGCGGGAGAGATCGAGGCCGAAGTAGTCGACCGCGGCATGGACCGCCGATCCCGATTCGTTCATGAAGGAGGAGGGCACGACGTACAGCACCTGGCTGTCGCCGGCACCGACCTGTGCCAACTCACAGCGGACCCGCGAGGGGGCCCTTCCGAATCTGGCGTCATGACGGGCAACGACCCGGGCCACGACCTCGAATCCGGCATTGTGCCTGGTCCCCTCATAGTCGCTCCCCGGGTTGCGGAGACCGACCACCATATGGGCCTTGCTATTCGCTGCCTTCGCTTTCCTGGGCGACCTCAGCAGGCTCCTCACCCTCGGCAAGCTCCTCTCCCTCGCCCTCGAGCTCAGCCTCGGGCTCCTCGACGACCTCGGCAGCGAGTGTGGTGACGCTCATGACGACCGCCTCGGGATCTTCGGTGTAGGTGACACCCTCGATCACAGGGAGGTCTGCGATGCGAAGTGAATCTCCAATCTCGACAGCCGAGACGTCGAGCACGATGGCGGAGGGAATCGCCGTCGGCAGAGCCTCGATAACGACGTGGGTGCGCTGTGGCGAGAAGACGCCACCATCCTTCACCCCGATAGGCGAGCCCTCGAAATGAATCGCCACCTCGGCGGTGACGATCTCGTCGAGCGACACCGTGACGAAGTCGATGTGGCGATACTCGTTGCGGAACGGGTGGCGCTCGATGACACGAGCCATGGTCAGGAGTGTGGCGCCACCATCGATTTCGAGGTTGATGAGTGCGTTGGCTCCGGCCTCCGTGTGTAGCACCACATGGAGATCGTGTGCGTCCACCGCGATGGAGACCGGTTTGGTGCCCTTTCCATAGACGATGGCCGGCACGTTGCCCGTCTTTCTGACACGACGCGACTCAGACGAACCGGTGCTCCGACCCGTTTGGGCGCGCAGACTGACTTCGGGCATCGAAAAACTCCTTGGCGAGATGCGAGATGGCTGCCAATTATGGTCCGGTCCCGGCTGTTCTGCCAGACGAGACCCCTTCGATCCAGGAGGCGGACCTCTCGGACAGATGCTGGAGCATGGCCTCCTCGGACCAACCTCCTCCGGTGAGCGAATGGGTGGCGCCTTCGAGGAGCTCGACCGCGACATTGGGAAGGGTGACGATGTGCAGTTCGAAGAGATTCATGCGGCTCAAGGCATCCCTGGTCCCCTGGAAGAACAGAAGCGGCGCCGTCACCGTCGGGAAGTGGGCGACCCGGAGTGATTCCGGCTTCCCGGCCGGGTGCAAGGGATAGGCGTAGAGGATCACCCCCGCGGCCGGGTAGCCATCCGCCGCCAGGTAGGTGGCGATCCGGCCCCCCATCGACCTGCCCGCCATGAAGAAGACATCGACCGTCTCTCGAAGCAGATCGGCAGCCGCCCGGTGGCACTCGACGAGACGCTCGGCGCGGTCGGGGCTCTTCGACCCCCGCTCGGCGTAGGGGTAGTTGAAGGTCAGGACCCGATGCCCGGCACCGGCGAGGCGGTCGCGGAGGGCCACCATGACCCGATGGTCCTGATTGGTGCCGGCTCCGTGGGCAAGGAGCACCCCCCGCCGCCCGCCGCCGGCAAGACGGCCGCTGACCTCGCCTCCAGACCACGGGATGGAAACTGTTGAGACCACCTTTCAAATGTATCGGGCCATTACCGTTGCCATGTGGAGTTGTTCGTCCATGAGACACCTGATGCCGCGGCCCAGTCCGCGTCAAAACGGATCGCCGACCTGATCTCCGCGGCCCAAGGACGCTTCTCGTTGGGACTGGCCGGGGGGTCCGCGGCAGAGGCCACCTATCGCATGCTGCGGGGTCGAGCCAGCGGATGGGGCAAGGTTGACGCCTGGCTATCAGACGAGAGATGGGTTGCTCCGGTCCACGAGCGCTCCAATGGTCGGATGGCAGCAACGACGCTGCTCGATCATGTCGACGCCAACTTCATCAGACCGAGATGGAGCGAGTACATGGAACCCGAAGATGCGGCGGCCCACTATGAGGCGAGTCTTCGGTCGATTCATATCGACAGGCCGCCCGACTTGATCATGCTCGGAATGGGGGCCGACGCCCACATCGCCTCGCTGTTTCCCGGCACGCCTGCGCTCGCCGAGGACCGCCGGTGGTATGTCGCCAATCGACCTCCAGGCAATGGCGAGGACCGGATCACCGTCACCTACCCGTTGCTCTGGAGAGCTCGTCTCCTCTTGGTGGTCACCCTCGGGACCGAAAAGGCAGCCGCCCTCAAGGCGAGCTTCGAGAACAGCACACCCGCCGGGCAACTGGAAAAAGCCGAGGGAGTAGTCGAGTGGTACGTGGACCAGGACGCAGCCTCCCTTCTCTCCTGACATTCACGGTCTTGGTCTTGACGCTGGCGTCGTGCAGCGCTTCCGCCCAGACGACGGTTAGCAGCGGGCCGTTGCCAACCACCACGGTCACCTCCCCTCCCACCTCGACCACATCGACGAGCACGACGAGCACGACGACGACCACAGCCGCCACCACTACGACGACGGTTGCCGACCCGTTGCCCGAGATCGACGCCGAGGTGCTGATCCCCGACGGCGCCGGCCCCTTCCCCGCGGTGGTCCTGGTTCATGGTGGGGGGTGGGTCGCGGGATCACCCGAGATGATGCAGCCCCTCGCTGACTTCCTCACGAATGAGGGATACCTCACGGTGAACGCCGCCTACACCCTTTCTTTCGAGCAGCCCGGCTTTCCCGCAGCCATCGACGACATCGCCTGCGCGGTCCGGTACGCCGCTGCCCATCCCGATTCCGACGGCACCGTGGTGGTGCTCGGGTACTCGTCGGGAGCCCATATTTCAGCGGTAGTCGCCTTGAACGGAGATGACTACGCCGCCGACTGCCCGATTCCCGGGACCGGCGTGCCGGATCGCCTCGTCGGGCTGGCAGGCCCTTACGATGTAGCCCGGCTCGGCCCGCTCATGATCCCGTTCTTTGGGGCAACCCCTGGCGAGGATCCGGACGCATGGAGGGCGGGCAACCCCCTCAACCTGGTGGACCAGAACCCTGATCTGGAGAGTCTCCTCCTATACGGCGGCGACGACGAGATCGTCGATTCGTCCTTTGCCTTCGACTTTGCCGAGGCTCTGAATGGAGCCGGCTCTGAAGCTCTGGTGGAGGAAGTCGAAGGCGCCCTTCACACCGAGATGTTTGAGCCCAGCCTGGTCGGCGACCTCGTCGCGACCTGGCTCGAGGGTTGAACCCACCTCTGGTCTTGGGCCCGGGTTTTCAGACTGGTTCTGCGCCGGGTGGGAGTATCCAGGCACTGTTGTGCCAGGTCATCCCGATCTTGGGGTAGAAGTCGACCGCCTTGGGCGCAGAGAGGAGAATGACGGTGGCTTGCGGCGTCTCCTGGCGCGTCCTTCGCACCAGTTCGCGGCCAATGCCCTGAGCCTGGTAATCCAGCCTCACCGCAAGATCCGAGAGATAGGTGCAGAAGACCCAGTCCGTGACCGAGCGGGAGATCCCGACCAACAGGTCGCCGTCCCAAGCGCTCACCACCAGGTCGGCTTCCTCGAGCATCCGTCTCATGCGCTCCCGTTCCGACACCGGGCGGCGTTCCCCGAGAGTCGAGTCGACGTAGAGATCGATGACGGCATCGAGGTCGAGGTCGTTGCCCAGCCGGTAGGTGATCACGGGACGAACAGTAGATCTCGATGTGCTTCGACCAGAGTCGGTCACCCGGCTCCGGCGATGTCCTCCAGGAACCAGTCCAGCATCCGCTCGAGGGCCGGCTGGGTTGCCTCCTGGAGCAACAGGCTCTCCGCGATCACCCGGTCCGGGTCGACACCCGCCTCCACCATGTCGCTGCCGCCATCGACCTCACACCACGAAGCGATCAAGGGGGCCGTCATCTCCGGGTGGAACTGGACCGCGAGGTTCCTCCCCATGCGAAAGGCCTGGAGACCCGACGGGTTGCGGGCCAACTCGGTTGCCCCCTCGGGGAGGGTGAACTCGTCGTGGTGGTGCTGGAACCAGGGGCCGCCGGCAATCTCCTCCACCGAAGAGCCGACATTCCCCCATCCGTACTCGGGTCGAGCCGACCGGGTCACCTGCCCTCCAAAGGCCGCCGACATGATCTGGGCCCCGAAGCAGATGCCGAGCACCGGCACCCCGGAGCTCACATGACGACGAACAAAGTCGAGCTCAGTCCGCACCCATCCCTTGATCCCGGATTCGTACACCGACCACGGAGAGCCCATGAGAACGACGAGGTCGTGACCGCCGTTCTCGGGGAAGGCTGCCGCCAACTCGGGATCGTTGATGTCCTCGACGACAACGAACGGCTCGAGGGCAAAGCCTCGCAGCTCCAGGTGCTCACCGACCCGGTCCGGGGTCGAAAGCGGGTCGTGTTCGATGACCAGAGCCCGCACCGGATGAGCTTATCAGGGCTACTGTTTCGGGCCGACAAGCCGCCGCAGTATTACAGGCGGCGCCGAGCAGGAGGCAGCCTTCTGAGCAACAGCAGCTACGACCGGGTTCGCTTCCTGTGGCCCGACCATCTCGGCCTGGCCCGGGGCAAGTACCTGTCACATGCAAGGGCAGAGGAAGGGAGCAATCACTGTGTCGCCCTGTTCTCGCTCCAGCTCAATCGGGTGGAGATCCCCCATCCCGGTGCCCATCTCGAGAGCCATCCGGACGTCGAGGCTCGCTTCTCAATGGACGACGTCAAGCCGGGCTGGGAGAAGGGAACCGGGGTCGTGGTGGCCACGATCAGCAAGGATGGGGCACCTATCGAGCTGGCCCCCCGTTCGATCTTGGAGCGGGTGGTCGGCGAGTGGGAGGATATGGGGCTCACCCCGATGATTGGCTTCGAGCTGGAGGCCTTCTTGTTCGAGCCTGACGGCGACAGGGCCTGGCGGCCGATTCACACTCCCGGCTCCTATCTCTACGGCACCGGGACCGCGGTCGACCCCAGTGGGACCATCGAGGAGATCATGGAAACCGCTCTGGCGATGGGGCTTGAGCTGGAATCGGTCAACTCCGAGTACGAAGACGGCCAGTTCGAGCTCACGCTCCGTTACGGGAAGGCGGTTCAGGCAGCCGACGACGCTTTTCTCTTCAAGGTGATGGCCCGGGAAGTGGCGGCCAAACGCGGCTACCTGCTCTCGTTTCTCGGCAAGCCAATCACCGAGCGCGGGGGGAGCGGGATCCACGTCAACTTCTCTCTCGTAGACCCGGAGGGGAAGAACGCCTTCAGTGACCCCGACTCGCCCGACGGCCTGAGCGAACTGGCCCGCCGCTGCATCGCCGGGATGGTCCACGATCACGTGCCGATGACCGCCCTGCTCGCGCCGACGGTCAATGCCTACAAACGCCTCAGACCGGGATCGCTCAATGGCTACTACGCCAACTGGGGGTTCGACCACCGAGGAGTGGCGGTCAGAGTCCCGCCCGCCAGTGACTCCGGGATCAGGCTCGAGCACCGGTTGGCCGATGGCGCGACCTCGGTCCATGTCGCCGCGGCCGCCGCGCTGGTCTCGGCCCTGAGAGGGGTGCGCATGAATCTCGAGTGCCCACCGGCGGAGACCCAGGACTGCGTCACCGGTGTCGACGCCGATATGACCGCTCCGCACAGCCTCGGCGCCGCCCTCGATGCGCTGGAGAACGACAAGGAGTTCGTGAATGCATTCTCCCCCGGCTATGTCGAAGGTTTCCTGGCGGTGAAACGTGCCGAGTGGGATCGCTTCATGGTCCGCACCACCGATTGGGAGCTCGAGGAGTACCTCCCCTACTACTGATCACAAAGCGGTGATGTCACGGGGGGACATCCTCGGGCCGAACTTGGGCTCATGGCCCAGGGCGTGGAGCAGTCGGATCACGCGGCCCCTCTGTGGCCGGAACGGTTCGAGCAGTTCCAGCATCTCCTCGTCGGTCCCCCGGTCCCGCCCGGTCAGATGATGGACCACGATGTGTTTGGTGTGGAAGTCCCCCACCTCGACCTGATCCGGATCACCATGCGACACCACGAGGGTCTTGGCCACCGTCCAGGGCCCCACCCCCCGATGGCGCGCCAGAACCAGTGCCGCCACCGCCGGAGGTTGACGATTTGCTGCCTCGATGGCGGCGAAGTCGGCTGCCACCCGGCGGAGAAGGTCGGCCCGTCGCTTCTCCAGGTGCAAGTCGTGATAGGCCCAGTACGGGGCAGCCGCCATTCGCTCTGGATCAGGTGGCAGCAACAGCCCCTCACGTGGGCCCGGGGCCGCCTCGCCAAAAGCACGACGCAGGCCACGCATCGCCGACGATGCCTCGCTCCCGGTCACCTTCTGGCCGGCGATCGCCGCCACCAGCGCATCGAAGACGAGCCCGGTCCTCCCGAAACGCAACCCGGGGTGACGGCGGTGAAGGTCCCCGACCAAGGGGTGATCCGTGGTGAAACCCGACGGGTCGTCCTCCAGCCCGGCGATCGCACCCAGCGAATCGAGCAGCCAGCTTGCTCCCCTACCCCACGCCTCGCCCACTACCTCCTGGGGCGTGCGCCGGATGCGAATGGTGCCCGGCCCGTCGGGTGTCCGCGACGTCAACCACCAGCCGTCGTCCGCGAACCAACCATGAAGCGGCCTCAGGGTCTGTCGAAGATCCAGAGGCCCGGTGACGGGAACAGACATGGTCTCCACCCCGGCATCATTGTCGGCGGATGGGCATACCCGACGACCGGCGTGCGTTGATGGCTCCGAGAGAAGGGATCTCATGGCGTCGGTGGCGATCGTCGGTGAAGGGCCTGGAGGTCTGTCCGCGGCCTTGTTCCTGGCCAAGAACGGCCACACGGTGACGGTGTTCGGGACCGACCAAACGGCGATGAATCACGCCTACCTCCACAACTACCTGGGGATTCCCGAGATCGCGGGCACCTCCTTCCAGAGGATCGCCAAGAGGCAGGTGGCAGCTTTCGGCGCCACGCTTCGCGAGGAGCAGGTGATCTCGATCACCATCGGGGATGGTTTCGTTGTGACCACCGAATCCGGGTCGATCACAGTCGACTACCTCATCCTCACCGAGGGCAAGAACCCAATGCTGGCACGATCACTGGGCCTCGCCGAGGACGAGACGGGTGTCATCAGAGTCGATCGCGATTATCGATCTTCACTCGGCCGTGTCTATGTGCTCGGACGTTCGGCCCGGCCTCAGCGAAGCCAGGCGATCATCTCGGCTGGGGCGGGGGCAACCGCAGCTCTCGACATCCTCGCCCTCGAGGCAGGAAGCGACGTCCAGGACTGGGACACCCCGCCCGAGAAGTGAAACGGCTCGGGTTCTTCCCGGTCAAGCTCCAGGCTTCATTCGTCGATCTATTGGGGCAATGGACACACCCCTGAACGGCCGACTGCACGACGACATCGAATCACTGGTGTCAGCAGCCTCGGTCCCGATGCTGATCGCCGACTACACACCCATCATCACGCGATATGAGGGCCTCACAGTGGAAGAGATCGCCCTTCGCCTGAAAGACGAGGACGAGCTGTTGGAGTGCCTCCGTCTCCCCCTGCAACTCGGGGCGAGCAAAGAATGGGCGCTTCTCTACGGGTTTCCTTACGAGGACCAGTGCCCGGACCTCGTCGCTAGGCATTTCTCAGAGGAGGCCTACCCGGAGCTGCGTCAACACATGATCGAACAATTCCTGGCACCGTTTCGAGGCGTCTCGTCGATCAAGAGCGAGCACAGCGCACCCACGCTGGCGGGCGATGTGATCGTTCGCTCTCATTGGAAGGCATCGATGTGGAACGACACACCGGACTATTCGCGGATCGTGATCGTGGATCTCGACATCAGCGACCTCCGGGAGATGGAACGGTCGTTGGAGGAAGCTGTCGAAGCCACTGCCATGATCGCCCACGAGTTGCGCAACCCGCTCGCCGCTGTCGTCGGTTTCAACTCCATCCTCCTTTCGGATTGGGATGCCTTGGATGAGGGCACTCGATTCGACTTGGTGACCGAGATCGGAAAGCAACTCAAAGACGTCTCCGCTTTGCTCGACGACTTCCTGGCCGGCAGCCAGGACTCCATCCATGTAGACAACGTTCGGGTGTCAATGTCCGACATCATCGAGACCTTCGATCTCTCGGACGTGGTAATCGAGGCCGATCCAGGCCTGCGGGTCTTGGGAGACGCGATGCGGATTCGCCAGGTGGTCCGAAACCTCCTGCGCAACGCCGACCGATACGGGGGGCCACGGGTGGTTCTTCGCACCCAAGCCAGAGAGGGGCGTGTGGCGATCCAGGTACTCGACGACGGGGCCGGTGTTTCCCCTGACATCCTGGGCCGTCTTTTCGAGCCTTACTCTCCCGGTCGTCACACTGGCTCACTGGGTTTGGGGTTGTCAGTCTCTCGCGGGCTCGCCAGACAGATGAACGGTGAGCTGAGGTACTTCAGAGAAGGGCCATGGACGGTTTTCGAACTGGAGCTAGGAGCCGGCTGAGATCGATCATCTCAGGGCCTCTCTCGTCGCCCTGATCCGCTCCAGGATGCCGCCTCCGCGCTCCCCTGGCTCGACCATCGGGCCCTGCATCGTGGACCACCGCTCTGCGATGTCCGATCCCACGGACCCGGTGATCATGGACGCGGCCTGGATCGCGGCCCCTATCGCCACCGGCTCGTCGGTTTCCGGCACCATAAGCGCCCTCCCCGAGAGATCGGCGATGACCCGCTGCCAGGCCGGCCCCCTGGCGCCACCGCCGATCAGGGTCAGGGGCGCCTCGCCGGGAATCCCCGAGCCGGCCTGGGAAATGGCAGACATCGCCTCGAGAAGTGAGGCGGCCGCACCCTGGTAGGCAGCGAGCAGGATCTCCTCGGGGCGGGTGGAGTGACGAAGCCCATGGATGCTCCCCGCGGCGCCGGGCAGGTTGGGGGTTCGCTCCCCGTCGAGATAGGGGAGGACCACGATATCGGTGACTTCGGCCACCTGCTCTCGATCGAGGCCCAGCCACGCGGCGAAGCGGTCCACCGCCAGAGTGCAGTTGAGGGTGGCGGCGAGTGGCAGAAAACCCCGGTCGGCGGTGGCGAAGCCGGCCACCACACCCGTCGGGTCGACGATCCGGCTGTCGGACACCGCGTAGATCGTGCCCGACGTCCCCAAGCTGACCACCGGTCTTCCCGGTCGGAGGCCAAGACCGAGTGCGGCGCCCATGTTGTCGCCGGTCCCGCCCGCGACCGGGGTCCCGGCCGGCAGCCCGGTCGCGGCTGCCGCCTCCTCTGTCACCTCACCGGCGCTGGCGCCCGGTGCGACGATGCTGGGGAGCATGGCCCGATCGAGGGCAACAAGATCGAGAGCCTCCTGGGAATAAGCCTCGGTCGCCGAAGACCACCATCCAGTGCCGGAAGCGTCCCCTCGGTCCGTCGCCGCATTCCCGGTCAACCGAAAGGTGAGGTAATCGTGGGGAAGGAGGACGCGTCTCACCGCCCGGGCGATTTCCGGCTCGGTCTGGCTCAGCCAAAGCCATTTCGAGATGGTGAAAGACGCCACCGGGACGACACCGATCCGCTCCGCCCAAAGATCGGCGCCCCACTGCTCGGTCAGTTGGCGGGCCTGGGGAGCCGAGCGGACGTCGTTCCACAAAGTGGCGGGGCGCAGCGGCACCTCGTCGCCGTCGAGCACCACCAGGCCATGTTGCTGGCCGGCGATCGAAAGGGCCTTGATGTCCGCTGCGATACCGGTCTCGGCCATCGCCAGGCCGAGGGCCTCCCACCACACCCTGGGATCGGTCTCGCGAGCACCCCCGGTCCCCCTCACCTGATGGCTGGCGCGCCCACTGGCAACCACATCCCCGGTTTCAGGGTCGACCACCAGCACCTTGGTGGACTGGGTGGAGCAGTCCACCCCGGCAATGAGACCCGACTCCTCCATCACCTGACGCCAGCGTCGGCGACGATCCGCTCCATGACCACGAGGTTGGCCACCGCATCGGCTGGGTCGGTGGGAACCGGGGTGTCCTCACGGATGGTACGAGAGAAGGCGTCGGCCTGGATCCCGTATTGGTCGGCGGTCGCGAACTCGTGCACTTCGACATGAGGGGACACGGGCGGGTCGCCCCCGGCGTAATGGAGCAATCGGGTGGGCCGGTCGGGAGGGATGTTGAACGGGATCTCGATCTCCAGGCGCCCGGTCGTCCCCACCAGATTCACACCCTGATCATCTTCGAGTTGGGTAGAGCAGGTGAAAGTGGCGTGACGGCCCTCGAAGTCGAGGACCGCCGAGGTGACCGCGTCGGTGCCGAACTCGGGGTCCCGGCGTATCGAGGATTTGACGGTGGTGGGCTCGGCGCCGAACAGCATCCGGGCCACATTCACCGGATAGCACCCGACATCCATCAGGGCGCCTCCCCCGAAGTCGGAGATGTTGCGGATATTCGACGGATCGACGTTGCGATACGAAAAGAAGGATTGGATGGCGAGCAGCTCACCGATCTCCCCGGAGTCGACCATCCGCTTGGCCTCCACCCACATCGGATGCAGCCGATACATGAAGGCCTCCATGAGTTTGACGCCGGCGTGGCGACAGACATCGATCATGTGGCGTGCCTGGTCGCTGCTCATGGCCAGCGGCTTCTCGCACAGGACGTGTTTGCCCGCCGCCGCCGCCCTTTCGGTCCACTCGGCATGGAGGTGATTGGGGAGGGGGATGTAGACCGCCTCGATGTCGGGATCAGCAAGCAGGGCCTCGTATGAGGGATATGCCCTCTCGATTCCCAGTGCGATGGCGGCTTCCTGAGCCTTGCCCTCAGATCGGGAGGCGATGGCACGCACCGGGCTCAATTCCGAGCGCTGCATGGCGGGGATGACCTTGTGCACCGCGATCCCGGCAACGCCGAGCACACCCCAGGAAACCGGCTCCGTCACGTCATGTCTCTTTCGTCGTCGGCAGTCGGCAGGCTAATGAAGTAGAGCCGAAGGATCGCGTAGGCTCTATGACCGTCCTGCGTTTCCGACTATGAGTCGATGGGGGTGACTGGCACAGTCGCCCCTATGCACAGAACCACCACGCTCATGTCCCTGGTCGCTGTCGTGGCGCTAGTCGCGTCCTGTGGGTCGGAGACCGCCACCATGACGACTATCGAAGAGGTAACGACCACCACGGTGGTCGAAGCCACGACCACGACTACCCCCGACACCACGTCAACCACGGCCGCCGAAACCACGACGACGGCAGTGGAAGAGCCCATCGTCCCCGGCGAGGATCCCGAAGTCGATGCGATCGTCGCGGTGTACACCGTCGCCTTCGACAGCACCACCACTTTCGAGGAGAAGGCCGCGGTCATTGTTGAGGCGACCGGCCTCGAGGAGACGGTGGCCGCCTATGCCACCACCGGAGAGTCGATGGGTGGAGTCACCACAAAAGTCGATGCAGTCGTTATCAGCGGCGACAGCGCCGAAATCACCTACACCTTGATGTTTGCCGGCAATCCGACCTATCCCGGTCTCAAGGGCGATGCGGTGCGCACCGAGGACGGTTGGAAGATCTCACGTGACATGTTCTGCGGGATCATGACCTCGGCCCAGGTCGGTTGCCCGACTGAATGAGGTGGGCCCTCGCCGTTTTGGCCGCCGTCTCTGCGTTGCTCGTCGCATGCGGTGCGCCGAATGCCGGAACGGAGCCTGTCGATTCGACACGGATCGTCTCCCTCTCAGGCGACATCACCGAGATACTGTTCGAGTTGGGTGTTGGTGCCCGCGTCGTCGGTGTCGACGTGACCACGGTGGCGCCAGACCAGGCGACCCGGCTTCAGATCGTCGGGGTGGGGCGGTTCCTCACGGCCGAGGGTGTCCTCGGCACCGATCCGACTCTCGTGATCGGAGACACCCAGACCGCGCCTGTGGCAGCCCTCAACCAGATCCGAGCCGCCGGGGTGACCGTGGAGATCCTCGAGGTGCCAGTGTCATTCGACGAGCTCTACGAGAAGATCAGCCGCATCGGTGATCTCCTGGGCCTGCCAGAAGAGGCAGAGGCTCTGGCCGCGAGGATCGACGCTGAGGTGGACGAGGTGTCGACGGGGGCGCTGACCAGCGCTCCACGCGTGGCCTATGTCTACACCCGTGGGCCCGACGTCAACCTCCTGTTCGGTGAAGGGATGACGACGAAACCCCTCATCGAGGCCGCAGGCGCAGTCGACGCCGGGGCGGAGATCGGGATCGTGGGCACCGCGCCGGTGACAGCAGAGGCTCTCATCGAGGCAGCCCCCGACGTGATCATCGTCCCCGCCGAGGGGGTGGAGGTGATCGGCGGGATCGAGGCGTTCCTCGAACTGCCGGGAGTCGCACAAACCCCTGCCGGGGAAAACCGGGCCATCCTCGCCTATCCGGAAGGCGACTTTCTCACCTTCGGGCCGAGGATCGCGGATTCCCTGCGTCTCCTCATCGAGGACCTTGCCGTCCTGCAGAGTTGAGCAGACGCCTCGCCCTCCTGGTCGGCATCCTCGCCGGGGTCTCCCTGCTCAGTATCGGCGTGGGCAGCATGGCCCTTTCGCCATCCGAGGTCTGGGACAGCCTCCTTTCCGGCCTCGGATTCGGTTCCGCACCCCGGGTCGCTGAGGCCGTGATCTGGGAGCTGCGCCTTCCCCGGACGCTTGCGGTCCTGATCGTCGGCGGTGGTCTCGCCGCCGCTGGCGTAGGACTGGGAGGTGTCTACCGCAACCCCCTGGCGGAGCCCTATCTCCTCGGGATCTCCTCGGCGGCAGGGCTGGGGGTGGTGATCGGATCGCTGTTCACCCCCGCCGGTGTGCCACCGGTGGCGGCAGCCATCCTCGGCGCTGCGACAGCGGTGGCGATGGCGCTGACCACGCACCGAATATCCGCGGTCACTGGCGGCGGAAATCGCCTTATCCTGCTGGGTGTCGCCCTCGGGCTCACCTTTCTCGCCTGGACCGTCGTGATCATCTTCGTGGGTGACAACCCACGTCTGCCCACCTTCACCTACTTCGTCTTCGGCAGCTTCGGATCTGTGACGTGGCGTCATCTCGTGGTTGCGCTCCCCCTGATCCTGTTCGGAGTTGGGGTGATCGCAGCACGGGCTCGGTCGTTGGATCTGATGGCCCTGGGTGATGGCCAGGCCCGAGGTCTCGGCGTGGATGTCCGGAGGTCGACAACCTGGGTCCTGATCGCCGCCGGTGTCGCCAGTGGGGCAGCGGTGGCCATTGCCGGGGTAATCGGTTTCGTCGGCCTGATCGCTCCCTACCTCGCGGCCCGGCTCTTCGGGCCCCAACACGGACGACTGCTCCCGGCAGCCGTGATCATCGGAGCCATATTCCTCCTGCTCTCCGACATCGTCGCCCGAAGCATCGCCGGTTCGGTCGAGGTGCCGGTCGGCATCGTCTCGGCGGCCGCGGGAGGTCTGTTGCTGACCGGTCTGCTCCTCAGGTCGAGGACCGCCTGATGCTGAGCGCCGACCGGATCACCTGTCGCCTAGACGATGCCACGGTCGTGGCAGAGACTTCGCTCCGCGTGGACGCAGGAGAATTCGTCGCCATCGTCGGGCCCAACGGCGCCGGCAAGTCCACCTTGTTGGCCATGCTTGCAGGTGAGTTGAGCCCGACCACGGGCACTATCAACCTCGGAGACGAGCCGCTGCAGGGCATTTCCCTCGAAGTGCGGGCACGACGCCGCGCCTACCTCCCGCCCAACCCGCTCGACGAGATTGCTTTCACCGTCCGTGACGTGGTGACCATGGGACGGCACCCGTGGCGCTCCCAGGGTCTGGCCGATGACGAACTGGTCGAGACTGCGATGCGGGCTGTGGGTGTCGAGGAACTCGCAGATCGTGTCTTCGGCTCGCTGTCCACCGGGGAGGCGCAATTGGCCCAGGTCGCCAGGATCCTGGCCCAAGAGACCCGACTCCTCCTTCTCGACGAGCCAACCGCTGGCCTCGACATTTCCCATCAGGAGGCGGTCCTGGAGACACTTCGTGAATCGACCCGTGACTTTCGCGCAGTGGTAGCGGTGATCCACGATCTCAATGCGGCAGCATCGGTCGCCGATCGGGTCGTGGTCATGTCAAAGGGTTCGACCGTGGCGCTCGGCTCGCCGTCCGAGGTGCTCAGGGACACCTTGTTGAGCGAGGTTTACGCCCATCCAATTGCCGTAGTCGATCACCCGTTTCGAGGGGGGCCCTTGGTCCTGCTCCGGAGCAAGACCTAGGTCTCAGACGGCGGGCGCCTCGACGGTGCCCGCCGAGCCGACCTGGGTGACGGTGGTCGTCACCTCTGCGGTGTCCGCGTCCGACTGGGCTTGGTAGCGGATCTCGGTGATTAGACCCTGCTTGACGGTGATCGCGACTCGGGTGCCGGCTCCGGGGCCAGCGACCGACCCGAGTGTGGCCAAGATGACCATCAACGCGCCGTCGCCAGACTCCACAGCCAGATCGCTCACGTCGGTGAGTCCGGCCAGCGGGGCTCCTGCTGGTGCCTCACCCTCGAGAACCGACCATTCGTCCTCAGGACCGGTGACCCACTCCCCGTCGGGTGTCCTTACGTAAGAAACTTCCGAATTCCCGGCCGTGATGCTGGCCGCCACCGACTCACCATCCACCACTCCCTGGATGGTGGTGATCGTCTGGCCTCCGACCGTCACCAGCGATTGGAACCGGTAGTTGGGTGAAGTCGCAGCCAGAGCTTCGCCGAGAACCCCCTCCGCGTCGATCGCCCGGGTGGTGGTCGTGGCGATGGTGGTGGTCGTGGAACTGCTCGAAGTCGTCGCTGCCACGCTGCTGGTGGTGACCCCAGCCCCGGTCGTGGAACATGCCACCACCAGGGCCAAAAGCGGCCGGAGAGCCCATTTGATGGGCCCTCCGCGCCACTGACCTATGGCAGTGTGTTCAGTCAATTGGCTCAGCCTTGTCCCTCGCCATCCCCGTCGCCATCGTGGTCGCCATCCCCACGGTCCCGGCGATACTCGCGATCGTGCTCGCGGTCATCACCGTCACGTGAGTCCCATCTCCGATTGTCGGAAGCGGCGCCAACCTGCTCGTCGTCACCGCGGTGCTCCCGCTGGTCATCGTGACCCCAACCACAACGAACGTGGTTTTTGGAGTCGAGGGTGACGGACAGCTTGACGCGCAGCTCGCCGTCTTCGTCGAGACGGGTCGAGGCAGAGAAGCCGACCCTGGCCTTGTTGTCGCCAGAGATCAAGGTGACTTTGATCCGGAACTTGGACTTCTCGTCGGAGGTCTTGATCTTTGGCTCGCCGATCTCGGCGGTGACTCCGTCGGGAAGGACGATGTCACCAATCGTGATCGTGGGGACGTTCCCATCGAAGGAAACTGTGTAGGGGATAGTCACAACACCGGTGCCGAAAACATCTGCGGACCAGGATCCGGGCCCGGTCACATCGGCGGTGGCGTCGGCGGTGACAGTGGTCTTCACCCCGCCTGCCGTCGCCTCCTCGCCATGGCCCTTCGAGAAGGACTTCACCACGACCTGGGTGTCACCGTCGGCGAGGAGGAACACCACCTTGTGGTCGCCCTCCTTGACGATCGTGGCGCCCGATGGGTCGAGGGCCACTTCGGTGATGACCCCGGTCGCGTCCCGTGTCAGCGAGACGGTGAGACCGGAACCGAGCACCGGTAGCACCGAGGTGACCTGGGTTACCGGTGGTACCGGCGTCGTGGTGCTGCTGGTTTCCTCTGTCGCCTCGGCCTGGGCGATGCCAGGCAGCGCCGCCAGCAGGGCCAACACCAGACCTGCGAGAAGTGGCTTAGATCGGCCTTTGATTGTCAACATTGCTTCTCCTTCGTTGGGAGCTTTTTATTGGCGGTCTCACAACCGCTCGGTGGACGAGAAGTCGTCCGGAGATCCGTCGTGTCGTTCCTCCCGTCGATCGCTGTCGTCTTGACCCCTGTTGTCGGCATCGTCATGGTCGACCGAGCCCGATCCGTCTCCATCCGACTCGCCACCTTGACGAGGCTCCTCGTCATCCCGTCCGTCCTCTCGGTCGATGTTGTCGATCTGTTCGTCCACCTTCTGGTCAAACCGAGGCGGGGCCACGAATTCGTTGTCACATGTGGAATTGAGGTCTTCGGCTGCATGGCGCCCTTCCCCGTCCGACAGGCACCAAAGGTGGCCGGTGTGATCGCGGTCCCAGCTCCGTACGGTGCGAGACGTCCGATATTCGGCGGGCCGGGCTTCGATCCAGCCGCCTTTCTCGCCTGATTGGGTTTCGGCAGCCAACGCGTCGATCGCGGTTCCCCGGCTCCAGGTATCGATCTCAGGTTTATCGACCGACTCCTGAGCTGACCAGAGACGACTGGCATGCGGATAAGGAATGTCGATTGGCAGCGGCAACACTCGTGCCACATCGGCGACCGCGGTCTGAATCGGATCGGGCAACCCGCCAGCCAGGGCTACGCCACCGGTGCCGAGGACCGTGACCAATGCAGTCGCCGTGGCGACCCAACGCATGGTTCGAGGCCCGCGAGCCAGGGCACGTGCTCTGGCGGCGGCAGCTGCGACGTGACGCGAAGCGGTCACCTCGTCCGGCGCCAATACCAACTCGTCGCTGAGGGCAGTCAAGAATCCCGAGACTTCGTGACTCTGCCCTGGGCGTTCCATGCCCAGGGAATCGTTGAGAGGCGCCATTTCCTTACGGTGCGTCGAGGAGGGTTCTCAGCGCTTCAACGGCTCGACGCTGAAGCTGCTCCACAGATCCCGTGCTGCGACAAGTGATCTCGCCAATCTCACGAGCCGTCCAACCCCCGAGGGCACGAAGGATGATGACCTCGCCTTGGTCGTCAGTCAGCTTATCGACGAGAGCAAGCAGCTCCTCGAGGCCGACCATCGCCAGAGCTTCATGTTCGACATTGGCTCGATCCACAGCGAAGTCGTGCACGGCGGTGTCCAGGGGCTCCTCGGTCCGCCGGAGGCGCCGACGAATCTCGTCGACCCGGCGCGCCCTTGCGATGGTGAACACCCAGGCTCGAAAGCCTCTGGCATCTCCTTTGAAGTCATCGATGCGACGGGCGACCTCGAGGAACACGTCACCGACCACATCTTCGGGGTCCGACAGGTGGCTGGCTCGCACAAAGCCCAGAAGTTGGGGGGCAAGCCAGTCATAAAGGGCCCGCCAGATGGTCTCGTTTCCGGCCTTTGCCGCGCGAAGATGTGCCGCGAAATCCCGGTCCGGAATGGTTGGGGTGGGGGGCACCTGACTCCTTGGTTGGTCGAGCTGAGCACGGCTCGGCCTCCCAGGCCCGATCTCATAGAAGCACAGGCCGGAGCCCGGTGTCAAGGGCGGAGGGCCAATCCGGTCCCCGGTGCTCTACCCCGTATTGGCCGGTCGTACGCTGCCGAACGGCAGGTCGGAGACCATGGGCCAAGATCGTGCCGGCGGGTGGCTTACAACCCCTTGGGATGCCAGACGGTCTTGGTCTCGGTGAAGGCGGCAATCCGATAAGGGCTCTGCCCGGGGCCGTTGGGCGACGGCAGCACCACTCGCTTCACGTTGTGTACGGCACCCTGTTGCACCCGGACCGCCTGCTCCTCGGTGGCCCCACCGGCGTCGACAGCATTGACATCCATGTGGTCGGCCAGCCACGGGATCAACTCCTCTTTGAGCCCCGTCAGCACGTTGACCACCCCACCGGGCAGATCTGAGCTGTTCAACACCTCGGTGAAGGTGATGGCCGGCATCGGGTAGCGCTCTGAGGCCAGGACGACGGTGGTGTTCCCGGGCACCAGCACCGGCGCCAGCCGGGTCACCAGGCCCAACAGGGCCGGCTCTTCGGGGGCAATCACTCCAACCACCCCGGTCGGCTCCGGCGCCGAAATGTTGAAAAAGGGCCCGGCCACCGGGTTGATGTTGCCGTAGATCTGGGCGAACTTGTCGGCCCACCCCGCATACCAGACCATGCTGTCGATCGACGCTGCCACCTCGGCTTCAGCGGCCCGTTTGGCGACCCCACCGGCTTGGAGCTGCTCGACGAAGGTGCCCCAACGGTCCTCCAGGGTCTCGGCGATGCGGTACATGACCTGGCCCCGGTTGTAACCGCTGGCGGAGGCCCAACCCGACACCGCCTCCCTCGCCACTCGCACCCCATCCCGTAGGTCCTTGCGGCTTGCCTGGGCGACCCGAGCCAGCACCTCCCCGTCGCCACCTAGCGCGGGGTAGGAGCGACCCGACTCGGAACGGGGGAACTTGCCCCCGATGTAAAGCTTGTAGGTCTTGCGGACCTCGAGACGGCTCATGTCTCGTCCCAGTCCATGTAGGCGAGGAGGCCGTGACGACCACCCTCACGCCCGAACCCCGATTCCTTGTATCCGCCAAACGGGGAGGCTGGGTCGAACTTGTTGTAGGTGTTGGCCCACACCACTCCGGCCTGGAGACGGTCGGCCATCCACAGAATCCTCGAACCCTTCGCGGTCCACACCCCGGCCGAGAGCCCGTACGGGGTGTTGTTTGCCTTCTCCACCGCCTCCTCGGGGGTGCGAAAGGAAAGGATCGACAGGACCGGCCCGAAAATCTCCTCCTGGGCGATGCGATGGGATTGCGCCACATTGGTGAACAGGGTCGGTTTGAAGAAGAACCCGCGATCAGGAAGCACGCAGTCGGGCTGGAACATCTCAGCCCCCTCGTCGAGCCCCGAGTCGACCAACTCGGTGATCTTCTCCAACTGGTCGCGGCTGTTGATGGCCCCGACGTCGGTGTTCTTGTCCATCGGGTCACCAACCCGCAATGTGGACAGCCGTCGTTTCAGCTTGTCGACGAAACGGTCGTGGATGTTCTCCTGGACCAGGAGCCGGCTCCCCGCACAGCAGACGTGGCCCTGGTTGAAGAAGATCCCGTTGATCACGCCCTCGATCGCCTGGTCGAGCGGGGCGTCCTCGAAGATGACGTGGGCCGCCTTGCCCCCCAGTTCCAGGGTCACCTTCTTGTGGCTCCCGGCGAGCTGACTCTGGATGAGCTTGCCAACTGCGGTCGAGCCGGTGAATGCCACTTTGTCCACGTCAGGGTGCCCGACCACCGCGGCGCCGGTCCCGCCGGCCCCGGTGACCACGTTGAACACACCTGGGGGCAGCCCCGCTTCGGCGGCGATCTGAGCCATGATAAGGGCGGTCAGCGGCGTGGTCTCCGCCGGTTTCAAGACCACCGTGTTTCCGGCGGCGAGCGCCGGCGCGACCTTCCAGGCCAGCATCAGCAACGGGAAGTTCCAGGGGATCACCTGTCCGGCCACACCCAGCGGCCTGGGCCTCACCCCGGGAAAGGCGTACTCCAGCTTGTCGGCCCACCCGGCGTAGTAGAAGAAGTGACCGGCCACCAGGGGCAGGTCAACGTCGCGAGCCTCCTTGATCGGCTTTCCGCCATCGAGGGTCTCCAGGACCGCCAGCTCCCGGGATCGCTCCTGGATCATGCGGGCGATGCGGAACACGTACTTGGCCCGCTCCGCCGCCTCCATCGGCTCCCAGACGTCGGTGTAGGCGCGCCGGGCGGCGGCCACGGCATCGTCCACATCCGCCTCACCGGCCTCGGCGACCTCGGCGAGTGGCTCCTCGGTGGCCGGGTTGATGGTCGGGAAGTACCGCTTCGACTTGGGGCTGACGAACTTGCCATCGATGAACAGCCCGTAGCGGCCCTCGATGGTGACGAGGTCAGCAGACTCCCGGGATCCGGCGTACTCCCACTTCAGGGTTGGAGCGGCAGGGGTTCCGATCTCGATGGCCACGATCAGTCCTTGGTGAAGTAGTCGGGCGACCAGTAGCGGCCGGTCTTCAGCCAGCGGATCTGCATCAGGACGTCGTTGAGCAGGGTCGAGGCGCCGAAGCGGAACCAGTCGGGGGTCATCCAGGCTTCACCCAGGGTCTCGTTGAGGACCACCAGATAGCGGATGGCGTCCTTGGCGGTGCGGATGCCGCCGGCGGGCTTCATCCCGACCATGACCCCGGTGGCGTCCATGAAGTCACGGATCGCCTCCAACATCACCAGAGCCACAGGGAGGGTCGCGGCGGGCTGCACCTTGCCGGTCGAGGTCTTGATGAAGTCGGCCCCGGCGGTCATCGCCAGCAATGAGGCCTGACGGACGTTGTCGAGGGTGACCAGCTCCCCGGTCTCGAGGATCACCTTGAGATGGGTGTCCCCGCAGGCGTCTTTCACCCGACGGATCTCGTCGAAGACCTTGAAGTACTCGCCACTGAGGAAAGCCCCCCGGTCGATCACCATGTCCACCTCGTCGGCGCCCAGCCGAACCACCCGGGTCACCTCCTCCACCTTGAGATCGGTATCCACGAGACCCGACGGGAAATAGCTGGCGACGCTGGCAACTTTGACACTGGTGCCCGCGGTGGCCTCGACCGCGTGCTTCACCATGTTGGGATAGACACACACCGCCGCCACGGAAGGGACACTGGCATCCAGGGGATCGGGGCGGATCGCCTTGGCCGACATCTGGGCGACCTTGCCCGGCGTGTCCTTCCCCTCCAGCGTGGTCAGGTCGATCATTCGCGTGATCAGGTCGAGAGCGGCCCGTTTCGACTCCCGCTTGATGGAGCGCGTGGAGAGGGCGGCCACCCGCTCGTTTGCCCCGACCTCGTCGACCGAGGGCACCGAGCGCAGGAACGAGCGCAGGCTGGGAGTCGTGATCCGATTGGGCAGGATCGAGGTGCGGGCAGGGGCGAGGGTCACAGCCGGATCAATGTTACAGGGGAGACACGTCTCCTCCCCCAGGAGCGATCTATGCCTGCGGACCCGAGATCAGGTGGTAGCTGATCCCCTGATCGATCGACATCTCCATCTGGAAGCCGATCATCTCACCCGTGGTTTCGTCGGGGACCAACATGTCCATGGCGACGTGAGTGGCCGCGGTGATAACCGATTGACGGGTGACACCGGCCTCGGAATCGAAGCGTGAGGTCCCATCCGCGCTCGTGTCGTCGACGGTGATCAGGAACTTGAGTTGGCTCATCAACTGGTCGAACTCTGCTGTCTCCTCGGCGGTGGCCTCCTCGGGGATGAAAGCGCCGAACAGGCCACGGAAGAACTCGGCCATATCGAACTCGATCGGCGAAGTGGTCGAAGTGGTGTCGATCACATACACGTCTGCCCCATCGAACTGCTCCACACCCGTGATGGTGTTGGTGACGCTGGTGACCACCGGTTCGTCTCCGAGCCCCGGGGTCTCGATCTCCTCGGACCAGGTGTCGCCCACAGCCACCTCATCGTCGGAGAAGAGCGGCCCGAAGAACTGACCGGGGTCGAGACCTGGTGCAGGAACGCCACCGTCCATGGATCCAAGGCTTCCAAGCACGCCGCCGAGCGGGTCTTCGAGATCCTCACCACCGGCGCTGATGACATTGCCCTGCTCGTCGACAACCACGGTCACGTCGACCGGCTCCATCGAGGCAAAGTCGGGCACTTCGCTCGAGTCGACCGGCTTGCCGTCAACGGTGCCCGTGACGGAAACATCCTCGAATTCACCGGTGATATGGATTTCGTACGTTCCATCTTCGGGGCCATCGGTCACGGTATGGGTGAAGACTGCAGTCCCTGCGATGTCCACCGAGGCGTCACCAGGCATCCCCTCTTCACCCATGGCCGAAGCATCTCCGGTGGCGGTGAGGTCGATGTGTTGGTCCAGCCCAACCTCGTACTGGAATTCGTCACCGGCAGTCAGGGAGTAGCTGAGCAGAACCGCCTCTGCCGACGGCGTCGGGATGGTCGTGTTGTCCGCAACGGCCGTGGTCGTGGTTTGGGCTGACCCCCCGCAGGCGGCCAGGGCGGCGAGGGCCAGGACGGCGCCGAGGGAGAGGGAACGCTTGATCATGTCCGTCAGGTTATCGGCATCCAGCAGTTTTCTTTTAGGACTACCAGAAGCCGCAGTTAGCGTGCCGGATTCATGAATCCCTGGACCCCACTCCTGGCGGCGACCCTCGGGTGGGGCTCGGCTGCCGTGCTGACGAGAGCCATCTTGAACAGCGGTGTCTCCGCCTTCATAGTGGTCCCGGTTCGTTTCGGTGTTGCCTTCGTTGCCATCTTGCTGGTCTCTCGATTCTGGGCGAGGTTTCGTCAGTTCGATAGTCGTCACTGGGCAAGGGGCCTGGTCCTCGGAGGCGTGGCATTGGCTATCCCCAACACCTTCTTCACCATGGGGCTGGTCGAGCTCCCGGCGAGCCTCGGAGGGCTGATGGTCGCCCTGATCCCGGTGGCCACAGTCGGCGCCGCGCATTTCCTGGTCGAAGGAGAACGGTTCAACCCGCGATCCATCCCTGGCCTGATCGTCTCGCTGATCGGGGTCGGGATCCTGGTCGGGCTCGGGGGCGGGGCCCTGGAAGGCGTGGGCAACCTGTCGCGTGGTGTGGCGTTCTCGCTGGTAGCGGTCTGCCTCGCCGGGATCGGGGGAGCTCTCACGCGTCGCTTTGCATTGGGGGTGGGCGGAGATGGGCTGGTCATCCCGCAGTTCGCGTTCGCAACTGTGTTCTCTGCCCTCGTCCTGCCCTTTGTCGACACCGCTCCATTGACCGCGGTCCAAGCGTCAGAATGGGCGCTCCTCATCGCTCTCGGAACATTGGCGACGGCGGTCCCATTCACCGCCTTCCTGATCGCAGCCCAGGTCAACCCGGCCTCCCGACTCGCAGTTGTTGGGTACCTGGTACCGGTTCTGGCGGTCACCCTCGCGGTGACATTCCTCGGTGAGAGCCTCACCTTCACCGTGGCCGTCGGCGCCGTTCTCATCATCGGCGGAGTCGTGATGACCGAGCGAGCCAGCCAGCACGTCCCGGTCCCTGGGGTCAACACCGCGAGGTGAGCGACCGGCTGCCGTTTACCCTCCGGGGCGCATGAGTCGCCGCATCCTCGTCGCCGTCGCCTGGCCCTACGCCAGCGGCCCGCGTCACCTCGGGCATTTGGCGGGTGCATACCTGCCGGCCGACATCTTCGCCCGCTATCACCGTCTTGCCGGGAACGAGGTGCTGATGGTCTCCGGCTCCGATGTACATGGCACACCAATCACCGTCAGGGCCGACAATGAAGGGGTCGAGCCTCAGGTGATCGTGGACACATATCACACCGAGTTTCTCGACAACTGGCAGAAGCTCGGGATCTCCTGGGACCTGTATACCTCGACTGGCACCCCGAATCATCACGCCGTCACTCAGGAGATGTTCCTACGCCTCCTCGACAACGGATACCTCGCAAAGCAGACCTCACACCAGTTCTACGACCCCGACGTCGAGCGCTTCCTCCCTGACCGATACGTGGAGGGAACCTGTCCCCACTGCGGCTACGAGGAGGCTCGGGGCGACCAGTGTGAGAACTGTGGACGCACCCTCGATGCAACCGACCTGATCAACCCCCGCTCCCGGCTCAGCGGGGCGACCCCGGTGCTGCGCGAGACCGAGCATTTCTTTCTCCTGCTCTCAAAGCTCGAGGAGCCGATCCGGGAATGGCTGGAGTCAAGGGTGGGGTGGCGCCGGCATGTGAAGAATTGGGCTCTGGGCATGGTCAACGAAGGCCTCCCCGACCGAGCGATCACCCGCGACATCGAGTGGGGCGTTGAGGTACCGGTCGACGACTTGGGACCGGGCAAGAGGATCTATGTCTGGTTCGACGCAGTCATCGGCTACTTGTCGGCCGCCAAGGAGTGGGCGCAGATGCATGGCGATCCCGAGGCGTGGCGCAAATGGTGGCAAGACCCCGAGGCCGAGTCCTACTACTTCGTTGGCAAAGACAACATCCCGTTTCACACGGTGATCTGGCCCGGGATGCTCATGGGCTATGGAGGGCTGAACCTTCCCACCGACGTCCCGGCCAACCAGTACGTCACATTCGGATCGGAAAAGGCATCTGCCAGCCGGGGAGTCGGCAGAGACATCGGTTGGTATGCGGAGCGGCTTCAGCCCGATGCGCTTCGTTATGCAATCGCCGCGGTGCTCCCCGAGCAGAACGACACCGATCTCTCCGACGAGGAGATCATTCGCAGGATCAACGACGAGTTGGTCGCCACCTGGGGCAACCTGGTCAATCGAGTCCTGGCGCTGACGGCCAGCAATTTCGACGGGTTTGTGCCCACTCCGTCAGAGCTGACTGGCGAAGATCAGGCGCTCCTCGGCAACGTCGACAAGACGCTGGCCACGGTGGCATCACACATCGAAAGGGTGGAGTTGAGGGCGGGTCTGCGAGCCGGGATGGACTGTGCCTCGGAGGTCAACGTCTACCTCAACGCCAACGCCCCCTGGAAGCTGGTCAAGGAAGACCCGCAACGTGCCGAGACGATTCTATGGACCGCAATCCAGGCGATCTCGGGGATCAGGGTCGCCCTTTCCCCCTATCTCCCGTTCACGACGCCCCAGGTGGGAAAGATGTTGGGCCTACCCGACGCGGTCGAAACATGGGAGCGTCCTCAGGTCGAAGCGGGGACCGCCCTGGGGACCGTGGAGCCGTTGTTCGTCAAGCTGGAGAGCGACGCCCTGGACTGAGTGAAACTCCGGGGCAGTCGCCGGGGTCGAACCAGGGTGAACCCCCATTCCCCCAACCGCCAGTCGCGGCTACGTTTCCACTCATGACGCGGATCGCGCGAGTGCTGGGTGGGTTCATCCTGATCATCGCCGGCCTGGCCATGCTCGTCTTGCCCGGGCCGGGGATACTCACCATTCTCGGCGGCCTGGCCCTGATCGGACAGGAGTTCGAATGGGCCCGGCGCATCGTCGACCGGGTCAAGGCGATGGTTGCAAACGTGCTTCGCCAGTCCTCCGAGCAGTCAACCGAGGACCGTTCGGATCATGCGGGTCACCCTGGCGGATAGACCCCCATCCCCTTCGCCTTCTCCGTCTGCCAGAAGACGTCACTTATCTCGTCGATGAGGGCGATCAGCTTGCGCCCGTCATCAGGGTCGACTGACTTCTTGGCCTCCCCTGCCTGATGAATCGCCCTCCAAAAGAGGTCGTCGAGGTTGGGAAACTGCTCCCGGTGCTCTGCGGTGAAGAAGTCGGCCCACAGCACCATCAGATGATGCTTGACCTCCTCGGCCCGCTCTTCTTTGAGGGCGATGGCTCTTGCCTTGAAGACCTCGTCGTCGGAGCTGGCGTACTTCTCGGCGATCTTCAGCACAGACATGGCCTCGATCTTGGCCTGGGCCGGATCGTAGACCCCGCAATAAAGGTCGCAGTGAGCGTGGGCGACGGTTAGCTGACGCATAGACACTCCTTGTTGGTCGATATGCCTTTCCGACCATACCCTCCCCAAACCATGTCGATGCGTAGGTTCCAGGTCGCCGAGGAGTCCATGCTCCCGACCCTGGCGCCGGGCCAGGAATTCGTCGCCACCGATTCGCGAACGCCGATGAACGGCGAGGTGGTCGTGTTCCCTCATCCGGGGCGCGACGACTTCTGGCTGGTGAAGCGGATGACGGCCGGGCCCGGGGACAGGGTCGGTGATCGCCTCCTCGTGGAGAACGAGGCGTGGGTCGTCTCGGACAACAAGAAAGCAACAAGCGTCGATTCGCAAACGCTGGGCCCGATCCCGATCGCCGCCCTGTGGACGCAGGTCACCCACATCGACGAGGACAACTTCGTCGAAGCGGCAGCCTTGCTCGGCGAAGAGGATGCATGCCTCGGCCTCATCCTCGAGGAGTCGGGTCTGCCTCCGTTCTGGCAGCGCAAGCCGGGATTCCCCACTCTCGTGCTCTTGATCCTCGAACAACAGGTTTCACTGGAGTCCGGCGCCGCCATGTTCGGGCGTCTCATCGGTCTGCTGGGGACGGTGACGCCCGAGACGGTGCTCGAATCCGGCGATGCCGGTTTGAGATCGGTTGGTGTCACTCGCCAGAAGTCGGGATATCTCCTCGAGCTCGCCGATGCTGTGGTGAGCGGCGAGCTCGACCTGCCTGCGCTCCGAGAGGTCGGCGAGGTGGAGGCACGTTCGAGGCTCATCGCGATCAAAGGGATCGGGCTGTGGACCGCCGATGCCTACCTGCTCTCCGCGTTGCGGCTGCCCGACCTGTTTCCCGTTGGGGACCGGGCACTCCAGGTCGGGGTCAGCGAGGCCCTCGGGCTCGGTTCGGTCCCCGGGCCCGCTGAGCTCGAAATCCTGTCCGCCCCGTGGCGCCCGGTGCGGGCGGTGGCCGCCCGGCTCATCTGGCACCGGTACTTGGTCAGCCGGGGGCGAGTCGAGCCCCCCGACCCGGTCTCGAGTCACACACGGGACAGGTAGGCGTAGAGTCGAACCATGACCGAGTTCGTCGTCCAGATGGAAAACCGTCCGGGCAGACTCGCCTCACTCACGGAAGCCCTCGCCGCCTTCGGGGTCAACATCGAAGCTCTCGCCGCTTACGGGACCAACGGGGAGGGCACGGTGCGGCTGATAGTGGACGACGCCGCCACCACCCGTCGGGTGCTGAGAGAAGCAGCACTACAAAGCGAAGAGCACATGGTTCTCACCACTCTGCTGCCGCACCGCCCCGGGGAGCTGGCCCGCCTCACCCGACTCATCGCCGACGCCGGGGTCAACATCGATGCCCTGTATGTCCTTCGCTCCAACGCCGAAGGCATAGAGCTGGCGATTTCCATCGACGAGCCGGAGGCAGTGCTGCCTCTGCTCCCGGTCACCGGAGGGGTATTGACGGTGTAACTGGCGGACACCGATACCCTGCCGCCGATGCGTTCAACCTTCAGCAAGTTCGTCGTGGGCGCGTTGATCCTCGTCGCCTGTTCACCGGCGGAGACGATCGACAGCACGACAACCTCCTCAACCCCGACAACGGCTCCCGCCAGCACCACTAGCTCGACGGCAGCCACCACCACTACCACCGTCGTGATGACCGAATCGCCTGTCAACGGCTTGCCCGTTGCCGACTCGACCCTCCTCGACCGGAGGGTGCTCGCGGTCAAGATCGACAATCACGTCAACGCCCGGCCCCATTCCGGGATCGAGCACGCGGACGCGGTCGTCGAAATCAAGGTCGAGGGCATCACCAGGTTCTTGACTCTGTGGATGCAGTCCGACTCCGAGTTCCTGGGCCCGATGCGATCGGGGCGTCCCACGGACGCCACGCTGCTCTCAGCCTTGAACCACCCCACGTTCGCGATATCGGGCGCTCAAGGTTGGGTACAGCAGATGATCTCATCGAACGGCATCAACGTGCTCACCGAGACCACCCCTGCCGCATTCCGCGTCTCGTTCCGCAGCGCGCCGCACAACCTCTACACCACGACCGCAGGCCTCCGAGCGGACGCCGACGCCAAAGAGTTCCAGGACCGGCCGCCGACCGGGCCCATCTGGGAATTCGGGCCAATGCCCGCCGATGCAGCCGCCGCCAGGGCCGTGCACATCAACTTCCGGGGCACCGACGTCAACTGGGCCTGGGACGCAACGACCGGGACCTGGCTCCGCAGCACTGACGGCCGAGAGTCGGGTTGGCGTAGCAAAGATGGCACCGAGGGTCGTATCGGGTTCCCGGTGCTGGTCGCCCTCTACTCCGAGCAGTACTCGAACAACGGGCTGCCAAGCTCACATACCACCGGCACCGGTCAGGCGTTCGTCTTCGCCGAGGGCAAGGTGGTCGAGGGTATCTGGGAGCGCGAGACGGAGACCGAGTGGTACCGCCTCACCGACCCCGACGGCAATACCATCGCGGTCCCACCGGGCCAGGTTTGGATCTCTCTCGTCCCCGATAGCGGCGGTCTGACCTACGAGTAGGCCCGCTAACGTCGATTTGGTGTCTGGATCGTCCGCCGTCGACCGCGTCGAGGAGGCCCTCGAGGCGGCGCACCGCACCCAGCCCACCCTCAACGCCTTCACCGAGATCGACGACGACCGGGCGCGGGCCCGGGCCCGGGAAATCGACGCCTCGCAGGAGAGCGGTGAGCCCGCACGCCGCCTGGCCGGTGTCCCCGTGGGGCTCAAGGATCTGATCGACCATCGAGGCCGGGTCACAACTTGCGGCTCTGCTTTCTATCGCCACCAGGCGACCAAGAGCGCACCTGCGGTGGAACGGCTGGAGCGGGCCGGCGCGGTGATCGTCGGCCGGACCGGGCTCCACGAGTTCGCCTTCGGGTTCTCCAGCGAGAACCCCTATTTCGGGGCGGTGCGCAATCCCTGGGACCCAACCACCTCCCCCGGCGGGTCTTCCGGTGGGTCCGCAGTCGCAGTAGCGAGTGCCATGACACCAATCGCCATCGGCACCGACACCGGTGGCTCGGTCCGGGTGCCGGCCGCCCTCTGTGGCTGCTTCGGCCTGAAGGTCACCCACGGGCGGATCCCGCTCGAAGGAGTGTTCCCGCTGGTACCCTCAGTCGACACCGTCGGCCCGCTCGCCGATTCCATCGAGAACCTCGACATCGCCTACCGGGTTCTGTCAGGCGACGCCACCCTCGAGCCGGATCCCGGCCCGCTCCGAATCGGGATCCCACAACCCTGGTTTGACCGAGCACCGACGGACAACCAGGTCGATGCGGCCTTCGCCAAAGCGATCCAACAGTTGACAGACCTCGGTCATGACGTGCAGTCCCTGCCACTTCGGGATGTGTTGCCGGGCCGTGAGATCACTCTCGCCATCGCGGACGAGATCAACGAAGTCCACCGGGGGTTCCGGGCCCAGGGCCTTCCCTATGGTGACGATGTAGTCGCCAGGCTCGAGGACTGTGAGAGCGTCACTGCCGGGGAGTCGGCAACAGGTCGGGCCTGGCAGCGAATGATCCGCAGTCGATTCGCTGACGCCTTCGAGACGGTTGACTTGCTCGTCACCCCAACGGTGCCGGTGATGCGCAAGGTCATCGGTGTCGACAGGATCGGAGACCTGCATCACCGCGTAGTTCTCTCCTGGTTCACGGCGTTGGTCAACCATTCACTCCACCCCGCGGTGGCCATGCCCTTGCCCGGCTCGGGGAGCCCACCCGTCTCCATACAGGTCATCGGGCCGATGGGTTCGGAGCCGGCACTTCTCGGATTTGGGCGCGAACTGGAGGCTCGCGGAGTGGTCGGTTTCGTGTCCACAATCGTTAAACCTCTGTAGCCCTCGGGGTCGATAAAATAGAACCAGCGAGCCACGGAGATTCCGACCCTTTTCGAGAGAACCAGGTGTCTAATAGCTCTGGTGGGCGCGCGCCCAAACCAACCAAATAAGGAAGTGAACCAAGAGTGGCTGAGCAGATCGCCACGGAAAGACCTGAGACCGCGAGGACCGAGACCTTTGACAGAATCGTCATCCGATTCGCCGGAGACTCCGGTGACGGAATGCAGGTGGCCGGATCGAAATTCACCGACGCCAGCGCCTTGTTCGGGAACGACCTGGCGACCCTGCCTTCGTTCCCGGCCGAGATCCGGGCCCCGGCTGGGACCCTGCCCGGGGTTTCGAGTTTCCAGGTACAGATTGCCGATTTCGACATCCTGACCGCCGGGGACCAACCCGACTGCCTGGTTGCAATGAACCCCGCGGCCCTCAGGAAGAACCTCGAGGATCTTCGTCAGGGCGGCACCCTGGTGGTCAATACCGACGCCTTCGACGAGCGCAACCTGGCCAAGGCCGGTTACGAGGCCAACCCTCTCGAAGATGGGACCCTCGATGGATACCGGGTGATCGGAGTCCCCATGGACGAGCTCACCAAAGAGGCCGTGAAAGACTCTGGTGTGAGCGGGAGGAGTGTCCTCCGCTCCAAGAACTTCCTCGCCCTCGGGCTCCTGGCGTGGCTGTTCAATCGCCCAACCGAGCCGACCATCGAATGGGCCGTGAAGAAGTTCGCCAAGACCCCGGAGGTGGCGGCCGCCAACATCGCTGCCTTCCAGGCCGGTTACACCCTGGGCGAGGCCACCGAAGCGGCCAAGACGACGTTCGTGGTCAAGCCGGCCGCTCTCGAGCCTGGGGTTTACACCAACATCAACGGGAACTCGGCTCTGGCCTGGGGTCTGATCGCAGCGTCGCAGCTGTCGGGCCTGCCACTGTTCTATGGGTCCTATCCCATCACACCGGCCTCCGACATCCTGCACGAGCTGTCGCGTCACAAGAACTTCGGGGTCCGCACCTTCCAGGCGGAGGATGAGATCGCAGGGGTGGGGGCCGCCATTGGCGCCGCCTTCGCCGGGAATCTGGCAGTGACGGGATCATCGGGACCGGGCATCGCCCTCAAGAGCGAGTCGATCTCCTTGGCGTTCATGATGGAGCTCCCGCTGATCGTGATCAATGTCCAGCGGGGTGGACCTTCCACCGGCCTGCCCACCAAACCCGAGCAGTCCGATCTCCTGTTCTCGCTGTATGGGCGCCACGGCGAGTCACCGATCCCGGTGATTGCAGCGGCCTCACCGAGCGACACATTCGCGATGGCCATCGAGGCGGCGCGACTTGCCCTCAGATACATGACACCGGTCTTGCTGCTCAGCGACAACCAGATCGCCAACGGCTCCGAGCCGTGGAAGCTACCCGACGTGTCAGCCCTGGAACCGATCTCGGTGGAATTCGCCAAGCACGCCAATGGGCCGGACGGCACCTTTCTCCCCTACATGCGGAACATCGACACCTTCGCCCGCCCCTGGGCGATCCCGGGTACGCCCGGCCTGGAGCATCGGATCGGCGGCCTGGAGAAGGAGGCCATCACCGGGAACGTGTCCTATGAGCCGGCCAATCACCAGCTGATGACCGACACCCGGGCCTGGAAGGTGGCCAACATCGCCAATGACATACCTCCGGTCGAGGTCTTCGGCGACACGGATGCCGACATCCTGGTCCTGGGTTGGGGGTCCACTTACGGATCGATTCGCGCCGCCGCCCGCCGGGTTCGCCTCGGCGGCAAGAAGGTGGCGACCGCCCATCTGCGATACCTCAACCCCTTGCCGACCAACCTCGGGGAGGTCCTCAATTCCTACAAGCAGATCCTGATCCCGGAGTTGAACACCGGTCAGCTGCGAAGGGTGATCAGGGCCGAGTTCCTGCTCGATGTCAAAGGCCTGAACAAGGTAGCTGGGGAGCCGTTCAAGATCGCAGAGATAGAAGCCAGAATCCTGGAGATGATGAAATGACCGCCCCGTCTTACACCCGTGCCGACTTCCAAACCGACCAGGAGGTGCGGTGGTGCCCTGGTTGTGGGGATTACACCATCCTCGCCACTGTCCAGCAGTTCCTCGCCGGTCTGGGCCGCCCACGTGAAGAATTCGTGTTCGTCTCGGGCATCGGGTGTGCATCCCGTTTCCCGTACTACATGAACACCTATGGGATGCACTCCATTCACGGGCGGGCGCCGGCCATCGCCTCCGGGGTGGCCACCACCCGTCCCGACCTCTCGGTGTGGGTCATCACCGGTGACGGTGACGCCCTGTCGATCGGTGGTAATCACCTGATTCATGCCCTCCGCCGCAACATCGGCCTCAAGATCCTTTTGTTCAACAACCAGATCTACGGCCTCACCAAGGGTCAGTACTCACCGACCTCGGAGGTGGGCAAGCAAACCAAATCGACGCCCTACGGGTCCATTGACTACCCGTTCAACCCGGTGTCGCTCGCTCTCGGTGCCGAGGCCACCTTCGTGGCCCGGACTCTCGACATGGACCGCATCCATAACGAAGAGATCCTCCGCGCCGCATATGAGCACCCGGGGTCGGCCTTCATCGAGATCTACCAGAACTGCAACGTGTTCAACGACAAGGCCTTCATCCAGTTGACCGGGAAGGAGGAGCGGGTCCACAACCGCATCGACCTCGAGCCGGGCAAGCCAATCGTGTTCGACGAAGGGGCCAAGGCAGTGATGCTGCGCAACGGGCAGGCAACCGTTGTCGACAGCTCATCGGTGGATCCCGGCGCCATCTTGGTCCATGACCCGACCCGACCCGACCCGTCGATCGGTTTTGCACTGAGCCGGCTGTCACATGGGCCGTTTGGGCCCACCCCACTCGGCATCTTCCGCAATGTGAGTCGGCCGACCTACGAGTCCCAGATGACCGCCCAGATCGAGACCGCCAGGGAGAAAGTCGGGGAGGGAGACCTTTCGAAGCTGATCGCCAGCCACGGCACCTGGACCGTCAAGGATCCCAGCGCCAACGGCGGCTGACCTCCACTCATTCCTAATGCAGGGCGTCACACATCCGTGATGTTGGGTCGCGGCACATCGGTAACGGTTGATGTCGCGGGACATGGGTAACACCTGGCGGTGACCATGGGGTCATGGCTGGAAAGGTGGCACCTGTGGAGTTTCGGTTGTTGGCTGCGGTGACTGGGTCGTTGGAGGGGGTGAACGTGGCCGGGTTGTGCCGGGACTGGGGTATCTCGCCGAAGACGTTCTACAAATGGCGGAACCGTTACCTGGCTGAGGGGGTGGTGGGGTTGGAGTCTCGTTCTCGACGTCCTCTGCGTTCGCCTCACATGGTTTCGGCTTCGGTTGAGGATTTGATCGTGTTTTGGCGCAAACGGCTCACTGATGATGGTCTGGACAATGGGCCGGGGACGATCCGCTGGCACATGGCCGAGGAGGGGATCGAGTCGTTGGTGTCGGAAGCGACGATCTGGCGGGTGTTGCACCGGCGGGGGTTGATCCAACCCAACCCTAAGAAACAGCCCAAATCTTCGCTACACCGGTTTGAGGCGTCTGCTCCCAACGAGCTGTGGCAGATCGACGGGACCAGTTGGGGTCTCAGCGACGGGACCAAGGTGGTGGTGATCAACCTGATCGACGACCATTCCCGGCTGGTGGTCGCCAGTCATGCCGCTCCCGCCGAAACCGGTGAGGCGGCTTGGGAGGCGTTCAGCCTGGCGGTTTCTCGTTACCGGCCTCCCTCAGGGTGTCTCTCCGACAACGCGCTGGCGTTCTCGGGGAGACTGCGAGGATTCGAAGTCGACTTCGAAATCCAACTCCGCAACCTGGGGATCCGTCCCATCACCTCGGCTCCACACCATCCCCAAACCACCGGCAAAGTGGAACGGTTCAACCAGACCCTAAAAAAGTGGCTCCGGGCCCGACCCCGAGCCGACACCATCACCGGACTGCAACATCAGCTCGACGTGTTCACCGACTACTACAACCATCAACGACCCCACCGTGGGATCGGCCGGCAAACCCCTTGGAACCGATACACGTCCACCCCGGCCAGCCAACCCCAACCCCTCCCCACCCCTGTCCGGCGCACCCAAGTGGTGATCAGCCCCTCAGGAGCAGCCCAACTCCAAAAGTGGCATATCGGAGTCGGAATGGCTCACGCCGGCCAACAAGCCGAAGTCCACACCGACGGCACCACCGCCACCGTCTTCATCGACGGCAAACTCATCCGACACCTCCACCTCGACTCCACCCGCCGCTACCAGCCAACAGGCAAACCCCCCGGCCGACCCAAAACCCCGCCCGCCTAACCTCACCAACCATTACCGATGACGCGCGACAAAACCCTCACCCATGACGCGCGACATCACATCACAGATACGTGACGCCCTGCATGAAGAAGGGATTCCCTAGGCCTGGGACATCTGGCGCCCATGGGCGGCCAGCGCCCAGATCACGACGATGTCGACCGCGATGACCAGCAATGACCAGACCGGGTAGAAGGGAATGAAGGCGAAGTTGGCTACCGCGCTCACGAACGCGACCAGGATCCCCACCACTCGGGCCCAGGTCTTCCCTGTGAGCACCGAGAACCCGGCCAGAGCCACAACGATCCCGACTATCAGGTGAATGTATCCCCATGTCGTTGGATCGAGCTTGAGCAGGTAGTTGGGGAGCTCCACGTAGAAATCATCCTTGGCCAGGGCCATGAGCCCGGAAATCGCCGAGAACACGCCGCCCATGATCATCATGATCCCGGCGAACATGATGGCGCCGACTGCCATGGCCGGAGGCCCTTCGTATCCATTGCCTGCCTGGTGAGACATGCTTTGTCCTTTCGCTGAGGTTCGTCGCGGCCCGGGAATCTACACGACGCCGGTTCGGGGTGGGGTTGCGAAACCGCTCGATCGTCGCCCCATTAGAGTCCCCGGCCGACCCTGAAAGCGAGCAACGATGACCGACGGTGATATTCCCCAAGCAGCAGAACCCACACCGCCCGCTGAAGAAGAGGCCATAGCGCCAGAGGGACGGAGTCGGGGGATCATCACCTTTCTGCTCGTGGTTGTGACCTGTCTCAGCATCGTGCTCACCGCGATGGCGGCCTGGGCCCACAACACCCTCCTCGACACCGACGCATTCATGGAAGCGGTCGGCCCCGCCCTGGAAGAAGAGGCTCTTTATACCGCTCTTGGCGACCGCGTCAGCACCGAGGTCCTCCAGGCACTGGATCTCGAAACCCGCATCGCCACCGCATTGGGCCAGCTCGACGACTTCCTGTTCGATGCCATGGTCGACGCCCTCGGAATTGAAGATCGTGGTCAGCAACTCCTGGGCTCGTTCGATCGCCCGTCACTAGAAGACCTGGCGCCAACCGTGAGTTCCGGGCTCGAAACTCGGATCACGACCCGCATCGACGACTTCGTCCAGTCAGCCGACTTCCAGGCCCGTGTCCCCGTATTGGTCCGAGCCGCCCACGAGCGCATCGTTGCCCTGTTGCGCGGCGACTTCGCGGAGATCCCGAACGTGTCGGTCGAGGATGGTGAGGTCCGGCTCAACATGATCCCCATCATCGGGGAGGCGATCCGGCGGGTCCTCCCGGATCTCAGCGGGCTGGGCCCGGACATCACCCTCCCCGACAAGCTGTCGGACAAGGCGGACGAAGCGCTTCAGCAGCTCTCGACAGCCATCAGCGCTCGGCTTCCGGAGGACTTCGGGCAGGTGACGGTCATGTCCGAAGCCCGGCTCACTGCGCTCCAGGACGGGGTGGTCATGCTGGATCGCGCGGTCTGGGCCCTGGTGATCTTCTCATTGATCCTCATCGTCGTGGCGTTGTGGGTCTCGCGAACCCGGCGTCGCACCGCGATCCAACTCGCGGTGGGAATCGTGATCGGAGTCCCGATCACCGAGGCGTTGTTGCGCTGGGTCGAAGGACAGATAGTTGGAGTCGTGACCAACCCGGCCGCAGAGGAGACCGCGGTCGGGATCCTGTATGACGTGGCCTCCGGATTGAGACAGGTCGAGCTGTTGATCGCCCTGGCAGCTCTGATCCTGGGATTCGCCGTCTATCTCTCCGGGCGCCCGGCATGGGCGATGAGGGTCAAGCAGTGGTGGGACCAGCTTATGGAGCCTTCTCCGGGCGGGAGTGCCACGGCTCGGTGGGTGTCGGCGCACTACGACCTGGTGCGGGTGATCGGGGTGGTGGCGGCGGTGGTGGCTCTCTACATACCTGATCTCAGCCTGCTTTGGGTGGTGGTCGTCGGCGTCGTCCTCGCCCTGTACTTGTGGCTGGCCTCCGAGATCAGGAAGAGGGCCGCTTTGCCCGAAGAGGAGACCGTCAGCGTCTGAGCGCGGCCAGCCCGAAGTCACTCACCTCGTCGACGAGGCGGTCCCGGTTCACCGCGCCTGTCGGCCGATACCACCTCTCGATGGCATTGAGGACCGAGAGGATGAAGATCGATTCCAGCTTCGGATCTGCGTTGGATCGGAAGGAACCGTCGGAGATGCCGGCTGCGATCACGATGCGGAAGACTTGCTCATAGCTGTCCCTTGCCGCGATCACACGACTCCGATGATCGGCGTCGAGCATTCGCGCCTCGTTGAGATAGGTGCGAACTACGTCGAGGTTGTCGATCACGACCCCGATGTGACCCGCTATCAGATGACTCAGTTGCTGGCCCGGTGCGCCGCCCTCCTCGATAGCGGCTGAGGCCGACGCCTGGAATAACCGGGCGCCCTCCTCGACGACCTCGACCAACAGGTCCTGTTTGGACTCGACATGGGCATAGAGCGAGGAGCCCAGCAGCCCGAGCTCCCGGCCCAGGTCCCGCATCGAGGTCCCGTGATAGCCCTTCTCGGCAAAGAGCCGCCCGGCGGCCTCGATGACGTCCTGGCGGGTGTTGCGGGCGGTCACCATCAGCGGTGGTCGTAGCGGACGACAACGCGATCCCCGACGGGATGCGACTGACAGGTGAGCACATAACCTGCTTCGATCTCCGAATCGACCAGGGCGTAGTTCTTGGCCATCGTGACCGCACCCTCCTCGATCCGCCCCTTGCAGGAGGCGCACATACCGCCCTTGCATGAGAAGGGCAGCTCGGACCGAACCCGAAGGGCGGCATCGAGAATCGAAGTCTCCGGGGCCATCAGCGTTTCGACGGCGCGCCCGTCGAGGATGACGGTCAAATGAACCGAGCCCTTCCCGGGCGGCGGCTCGGGTGGGAGGGTCGAAAGGTCGAGGGGGCCGGCGAAGAACAACTCGTCATGAATCCGGTCCTCAGCCACACCCAGGTTGATGAGTGTGTGCCGGGCCATCGTCACCATGTCGTAGGGCCCGCACAGATACCAACCATCTACCGGCCGCCCACCGAGAAGCGTGCCCTGCACGATCTCGATCTTCTCGGCGTCGATGCGCCCGGAGAGCAGCGGCAGATCGGATCCCTCGCGGCTCAGGAAATGGAAGAGTTGGAGCCTGGCGGGGTAGCGGTCCTTGAGGGCTTCCAACTCATCGAGAAACATGATGCTGTTGACGGTCCGATTGCCAAAGAGGACGGTCCAGGAGGAGCCCGGCTCCGATTCCAGAGTGGTCGAGACCAAGGACAGCACCGGGGTGATCCCTGACCCGGCGACGATCGCTACCCGGTGCCGGGCCGTGCCGGGGTCGGGCTGGATCGTGAATTCGCCCACCGGCGGCATCACCCCGATCCTGTCACCGGCCCTGAGACGGGTCGTGGCCCACGTCGAGAAGGCGCCTCCGGGGAGGCGCTTGATCCCAACCCGGAGCTTGCCGCCGTTGGCGTTGGCGGAAATGGAGTAGGACCTCCGAAGGTCTTCACCGTCTACCACCGCACGCAAAGTCACGTGCTGGCCCGGAAGGTGGGTGAAGTCCGGGACCAATGGTGGGGGCAAATCAAAGGTCACGGCGACCGACTCATCGGTCAGTGGTGTCACCTCGACCACACGCAGTTGGTGGAACTCGACCGAGCCCATGTCAGCGTCAGAACTCCTTGAACCAGTCGAAGGGCTCGCCACACCCGCCGCATACCATCAGTGCCTTGCACGCGGTCGAGCCGAACCTCGACACCACCCTCGGCCCGGAGGCGTCGCACCGGGGGCACAGCACAGCGTCAGATGACGAGGGAGGGGCAATCCCGAAGGCGATGAGTTTGTCCCTCGCCTCGGGTCCCATCCAGTCGGTGGTCCACGCCGGGTGGTGGGTGGTCATGATCACGATCTGGTCGAATCCGGCTTCGAGGAGACCAGACCGGATGTCGTCTTCGATCTGATGCAGCGCCGGACAACCCGAGTACGTCGGGGTGATCGTCACTGTCACCTTCCCGCTCTCGACGATGATGTCGCGGAGGATGCCCAGCTCGGCGATGGTGAGCACCGGGATCTCAGGATCGACGACCTGATTCACCGCCTCTCGGGCTCGCTCCACATCGAGAAGGGCCGTTCCAATCACCATTTCAGACCCGGGTAGGAACGCTGCATCCATTGCATCTCGGCAAGGAGGAACCCCAGATGCTCGCTGTGGAGGCCCTGCCGGCCCCCAGGGCGCTGATAGGGGTCTTCGGGAATGGTGAGCCCGGCCTCGGCCAGGACCGACATCACTTCGAGGTCCCAGGCCACCCGGTAGCCGGCAGTGTCATCGTGGAACATCTCGTCGGTGTACCTCCACAACGAGTCGAGGGCGGTTTGGACACGCCGAGAGGATTCTTCGGTTCCGTCGCCGAGACGGATCACCCAACCCGAGGAATGCCTGAAGTGGTAACGGGCTTCCTTGAGGGCGCGGCCGGCGATCCCCGCCAACTCCCGGTCGTCGGCGGTGGATAGGTCTTCCCACAACTGCAGCTGATAGGCGTCAAACAGGAACTGACGGACCATGGTGTGGGCGAAGTCCCCATTGGGCTGCTCCACGAGCAAAAGGTTCCGATATTCACGCTCGGTACGAAACATCGCCAGGTCGTCTTCGCCCCGACCCCGGCCTTCGACTGTTCCAGCCAGCGCGTACAGGGCTCGGGCGACGCCAAGATGGTCCAGGGCGATGTTTCCCAGGGCGATGTCCTCTTCGAGCTCGGGCCCTCGCGAGATCCAATCCCCGAGTCGCTGGGCGAGGACCATGTTGTCGTCGGCGTGGCCGAGGAGCCAGGTGAACGCTGAAGCCTCGAGACTCGGGATTCGAGACTCGATCACATCTGCCCCACTTCGTCCGGGATCTCATAGGTGGTGGCCAGGCGGTAGACCTTCTCGTTGGCCTCCACGTAGTCGGCCGCGTCGTCGGGCTCGAAGGTGCGGACTTCGCTGCTCGGCACCACCCATACGCTGACACCTTCTCCCCTGCGGGTGTAGACGTCCCTGGCGTTCTGCAGCGCGGTCTCCGGGTCGGGTGCATGAAGACTGCCGATGTGGACGTGGGAGACTCCCCGACGCGCCCTGACGAAGACCTCCCACATCGGCCACACGACACCGGTGGTGTCGGTGCTGGTCTCGATCTCGGCGCTCTCCCCGGGGGCCACCGGGACTTCGTAGGTCATGCCTCTCCACTCATGCCGCGCCCCGAACCGCCCTCTTCTCGGCGTGGGCGATGGCCGCCTCCCTGACCCACGCTCCCTCCTGCCAGGCGGCCACCTTGTGGGCGAGTCGCTCCCGATTCATCGGCCCGTCGCCTCGCACCACCACCCAGAACTCATCCCAATCGATCTCTCCGAAGTCGTAGTGACCCCGTGCTTCGTCCCAACGCAGATCAGGATCGGGTATCCGCAAGCCGAGGTACTCCGCCTGGGGAACGGTCATGTCGACGAACTGCTGGCGCAGGTCGTCATTGGAGACCCGCTTGATCTTCCAGGCCATCGACTGCTCGGTGTGGGTGGACTCGGTGTCATGGGGGCCGAACATCATCAGTGAGGGCCACCACCACCGGTCGAGAGAGTCCTGGGCGAGGGCCTTTTGCTCCTCACTCCCCTGACAGAGCCTTATCAACAGCTCGTATCCCTGTCGTTGGTGAAACGACTCTTCCTTGCAGATTCTCACCATGCCCCGGGCATACGGGCCGTAGGAACAGCGGGTGAGCATCACCTGATTGGTAATCGCGGCACCATCGACGAGCCACCCGATTGTCCCGATGTCTGCCCAACTCAACGTCGGGTAGTTGAAGATCGATGAGTATTTGTGTTTGCCCTGATGCAGTAGCTCCTGGAGCTCGTCTCTCTTGACCCCGAGTGTTTCTGCAGCCGAATAGAGATAGAGACCGTGTCCCGCCTCGTCTTGGACCTTGGCCATCAGAATCGCCTTGCGGTGCAGGGTGGGGGCCCTGCTGATCCAATTGCCTTCGGGCTGCATCCCGATGACCTCGGAATGGGCGTGCTGGGCGATCTGACGGATCAGGGTCTGGCGATAGCCATCGGGCATCCAATCGGTGGGCTCGATCTTGTCTTCGGCGTCGAGGACGCTCTGGAATCGCTCCTCCGGGCTCATGCCGGCAGACTATCACAAACGAACGTTCGTTCGTAGGGTGCAGGACCCGCCCGGCTCAGCTGTCGAACGACCCGACCGATTCGCCGTTGAGATGGACCTCGCGTGACTCCTCGGCCCAGCTGCCGAGTGGAACCGAGATGATGAACGGCTCGATCACCTGGGCGCACACTTCGTCGCTGTTGATCTGAGAGATCATGGTGATCTCGATGGTCTCGCCGTCGTCCTCGACGGTCCAGAAGATCTCATGACAGGGGGTGGGCTTCTCCCCCTCCACTTGGAGCCGCACCTGAATCGGGTAACTCTCCATGATCAAGAGGTCGGTGCTGGCGATCCAGACCTCGCCGGAGATGCTTCCGTCGATGGGCGGCCTGGGCTCGGGGATCGAGCCAACCGGTCCCGGCTCGTCGATGGGCTGATCGGTGCCGGAATCGACCGGCTCATCGGCGGAAACGGTGGTCGACGGGGCCGGGCTCGGGTTCTCGCCATCTGAGAATGGCTCAGCTCCACCACACGCGGAGAGCACTGACAAAACCACTGCGAAGGGGATGATTCTCCTCATACCCGTTAGATGGTGAAAGGCGCCCCGCGGTTCCTCAGGCGAGCGCCACCAGGTCGAGCAGGGCCTCGTCGAAGAAGCGCATCTCGCCTTCGGGCATCAGCACCGCACGGTCCGGGAACAGCTGGGCCACGAAGTCGGTGTCGTGGCTGACGAGGATGATGGTTCCCTCGTAGAGGCTCAACGCATCGAGGAGAGCCTCCTTGGCCTGGGGGTCGAGGTTGTTGGTCGGCTCGTCCAGGAGGAGGACGTTGGGCCGACTGGCGACCAGCATCGCCAGGGCGAGCTTGGTTTTCTCCCCACCGGAGAGAGTCGCCGCATCCTGGTCGACCTTGTCGGCCAAGAGGAAATGGCCGAGCAGCGAGCGCATCGTCTGATCGGGCATGCCCCCCACCGACCTCATGTGATCGAGGACCGAGACCCCGGAGAGGACCTGTTCGTGCTCCTGGGCGTAGTAGCCGAGCGTGGTGTTGTGGCCGAGGCTGACCTCACCGAGATCGGAGGTCTCGACACCGGCCAGGATGCGAAGGAGGGTCGTCTTGCCCGCCCCGTTGAGCCCGATGAGCAGCATCCGCTCCCCACGCTCAACGGCGAATTCGAGGTCGACGAACACCAGGTTGTCACCGAAAGCCTTGGCCAGCCCGAGCGCAGACAGCGGCACCCGACCCGACTTGGTTGGTTGCGGGAAGGCAACCCGAACGCTTTTGCCACCCTTCTGCACTGCGACCAGGTCCCGTTTCATCCGGTCGACTCGGGTCTCCCAGGCGCGGGCCACTTTGGCCATCTTCTCGGTGGTGCTCTTGAATCGGCGTATGTTCTCCTCGAGACGGGCAATCGCCTCGTCCTGGTGCTTGCGCTCTCGCTCCTTTCGCTCTCGACGGCGGTCCCGTTCCAGGAGATAGTGGGAGTAGTTGCCGCGATAGGCCTCGATCTCGCCATGCTCCAGGGCGAGCACCGAGGTGATCGCCTCGTCGAGCAAGGGGAGATCATGGGACACCACCAGCATCCCGCCCCGATAAGTGGTCAGCCATTCGATGAGCCAGGCCTTGGCGTCGAGGTCGAGATGGTTGGTGGGCTCATCGAGCAAGAGGATGTCGGTCCCGGCGAAAAGGATCCGGGCCAACTCGACCCGTCTCCTTTGACCCCCCGACATCGTGGCCACCGGCTGGCTCAACTCCTCATTCCCGATGCCCAATGCAGCCGCCATGCGCTTTGCCTCGGCCTCGGCGACGAACCCGCCCTTGGCCTCGAACTCGTCGTGAAGACGCGTGAAGCGGAGTATCCCCCGGTCGCGCTCGTCACCCATCAAATCGTGAAGACGACGCCTGGTCTCTTCGATCTTGCGCTGCATGGCCCCGATATCGCGGGCCATCAGGATGCGCTCCAGGGCGGTGGCATCGGCATGCTCCAGCTCGGGAAGGGCAGCCTCCTGAGAGAAGTAGCCGATGGTCCCGGACCGGAGCACGGAGCCTTCGGCCGGGGCCAGCTGACCGGCCAGGGTTCGCATCAACGTGGTCTTGCCGGCGCCATTGCGACCGACGAGGCCGATACGGTCGCCGGACTGCACACTGAAGGAGACCCCCTCGATCAGAGTTCGGGGGCCGGCTTCGATACGGAGGTCGCGTGCGATCAGCATGACTGTGGTGGGACGCTCACAGTTTACGGCGACGAGCCCGCTGGGCCCTCCGATTATTCGGGCCGCGGGTACAACTCGACGAAGGCCTCCCGACCCAGGAGCGACGTCTGGTATCCGTCGGGGACATTGTTCAACGACCAGTCGGGGGGGATCTGGGTGCGATGTGCCCTGAGAGCGGCGATCTTGAGATCGACCAGGTCCTCGACTTCCATCCAAAGACTCACCTTTTCATCGGGGAACCCCGAGTTGCGCATTCTGGCGGCTTCTTCCTCGTCGATGTCGCCGGAAGCCCCGTCGATGTGGCCCAGATTGCCATTCTGCCCCGGGGCCAAACCGACATCCAGAGACGATCTGGTTGCCAGGGCTCGTCATCCCCCATCAGCGGGAAACGAGCCACGTCGCTCGAAGCGTGGAACGCCGCCAACCCGATCCGATGCACCTGGATGTGCTCGGGATGTCCGTAGCCGCCGAAGGGGTCGTAGATGGTCACAGTCTCGGGCCGGTGCTTTCGGATGAGGTGAACGAGTCGTCCGGTGGCCTCCATGAAGTCGGCCTGCCAGAAACAATCGGGATGGAAGTTGTCCTCCCATCCCATCATCCCCGAGTCGCGATAGACGAGGAACTCGTGTTGGCGCACCCCCAGGATGTCCAAGGCGGCGGCTAATTCCTCGGCCCGCACCTCAGCCAGCCGGAGTCGAATCGCCTCGGGCTCGTCGTGGTTGTGGATCTCACCGAGCACACCGTCGGTGGCGGTGACCACTACCACGTGCTCACCGTTGGCGGCGAAACGGGCCAGGGTCCCCTCGGTGACGATCGTCTCGTCATCGGGATGGCCGTGAAAGGAGAGGAGGCCTGGCATGACGGGAGTCTATGGAGACCCATTGGAGGCGGAATCCTCAAGATTCGGCCAATCGCCAGACTGCGTTCACCGTCCGGTCACATCGCACGATTAGAAACTAGGGAGTCACGGTCAATTCAAAGATCGTTGCCTACAACAGATCCCTCCTCCCAGGGCAACTCGGGGCGACGCCAGCGTCGCCCCGAATTCGTTTCGGGTGGCACCTTTGTAATCGGGACCCACAGGTCCGTATCTGACCCCTCCTCGTCCCAATTACGGGAGGGTGACGTCAGCCGACCCGGTGAGCACCGGCCTGCTTGCTCACTTCCTGAGCGGTGGCCAAGAGTTGGGGGAGGAACTCCTCACGCAAGCGGGTCATGTCGGCCCGGGTGGCATGACAGGACACGTTCATGGCCGCCAGCACCTCACCGCGGCTGTTGTGGATGGGCGCCGCCAACGAGCGCACCCCTTCTTCGAGCTCCTGGTCGACCAGGGCGTAGCCCTGATCTCGAGTCTTGTGCAGGATCGCTCGAAACTCGTCCTTGTCCGTGGTGGTGTACCGGGTGAGCGGTTCGAATGTGGTGCGGGCGATGTAGTCCTCGATCTCGGAATCGGGACGGCTGGCCATGAGGACTCTTCCCATAGAGGTGGGATAAGCGGGTAGACGCGACCCGAGAGCGAGGGAAATCGTCATGATCCTGGTGGTGGGGACCCGGGCCACGTAAACGATGTCGGAACCATCCAGGATCGAAAGAGAGGACGACTCCTTGACCGCTTCGACCAAGCGCTCCATCGGCCCCTGAGCCAGTTCCAAGACCTGGAACGAGGAGAGGAAGGAATAGCCCAGGTCGAGCACCTTGGGCGTCAACGAGAACAACCTCCCGTTCCGGCGCACGTAGCCGAGCTCGGCCAGGGTGAGCAGCATGCGCCTGACGGTGGCCCTGGTGAGACCGGTCAGCTCAGCCACCTCGCTCAGTGTTTGGGCGGGGCGCTCCTTCGAAAAGGAATCGATCACGGCCAAGCCCCGCTCCAGGGATTGGATGAAGTCACCGGACCGTTCTTCGGGCATCACCTGGAATGATAGTGACCTTGTTCGCAGAGCGAACAGGGTCCCCACCAGCCCTAGCCCGACGGCTGTTTCTGCGGCTTGGCCGGGCCGCCCCAACCCGTGGGTGGGGCCGGCGCCTCCGACCGCGCCGCCCCCGGCACCAGTATCTCCTTGGTCCCAACCGTCGTCGCCGTGAGCTGGGCGATCACGTCATCGATGTCGGCCGTATTCGGCAGAACACACCGGACCTCGCCGATCCCGAGATGGGCAAGCTCGATCATGATGTCCTGACAGCGCTCGAGATCACCGTGGATGCCGATGGCTCTGGTGTCCATCTGAGCCAGCATGTCGTCGATCTCGACGCGGACATCGGACTCGGCGTTGGTCCGACCCACCGACACCGGGAGCTGGATGGCAAAGCCCAGGCTGTCGGGATCCCGGCCGCCTTCGGCTGCTGCCGAGCGGGCCCCCTCGACCATTGCCTCGATCTCGGTCATCTGTCGCGTTGGGAGCAACATGTTGTCGGCCATGCCTACTGCGATCGCAAGCTGGCGAGGCCCTCCGGCTTCAAGGGTCAAGGTGGGCCCGTCCGGCTGCGGTGAGGAGATGCCGAGGGCCGGCCCACCTTCTTCCAAAGACTCACCTCGGGTCAGGGTGGCGAGGACGTGAGCAAACCGGCCCATCTCTTCGATCCGGGCCGCGGCGTCCGGAAATGCCAGCCCGAGCCCGACATGCTCCTTTTCGTACCACCCGGCCGCCACTCCCAACTCGAGACGACCATCGATGACCGTGTCCATCGAGCCCACCATCGCCGCCGTCGCCTGGGGAGAGCGAAGCCCGGAGTTGAACATGATGCCGACCCTGATCCTCGAGGTGTACATGGAGGCGATCGTCAACATGGTCCACGCCTCCATCCGGGAAAGGCCGTCGGATGTGATGAAACGGTCGTTGACCCACAGAGCCTGGAGCCCGGCCCGTTCCGCCATCTGGGCCACGCGCATCGTTTGAATTGGGCCGTTCCTGGGATCGAGCACCAGCGCCAGGCGCACCAGACGGCCTGGTGGCGCCGCAACAGGTCGGAACTCTCTCATCTCGCGTCGATTACCTGGGTCGAGATTGGCTCGGAGGGCGGCAGCGTACACTGCCGGTCGTGGTCCCAGAGCTGTTGGAGCTGATCCATCACCTGCGCCAAGCGGGGATCCCGGTGTCGATGGTCGAGACCGTGGATGCGGCGCAGGCCCTGCAACGGGTCGACTTGAGGCGTCGGGACCAGGTCAAAGCCACCCTGGGGAGCACCCTCGTCAAGAGGGCCGACCACCGCCCCATATTCGAGGCCCATTTCGACCTCTATTTCTCCTCTCTGCGCGACCCAGATCAACCCCAGGATCGATTGACGGCCCAGGGCCCCCGGTCCTCGATCGGGCCGATAGTCATGCGCTCCGAGTACGGAGGTCGATCCGATCAGGAGGACTTCGACTTCATCCAGGTCTTGCTCGATGCCCTGCTCCGCGCCGACGACGCCGCCCTCCGCGCTCTGGCGGAAACCGCGGTGACCGAGTTCGGCCACATCGACTCCGAGCGGTCGGCCTCGATGAAGTACTACCTGCACCGGATCATGAGGGAGCTCGATCTCGGCTGGCTGATGCAACAGGCGAGAGCGCGAATCAGGAGCGATTCGGCTGATGACTTCGAGGCCGAACTCGACATTCGGGCCCTCGAACAACGGATTGCCAAGTTCAAGGAGCGAATCCAGAACGAGATCAACCGCAAGCTGGCCAAGGACCGGGACTTCGACATCGACATCGCCCTGGCTGCCCAGCTCGACCCGGTGGAAGAGATCGACTTCCTGGCGGCCTCCCCCGAGCAGCTGAAGAGGATGCGTCAGGCGGTGCGTCCCCTGGCGCGTCGCCTCGCCGCCAAGCTGGCACAACGCAGGAGGAGACGCCATAAGGGCAGGATCGACGTTCGCCGCACCGTGCGTCGCTCCCTGTCGGCCGGCGGCGTGCCTTTCGATCCTGCCTACCGGGCACGAAGGGAGTCGAGGCCCGACCTCTATCTGGTCGCTGACGTCTCGGGGTCGGTGGCCAAATTTGCCGAGTTCACCATGAGCTTCCTCAATGCGATGAGCAACGAATTCCCCAAGCTGCGCTGCTTCATCTTTGTCGACGGTGCCGAGGAGGTCACCCGGGAGATCGGCGAGGGCATCGGTCTGCGCAATGTCAAGCACCTGATCGCCAGGTCACGAGACATCTCCAACGACGGGCACTCGGATCACGCCAAAGCCTTCGACATGTTCTGGGCCAAATACGGCAAGTCGATAACCGGCACTTCGACCGTCATCTTCACCGGCGATGCCCGCAACAACCATCGGGTCGACGACGCAGGCTTGACCGTGCTGCGCCGGATCCACGATCGCTCCAAGCAGGTCTATTGGCTGAACCCCGAGCCGAGGGGTGACTGGGGCGATGAGGACTCCCTGATGCTCGAGTTCAAGCGGTTCTGCACCGGGGTCTACGAGGTGCGCAACCTGAATCAGTTGCAAGAGTTTGTCCTGGAGATCGCCTAGGGGCATCAGGTCTATCCTCGCCATGTGGAGCGCACGACCGGCTACGCACGCCTCGGCCCGGATCGGATCGCGTACGAAGTCGTAACCTCCAAACCGGACTCACCCATCGACCTGGTCCTGACCGCAGGCAGTTTCGGAGCATTCGACACGGACTGGGAGGATCCTCAGGCCGAGCTCTTCTTTCGCCGGCTCGCCTCGTTCGCCCGCGTCATCCGTTTCGACCGTCGGGGCACCGGCGCCTCCGACCCGCTGCCCCTCGACGCCCTCCCCCCATGGGAGTCATTCGTCGAGGAGCTCGAGTGCGTGATGCAGGATGTGGGCAGCGAGCGGGCAGCCATCATGACCACCTACGACGCCGGGCCCATGGGCATGCTGTTTGCCGCCACCAAGCCCGAGCGCACCGCAGCGCTGATCCTGGTCAACACCAGCAGCAAGTACGTGGCCTCCGACGACTACCCGATCGGCTTCCCCGCCGAAGCCGCCGAAGAGTTGAACCGGACCATGGCCGAGCGCTGGGGCAGCGACCAGCACGTGCTGTTACAGGTGCCAAGTCGGGCCGACGACCCGCAGTTCAGGACTTGGTATGCCAAGAAGACCCGCTCGATCGCCGGTCCGGCTGCCGCAGCAGCCTATTTCCGGGCGATGTTCACCGCAGATGCCCGAGCTCTGCTCCCGGCCATTCATGTGCCCACGCTGGTGTTGCATCGAAGGGCCTACCGCTTCATGCCGATCGCACACGGGCAATACCTAGCGGACCACATCGACGGCGCCCGCATGGTGGAGCTCCCCGGCTCCGACGGCCCTCTCTTTTGGGAACAGCCAGACGAGGCACTCGATGCCATCGAGGAGTTCCTCACCGGAGTCACCCACGCGGCGCCGACAGACAGGGTCCTGGCGACCGTGCTCTATACCGACATCGTGGATTCCACCCGTCTGCTGGCGGAGATGGGTGACGCCCGTTGGCGCGGTGTCTTGGACACCCACGACGACCTGGCGGGACGGTTTGTGGTCGAGCACGGGGGGCGGCTCGTCAAGACCATGGGCGACGGCGTGCTCGCAACTTTCGACGGCCCCGGGCGCGGAATCCGGTTCGCGGCCGGATTCCGCCAACGGCTTCACGCGATGGCCGTGACGATCCGCTCCGGGATCCACACCGGCGAAATCGAGGTCCGAGGCGACGACGTCGGAGGGATGGCGGTCCACCTCACCGCTCGGATCATGGGAGCCGCCGACCCGGGCGAGATCTTGGTGTCGCGAACGGTCAAGGACCTGGTTGTGGGCTCGGACCTCGCATTCGAAGATCGCGGCGTGCACCACCTCAAGGGCATCGACGGCGAGTGGCAGTTGTGGGCCGTGAAATCCCCGGCTGAGTCTTAGCCGACCGGCTCCATCGTGAAGTCGAACCGCACCTCGGTGAAGGGGGAAACAACCCCCCAACGCTCGGCGTCTTCCGGACACTCGTTCACGATGAACTCGGTCACCAGCCCATCCTTCACCCCGAGCACCGCGTCGGACTCGAGATAGGGGTCCCCCTCTACGAAGATGTGGGTGATGAGCCGCTCGTGGGCGGCGGCATCGATCATGAAATGGATGTGGGCCGGGCGCATCGGATGTCGCCCCGTAGCTCGCAACATGTCACCCACCGGCCCGTCGTCGGGTATCGGATAGGCAGCGGGTTTCACCGTGACGAACCAGAAGCGCCCCTCGGCATCGGTGTGGAACAGCCCGCGCAGGTTCATCTCCGGCTGAGCCGGGTCCTGGACGTCGTAGAGCCCTGCGGGCGACGCCTGCCAGACGTCGATGACCGCACCAGCCAGCGGCAGGCCATTCTCTCCCTTGACCACGCCATGGACCACTGTTGTCTCACCGGCGGCGGCCTGGGGGCCGCGGGCAATGCGGGCGCCGTTCTCGAGATGTGGCGAGCCCGACACCCAAAACGGCCCGAACACCGTGCTCTCGGTCGATGCAGCCGACTTCCGATGATTGATGGCGTCGACAAGGATGCTCGCACCGAGGGTGTCTGACAAGAGGATGAACTCCTGACGCTTGTCGTCGGAGATCTGGCCGGTGGCGGTAAGGAACCGGATGCCCACCATCCACTCCTCCTCCGTCAACTCGACATCGCGGATGAAGGCATGGAGGTGACGGATAAGGCTCTCCATCACCACGGTGAGCCGGGGATCCTCCGCCTTGATCAGCCCGACTGCGGCTTCGGTGACCGTGCTCTCGTTGATGTTGCGCATCAGCGGGCTGCCTTCAACGCCTCGCCGATCTTGTCGTTGTCGCCGGAGTACTTGAGCAGGAGATTCAACGTCGCCTTGATGTCGTCACGTGTCAACTCCTGTCGACCGAGCACGAGCAGGGTTCGCGCCCAGTCGAGGGTCTCGGAGACGGAAGGCGGCTTCTTCAGCTCGAAGGAACGGATCCAAGAAACGACTTCGGCGCAGTTTGCAGCCAAGGCCGAGCCGATCCCAGGGATCCTGGCCTCGATGATCGCCTGCTCCCTCTCGATCGTCGGATAGTCCAGGTCCAGAAAGACGCAACGGCGCTTGAGCGCTTCGGACAACTCCCGTGTGTTGTTCGAGGTGAGGAAGACCGAGGGTCGGGTGGTGGCGACGATCGTCCCCAACTCGGGGACCGACACCTGGAAGTCGGAGAGGATCTCGAGAAGCAAGGCTTCGGTCTCGACCTCGATGCGGTCCACCTCGTCGATGAGGAGTACCACCGGCTCCGCGGCCCTGATCGCCGCCAGTAGCGGCCTTTCCAGGAGGAAGTCCTCGTCGAAGATGTCCGACTCCGTCTGCTCCCAGTCGGCATCCTCGGGCTCGGCCTGGATCCTGAGCAGCTGTTTCTTGTAGTTCCACTCGTACAGGGCCTTGGACTCGTCGAGACCCTCGTAACACTGGAGCCGGATGAGACGGCGGCCGGTGATCTCGGCCACAGCCTTGGCCAACTCGGTTTTGCCGACCCCGGCGGGGCCCTCACAAAGGACCGGCTTGCCCAGCACGTCGGCGACGAAGATCGAAGTCGCGATCCGCTCGTCGGCCAAATAGGAAGCGCCGGCCAGACGCTCCAGGACCTGATCGGGGTCGCGGAAGGACGAGCCGGGGGTCAGTGTCGGGTCAACCGTCACGTTTCCTCCGAGCGGCGATGGTGCGACATCCTATTGCGCTGATGGGGGACGGCCCGCTAATGCGTCCTCCAAGAGTTGCCTGATCCATTCCCGCTCGACTGGCCTCGGGTTGTAGCCCACGCCGTCGACGATCATCTCGGTCGCCCTGTCGAGATCCGCCTCCGTGATCCCCAGCTCCGCAAGGCTGGTGTGGGCGCCGAGCGCCCCGGCGAGCTCGAAAAGCCCGATCGCGGTGTCGGTGACCCCCATGGCGTCCGCCAGGGCAGCCATCACCTCGGGCTCTGATTCCCGGTTGTAGGCGACGACGTGGGGGAGGATGACGGCGTTGGCGTCGCCGTGAGCAAGCCCAAAGGTGCCCCCGAGCACGTGGCAGATCCGATGATGGATCGCCATTCCCACTGCTCCCAAAGAGGCGCCGGCCAGAAATGCCCCATAGAGCAGGTCGGATCGGCCCTCGACGTCACTGGGATCCCCGGCGACCATGAGCGAGCCTCGCTGCAGCGCCCTGACTCCCTCCAGGGCCATGATCGTGACGATCGGGCTCCGCTCCTGTGCGTAGAGAGCCTCGACGCAATGAGCGAGGGCATTCATCGTGCTCCCTGAAGTGACCTCTCTCGGCAGGCCGAGGGTCAGGTCGACGTCGTAGATCACGGTCTGTGGCTTCACCCTGGGATCCCGACCGGTGCGCTTCACCTCCCCGGCAGTGATCCCGTAGATGGGAGTCATCTCGGATCCGGCATAAGTTGTGGGGATGGCGAGGAAGCTGAGCTCCCTCTCGAGCACGATTGCCTTGCCGACACCTGTCGTCGAGCCGCCACCGATGGTCACCACGGCATCGGCCTGACGGTCATCGGTCAGGCGGCGGGCAACCTCGACTTCCTCGATAGGCACATGAGGCTCGATCTCACCGATCCGTCCCACTACCCGCTCGCCGAGCGCCGATTCGATCTGATCGGCCTCCGTCTTGGCCATGTTGTCGGCGATGAGGACGACCCGCCCCGCCCCAAGGGCATCGAGCTCGTCGGGCAGGCGGGCGAGCGTTCCAAAGCCGAATACAACCCGCGCCGGCAAGACCTGATAGGTGAAGGGTCTCACCTCGAATGAGCCTCCTTGGTGCGGGCGATCAGGTCGCGGAGAATCATCAGTTCCTCTGCAGTGGGGGGCTGGGTGGTGACGACCTGGTCGGCCACCAGGAGGTCCCATCCGGTGTGACTCAAGACTTCGCCCACCTCGACCCCAGGGTGGGTCGCCACCAGAGTCAGTTCATGGGTGTTGGGGTCGGGCTCGAGGACGCCCAGGTCGGTAATGATCACCGTCGGCCCGGCGCCGACGTGCCCGGTCCGCCCCTCGCCATGGCGCCCGAACCCGACCGAGGTCACGAAATCGACCGAAGGCACGAATGCCCGTTCGGTGTGCCTGAGCATCACGATGACGGAGCCGGCTGACGACATGATCTCTGGCGCTCCCCCGGCGCCGGGAAGGCGGACCTTGGGATCCTCATAGCCACCGACGACGGTGCTGTTCAGATTGCCGAATCGGTCGATCTGGGCTGCAGAGAGAAAACCGACATCGATGCGCCCGGCCTGGAGCCAGTAGGCAAACACCTCGGGCACGCTGACCACCAGGTCGGCCCGCTCGGCTAGTTCCCCGTCACCTATGGAGAGGGGGAGGATCTCGGGCTTGGTCCCGATGGTGCCCGACTCGTAGATCAGCACTACCTTGGGGGCGTGGGAGAGGCGAGCCAGATTGGCCGCCTCGCTGGGGAGGCCGATTCCCACGAAGCAGACCTGACCGTCGCTCAGTTTCCGCGAGGCGGTGACGGTCATCATCTCGTCGGCCGTGTAGGTCAGATCGTGATTGAGCAGGTCAACCACCGAGTGCCCCCTTCCCTGATGGCTGGGCGCTGATCGCGGCCAGATAACCGGCGTGATGCTCGGTCTCGATCACGTATTTCTGGATCCAGCCGGCAAACACGTCGCGGTCGCGTGAGATCAGGTCCCACTCGGTGTAGAAGGCATTGTCCCGGGTTGAATAGCCCATGGAGTAAGACGGATGCGATCCCAGCGGAACGCAGGCCACCGCCGAGATCGTCCATGCAGGCAGCACCACGACGTTCGGCCCGCGGGGGGACAACTCGTCGACGATCTCCTCAACCGTGACGATCGATGTCTTTGCCCCGAGCACCGCCTCGCGTTGCACACCTGTGATCCCCCACATCCCGATGTTGCCCTCACGGTCGGCCTGCTGGGCGTGGATCACCGTCACATCAGAGTTGAGGGCCGGCACCGCGGCAAGTTCCTCCCCCGTGAATGGGCAGTGAATCGACGCCACCTCCGTGTGTTTGACCAGGTCCGACCCGACGTACGCTCGCAAGACGGCAAAGGGGAGGCCCGAAGCCCCCGCCGCGTAGCGGGCCGCCATCCCGGCATGACTGTGCTCTTCCAACTCGAGGGGAGCCGGATACCCATGCTCTACGGCGTCACGGAACCTGTGGAGCGAGCCGACACCGGGGTTGCCACCCCAAGAGAACACCAGTTTGCGAGCCGAGCCCACTCCGATCATCTGGTCATAGATGACGTCTGGAGTCATCCGCACCAGTGTCAGATCTTTCTTTTCCTGGCGGATCATCTCATGGCCGGCAGCGAAGGGGATGAGATGGGTGAATCCTTCCATGGCCACGGTGGCGCCGTCCGGCACCAGTTCGTGAATCGCGTCATGCAGGCTGGCGAACTCAGCCAAAGTCAGGGCCCCTCATACCAGGCCGGCTGGCCGCCGGACACGTTGATCCAGACCGACTTGGCCTCGGTGTTCTCATGCATCGCCTCGAAGCCCATCTCCCGCCCATAGCCCGAGGCGCCGACGCCACCGAAAGGTGAACCGGGGTTGACCCGCTTGTAGCAATTGACCCAAACCATCCCGGTCCGCAGGGCGCCAGCCACCCGGTGAGCCCGGCTCAGGTCACGGGTCCATAGCCCCCCGCCCAACCCGTACTCGACGTCGTTGGCGATGGCGATCGCCTCCGCCTCGGACGAGAAGGTGGTGACGGTGACGAAGGGCCCGAACACCTCCTCGCGACAGACGCGGTCCTCCGGGTTGGCGCGAACCACGGTCGGCTGCACATAGCAACCGGCAGCGAACTCGGCGCCCTCAGGGACACCGCCGCCAGTCAGGATCTCACCACCTTCGTCAACGGCCACCTTGACGTAGTTGAGAACCCGGTCACGGTGCTCGGGGGAGGTGAGGGGCCCCATCTCGGTCGACCGATCCAGGGGGTCACCCAGCCGAATCGACTCCGTCAGGGCGACGAATCGGCTGACGAACTCGCCGGCGATCGCCTCATGGAGCAGCAGCCTTGACCCGGCGATACACGCTTGGCCCTGGTTGTGATAGATCGCAAAGGCAGAGCCTTGAAGGGCGGCATCGAGGTCGGCGTCGTCGAAGACGATGTTGGCCCCTTTGCCACCTAACTCGAGTTGGAGCCGTTTGAGGTTTCCCGCTGAGGCCTCAACCAGCCGACGGCCGGTGACGGTGGACCCGGTGAACGAAACCTTGGCGATATCGGGGTGCTCGGCGATACGGGCTCCGGCAGTGTGCCCATAGCCAGGCACCACATTCACCACGCCAGGTGGGAAACCCACCTCGTCGATCAACTGGGCGACACGGAGCGAGGACAACGGTGTCAACTCGGCAGGTTTGAAAACGACGGTGTTCCCGGCGGCGAGAGCGGGCCCCAACTTCCAACTAGTGAACATCAGAGGGAAGTTCCAGGGGACGATTTGGCCGACGACCCCCAGGGGCTGTCGATAGACGTGGTTCAGGAACCCGGCCTCGACCGGTGGGATCGAGCCCTGAAACTTGTCTGCCATCCCGCCGAAGTAGCGGAAGGTGGCTGCGGTCCGCGGGACGTCGAGGACCGTCGTGTCCCTGATCGGATGACCGCTGTCCAGCGATTCGAGTCGGGCCAGATCTTCGACACTGGCCTCGATGGCATCGGCCAATCGAAGCAGCAAACGACCTCGATCCATCGCCGCCATCGCAGCCCATCCGGGAAAGGCCTCACCCGCAGCCTGCACCGCGCGATCCACATCCTCGGCTCGGGCCTCGGCCACATCGGCCAGCTTGGTGCCGTCATGAGGGTTGTAGACCTCGATGACGCCGTTCCCGATGGACGGGACGAAGCCTCCCCCGATGTAGAGGCGATCCTCCAACTCATTCCCTCCGGTTCGGTTCAGAACTCAGCTGGATAGGTCGGAGTCTGACCGGTGGCGATCAGCTCGGGAAGCTCCGCGTCGGCGTTTTCCCAGACCAAGAGCATCGACCGCTTGCGCGAGTAGCCCTGATGCCTGATGTCGGCGGGCATGGCAGCAACGTCGCCTGAGCGCATGACCACCTTGGCACGAATCGCCCCGGTTTCCCGGTCCGCGACATCCCAACGGATCTCGTCAGACAGCTGGACGAACCACTCAACCCGGTCGTTGCCGTGGATGATCGGAAGGATGTACTCCTCTGTCGTCGGGCAGAAGAGACTGTCCTTGCAAACCGAGACAACAGAAGGGTTCCAGGTCACGTCCGAACGCGACAGGTAGGTATAGAGGCTGAAGGCCTTCACCTCGTCCTCGAACCCGGGCTCGGCGATGATCTCCGGCTCATCCTGGGAGATATCGATGAAGTGCTCGTTGATCAGGTGACCGGTGTCATCGGAGCGAATGGGCTCATCATCCGAGCAACCCACCATCCGCTTGGCGGCTACCCGATGCCGGGTAATGGCGCTCTTGTTATCGCCGTTCTTGACACCGAAGGCAGACCCGGTCTCACGGGGAGCCGCGAATGGATCGAAGGTCTGGTTCGTCCAATCGTCGAGCATGTGCTCGAAGGTGGTCTTGATCTGTGGGGTGGGGAAGTTCTCGACGTGGTCGAGCTCGGCCTTCCGGTATGAGTCGTTGTAGCGACCGGCAAACAGATCGACAGTCCCGTAGTGGTTCACCGTCCCCAGGACACCGTCGAAGTTCACGATCCCGTAGAAGAACGCCCATGCCACATCCCGCTGGAGCGCACGGAGGAAGGCATCGGCCGAGAGCACGTGCGAGCCGGTGGGCCAAGTGATGTAGACGAAGTACTCGTCCCGCCGGAAGTGGAACTCACCCAGCGAGAACTCTCGGTATCCCTGCTCGTTCTCCTCGGTGGCGAGCACGGTCGGGGTTTCCTGAAGCATTGTCATCGTCATTCTCCTTTCAGGTCACTCAGACCGTCGTAATGCAGATGTCCGCCCAACGTTCCAGGCTGTCGGGGCCCTTGATCGTCTGTAGCAGGACGACCCCGGGCTTGTCGGCGTGGAATTGATAGGCACAGTCGGCAGGGATCAAGGCCATGTGGCCCCGCTTCGCCTTGATCACCCCCATCGCGGTCCCGGCCGGGTCGCCCTCGACATGCACCGAGCCCCCGTCGTCGGGATCGTGGAAACTGCGGGGGTCGTCCAGCTTCATCAAGCGGACGAGAACTTCGCCGTCCATGACCAGTGCGAATTCGTCGTGGGGAGCGGTTCGCCATTCCGAGGTGCCCTCGGCCCGGATCGCCTCCAGGGTGTATTGCCGGTTCATCCCAACCACGACCTTTTCATAGGGTTGGGACATCTTTGCCACCTCGAACACATTGGAGAAGGCGTAATGCTTGGGGTCGTCATCGACGATCTCGATGCCACCTTTGGTGTAGCTCTCGAGCGATGCGAACTTGGTCTCGTACAAAGGCGCACCTCCGTGCTCATGACCCGGCAATGTTCAAATACCGCACAAACGTGCGGAATCCGAACTTAGCATCGGATCGGGCTGTAGGCAACAAGGCTAATCGACCCCCCGATAGGCGTCAGCTCGAGGCGGCGCGGTGAGGGCCCGATCGGTAGGTTTGTGAGTAGATGCCTGGAATAGGTGCCAGGGCGACCTCTTGAAAGGACGGGAAAACATGGCCTCCACCAGAATCGTCGACGGGCGTGAGGTGCCCGTTGCGGGCAAGTGGGTGTTCGATCACGACCACACCGTTCTTGGGTTTGTCGCTCGACACATGGTGTTCACCAAAGTCAGGGGAAGGTTCAACGAGTTCGAGGGCGCAATCCACATCGCTGAACGACTCGAGGAATCATCCGTGGAGCTCGAGATCGAAGCATCATCTCTGACCACCGAAGTTGCCGATCGCGACGCCCACCTCAAGTCGGCCGACTTCCTCGAGCTGGAGGCTCATCCCAAGATCACCTTCCACAGCACCGCGGTCGACTTGAAGGCGATGACCCTCACCGGGGACCTGACGATTCGCGGGGTGACCCATCCGGTGACCCTCGACTTCACCTACGAGGGGAACGTCCCCTATCCGTGGGGTGGGGAACGGGCCATGTTCCGGGCGCAAACCGAGTTGGCTCGGGAAGATTGGAATGTGTCGTGGAACGTAGCTCTCGAGACGGGCGGGTGGCTCGTCTCCAAGACGGTGGAGCTCGAGATCGAGGCCCAGGCGACTCTGCTAGTGGACGGGTCTGAGGAAGAGGAGTGAAGTGTGCGGCGCCCAGACTGGGCGTCCCCCCCGCCGGGACCAAGCGATAGCACATCTGCCCGTCGCCCTCGACCTCATCTGTGTACGCTTTTCGTACAGCTGGACGGCATGCGCACAGACGACCAACCATAGGGAGGCACGATGGCTACGAGCAACATGATGTACGGCTCAGCGAACCGATGGCGAGTGATGGCCACCACCCGGCCCCTGGCGATGGCACTGGTGGCAGGGATCCTGGCCACCCATATCGCCACCGTCATGGGCTACTGGTTCCACGGGATCGGTCTCAAGGACCTCGACTTCCCGACATTCAACGGCTACCTGCTGTTTCGCCCCGAGATGGGGGCAGCGGATTTCGCTGTGTTCGGCGTGCCGCTGCCAATCCGCTTGCTCTTTGGGTGGACCGCCCACCTCTTCACCGGGGTGGTGTGGGCGATGATCTATGCGATCGTGGTCCAGCCGATGCTCAAGTGGAAGAGCAACATGGCGAAGGCCCTGGCCTGGGGTGCGGTGCTCGCCCTGATCAGCGGCCTGTGGTGGGTGCCGGTCTTGTTCGATGAGTTCGACCTCGGGTTCGCTGCGTGGAACTTCGACACCTGGAAGGGCATCGTCGCCATCTTCCTCTGGCATGGCATCTGGGCGGTGAATCTCGCCCTTTTCTACAATCCGCTTTCTGATGACGACATAGCGACTCTGAACGCCGGCGGAGCGGTTTAAACCTCCGGGTTGAGAGAAGAGAGAGGCCCGGTCGCGGAGACCGGGCCTCTGCTCATGCGCAGCCAATCCCACCACGGCGCGTTAGTTTGCCGCCGTGCCAGGCAAGACGTTCCAGCAATCAGCGATCGCCCAAGCCCGGATTGCCAGCGTATGGGGTGCATTGAACGACCCGAAGAGCTGGGAGTCCATCCCCGGAGTCGATCGCATCGTCGACTCGGTGATCGATCCCGAGGGCCAGCTACAGGGGTTTTCGTTCGAGAGTGAGGCGGCCGGGAGGAGATACCTCGGTAGCGCCACCCCGGCGGGCCGGGAGCCGGAGAAGATGATGGCCTGGGACATCGAGACCTCAGAGGTTCGGGGGCGGATCGTCGTCATCCTCGGCGCCGCTGACCCGGGCACCCGGGTCGAGGTGAATCTACGCATGGACAGCGTCAGTGCCCTCTCGACCATCTTCTTCCCGGTCATCGCCGCCGCGGTTGGGGACGGTTTTCCCAAAGCGGTGGTGGATTTTGCACGTGGGTTGAGCCGGCCCTGACACCGGGGTCTCAGGAAACCACTTCGGCTGCCAGTCTCTCGGCCACTTCCCGGCCCTCCTCGCGTCCACCCTCGGCGACTTCGGCGCGATCGGTGATCAATGTCGCCTGGTTGTTCAGGACCTGGAGGAACCCCCCGTGGACGCCGATGGTCGTCCGGGTGCCGTCGACCGACTCGATCACCACCGGGCCGGTGACCAAGGACCCCATCAGCGGCTCATGATTGGCCATGATCCCCAGCTCACCATCCGGAGTCTTGGCGATGACGATCGTGGCCTGGCCACTCCACACCGTCGCCTCCGGTGAAACCACGTCGACTTGAAAGCTGTTAGCCAATGGAGGACCTCACGGTTCCAGCCGTCATCGGTAATCCGTCATCCGTAGTCCGTGATCCGTAATCCGTCATCTGTGATCCGCAATCCTCTCTGAGTACGAACAGCAAGCGGAACACGGAGAACGGAAAACGGAAAACGGCACCATTACGCCGCCGCGCCCTTGGACAGCTCGGCGGCCCGGCGCTCCACATCCTCCCGGCCTCCGACCATATAGAAAGCCTGCTCCGGGTACTGGTCCATCTCACCGTCGATCACCGCTCTGAACGAAGCGATCGTCTCCTCGATCGGGGTGTAGATCCCGGCCTGCCCCGTGAATTGCTCGGCCACGAACAAGGGTTGGGCGAAGAACCTCTGGATTCGCCGGGCCCGAGCCACGACCAGCTTGTCCTCTTCGGAGAGCTCGTCGATGCCAAGGATGGCGATGATGTCCTGGAGGTCCTTGTAGCGCTGGAGGATGCGCTGGGACTCGGTGGCGACGAAATAGTGGTCCGGCCCCACTATCAGGGGATCGAGGGCACGACTGGACGAGTCGAGCGGATCCACCGCCGGGTAGATGCCCAGCGCGGTCAAGGGACGGGACAGGACCGTTGTGGCGTCGAGGTGGGCGAAGGCGGTGTGAGGCGCCGGGTCGGTGATGTCGTCGGCCGGCACGTAGATCGCCTGCAGCGAGGTGATCGACCGGCCCTTCAAAGAGGTGATCCGCTCCTGGAGGAAACCCATCTCGTCGGCGAGGTTGGGCTGATACCCCACCTCCGAGGGCATCCGGCCGAGAAGGGTGGAGACCTCCGAGCCCGCCTGGGTGAAACGGAAGATGTTGTCGATGAACAACAGCACATCCTGACGCTGCACGTCACGGAAGTACTCGGCAATGGTCAGCGCGGAGAGGGCAACCCGGAGCCGAACTCCCGGCGGCTCGTCCATCTGCCCGAACACGAGTGCCGCCTTTTCGATGACACCCGAGTCCTGCATCTCCAGATACAGATCGTTGCCCTCCCGGGTCCGCTCCCCTACTCCGGCGAACACCGAGACCCCACCGTGTTGGGTGGCCACCCGGTTGATCATCTCTTGGATGAGGACGGTCTTGCCGACCCCGGCACCGCCGAATAACCCGATCTTCCCGCCTTGAAGGTAGGGGCTGATCAGGTCGAGGACTTTGATCCCGGTTTCGAACACTGTCTTCTGTGGCTCTACATCCTCGAACGCCGGGGGGGTCCGGTGAATCGGCCAGCGCGGCTCGGAGAAGTCCTGATCCGGGGCGTCGAGCGAGTCACCCCAAACGTTGAAGATATGGCCCAAGGTCTGGTCGCCAACCGGGACTGTGATCGGGCCCCCGGTGTTGCGCACTTCTGCGCCACGGGTCATCCCGTCAGTCGGGGCCAGTGCGATCGCTCGCACCTTGCCCCCACCCAGGTGTTGGGCGACCTCGGCGAGCACGGTGTGCCTCTCCTCACCGATGCTGAAGTCGATCTCGACGGCGTGAAGGATCTCGGGCAGGCCGTCGGGCGGGAACTCGGCGTCGACCACCGGCCCGGCCACTTTGACGATCCTGCCAACACTCAAGGTGTCACTCATGGTCCACTCCGTTCGATTCTTGGTTCATTTCTGGGTTTAGCCTTCTTTCAGCGCTTCGGCGCCACCAACGATCTCGGTGATGGCGGTGGTGATCTCGGCCTGTCGCGCCCGGTTCGCCTGAACGCTGAGCACGCGGATCAATTCCTCGGCGTTGTCAGTTGCGGCCTTCATCGCCCGACGCCGGGCGCTGTGTTCGGATGCCGACGCCTCGAGCAACATATTGAAGATGGTCGCCTCGACGTACCTGGGAAGCAGCCGGCCCAGTATTTCCTCAGGCGATGGCTCGAATTGATAGGACACACGCCCCGCCTCTGCACCCTCTTCCCGTTGCGGTGGGGTGATCGGGAGCAGGTCCCGACGCATCGGGACCTGGGTCATCGCCGACCTGAAGCTTGTGAAGAAGGTCTCCAGGGCGTCGATGTGGTGTTCGGCGTAAGAATCCATGACCCTCGAGGCGATGGCACGGGCGTCGCCATATCCCGGGGTGTCGGTCACCCCCAGATAGGCCTGCTCGATCCGATAGCCGCGATAGCGGAAGTAGCTCTGGGCCTTCTTCCCCACGGTGTAAAGAACGACGTCCTTGCCCTCCTTCTGCAACTCGAAGATGCGGTGCTCGGCGAGCCGGATGACGTTGGAGGCATAGGCCCCTGCCAGGCCTCGATCGGAAGTGACAATCAGAAGGCCGACGGTCCGCACATCGCGACGCTCCAGCAGCCGATGCGATGCGCCGGGTTGCGCTGCGCCAACGTTCTCGATGACCTCGATCAGCTTCTCGGTGTAGGGCTTTGATCCATGGACCCGGGCCATCGCCTTCGGAATCCGGCTGGCCGCGATCAGCTCCATGGCGCGTGTGATCTTCTTGGTCGACTCGATGCCGCGGATGCGGCGTCTGGTGTCACGGAGCTGGGCGCCTGCCATCTAGCCGTCATTCCTCGACAACGGAGCCCTCAAAGGTCTCCTTGAAGGCGACGATGGCGCCATCCATGTCCGCCACGTCGGGCATCTTCCCGGTGTCGGCGATGGTCCCCAGAAGATGGCTATGACGAGCCCTGAAGAACTCCCGCAACCCCGATTCGAAGCGGCCGACATCCCGAAGTGCGACGTCATCCATGTGGCCCTCGGTGACCGCGTAGATTGCCAGCACCTGTTCCTCGACGGGGACCGGCGAGAACTGTGGCTGCTTCAAGACTTCGACAACCCGCCGCCCACGCTCGAGCTGGGCCAGGGAGACGGCGTCGAGCTCCGAGCCGAACTCGGCGAACGCCGCCAGTTCGCGGAATTGGGCGAGGTTGAGGCGCAGCGGCCCGGCGATCTTCTTCATGGCGCTGATCTGGGCCGCCCCACCAACCCTGGACACCGAGATGCCGGCGTCGAGAGCGGGCCGAATCCCCTGATAGAAGAGATCGGATTGGAGATAGCACTGCCCGTCAGTGATCGAGATCACGTTGGTCGGGATGTAGGCGGAGATGTCGTTCGCCTTGGTTTCGATGACCGGGAGCCCGGTGAGAGAACCGCCCCCCAACTCGTCGGAGAGCTTGGCGCACCGCTCCAGCAAGCGACTGTGGAGATAGAACACGTCTCCGGGATACGCTTCACGACCCGGTGGCCGCCGCAGCAGCAATGAGATCTCCCGGTATGCCACAGCCTGCTTGGACAGGTCGTCGAACACCACCAACGCGTGCTGACCGTCGTACATCCAATGTTGGCCTATGGCCGAGCCGGCGTACGGGGCATACATCTGCAGGGCCGGGGCAGCCGAGGCCGCGGCGTGAACCACCACGGTGTACTCCATGGCGCCGGCCGCCTCGAGGGTGGCGACAACCTCGGCCACGGTCGATGCCTTCTGGCCGATGGCGACATAGATGCACTTCACCGCGTCGGGCGTCCCCTGATTCACCTTCTGATTGATGACTGTGTCGACCAGGATGGCGGTCTTGCCGGTCTGCCGGTCGCCGATGATCAACTGACGCTGGCCCCGCCCGATGGGAGTCATCGAGTCGATGGCCTTGATCCCGGTCTGCAGAGGCTGGTTCACTGGCTGGCGCTGAACCACTGAAGGTGCCTGGGTCTCGAGCAGCCGGCGTTCCGTGGTGTGGACCGGGCCCTTGCCGTCGAGCGGGTTACCGAGCGAATCGATGACCCTCCCCAACAGGGCGTCTCCGACCGGGACTGAGAGCAGGGTCCCGGTCTGCTTGACGGGGTCACCTTGTTGGATGTGGCTGGCTTCACCGAGGAGGACGACTCCGAGGTCGTCCTCGTCGATGTTGAGCGTGACTCCTTGCAGGCCTCCGGGGAACTCGAGGAGCTCCGACGCCATGACACTGGGAAGCCCTTCGACCCTGGCCACACCGTCGGCGATCGAAGTCACGTAACCAACGGTCTCCTTGCCGACCTCGGGGGACCAGCTCTCGAGCTGTGTTCGCAGCGTCTCGGTGATCTGTTCGGCGGTGATGGTCAGGTCGGGCATACGTCTCCTCAGCGGGTATTCAGGGCCTGGCGCAGGGAATCGACACGGCGGGCAATCGAACCGTCGATGACGGTGTCGCCGACCCGGGCAACGATCCCGCCGATAACCGACTCGTCGACGATCACCTTGACCTCGACACTCTTGCCTATCGCCTTGCTCAGTGCCGCGGCCAGACGCTCGATGGTGGCGTCGTCGAGCGGGATCGCAGATCGGACCTCGGCCAGGGCTTTGGATCGCGTCGCGGCGGCTTGCTCGACGAGTGCCCTGGCGATGTCGGGCAGCTCGGACACCCGGCCCTGGCTGATGATGAGCTGGATCAGTCCCACGGTCAGCGATGAGGCCCGGCTCCCCAACAACTCGGCGACGACGGCCTGCTTGCGCTCGACGGGAAGCTGAGGGTCGGTCAAGGTCGAGCGAAGCTCGGCAGACTTGTCGAGAGCCTGGGAGATGTTGAACAGCTCATCTTCCACGCGCTCGACTTCGCCCTCGGCTCGGGCGAGCTCGAGGATGCCGTTGGCGTAGCCGACGATCCGGTCGTCCAATTACATCTTCTCCAGATCGGCCAGATACCTCTCGACCAGCCCCTTGTGAGCCTTGGCATCGAGGGACTCTCCGACGATCTTCCCGGCGAGCTCGACCGATAGCGCTCCCACCTCATGACGAGCCTCGGCCAACGCCCGGCTTCTCTCGGATTCGGCCTCGGCACGTGCCTTGGCGATCAGCTGGCCGGCGTCGTCGTTGGCCTTGGCGATGATCTCGGCCTTCATCTGGTCACCGGATACCCGCGCCTCTTCGACGATGCGGTTCCCCTCGGATTTCGCCTCGGCAAGCTGCGCCCTGTAGTCGGCGAGCAGGCTCTCGGCCTCGGCCTTCGCCTTCTCGGCCTCGGAGAGCTGGCCGGTGATGGCCCCCTGGCGCGCTTCGAGGGTCTGGTTGATGGTGGGCAACGCCCACTTCCACACCACAAAGAAAACGATGCCAAACGCCAGGATCCCGGCCACCAGCTCTGCGGTTGCGGGTAGGACCAGGTCGATACCCGAGCTCGCCTCCTCCTCGGCGGCGAGGACGGCAACGGCGGTCAACAAATGCATACTCGTCACCTAGGCGATGAAGAAGAGGACGAAGCCGATGAGGGCCAACGCCTCGGTGAATGCGATACCCAGAAACATCGTGGTTCGAATCGTCCCCTGCATCTCGGGCTGACGGGCCATCGCGGTGATGGCGTTGCCGGCCACGATGCCGATCCCGATCCCCGGCCCGATGGCAGCCAGGCCATACCCGACCAGGGCGATGGCGCTACTAAGACCCTCGATATTGCCTTCCATTGTTTCTCCTTAGTGCTCGAAGTGGATCGACGATTCGATATAGACAGCGGACAGCAACGTGAAGATGTAGGCCTGTAGCACCGAGACCACGATCTCGAAGCCGAAGATGAAGATGCCCAGGGCCAGCCACGGGATCCCGATCAGGGCCCGGGCTCCGAGGTCACCAATGGCTGCGATGAAGATCACGCCCGACCCCAGCAACAGGGTGAGCATGAGATGCCCGGCCACCATGTTGGCGAAGAGCCGCACCGCAAGCGTGAACGGTCGCAGGAAGAACACGGATACCAGCTCGATGAGACCCACCAACCAGCGGAGCCCGATCGGGACGTGCTTCGGCCAGGCAGTAGCGATCAGGTATTGGAACCTGTTTCTCCCAAACCCCACGATCATGAAGATGAAGTAGGTGACCAGGGCCAGGAACAGCGGAATCGCCATACGCGCAGTGATCGGGAAGTTGATGAATGGAGTCACCTCGAAGAGGTTGCCCACGAGGACGAAGAGGAAGACCGAGAGCAGATAGGGAACGTATTTGCCGCCTTCGGGGCCGATGACATCCCGGGCTATGCCGTCCCTGACGAAAGACACCAGCCCTTCGACCATGACCCCGAACTTGGTGGGGACGATCCGCCGATCCTTGAGACCGAAGAAGAGAAGGGCGACCACGATCGCCGCCGCCAGGAAGCAGAGAAACGTGAAGCGGGTGACTTCGAGCCCGCCGATCGTGAACCAAACCTCGTGCACAAAGAGGTCGTTGACATTGGCCGGGGCACAAATCACCTCGTTTGCAGTGTCACAAACCTCGGCGGCGAGTATCACCTGGGTCAACTCAACTCCCTTTCTCTACCTTGGGAAATCGCAACTGCCTCCAGCGTGAGCAGAGCGAAGTAGGCGATCACCGCCGATATCCCGAACGCCGGCCGGTCGACTTCCAACACGCTGGCGATCACGTAGACGGCGCCGACGAACAGGCCGAGGCGAAGGAAGAAACCGATCAGAGCGGCGGCATGATAAGCCTGGAGGCTGATCCTTGCCGAAATCGAGAGGATCGCCCCGGATAGGAGAAAGTTGAGGACCACCACTGCGACACCGAGCGCAGCGCTCCAGGCTCCATCCCACCCCCGGAGCAGGCCGAAGATGATGATCATGGCGGGTGCCAGGTAGAGGCTTCTGATCACCGTGTGTCGTGCGATGACGCTCTCGACACCAACCGATCCCTGGTCAACGGTCACGAAGCTCGTCCTCGATCCGCTTTGAGTACACCCACATCCTCATGAAGCCCGAGTAGGCGCCGACCAGGATCCCAACGATGAGGAGCCATGGCCAGGTCCCAAGCCATCTGTCCGCCAGGTAGCCGACCAGGGTCCCGGCGAGTATCGAACCGGCGAAGTTGCCGCCGTTCATCCAGCCATCGTTGACCGCAGCCGCGATCTGACTTGTCGTGGTTTGACGCTTCACGGGTGGCTTGTGCAATCCTTCACAAAGGGT
>DATDPP010000041.1:0-24442 GCA_035292685.1 Acidimicrobiia bacterium
TCGTAGGGATCGCCCGCGAACACCTTGTCGACGAGGACCCCAACCGGGTATTTCGCCCCGGCCTCCTCCGAGAAGTAGGTCCGGGCCGTGATCCCCAATTGAGCGTGGTTGACCACGCCCGACTCGATCAAGTCATTGGCAACCGCGATCGCGATGTCTATGGGGACGGCGAACCCGAAGCCCTCGGCGGCGATATCCGATACGGCGATGGCGGTGGTGATCCCGATGACCCGGCCATCCTGATCCAGGAGGGCGCCACCGGACGATCCGTGAGTGATCGGGGCATCGGTCTGGACCAACCCGTAGAGCACCTGATCGGCTTCGACCTCGAGCGAACGGTCGAGGGCGCTGACGATCCCGGAGGTAACCGAAGGCCCGCCGACCAGGGCGAGGGGGTTGCCGATGGCGACGGCCATTTGGCCGACGCTCAGAGCGGACGGGTCTCCGATGTCCATCGGGGTCAGGTCGGCCCGGTCGATTCGGAGAACGGCGATATCGGTCAACGGGTCGCTCCCGATGATCTCGGCGGGGTACCTGGCTCCGTCGGCGAAGACCACCGCCACCTCATCGGCGCCCTCGACCACATGGTCGTTCGTGATCAGGTAGCCGTCGCTCCCATAGACGACTCCACTTCCTCCGGTCTCCCCCAGGTCACCTGTCACCTCGACCGCGACAATCGAGGGAATCGCATGCTGTGCGATCTCGGCGGCCGACGCCCGCTCGCTCACCGGGAGTGGGGCGGACGTTGGAGGTGGGACGGTGATACTCGGGGGCGGAGGGTTGGTGGTCGGCGTCGGTTCCTCGAAGACACCCGTGGAGCCGAGGATGGCGAAGGTGATCCCGGTGCCCAACAGCGCCCCTCCCATGATCCCCAGGGCCAGGGTCCAGGGATCGAAGCGAGTCGATCGATCTGCTGAGACGTCGACGGGCTCCTGGGGCGGTGTGGCCGGCTCGGGTGGATCACCACGGTCGGGCTCAACGGGTCCCTGGATCGTCATAGGCTTGGGATTGTATGAACCAGTCCCGACAACAAGTCAGAGTGTCGGTCGGTGAGGGCCCGATCGACTCCACCGGCCTGATGGCAGAGGTAGGCCGACCTGATTCGGGGGCGACCGTGCTCTTTCTGGGAACGGTCCGGGATCACTCGGATCGCGTCGACAACGTGACCCATCTCGAGTACGAGGTCTACGCCGGGGTGGTCGAGACCTCGATCAGGGAAATCGCCGACGAAGCGGCGGCCAAGTGGCCGGTGCTCTCGGTGGTGGTCGAGCATCGATCCGGTGTTGTGGAGCTGGGTGAGGCCTCCGTGGCGGTGGCCGTCTCTAGCGCCCACCGGGCAGATGCCTTCGAAGCCGCCAGGTTCATCATCGACGAGTTGAAATCGAGGGCGCCGATCTGGAAGAAGGAGCATTGGCCGGGCGGGGCGGAATGGAGCCAGGGCTCCTAGGGTCGGGGGTACTCGGAAACACCCGCAAACCTAATGCACTGCGTCATGGTGGTTTCAAGGGTTGGCCGCGACGAGTTGGTTGAACCGTTCGGCTGGAGTGTCCCAGCCGAGGGTTTTGCGTGGTCGTTCGTTGATTAGTGCGGCGATGTTGTCGAGGTCTTGCTGACTGTATTGGTTGAGGTCTTCTCCTTTGGGGAGGAACTGGCGGACCAGTCCGTTCCAGTTTTCGTTGCACCGCCCGGTCTTCGGCTTCTGGGGGCCGTTCGCTGATGTTGACCATCCCCGAGATCCGGCCACCGTTGCCGTAGCGGACGGCCCGGGACTGGTTGCGGCGGTGGATCCGACCCGACCGTAGAGCCTGTTTCACCTGGGCTTTCAGCTCTCCTTTCGCCTGGACGTAGAGCGCCTGATAGATCGATTCGTGTGACACCCACCACTCCGCATCGTCGGGATGAGCCTGTCGCAGGGTCCCACTCACCTGTTCAGGGGACCACTTCTTGGTGACCAACTGCTCCAAAACGATATCCCACAGCCAGGGTCTGGTCACCCACCACCGGTCCCGGTTACGGCGCGCGGCCCGGTCGGCACGGTCCTGAGCCCGATAAGCCCGATACTCCTCCCGGCCGCCACCAGCAGCGATCTCACGGCCGATCGTGCCCCGATGCCGGCCCAAACGGCGGGCGATCACCGCATCAGACTCACCACCAGCCACCCCCAACATGATCTGTTCACATTCATCAACGGTCAACGCATTCCCACGAGGTCTACGTTCGGTGCACATGATGACCCCATGCTCTTGGACCAGATGCCACACCGTGGCATAGGAGATCCCAGCCTCAGCCCCAGCCTGATACATGTTCGCTCCCCGAGCGTAAGCCCTAAGAGCAATACGAGCCTGAACCCAAGGTGTCCTCCGACGTCCCATAAACCCTCAAGGTCGGGATGTCGCGATCACCACCTGAACCCACCCACATATTCGTGACGCCCTGCATTAGGAACGCGTTAAGGCCTCGGGTGCTCCCCGATCAGCCGCCAGGCACCAGGGAGGAGGAGGCCCGCCCAGGCAGCCTTGATGAGGTCGCCTACGACGAACGGGACGACGCCAACCACGATCGCCTCGTTGGCGGTCATGTCGAAGGTCAGCATCAGGCCGATCACCCCGAAGAAGTAGATGATGAACGACCCGAGGACGAATGCGGTGAACATGGTGGGGAAGGTTCGGTCCTGACGGCGCTCTGCCATGTACCCGACCACCGCGGCGGCCACGATGAACCCAATCAGATAGCCGCTGGTTCCCCCGGTCTGCGCCTCCTCCCACCCGGCAGCTCCTCCGGCGTATATCGGGAGCCCTAGCGCACCGGCTGCGACGTATAAGAGTTGACCCGCCGCCCCGAGTGTCATACCCAGGGCGGCCCCGGTGAGGAGTACGGCGAATGTCTGTCCGGTGATCGGCACCGGGGTGAAGGGGAGCGGTATCTCCCATTGTGCTGCAAGCGCGGTGAGAGCGGCGGCGCCAACCACCAATAGAACCGAGGTGACTCTGGATCTGGGCAACACCCGTTGCGAGATCACGGCTGCAGTGGTCATCTCTTTATCTCCTGGAAACCGATCGTGTGCAACATTACGTCTGATACTCGAGTTTCGACGTGGCAGTTACGATTTCACCGATGGAAGACGAGTCCGCGCGCGGCTCTTCCTGGCCCCTCTACCTGGTGGGGGCCCTGTTCGCCGTGGGTGCACTTGCCCTCGGGGCGTGGAATATCGAGCTTCCTTATCTCGCCTTCTCCTCGGGACCGGTCTCCGACGCCGCCGACGCGATCAGCGCCGAGGAGGTCGACACCTATCCACCGGATGGCGAGCTCCTGATGCTCACCGTCGTCAGTCAGGATGTGAATGTGTTCGAGGCTCTGATCGCCGGATTCGACCCCACCATCGATCTGGTTCGCAAGGAGGCGTATCGCCCGCCCGACGAGAGCGACGAGGATTATCGCCAGCGGGTTCTCGCCCAAATGGATGACTCCGAACAGCGGGCCATCACTGTTGCCCTCGGATACCTGGGTTACGACATGACGACCACTGATGTCCTCGTTACAGACCTGGTCGAGGAGGCCCCTTCGTCGCAGGTGCTCGAGATCGGTGATTCGATCGATTCCTTCGATGGAGTCGAGATCGTGCGTGGCTCCGACCTCACCGACGCACTGGAGGGACATCAGCCCGGTGACCTGGTCGAGCTCGGGATCACCAGAGAGGGAGCGCAACAGCTGGTCGAAGTCGAGCTCGCCGAACGTGAGGACGACTCAGGTGGCGCCATGATCGGAATCACAGTCAGCGAACTGGCCGAACCGCCTTTCCCCCTTTCGATCGAAGCAGGCAGTGTGGGAGGGCCGTCCGCGGGAATGATGCACACCCTGGCGATAGTCGACACCTTGACGCCCGGGGAGCTCACCCAGGGCCATGTGATCGCAGGAACAGGGACGATTGCCTACGACGGGACGGTTGGCAGAATTGGCGGTATCCGCCAGAAGATCGTTGGCGCCGAGGCGGCCGGTGCCGAGTTCGTCCTAGTGCCCGCCGGAAACTACGAAGAAGCCCTTACCGCCGAGCGAAAGGCGATCGAGATCGTCCCGGTGGGGACGATCCAGGAAGCCCTCGATTTCCTCGAAAATCTCGGCGCTGTCTAGCCAAAGCGCAACGAAACACCGGGCGGTCGGTATCTTCTGAGTCTGATGGAGCCCGACCTCGCCCCCGAGGAGATCCGCCGCGTTCGTTTTCGGACGGTGCTGAGGGGTCTCGACGCCAACGAGGTCACCGCATATCTCGACCGGTTGGCCGCTGCGGTCGAGGACGTGATCGAGGAGCGTGATCGACTTGCGTCCCGACTCGGCGAGTATGCCGATCGCGATCTCAAGTCGGAGTTCGAGGATGTAGGACGTGAAGTGGCGTCCGTCCTCCAAGCGGCTCGAGAGGCTGCGGAGTCGATGCGCGAGCGAGCCAGCCTCGATGCTGCACGATGGCGTGCCGAGGCGATCGGTGAGGCGGAGATCCTCCTTAAAGACGCCAGAAATGACGCCGAAGCATTGCGCGGGGACGCCTGGGCCGCGGGGACCGAGCTTCTCAACCAAACCCTGGCCGAGATCCGCCAGATGCGCCAGGACGCCGAGCGTGACGTCTTGACGGTGATGGGGGAAGCCGAGCGCGAGGCGCATCGCCTCACGTCGTCGTCGCGGCGTGAGGCGGAGGAAATCCTGCGTTCGGCGGCCATGGATGCCGAGAAGACATCGGCTCAAGCCACCAAGCGACACGACGAAACGATCGAACAGGCTCATCGTGCGGCCGAGGCGGCCCAAGAGAGGACGCATGCGCTCGAAGAACGTCGCGAGGAGTTGCTCGAGGAATTGGAACATGCCCGGGCAACTTTGCACCAGCTCGAAGGAACGCTCGAAGAGCGCCGCGAGGGTCTCACCCTCATCCCCGAGCCCAGTTCCAGCGTGAGGGTTGTCACCTCCACCGCGCGGAGCGAGCCTAAAGCCGCGCCGCCAAGAGGCACCTGGCAGCCGGGCGAAACGGTTCGGATCATCCAGCAACCGGACCGACTGACAGATCCGGAGCCACTCGCTGACGAGGTTGTCGCCGATGTCGAGCGTATGACGCATGGCGGCCTGGAGTCGGAATCGGTTTCTGAGCCCGGGCCCATAGCTGAGCCCGAAGCGGACATCGAGGGTGCCACGGTCGACGAGGGCGGGCCTGAACCCGAGACGGAGGCCATCGACGAAGGGCCGGCACCAACCCAGAAGCTCACTGATGACCTAGGCGCCCTGTTCGCCGCCCTGCGTGGGGGCGAGACGAGCGACGAGCCGGCTTGGAACGGCCAGGGCGGCGCAAATGATCACGTCGACGAGCCCGAGTGGATTTCTGAGCCTGTAGCACAGTCAAGTCCTCAGCCCTCGAGCGCGGTGACCGTTTCCGAAGGGCTCTCGGTCTGGATCGAGGAACGCGAGAGCCGGCTGCTTCCGATCACCAACCGGGCCCTGCGCGGTGTCAAAAAGTCGGTCACCGAGGCCCAGAACATCGCTCTCGACAGCCTGAGAACCGACGAAGATTGGCAACCGGACGGGGTCGTGCTTGCCGAGACCCTGCGTGCCGATTTGATCGGGTTGTGGGCCGAGAGCTTTTCTGCCGGCCACGCAGCAGCCGAAGAGATGACGGATTCCCGTCTCAAGCGACCCGACACCCCGCATTCGGATGCGGCTGAGGGATTCGGCCACGCCCTAGCCTCGGCAGTCGATGAGGCCTTGAGAGTCGCAGGCGAGGGCCTTCGGGACCGCCAGTCGGCGGCTTCTCGCATCTTCCGCGGATGGAGGGCCGACGAGGCAGAGCGGCGAATCCGTGAGATCGCATTTCGCGGCTATCACGTGGGGGTGGCGGAATCGGTGGGGACCGAGGGCGAGCTGGCATGGGTGTCGAGCGGAGTGCCGTGCAGCGCTTGTCGCGATGCCGCATACGACCCGGCGGCCAACGTGCCACCGATCCATGTTGGGTGTGGGTGCACCCTGGTCGCGATTCCTTGATCAGACACCGGCGCGGCCTTGGCATGGCGTCTTCACGAAACCAAAGCCGACATAACCATTACCCTCGGCCCTGATGTTCACCAGGGCACCCGCTGACTATTCGGCGGACCGACGACGTCCACTGACCATCATCGTGGTGGTCGTCGCCGTCGTCTACCTCGTCCTGACTGCTCTGGGAACGTTGTGGACCGACTATCTCTGGTTTGACTCCATCGGTTACTCGAGCGTGTGGCAGAGGAAGTGGGGGATGTCGATCCTCCTCGGTGCGGTGGGCACCGCGGTGGCCTTCTTCATCTTCTGGTTGAGCCTGCGTTTGGTCGACCGGTTCTCGCCACGCTGGGCTCCGTTCGAGTTGAGCGAGGAGGAAGAACTCATCGAGCGGTTCCGGGAATGGATGGAGCCCCGGGTCCGCCTGGTGAGGTTCTGGGTCACCTCGTTCTTGGCTTTGCTGCTCGGGGTGACGGTTGCGTCATGGCGTGACGAGGTCTTCCTCTTCATGAACCACAAGGAGTTCGGGATCACCGATCCCATTTTCGGGCTGGACGTGGGGTTCTATGTGTTCCGGTTGCCGATGTGGGCGTCGATCACGGATTGGCTCTTCAACGCCTTGGTGCTGGCCACCCTGGTGGTCGTCGTCTCCCACTACTTCAACGGTGGCATCCGGTTCAACGGACGCCGATTCACGATCGCCCGAGGGCCGAAGACCCACATCTCGATAATGCTGGCCCTGATCGCCCTGGTTCGAGCGGCCGTGTACCGACTCGACATGTTCGAGTTGATGTTGTCCGACCGGGGCTCGACCTTCTTCGGGCCGGGATACACCGATGTGACCGCCCGCCTCCCCGCCTATCGGCTCTTGATCCTGGTGGCCCTGGTGGCGGCGGTGCTGTTCATCGTCAATATCTTCCGTCAGGGCTGGACCCTGGCTCTGGTTGCTGTTGGCTCCTGGCTCGTGGTCGCCGTTGCGGCCGCCGCCGTATACCCGGCGATCGTCGAGCGGTTCCAGGTGGCTCCCCGGCCATTGGTGAAAGAGACCGAGTACCTCCAGAGCAACCTCGCGTTCACCCGCGCCGCCTGGGGTCTCGACCAGGTGAAGGTCCAGCCTTTCGCGGCGTCTGCCGACATCACCGCCGAGGACCTCGATGCCAACCAGCTGACGGTGGACAATCTCCGAATCTGGACTCCTTCGGTGTTACCTCGCACCTATCAAAACTTCCAGGAGCTGCGCACCTACTACAACCTCGGGGTGGTGGACACCGATCGCTATATCAACGAAGGCGCCCCAACTCAGGTCATGCTGGCGGTTCGGGAACTCGAAGAGCTCAACCTGCCGAGAGACGACTGGCAGAACCAGCGTCTGATCTACACCCATGGCGTCGGTGCGGTGGCCAACGCCGCGGCCATCGTGGAGGAGGACGGTCAACCCCGCTTCCTGCTTCAGGATGTGCCCCCGCTGGCGTCGGTGCCTCAACTGGAACTCGAGCAGCCCCGGGTCTATTTCGGGGAGACCTACCAGGCTGGCCGACCGGTGATCGTCGGCACCGGTGACGAGCCCCAGGAGATCGACTACCCACTGCAAGGAGAGGGGACGGAGTTCAACCGCTACGACGGTGACGCCGGGGTGAGTCTGGGGAGCATCTGGCAGAGAATCGCCTTCGCATTCCGATATCGGGACCTGAACTTGCTGATCTCGGGGGAGATCCGCCCCGAGAGCAAGGTGTTGGTGGAGCGCAACATCCGTCAAATCGTGGAGGACATAGCACCGTTCCTGCATGTGGACACCGATCCGTACCCGGTGATCATGGACGGGCGGATCCTGTGGGTGCTCGACCTCTACACCACCTCGGACCATTACCCCTACTCACAGCCGATCACCAGGACTGCCCACGACCGTCTTGCAAGATCCTCCTCGCTCCAACCCGGAATCAACTACATGCGCAACTCGGTCAAGGCCGTGGTCGACGCCTACGACGGTGACGTCACCTTCTATCTCAACGATCCGGCCGACCCCATCGCCCTCGCCTGGTCGGAGGCATTTCCCGGCCTGCTCCGACCGGCCTCCGAGATGCCGGCCGGGCTGGTGGACCACCTCCGTTATCCCCAGGACCTGTTCCGGATCCAGGGTCAGCTCTATCTCGAGTACCACGTGACCGACTACACCGAGCTCTTCTCGGGGAACGACGCCTGGTCGCTCCCCGCCGACCCCTCGACCATCTCCAGAGGCTCGAACGGCGGCTCCGAATTGCTTGGAGGTGATGAGGCAGACGCGACCACGGGTGCTCCCCTCAGCTATCGGGCGGAAATCCTGCCCTATTACCTGCTCACGAGTCTCCCCAATGAGGCCGACCTTTCCTATTTGCTGTTGCAGCCGTTCACCCCCAAGGACAAGAAGAACATGGCGAGCTTCCTGGTGGCCGATTCGACGCCGGGTCGTTACGGCCGATTGATCGACTTCAGGATGCCGCAGGGGGAACTGGTCGACGGCACCGAGCAGGTGGCACAACGCATCGAGCAGGACGCTGACATCTCACAACAGTTCACTTTGTGGGATAGCACCGGCTCGAAGGTGATCAAAGGCGACATGCTGCTGGTGCCGGTGGAGGACTCGCTGCTCTATATCCAGCCCATTTTCCTGGAGGGCGAAGAAGGCGGATTTCCCGAGTTCCGGAGGGTCATCGTCGTGTACGGGGACCAGGTGGAATGGGCAGAGACACTCGACGGTGCGCTCGGGCTCGTGTTTGGTGGGGAGGGCGGCGCACCAGTGCCACCGACCGGGTCGGACGGAACCACAGTCGAGCAGCTTCTAGGCCAGGCCGCGGCGGCTTTCGACAAGGCCGACGACGCCCTTGGCGCCGGTGACCTCTCCGAGTACCAGCGTTGGGTCGACGAGGCGCATCGTCTTCTCGAGGAGGCTCGATCGGCTCTACAGGGAGCGGCGGAGGCCTCCCGGGATCGGGCGGCTCAGTAGACCTGACCTGTACACCTGTACACCTGTACACCATGAGGTGTATCATGGTGTAATGAGCAGGACCAACATCGATCTGGACGACAGGCTGGTCGAGATGGCCATGCAGCGATACGGCCTGCGCACCAAGAAGGAGGCCGTGGACCTGGCGCTGCGAAAGCTGGTCGGCGACGTCATGAGCAAAGAGGAGGCCTTGGCCATGCGCGGATTCGGTTGGGAAGGCGATCTCGCCGAGATCGGCGGGGTGGTGGTGATCGAGGAGTGGGATTGAACACCCTTCTCGACACCTCCTCCTGGGTCGAGTACCTGAGAGACACCGGTAGCGATGTCTGCACAACGGTGGACCGGATGATCGACGAAGACAAACGGATGGCTACCACCGACGTCGTCATAATGGAACTCCTATGCGGCGCGGTAACGCCAGAGAGGAGGCAGAGGATCTGGGCTCTGATGAACCGGTGCCTCATGCTTCCCACCCGGCCCCTTTTCGACTACGAGATCGCCGCCGAGCTCTTCACTCGGTGTCGCCAGGTTGGGTTCACCCCGGCCAATACCAACGATCTTCTGATCGCAGCCGTGGCCATTGGGAAAGAGGTGCCGCTGCTCGCTGCCGACGCCGACTTCGAGAAGATCGCCGCGGTCTCCAGTCTCTCCCTGGCGTCCGCCTGACCGCATTCTTCACAACGCTCCCCGTCCTCCTATCGTGGAGGCGCTCCCCAAGGAACTCATGGCTAAAGACGAAGACGAATACATACGGATGCGTGGCACCGTGGTGAAGATGCTCCCCGACTCCACCTTCGAGGTGAAATTGGAGAGTGGCTTTGAGCTGCTCGCCAAACCCTCGGGTCGCATGCGCCGCGGCCGGGGGATCCGTGTCCTCCCTGGAGACACGGTCGACGTCGAGGTTTCGACCTATGACCCCACCCGTGGTCGCATCGTCTGGCGTTACCGCTAAACATCACCCCGGCAACGGAAACCGAATGGGCTTCCCGAGCTATGGAATATGTCACACCCCCATCCGATGATGTCGGAATGGGGTTGTTAATGAATCTGGTGGCCGGGGTCGCAGGGGCCCTGATGATTGTCATCGGGGTCTACTCGATGGTCGCCATCTGGTGGGACGAACTCGACTAGAGCCATCAACCGACCGGTAGCTTGCGGGGGATGAAGGTATCCACCGTGATCCTGCGGACCTCTGATCTCGACCGGGCGGTCGGATTCTGGTCAGAAAAGGTCGGTCTCACCCTGCTCGGCCGTCACGAGGCTTTCGCCTTCCTCGATGGTGGCACGATGCAACTCGCACTCAACGCAGTGGATAACCCCATCGAGGACCGTTCGATGACGGAGGTTGTGCTCGAAGTCGATGACGTCTCGGCCACCTACCGGGAGATGGCCGATCGCGGTGTTCCCTTCGAGATCGAACCGAGAGTGGTCACCTCGGATGGGACTCGCAATCTGCTCGCGGCCCACTTCTACGACCCTGATGGGCACGGGGCCAGCATCACCGGCTGGGTCGAAACGTGAGAGTCTCTGAATCAGATCTCGCTCGTGGTCTCGAGGAGATGAGGAACTACAAGTGGAGCGAGGCACACAGCACGCTGCTCCCGCTGCTCGACGACCTCGACGCCGATCCCGAGCACCTGGAGAAACTGGCCGAGGCGGCATGGTGGATCGGGAACATCGACGATGCGCTGGCCGCCGGGGATCGAGCCGCAACCGCCTATTCCGCATCGGGTCGAAACCCGGAGGCAGCCCGAGTCGCAGTCCTTGTGGCCGAGCTATACGGTTGGCGCCTTCAGTCTTCGTTGGCCAGCGGATGGCGCCGGCGGGCAGCCCTTCTTCTAGACGGACTCGACGAGACTGCGGCCTTGGGGCATCTTCGTCGGCTCGAATCGACTTATGCCTCGGGCTCGGATGAGGGCCTCAGGCTGGCTCTGGGGCTGGCCATCGAGGTTCAGGAGATTGGGGCCCGCACCGGTGACAGGGATCTCGAGATGCTGGGTCTGCATGATCGCGGTCGGTATACGGTCGATCTTGGTGAAGCGGAGCTCGGTATGGCAATGATGGAGGAAGCCCTGGTCAGCGTAGTTTCTGGGGAGCTGGGGCCCAAGGTCACCGGCAGGATCCTCTGCAACACGATCGAGGTCACCGCTTCGACGGCCGACTACAAGAGGGCGACCGAATGGAGCGACCAAACGACGCGCTGGTGCGAGTCCGTGGGCAATGGCGGCGGGTACCCGGGGGCGTGCCGGGTTCGACGATCCGAATTCATGCGGCTGAGAGGGGCGTGGCCGGCCGCCGAGGCCGAGGCAGATCGGGCCACCGGCGAGCTCGCCAACATCCGTCCCTACCAAGCGCGAGCCTTCAACGAATTGGGGATGATCCGGCTCAACACGGGCAATCTCGATGGCGCGGAGGACGCCTTCATGAAGGCACACTCGCTCGGGCTCAGCCCCATGCCGGGCCTTGCGCTGCTGAAGCTTGCCCGGAAGGACACATCTGAAGCCTGGTCGATGATGCGGGCCGCGCTGACAGCATCCGACGCCTACTTGGAGCGGGCAAAGCTGATACCCGCGGCCATCGAAATCGCATTGGCCGCCGGAGAGGTTGATGTGGCGAGAGACCTCACGGCAGAGCTCGCCGAGATTGCCGATCGCTATCGGTCAGACCTGCTGAGCACCTTTGCAACTCAGGGTGAGGGAAGGATTGCGGTCCATGAGGGGCGGTTTGAAGACTCTATTGCCCCGTTACGAACGGTGGTCGAGCAACTCGTCACCTGGGGCGTTCCCTACGAGGCGGCACGGGCTCGATGCGACCTCGGGATGGCCATGATCGAGCAAGGTTCTGAGGCCCTTGGTTGGCTTGAGATCAATGAGGCGAAGGCGGCGTTCACCCGATTGGGGGCGGCCGTCGATCTGGAGCGGATCTCACAGATGGTGGGGCGGGAAGACAAACCGCCGGCACTGCACTCGGTGAACACAATGATGTTCACTGACATCGTGGATTCGACCAAACTGGTGGGGTTCATCGGGGACGAGTCCTGGGCGGATCTGATCTCCTGGCACGACCGCACGATTCGGACTCTGCTCGATCAGCACCAGGGAACCGAGATCGACCATGCGGGAGACGGCTTCTTTGTCTCCTTCGATACTCCTGAAGCGGCGCTCGAATGCGCCGCAGAGATCCAGACTGTCTTGCGAAGACACCGAAAGGACTCAGGATTCTCGCCCCGGGTGAGGATCGGGGTTCACGTCGGTGAGGTGTTGCAATCGGGAGGCGCGCTCGTCGGCCTCGAGGTGCACACCGCCGCCCGCGTAGCCGGTGCCGCCGAGGGAGACCAGGTCCTGGTGTCCAAGGCCACCGTTGAGGCGGTTGGAGACAGGTTTCAATTCGGAGCGGGGCAGGAGATCCAGGCAAAGGGGATAGGCGAGGCCCTCGTCATCCAACCACTTCTGTGGGACGATTGAGGGCCGCATCGATGTTGGTTTGAGGGCTATTCTCGGCTGTTCCACAAGCACGGGGATTCACACATGGATGCAGCGCGGCTCGAGTCGATTCCGCTCTTTGCCCAGCTCTCTCGGAAGGGGCGAAAAGCCATTGCCCAGCACGCCGACGAGGTTCAGCTTGCGCAGGGAACCAAGATCATCGAGGAAGGTGGTGTGGCCTACGAGTTGTTTGTGATCGAGAGTGGAACCGCTGACGTCCTCGATGGTGAGACGGTCATCGCCCAGATCGGCCCCGGCGATGTCGTGGGCGAGATTGGTTTGCTGCATTATCGCAGGAGAACGGCGAGCGTCGTTGCCACCAGTCCCATCGATGCCATCGTCATGTTCGGCCCCGAGCTAATGGCCCTGAAGAGTTCGGTGCCACAGGTTTTTGAGGAGTTGGAGCGGTTGATAGCCGAACGAACCGGGAGCGGTGATCAAAGCTCTGTTGAGTAGTGCGTTTGGGCTCTGAAGATCCTCCGCCCGTCGACGTAGAGGTCGAGGTGGTCACCGGTGCCGGGCACCTGGGCGGGCATCTCACGATTCCCGAGGACTCGGTGGGGACAGTGGTGTTCGCTCATGGGTCGGGTAGCAGCAGGCACAGCCCACGCAACCAAGAAGTGGCAGAAGCTCTCAACCGGGCCCGGCTGTCGACACTGCTGTTCGATCTGCTGACACTCGACGAGGAGAGGCGTAGATCCAACGTGTTCGACATAGAGCTCCTGGCCGGCCGACTCATGGAAGCGACCGAATGGCTCACCGACTCCCCTCTCTGGTCGCATCAACCCATCGGGTACTTCGGTGCTTCCACCGGGGCGGCGGCCGCATTGTGGGCGGCTGCCGAGTTCGACACCGCCATCTCCGCCGTGGTGTCGAGGGGGGGTCGACCGGATCTGGCTGCCTCACATCTGGAACGAGTTCGAGCTCCAACACTGCTCATCGTCGGAGGTCATGACCTGACCGTCCTCGAACTCAACCGATCTGCTCAGGCCCAAATGCGATGCGAGAGCCGGCTCGAGGTGATACCAGGGGCCAGCCACCTGTTCGAGGAACCCGGTGCGCTGAGCAGAGTCGCCGACCTGAGCCAAGAGTGGTTCACCTCACATTTCCAGTCCCGGGACCGGCCCGACTCGCAGCTCAACCCTTGACCACCCCGACCGGCCGCAGTCGGGCCACTTTGGCGGCGAGATTCGCCCGGGCGCACACGTCGGCTACCTCGTCGACATCCTTGTAGGCGTAGGGCGCCTCCTCGGAGAGGAGCCGGATCGATCCGGGCCGCACCGAGATCCCCTCGGCTTCGAGATGGTCTCGCACCGCTCTCCCCGATTCTCGTTGCTTGGCCTGCTTGCGGCTCATGACTCTTCCCGCTCCGTGGGCTGCGGAGTCGAACGCCGGGTTGTCGGCGACGCCGCGGAGCACCCAGGAGGCGGTCCCCATGGATCCTGGCACCAAGACCGGCTGGCCGACCGGTGTGAGGTCTTCGGGCAGATCCGGATGGCCGGGACCGAAGGCCCGTGTCGCACCCTTGCGGTGCACACACAGCTGCACTGGGCGTCCTTCCACCTGGTGGGTTTCGATCTTGGCCAGGTTGTGGGCCACGTCGTAGACGAGACGCATCCCCATTCGTTCCGGGGAGATGCCAAGTGCATCGGCGAAGGCCTCCCGCGCCGCGTGGGCCAGCACGTGGCGGTTGGCCCACGCAAAATTGGCCGAGGCCGCCATCACCGCGAGATACTCCTGGCCTTCGGCCGACTGCACCGGCACGCAGGCCAGCTGTCGGTCGGGCACGGTGATGCCGTGTCGGCTCATCGCGGGGCCCATGAGGCGAAGCTGATCGGTGCAGCTCTGATGACCCAGCCCACGGGAGCCGCAATGCAGCATCACGACCAACATGCCCGGGGCGAGGCCGAACACCTCGGCCGCGTTCGGGTCGTGAATCTGGTCGACCACTTGTATCTCGAGGAAGTGGTTTCCGGCGCCCAGTGAGCCCAGCTGTCCTCGTCCGCGAGCGATGGCATGATCGCTGACCACCGATGGGTCGGCACCGGTCGAGGTTCCTCGTTCCTCGCATCGTTCCAGGTCGCTCTGCCAGCCGTACCCGGCGTCTACGGCCGCCGCCGCCCCTCTTAGCAAGACTTCGGGCAGGAGATCGGCCGCGGCGATCGCTCCCTTGCCCAATCCGCGGGGAATCCGAAGGTCGAGATTGGCCATGATCGCCTCCCGATGCCGCTCGAAGTCGGCCTCGGTGAGATTCGAGGCGAGCAGTCGGACCCCACAGCAGATGTCGAAACCGACCCCACCGGGGGATACCACACCTCCCTCCTCGATAGAGGTCGCGGCCACCCCTCCGATCGGGAAGCCGTAACCCCAGTGGATGTCGGGCATGGCAAGGGATGCCTTCTGTATCCCGGGCAGGTGAGCCACGTTGGCCACTTGGTCCAGCGCTCGCTCCTCCCGCACCAACTCCATCAGCGCCTCAGAGGCGAAGATGATCCCGGGCACTGCCATCCCGTCTCTGGCAGGGAGCTCCCAGACCACATCCGAGAGCCGTCGGTACTCCATGCCCCCACCTTGGTGCGTCGAAACCACCTCGGTTAGGGCCGAAGGTCAGACATCGAAATACACCCGGGCGTACCACCCACCGTCTCTCTCCTCCGCTACAAGATCATGGAAGGTGACTGCCTTGATCGGCGGGCCCTCGGGTTCGACAGCACCGACCGGGACGCCTCCGGCCTCCACCGATACCGCGAGCTCGTCCCGATCCATCTCCACCCGGAAGTCGCAAAAGACGAGATCCTCTATCTCAGAGTGGAAGAGCAGTTCGGACAGGGTGTCGACCACCAGATCCTCGGGAGTGGGCGCCTCGACTCTCAGGGTGATCCAGCGCTGGGCCGCCGACGGCTCGATGGTCGCTTCGAGCCCGAACATGCCCAACAACAACTCGCGTATCAGGGAGGCCAGCGAATCGGCGGTGGCCTCGATCCCGGTATCGGCGGTATGAGCGAGTACCCGGTGGGCCATGATCAAGAAGAGCCTATAAAGCGAACTCTCTTTGCAGTTCCCCGCATCGAGTGTTGCCGGTTTCCGACGCCCTAGCCGTTTCTCAGCTGGATTCGATCCAACTCCCGGTTCGCCTCATAGGCTCTTCCAAGCGTATGGTGCCGTCCGTGGCGGAGCCTCGGTAGGGCCGAAAGTCCCGCTTTTCGTTTCGTCCACACGCGTTACGACGTAATCGCCTCCTTCAAGGCTGACGAATCGTTAGGTAACCAGGCGGTGTTGTCGTAGGGCTCGACCTGCCATAGAATCAACTCTCCATCGACGCGGGGTGGAGCAGTCTGGTAGCTCGTCGGGCTCATAACCCGAAGGTCGCGGGTTCAAATCCCGCCCCCGCTACCAAACGAAAAACCCTTGCACCGCAAGGGTTTTTCGTTTGTTTGGGCATTCTGCATAGGTGACAACTCGTCGGGTTGTAGGCAGGCCCTGGTGCCCGACTGGTGTCCATTGAATCCCTTGTGGTTATTGGCCTTTCGTTGATATGTGGGCTTGCGCGCGGTGGCGCCCGGAGGTTGGCGGATGGGCACCAGCGCTGGTCAGGGGCTGTAAGCGCATGGTGAGGACAGTGTTCGGGTAGTTGGTCGTACGGCTGCTTGGGGCGAGAGCCCGGGTATTTGCCCAAGCTCTCGCCCACTGAATCGTCAGGACGCCCGCGTCCATGTGTTGTCGGCGGGATCGAAGATCCATGTTTCGGCTGGTAGCGCCTCCCATTTCGGGCCGCCTCCGACGATAGTGGCGCCACCAAAGAGGACGATCTTGCCGTCGATGGGGTTGTAGGCCATCGCATGCTTACCTCTCTGGGATGGGCCAACGTCGGTGAGCAACTCGGTCCAAAGGTTGGACTCACATTCGTATGCCCACGTGTCACCGATCGATTCGGGGTATGGCTGTCCGCCGAACAGGATCATCCGCTGCGATGCGGGGTCGTAGGCCATTGCCGCATATGCGCGCGCCGATGGGCTGACAGCAGGGGCTAGGTCGGTCCAGGTGTTGGTGTTGTAGTCGTAGCCCCACGTTTCGGATGACGTCTCGTCGGATGCGGCATTCGGGAAACCGCCGAAGACGATCACGCGGTCGCATCCCGGGTCGTAGGCCATGGCCGGGAACCACCGTCTGGGCATCGCATTCGCCGGCTTGAGATCGACCCATGTATCCGTCCCGTGGTCGAACGCCCATGTTGCAGTCTCCGGATTCGGTGATGGGTCTGGAGGACCGATAAGGATTGTGATGTCGGACTCTTCGTCGTAGACAAGGTGGGGTGCCCACATGCCGTCAGGCACCCCATCCTCCGACATCTGTTCCCATTGGTTCGCCTCAGGGTCGTAGGCCCATAGTTGGGGATCGACCACCCGCCAGTCGGCCTCGAAGAAGATGTAGGCCAGTACCCGGCGGGATTGTGCGTCATATGCGATGCTATCCCCACTGAGGGGTGCTCCAGAGAGACTCGACCACCCATCGGCTGTGGTGGCCAGCAGCCAAGCGTCGAGCAGAGGAGTCCCATCTCCGTCTGGCCGAGGAGGGGTGCTGAAGCCGCCAAAGAGCATCACCCCGTTGTTGTCGACTGTGGTCATGGCCAAATACCCGCGAGCTTCAGGTCCGGCAACCGGTGCCACGCTTGTTGTTGGCGCCACGGTTGTCGGTGCCATCGTCGTTGTTGGCGCAACGGTGGTTGTCGACTCGGGGTTGGTGGAGGCGCCTTGTGGTTGTCCGGGAGTGCAGGCTGCGAATAGTGCTGCGAGGACGACGGCTGGCGCGAGGATTCGTGCGTGTTTGGGCATCGTGGTTTTCCTTTCTCACCGCCGGCCCTGATTGGTCAAGACGTCTCCGAGATCGGCGGTGGCTTCTCGCACAGGAGTAAGCGGCAGACGTCGGAGAATTCACAAGAACGAATCAAGACATGAGAGGGATGGGGGTTTCTTGATCGACTCTTGACGAGGCTGGGTGAATCTTGCAGCGTGTCGAGACACAGTGACAGCTTGCTGGAGGTGCCCCTGATTGACCAGGGTGCTCGTACGTATGATTCATCCGTGGAGCTCCGTGTCCTCGGCACGGTCGAAGTCCTGCAGGATGGGGCTCCTGTTCGCCTGGGCGGGCCCAAGCAGCGCATTGTCCTGGCGCTGCTCGTGGCCGAGTTAGGCCAGACCGTGTCCTCGGACCGCCTGATTGACTCGCTGTGGGGCGAGACGACCCCTACCGGATCGAGGCACACACTCCAGACTTACATCTCCAACCTGCGGGTAGAACTGGGCGACGTGTTGATCCGCGACGGCGGTGGGTATCGGCTTGATCTCGACCGAAGGCAGGTCGATGCCACCCGGTTCGAGGACGAAGTGGCAGCCGCCCGTGCCGTGCTGACGGAGCGGCCGCGCGAGGCGGCCACCAAACTCAGAGAAGCGTTGTCGCTGTGGCGGGGGTATCCCTACGCCGACCAGGCCGGGACGCTGACCCTGGGTATGGAAGCGCGTCGTCTCGAAGAGCTCCGTCTTGCTGCGGTAGAGGATCGCATCGAAGCGGAGCTGGCCCTGGGCCTGCACGGAGCGTTGGTTCCCGAGCTAGAGGCGCTCACCGTCGAGTATCCGTTACGGGAGCGGTTTCGCTCTCAGCACATGCTGGCTCTCTACCGGTCGGGGCGGCAGGCGGAGGCGCTGCGCGCCTACCAGAAGACCAGGCGCTACCTAGCCGAGGAGATAGGGATCGACCCGTCGCCGCAGCTACGCCAACTGGAGCAGCAGATCCTCGACCAAGACCCGGCGCTGGATCTCGCGGTGGAGCCACGGGTCGAAACGCTGGCGTTCCTTCTCACGGACGTCGAAGGGTCCACGGTGCTGTGGGAGCTGCAGCCGCGGCTCATGCAGGAGGCGATGGCCGAGCACGTCCGGACGCTCACCGAAGCGGTTGAGCAGGCAGGTGGTCAGGTGTTCAAGCATTCCGGCGATGGGGTTTGCGCCGTGTTCCCCAACGTATCCCGAGCTGTCGAGGCTGCGGATGCGGCTCAGCTGGCCCTGAGCTCGGCGGACAGGGCCGAGGTCCCACCACCGAGGGTGCGGATGGCGATCGATGTCGGCGAGGTCGAGTCTCGGGCGGGTGACTTCTACGGGCCACCGCTCAACCGGTGCGCCCGATTGATGGCTGCAGGGCACGGCGGACAGGTGCTGTTGTCGGCTGCTGCTCACGCCGCCCTTTCCAACGCCCCCGATGCCGGGTGGCAAGCCCGGGCCTTGGGTGAGTTCCAGTTCAAGGGACTGGGTCGGGCCCAGCAGGTCTTTCAGTTGCTCATCGCTGGACTTCCCGCCGAGTTCCCATCTCTGGTCGTCGACCGACCGCCTCCGAGTCTTCCCGGCTTCGGTTCGGGAAGAGGGGTGCGGGGCTACGAGCTGCGTGATCAGGTGGGGGGTGGCGACTTCGGTGTCGTGTATCGGGCGTACCAGGCGTCGGTAGGCCGGGAGGTGGCGGTGAAGGTGATCCGCCCCGAGTTCGTCAACGAGCGCGCCTTTGTTCGACTCTTTGAGGCAGAGGCGCAGACGGTAGCCCTGCTCGAACACCCCCACATCGTGGCCCTCTATGACTACTGGCGGGACCCCGATGGCGCCTACCTAGTGATGCGTTGGATGCGGGGCGGTTCACTGCGCCAGGCCTTGGATCGGGGTCCGTGGCATGTGGAAACAGCGTGGCGACTCCTCGAGCAGATCGGCCGAGCCCTCGGCTATGCCCATCGTCAGGGGGTGGTGCATCGCGACCTGAAGCCCTCAAATGTGCTGCTCGACGAGGAAGGCAACGCCTACCTCTCAGACTTTGGCATCGCTGCCCGCCTGGCAGATACCCCGGAAATCACCCGGCCCCCGGCCTCCTCTCCTGCCTACCTGGCCCCGGAGGAGCTAAGAGGCGAGCCATTGCGGGTCACCTCAGACATCTACGCGTTTGGGCTCATGTGCTTCGAGTTGCTGTCGGGGAGGCGTCCCCCGATGGACGGGTCCCTCCTGGCGATCAGGGACCTGCGCTCCGATGTGCCCGCCGGGGTCGATGACGTGATTGCCCGGGCCACCGCTGAGGAAGCTGAGGCCCGCTACCAATCAGTGCAGGCTTTCCTCGCCGCCCTGGCTGAGGCGCTGGGCCAGCCCGTTGCGCCCACCGAGCCTGCTTTGACCTCTACACGAAACCCGTACAAGGGTCTTCACGCCTTCACAGAGGGCGACGCCCCAGACTTCTTCGGCCGGGACGAGGTCGTTGGCGAACTGCTCGACGCCGTGAGACACCATCGACTGGTGGCGGTGGTCGGTCCCTCTGGGATCGGCAAGTCCTCGGTGGTGCGGGCCGGACTCATCCCGGCGCTACGTGCCGGGGCCGTTTTCGGGTCCCAGGAATGGTTGGTCACGGACCTGTACCCAGGCGCCTATCCATTCGAAGAGCTGGAGGCAGCACTGCTGCGGGTGGCGGTGAAACGCCCCGGGTCGCTCGTGGAGGAGATGCGCCGCGACGAGATGGGCCTGGTGCGGGTCACCAAACACATCCTTTCCCCCCAAACCCACCTCGTGCTGGTGATCGACCAGTTCGAGGAGCTGTTCACCCTCACCGTGGAGGAGCACACCCGCTCGCTCTTCCTGGAGGCCCTGGCCGCCTTGGTCGAGGACGAACGGTCTCGGGTGCGGGTGGTGCTGACGCTACGCGCCGACTTCTTCGACCGGCCGCTGCGCTACCCGCGCTTCGGGGAGCTGTTTCGGGCCGGAATGGTGGCCGTCACCACTCCCGGCGAAGAAGACCTCAGCCAGGCGGTGCGGAGACCGGCCGAGGGTGTCGGGGTCGGTTTCGAACCCGGAGTCGTGCAAAGGATCGTGTCCGAAGTCCAAGAGCAGCCCGGAGCATTACCGCTGCTCCAATACGCCCTCACCGAGCTGTTCGACACTCGCACGGTCGACCTGCTCACCGGTCCCGGTTACCAGGCCACGGGCGGAGTCATCGGCGCCCTGGCCACTCGTGCGGAGGAGGTGTATGGGCGACTTGACCGAGCAGCGCAAGACACCGCCCGCCAGGTGTTCCTCCGCCTGGTCACCGTCTCGGAAACCGCAGACGACACCCGCCGACGAGTGCAGCGTAGAGAGCTCCATGATCTGGCTGTGGAACCACAAGTGGTCGAGCAGGTTCTGAAGCGATTCGGGGAACACAGGCTGCTCACGTTCGACCGTGATCCCTTCACCCGCGGACCCACCGTGGAGGTTGCCCACGAGGCGCTCGTAAGAGAGTGGCACCGACTGGCTGACTGGATCACCGAACGGCGCGAGGACCTGCTCCTCCATCGCAGACTTGCGGATGCGGTATCGGAGTGGGAGGACTCTGACCAGAGCCCGGACAGCCTCCTGCAGCGGGGTCGCCTCCACCAGTTCGAGACCTGGGCCGGCAGCACTGACCTGCTCCTCACCCGGGTGGAGCAGCACTACCTCGAGGCAAGCCGAGTGGAGGAGGATCGGCGTCGGCGGCGCCTGATGACTCGGCGGTGGTCCATCGTCGCGGTCCTTGCGGTCGCGCTGATTGTCATCACTTCGCTCGCGTTCTTAGCCCGCGATCAGGCTCGGGTCTCTTCGGTTCGCGAATTGGCGGCTTCGGCTGTTGCCAGCATGGCTGATGATCCGCAGCTCGCGATGCTGCTCGCCCTCGAGGCGGTCCAAGCCACGAGACCTGGTGACGGGCCGGCACGCTGGGAGGCGGAGGAGGCGCTGCATCGCGCAGTGGTCGCATCGCGGATCCAGGTCTCCCTTCCCGGCGTGGGGCGATCCTCCGACTGGAGCCCCGACGGTCGGTTCATCGCCACGGCAGGTCCACCCGACGATCCCGCTCTCATCTCGATTAGAGATTCTTCGAACGGAGAGGTGGTGAGGACCTGGCGGGCAGCTAGCAGCGTTTTCGGGGTCAGCTTCAGCCCTGACGGGTCGGTGCTCGCCACATCAGGAGATGACAGTGCGGTGACACTGTGGGATCCCGACAACGGGAGCATCGTGAAGATCCTCTCTGGGTCCGGCGGAGCCGAACTGGTCTGGGGTCTGTCCTTCTCGGTTGACGGTCGTCAGATTGCCGCACTTTGGTGGAACCCCCAGCCAGGGGAGTCGACAGCCCGGGTCTTTGATGTAGATAGCGGCGAAATGACCTTCGAGCTCACTGGGCTCGAAGGAGGACAAGGAACAACTCCCGAACCCGCCCAATCGACTGCGTTCTCACCTGATGGCTCCCGGCTGGGAGTCGCCTTATTGGCAGCGTTTGATGACACGAGCGGGTGGGTCTGGATCGTCGATCTGGCCTCGGGCGAGGTACAGAAGATCAAGGCTGACCCCATGTGGGGCGTGTCCCGGGTGGCATGGCAACCGGACGGCGACCTGTTGGCCACCGGCTCGTTTGGTGGTCTGGTGACGATATGGCAGCCAGCAGCAGCAGAGCCGGTCTTTACCGTTGAGCCTGGCGGTTCGGTCGAGGCACTCGACTGGAGCCCCGACGGCTCAAGGTTCGCAACCCTGACAACCGACGGAAAGGCACACGTGTGGGCATTCAAAGAGGATCACGCCGACGTGGTGATGACGTTCGCTGTCCGTGACATCATGCAAACCGGCTCCTCTCGCCTCGCCTTCAGCCCAGACGGGTCTCGACTCCTGACCAGCAACAACAGAGGAGACGTTGTGGTCTGGGACCTGGCAGCAACCGGCGATCAGGAGTGGTTGAACCTCCGTGCCGAGAGCACCTGGTACGGCGATGTCGCTTTCTCCCCTGACGGCGAGACCATCGTCGCAAGCTTCCCGGGGGGCACGGTGAGGATCTGGAATTCCACGACAGGCGCCGTTCAGCTGACGCTCGAAGGGCACGGTCCGCTACCTGGTCTTGGGGAGATCCCCGGTGTAGCAGCCGTGGCCTTCAGCCCGGACGGCTCCATGGTGGCCACCGGAGGGCGAGACACGGACTTGAAGCTGTGGAGCGCCGAAACCGGCGAAGAGATCTACACCTACAGCGGTCATACCGACTGGATCGAGGACGTCACATTCAGCCCGGATGGTCGATTGCTGGCCACCACAGCTCCATTCTTGGACATGACGGCCAGGATCATCGCCGTGGATACTGGCGACGAGCTCTGGCAGCTGGCCCATCCGGCCGGCGCCAGTGAGGTCGTATTCACCCCGGACGGCCGCCACTTGATCACCGGTGCCGACGACGGGGTCGTCCGCATCTGGGATCCAACCACCGGCTCCCTCGTCCAGTCGATCGACGTGGGTGTATCTGTTAAGGCCCTGGCGGTCAGTCCCGACGGCTCTCGGCTGGCCGTAGGCACAACTGACACGACCGCTAGCATCTGGGAGCTCGCCACAGGTACCAGACTCATAACGCTGGCAGGACACACCGGACTGGTATGGGAAGTGGCTTTCAGCCCTGACGGTTCCCGGGTGGCCACAGGCAGCGGTGATACCACGATAAGGATCTGGGACACAGCAACTGGAATCACGCAAGTCGTCCTTCGCGGACATCAATTTGAGGTTTCGGGCCTGGCGTTCCACCCGGAGGGAAGTCGGCTGGCCTCATTCAGCCCAGACGGCAATGCCGAAGTTCGCATATGGGCGCTCGACCTCGACGATCTCATTGGTATAGCGCAGGAAGAGCTCACGCGGGCCTTCACCGACGAGGAATGTCGGCAATACCTGCATCTAGAATCGTGCCCGAGCGAGGGCCGCGAGTGAAGGGAAACGGCATGATCAAACAGGGGACGCCGTTGGCGCTGGTGCCCAACTGGTGCCAAACGGCTTGACACAGCCTGGCATTGGCGACCACTAGTTACCAGCGGTTCTCAATCGTCAAGACGTTGACTATCGCTAATCGACACCCTTCAACCTCCTTGAGAACCCACTCGTTGGGCTCATAACCCAGGGCTTCTACCGTGTTCAGGCGGTCTTCTTCCGGGGCTTTAACCGGCCTAGGCCGGTTGAAGCCCCTGGGGCATTGCGTCGCTACGACCCCGCGGGCTCGATGTTCGCGTTGCGCCTGAAGACATTCTTCGGGTCGAGCCGCTGCTTGAGGGCTTGGAGCCGCGGCTAGTTCGAGCCGTGGCTCGTTCGGACGAGGCCCTGCCCTTCCTCGAGGAAGCCGGGGAAGTTGAGGTAGACGCCGCCGGCGGCGTGTGACTCGAGGGCCGCGAGGACGCCGCGCGTCCACGAGACGTTCGCATCGTCGTCTGCGGCGTGCTCCCAGTTCGCCTCCGGGTTCACCACGTACCGGCCCAGTTCAACACCCGCATGGCACCGAGGGTGCTCCACCAGCTGGGTTTAGCCTCTCCCTCTTCCATGTCGAAATGAGGTTGCCGGACCTATCCCATGTCGGGATTCGCGGGGGTTCTCCTGCGGCCATCGATCATCACGATGTCTCTTCTCGAGCACCAACTCGATGGCCTCAGCGACTCGATGATCGGGTTCGCGCTGCCGTGGCGCCTCATGCTTTATGCGGCCCACGTCAACATGGACCAGTGAACCGGACGCCGACGACTCGTTCACGATCACTCGCGGGTCGAGAGGGTGGCGACGCAGAGAGAAGGCTCGACAAAGGGCTGGAGATCGTCGACTGATACAGAACTGCCCAGCTCCTCAGCCATCCCCCGAAGAATCCCGAGATGGACCGAGCAGACCACGGCACCATGCGACCGAGCTACGTCCCGGAAAGGGCAGTCATGAAGACTGATCAGTATGCGTTTCTCTTTCTGCCGTCCCTCAGGCGCGAATCCGAGCGCGGCGAGAGCCGTGACGATCTGCTCTACGACATGCAGTGAGCTCGGCTGCAGGAAAGGCGCGGGACGGTCAACCATGTACCGGCCCCACACCCGTCCCGCCTCCTCGGCGGCGGATGCCGGATCTTCGACCGTTGCCTCGATGAAGCTGGCGAGAAGCTCGGCGAGAAAGCGATACCC
>DATDPP010000042.1:0-2152 GCA_035292685.1 Acidimicrobiia bacterium
GAGCCTCTGCCCGGCACCTACCCGCTCCCGGTGGTGGGGCCTCTCAGTCTTCTCAAGGAAACCCGGGTCAACCACCTCGGCAAGCTGGCCTTCAAGCCCATCTATTGGCACATGCTCTTGCCAGGACGCCGACTTCCGGTCCCGAACGCGATGTCGATGGCCGGCAAGGAGATTCCAACCGGCCAACCAGAAAGAGGCCAACCAGAAAGAGAGGACGTGACCATATGACGGTTGCAGCCATTCAGGGGCGCGACATCCACGTCGATGTCGAGGGATTTCTCACCGATCCCATGGAATGGGACGAGAGCCTGGCGGAAAAGCTCGCCGCCAACATCGGTATCGAATTGAGCGAAGGCCACTGGTCGGCGATCCGATTCGCCCGTTCGGACTTCGCGGCGAATGGGGAGACCCCGACCCTGCGCCGCATGGCAACAACCGGCGGCGTTGCGACCAAGGACATGTTTGCCCTGTTCCCCAAGAAGCCGGCAAAGAAGATGGCTTATGTGGCCGGGCTTCCCAAGCCGGTCGGATGCGTTTAAAGGAGAGACCATGACAATGACACTGGAAGCACCGGTGCCGGTCTTCGACGAGGAGTCGACGGGCCGCAAGCTGGCGATCATCTGCTCCAAGGGCTCGCTGGACATGGCGTACCCCGGGCTGGTGCTGGCAAATGCCGCCCTCGGTGAAGGCATCGAGACCCACGTCTTCTTCACCTTCTGGGGCTTCGACATGATCAACAAGGAGACGATGGGTCATCTCAAGTTCACACCGGTCGGGAATCCGGCGACGCACATGCCGCCGATGCTCATGGGGCTTCCGGGGATGACGTCATTCGCCACCCACATGATGAAGAAGCAGATCGAGGGCATCGACATACCGGATGTTCCGGAGTTCCTCGAGATGATCACCGACGCCGGTGGGCACCTCTGGGCATGTCGCATGTCGGCCGACATGATGCACATCGAGGAGAAGGACCTCTACGAACGGGTCGAGGGAATCATCAGCGCCACCGACTTCATCGAACTCTCCGAGGGTGCCCAGATCATCTTCGTTTGAAACCGAGTAGCGCCAAGGTCTCGACGGCTCGATCCCGGGGGATGAGCTCGAGGGCATATCCAGAGTGGACCACCACGTAGTCCCCGATGACCGCGTCGGGGACCATGACCAGGTCGATGTCCCTCTCGGTGTCCATGATCGACACCTTTCCCGGGATCGAGGCAGCCGTTGGCTCTCCGATGCTCACGACCCGTCCCGGAAGGGCGACACACATCGCTAGCCCTCGAGCCCGATCGAAACCAGCAGCACCCCGAGGGCACTCGAGTCGGTCGGGTCCGCAGACTGCTCCACCTCCACCTCCGGCGCATAGCCCCATTTCTCCAGCGCATAGTGACGGGCGCCCTCTCTCAGCGACTCCGGGCCGATGCCGGACAACGCCCCCACCCTGAATCTCAGGCTGGCGACCTGATCATGCGCCCCATCGATCTCTTTCTCGACCCGGCTCATCAGGTCGCGCACTATCCCGCTCTCATGCACGATCGATCTCCATCACCAGCTCCTTCACCGCTTGCTCGACCTGGTCAGACAGTCCCACTCCCGGCGCCAGGGTCGAGACCTCGATCCCGTACACCATGATTCGCTCGGGCAGGCGCCCCAGGCGCCGGGCCATCTCGATGGTCTCCATGACCCCGACTGAATGGGTGCTGGTCGCCAGGATCCCTCTTGGGAGCGGCTCATGATGGGCATCGAAGCGGTGGACCGTCCCTGGGGGCGCTCCGGAGCGTGCCGCGTCGACAACGATCACCTCGTCGGCTCCCTCCCAGACATCCATCAACTCATACGAGCCGTTGGCCTCTTGGTGAGCCTCGACGCGGCGGACTCGGCGGGCGACCTCGAGACCCGCGGCATCGTCCCCACGTGTCGGATTCCCGACTCCGATCACGATTCGCCTCATTCCCGCTCCACAGTGAGGTCCAGGAAGTGGGTGGCACAGGAGATACATGGGTCATAGCACCGGATCGCCTGTTCCAACTGCCACTGAAGCTGATCGTCCGTCAACTGCGTGCGCCCCACCACGTAGGCGCGGAGGTCGTCTTCGATGCTCAGCTGATTCTGTGACGTCGGAGGGACGATGTGCGCCTCGGTGATGAGGCCT
>DATDPP010000043.1:0-42302 GCA_035292685.1 Acidimicrobiia bacterium
TCCGGATCCTGGTCCAGGCCGCTCCCGAAGGCCTCGACCTCGACGAGTTGCGGAAGCGCCTGGCCGCCATCGACGGTGTTGTCGACGTCCACGACCTCCACGTGTGGACCCTCACCTCGGACATGAACGTGGCATCTGTCCATTTGATGACCCGCGACGGAGTTGACCACCACACGGTCCTCGACTTTGCCAAGGATCTGCTCGACGACCAGTTCGGTATCGAGCACGCCACCCTCCAAGTCGAACCCGACACCCATCAAGGGTGCACCGAGGTCACCTGGTAGACGGGCTCCTACAGTCCCTTCCATGACCGTTTTCAGATCGATCAGTCTCTTCGTCGTCGCCGCCGTGGCCGAGATCGGAGGCGCCTACCTGATATGGCAGGGCGTCCGCCAACGGCGTGGGTTGTTGTTCGTCATCGCCGGGGTGGTCGCGCTTGGGCTATATGGATTCGTAGCCACCTTCCAACCCGGCCCACACTTCGGTCGGATTCTCGCCGCGTACGGAGGAGTGTTCGTAGTCGGTTCCCTCGCCTGGGGCGTGATCTTCGACGGATTCCGGCCCGACCGCTTCGACCTCATCGGCGCCGGAATCTGCCTCATCGGCGTCGCCATGATCATGTACGCGCCGCGTATGGGTTGAACGCAAACAGGTCGGCGGAACCCCCTACCCGAACTGGGTGACCGGTCTTTCCTGCATGACCTCGTCGATGTAGACGTCGACCTTCTCGTTGTAGAACGAGACCAGACCGGCGATCTTCTGCGACTCGGGGAGTGGGGTGTCGTAGCCCCAGAGCACGTTCTCGTGAACCTGGCCGTTCACAGTCGCCGACCAGTAACGGGCGGTTCCCTTGTAGGGGCAGGCCGTGGAGCGGCTGGTGGGAATCATCAGATCCATGCGGACGTCGGTCTTGGGCAGGTAGTGCCGGGGTGGGAGCCCGGTCTCGAAGAGAAACGACCCGTTGCTGGAGTCGGCAACGGTCACGCCGTCGATCACAACCCGAACCCTCCGGCCCGACGGCAGGATGTCGATGCGCGTGTTCGGATCCCGAGCATGGGTGTACACCTCTTCATTCTCCTCGAACCAGTGATCCATTGTGCGCCACACGAACGCGATGTGTTCTTTGACCTCGGGGACAGGCGACTCGAGAAGAGCATAGGCAGCCCCCTCGCTGTCCCCGGACTTGACCACATAACGGGTCGCCCTTCCCAGGCCGGGCAATTCGCGGGTCTCGCCAGTCTCGGCAAGGAGGTCGGTCCGGACGTGGGCTTCCGGGAAGTAGTAACTCGGGAAATAGGGGAGTTCCCAAACCAGGAGCGGTGTGGTGGTGTCGGCGACCACTGCTCCGCCGAGCATCACCCTTACCCGCTTCGATCCTGCTTCGGTGCGGATACTGCCGGGGTCGGCCATGGTCACCTCGTCAACCCCGAACGATGGGCCGAGATTCCGCAGGTCAATGGCCGTTGAGGGCCAACACCCTTCCCCGGGCCAACTCCATCGACTCCCAATAGGCGCCAAACCGGCCCTTGAGCGAAGCCGGGCTTTCGGCGTAGATCCTCCGCCCCAGGATTCGGGAGGCCAACTCGACGTCCGATCGTCGCTGCTCGGCAAGGGCACGCAGCAGCGAGCGCTCCACCGGATTCGGGCATAGCTCGGGCCTCGACGTGAGCGTGGCCAACAGCTCGGCGAGATCGTGGTCCTCGCCCAGGAGCTCGGCCATCCGGTCGAGAGTGATCACCATCCCGAGGATCACTTCGGGCCAGAGCGGGGTGACGATCTCCATCTGATGCTTCAGGTACTTCACACGCTTGCGCCACCGATGAAAGGTGCTCGGGCTCGGCGACCGATAGGCCATCACCATCTCGTCCCGACCCCGCCGATAGGTGGCCTTCAAACCCGGGCCGATCGATGTGTAAGAGTCGCGGATCCCGGTCCCATAGACGTCTCGAGCGTGGGGATCGGTGGGCCAGGAGGCATAACGACTATGGGCACGCTCCAGGTTTGTCACCACGCGGGGCACGAGCTCGGGATCCTCCATAGCACGCGCCTCCACCCGCGCCCGGTTCACCGTCAACCACTCACGTGTCTCCTGGAAGGTGTCCGCAGCGAGCAGCGAGCCGTAAAGCACTTGGAGGCCGTCGAGCGCGATGACCATGACGGCGGCTGACCTGACAGGGGTGAGCAGACGCGCCGTGTCGCGCATCGTCTCGTTCTCGAACCGGTAGACCCGCTCCCCGATCTCGGATCGAACCAGCCGGAGCAGGGCCCTTATCTTCTTGGTCGACTTGCGGGCGGTGTGCACCGCCTCGCCGAACGCCTCCTCACCGTCGTAGAAGCCGGAAGCGGCGACTTCCATCTCGGTGAGGCTGAGACGCTGCAGGCCCGCGCCCAGATGCTCGCCCGGATAGAGGCGAAAATTCGTGAAGGGCAGCACCACGCTCTCCTTGTGAGGATGGTGGGCAGCCAGAAGGGTCACCAGGCCAGCGTAATGTCGAGGTCTGTGAGATCCGCGGGTCTTCTCCCCTTCCGTCGACACGACGGGTTCGAAGTGCTGGTGGCCCATCCCGGCGGGCCCTATTTCGCACGTCGCGACAACGGCTGGTGGTCGATCGTGAAGGGCATGGTCGAACCGGACGAGCAAGACGAGGCCACGGCTGCCCGTGAATTCGAGGAGGAGACGGGATGGCCGGCGCCACCCAAGCCGTGGATCCCCCTGGGAGATGTCTCCCTCAAGTCGCGGAAGGTGGTCATTGCCTGGGCGGTGGAGGCCGACTACGACATCGACACCCTGGTCCCGGGTCTGTTCTCGATGGGTCACCGGAAATACCCCGAGATCGATCGGGTGCAATGGATGAAGCCTGAGTTGGCCCGGATCAAGCTCAACCCCGCGCTGGGGGTGTTCATCGATCGTCTGGAACAAGAGCTTCGGTTGTGACGTTGCGGGGTGCGAGGGTTCGAAACGGATCACGGAGAACGGAAGACGGAGAACGGAAATGGACGAGATGCCCCAGACAGAAGCGGAGTGGCGTCAGAAGCTCGACCCTGAGAAGTACCAGGTGCTGCGCGAGGCCGCGACCGAGCGAGCCTTCACCGGCAAGTACTGGAACACCAAGGCGTCGGGCACCTATCGCTGTGCCGGGTGCGGTGAGGAGTTGTTCTCGAGCGACACCAAGTTCGAATCCGGGTCGGGCTGGCCCAGCTTCTATCAACCCATCCAACTCGGAAAGGTCGACGAAGATGACGACAGGTCCTACGGGATGGTCCGCACCGAGGTCAAATGCGCCAAGTGTGGTGGGCATTTGGGACACCTCTTCGACGACGGGCCCAATCCGACCGGGCTCCGCTATTGCATCAACTCGGCGGCGCTGGATCTGGACGAGGAGAGCTGACCTGGAGAGGGCCCGGGTTCAACCTCGGGCCTGATAGCGGGTCAGGAGCCCGGCGAACGCGTCGTCGTGTTTCGTGGAGGGGATAGAGGCCACCTCGATTCGGCCCTGCACCAGGCCACCCGCTTCGTCGAGTTTGGTCTCGACGCCAAAGAGAATTCGGCGGACCGCTTCGTTGAAGGGCTCAACTTCAAAGCAGAGCTCGGCGACGTCGTTCACACGAGCCGAAGCGACCAGCGCCTCGAACAGCAGCCGGCCCAAGCCCCGTCTCTGGAATCTGTCGACGACGGTCACCGCGATGTCGGCGCAGAAAGGATCGGTGAATCGGATGTAGCGACCCACCCCGGCCGGCTGGTCATCGACCATCGCGCCCCAGGCAACGTGATTCACCTGATCGACGTTCGTCAGAAAGTCGAGCTCAGCCTGGGTGAGGTGGTCCACACCCGTGCCAAACCGAGCAAATCGGCTCTCGATCGACATCAGGCTGAGACCCCGGGCGAGCAGGTCCCGATCGTCGCGTTGGATCGGCCGCAGCACGGCGATCGACCCATCGCGAAGCGCGATGCTGATGGTCGGCCGATTCTGTGCTGCGGTCTCGGGCATGGGGTGCTTGCTGTAGCAAGCATAGCGCGAGCAGGAAGTCCATTCCCGGACCGTTCGAGCCACGAGCGGTAACTTCATCGTCTATGGCGCGGCAGAGACTGGCAACGGTCACGTCCGAATTTGGCTCGGGCAAGAGGGAATCCCACGATTCCTCGCCCTTTTACGAGCGCTTCAGCCCACCTCTGATATCCGTGGACGAGCGGGTCGAACGTCCGGTGGCAGTGGACGCCCTGTTTCACGGCGACGCAAGGGAGATGACCGAGGCCCAGGTCGCCGATCGCTCGGTGGCCCTCATGATCACCTCTCCCCCCTATTTCGCCGGCAAGGAGTACGAGACCGACACCACCACCGGTCACGTCCCGGCCAGCTACATCGAGTACCTGGAGGTTCTCGAAGAGGTGCTTGCCGTCTGCCTGAGGAAGCTGGAGCCGGGAGGTCGGATGGCTGTCAACGTCGCCAATCTCGGCCGAAAGCCGTATCGATCGCTGTCGGCCGACTTGATGGCGATCCTCCAGGACCGGTTGGGGATGCTGCTCCGGGGCGAGATCATCTGGCAGAAAGCGAAGGGGGCGGGCGGCAGCTGCGCATGGGGGTCATATCTCTCGCCACAGAACCCGGTGCTCAGGGATGTGACAGAGCGAGTGGTTGTGGCCTCCAAAGGCCGATTCGACCGGGCGATCAAGAGGGCGGAGCGAGAAGCGGACGGGCTGCCTCACGAGGCAACCATCGAAACAGAGGAGTTCCTGGAAGCGACGCTCGACATCTGGGAGATCCCCTCGGAGCGAGCCAGCAAGGTCGGTCACCCGGCGCCGTTCCCGGTGGCCCTTCCCCGCCGGCTGATCGAGCTCTACACCTACCGCGGTGACCTGGTTCTCGATCCATTCATCGGGTCGGGGACTACCGCAGTCGCCGCGGTCGAGACCGACCGGCACTATGTGGGGTTGGACACCGACGCCGGCTATCTGGCTCTTGCCGAAAAGCGGATCGCATCGACTCGCGGAGCCGAATGAGGATCCTCACGGTATGCCTGGGGAATATCTGCAGATCGCCGGCTGCGGCCGCCGCCATCAAGGAGGCGGCCGTGGACGCCGGGTACGAGGTCGAGGTCGATTCGGCGGGGACCGGATCGTGGCACATCGGCCAGCCTCCCCATCCCGAGTCCGTCGCGGCCGCGGCCCGGGTGGGCCTTCGCGTCGACGGGCGGGCGCGCCGGGTCACGCCATCGGACTTCGACCGCTTCGACGTGATCCTGGCCATGGATCGCTCCAATCTCCGCGAGCTCACCGCGATGGCGCCGAACAAGTCGTCGCAGGCCAAGCTCCGCCTCTTTCGCACCTACGACCCCGACTCCGACGAGGACGAGATTCCCGACCCCTGGGGAGGGCCAACCGAGGGTTATGAGGAGACGATCCGAATCGTCCGCGCCGCAGCCAGGGGCCTCGTGGAGGACCTCTTCCTCCGGGCTCAGGCCTGGTGAAGGATGCGATGGCCCTCGAGGAGGAACACGAGGGCCGTGGTGACCGGGTCGGGGTCGTTCATCAGGACTTGATGATCGAGACTCGCCCCGTTGAAGGCGCGGTCGTTCCAGTATCGATGGGAACGATCGAACTTGCCCCATGGGGATACGTACACATAAGGCTCGGGATGTGCGGCATCCCCGGGCGAGGCCCCGTAGCTCGCCCGCTGTCCGATTCCCTCGGCCCCCATCTCAATCGCGACATCGAAATGCTCGGGCCAGATCTGCACTTCGGACACCTCGTCATCAGCTAGCCCATAGCCCCGCAACCTCGCTAGCACCTCGGTGCCAAAGGCGAACCAATCGCCGACGGCCGTGACGCCTTCGACGTCGAGGACGAGGCCTTCGTCGGGGTCCACCGGCGGGAGCCGGTCCCGAAAGTCGGGGTACCAATCGACCTCGTATTCGTTCCCGAAGAACTCGGCTGCCGACCGAATCGTGGTGACGGTCTGGGTGGCGAGACTTCCCTCCGACTCGAAGACGAGCAGGTCGCCTTCGATCCTGGCGATTCGACCCTCGAACTCGGGGGTCCCAAACCCCCCGGGGGTGGCGCGCAAACCCATCCGATCGACTTGCTTGTAACGGGCCGGCGCCAGGGCGAAGTAAGCCAGCTGGTGAAGCTGGTCTCGGGTCTCTACCAGTCCGGAGGGAAGAGGGTCGATGCTCAACTCTCCAATTGGCCCACAACCGGCTTCCGCCAGAACACCGCCAGTTGGAGACAGCCGGCTACCAGGCCTACCCCGACGATCGCTGCCCCGACCCAGCCATCGAGGTCGTCTGCGATCCCAATCACCGAGTCGAGCGAGATGGGGCCTGGGCCCAGGATGGCAATCACCAATGAGACCACGGCCACGGTTGCCACATACTCGTAGCCCTCATCGGGTCGATGGAAGTTGAAGAAGCCAACGGGTCGATGAATCGCCCAGAAGGCAACGAGCATGGTCGCCGCCAGCCCGGCCGCGGCGAGCGAGGTCAACAAGCCCGAGATCATGCCGAGCCCGAGCAGGATCTCGCTGGCCGCCGAGATCTTGGCGTTGAGAGAAGGTGAGCGGAAACCCTTCTTGGCGAGCCAATTCGAAGTCCCCTCGAGATTCCTGCCGTGGTTGATGCCGTGGGCCAGGATCACGATCCCGGCCCAGACCCGGAGGATCGTCAGTGCAAAGTCGATATCGCTCATGTCAGAACCATAGGTTGTGGTCGCCGATTGTTACGGTTCGGCTGATCTGATGGTGGAGAAATCTCGATGAGAAGCTGGGCGGAGGGGGCACTGGCGATCGCGGTCACCCTGGTCCTGGGCGCTGGTCTCTGGTTGTTCACAGGTGAGCCCGTAGGAGAAGAACCCACCGACACGACCACCCCCGTCGTTGTCGACATCGAAGCCGCAGCGCGGGGTCAGGTCCTGGCCTCCGAAACCGGTTGCCTGGCCTGTCACACCATCGACGGGGCTTCAGGCGTCGGTCCCACCTGGAAGGGCGTGGCCGGGGCCACCCGACCCCTGGTGTCGGGCGAGCAGGTTGTTGCCGACAACGCCTATCTGTTCAATTCCATCGTCGACCCGCCTTCTCAGGTGGTCAGCGGTTACGAGCCGGTGATGCCGACCACCTACTCCGACCAGCTGACCGAGCAGGAAATCAACGACCTGGTGGAGTACATCAAGTCTCTGTCCTAGGGCGGGTCGACCGCGGAATATGACAGTACCCGACTCAGGTTGTACACTTCACAGACACTCAAACCTTAGTCGGAGGCTCTAACCGAAATGGCACGTGCAGTAGGCATCGACCTCGGCACCACGAACAGCGTCGTCGCGGTGCTCGAAGGTGGCGATCCCACCATCATCCCCAACGCCGAAGGGGGCCGGACCACCCCGTCTGTGGTTTCCTTCAAGGACGGTGAGGTACTGGTTGGCGAAGTGGCGAAGCGTCAGGCGATCACCAACCCGGACCAGACCGTCAGGTCGGTCAAACGGCACATGGGCACCGACTGGTCGATCGACATCGACGACAAGAAGCTGACCGCCCAGGAGATCTCGGCCCGCATCCTGATGAAGCTGAAGCGGGATGCCGAGTCGTATCTCGGCGACAAGGTTGCCGACGCGGTGATCACAGTCCCCGCTTACTTCAATGACGCCCAGCGTCAGGCCACCAAGGAAGCCGGCCAGATCGCCGGGCTCAATGTGCTGCGGATCATCAACGAGCCCACGGCTGCCTCCCTGGCCTATGGCCTCGACAAGGACACCGACCACACCATCCTCGTCTTCGACCTGGGCGGCGGCACTTTCGACGTGTCCGTCCTCGAGATCGGCGATGGGGTATTCGAGGTCAAGGCAACCTCCGGTGACACTCATCTCGGCGGTGACGACTGGGACCAGAAGGTCATCGATTGGCTGGTCGAGGGTTTCAAGAACGACCACGGCGTCGACCTGGGCAAGGATCGAATGGCCCTGCAACGTCTCAAGGAAGCTGCCGAAAAGGCCAAGATCGAGCTGTCGACCGTCGTGGAGACCGAGGTCAACCTGCCCTTCATCACCGCCACCTCGGAAGGGCCCCTGCATCTCCAGCGCAAGTTGGCCCGATCGGAGTTCCAGAAGCTCACCGAGGAGTTGTTGGAGCGGACCAAGCGCCCGTTCAAGCAAGCGATCAAGGATTCAGGGATCCCTGTGGGAGACATCGACCACATCGTGCTCGTCGGCGGGTCGACCCGGATGCCCGCCGTCCAGGAGGTGGTCAAGAGCCTTACCGGCAAGGACCCGCATCGCGGAGTCAATCCCGACGAGGTGGTCGCCGCAGGTGCCGCCATCCAAGCCGGGGTTCTCAAGGGCGATGTGAAGGACATCCTCCTCCTCGACGTCACTCCGCTGACCCTCGGAATCGAGACCAAAGGAGGCGTGATGACCCGGATGATCGAGCGCAACACGACCATCCCCACCAAGCGGTCTGAGATCTTCACCACGGCCGAGAACAACCAGCCGGAGGTCGAGATCCATGTCCTCCAGGGTGAGCGCGCCATGGCGAACGACAACAAGAGCCTGGGCAAGTTCCGGCTCACCGGCATCCCCCCGGCCCCAATGGGCATTCCCCAGATCGAAGTCGCCTTCGATATCGATGCCAATGGGATCGTCAACGTCAACGCCAAGGACCTTGCCACCGCCAAGGAGCAGAAGATGACCATCACCGGCGGCACGGCCCTGGCCCGGGACGACATCGACCGGATGGTCAAAGACGCCGAAGCCTATGCCGAGGAAGACGCCAAGCGACGCGAGGCGGTGGAGACCCGCAACCAAGCCGACCAGCTGGTACACCAGACGGCGAAGCTGGTTGAGGAGCACGGCGAGAACATGACCGACGACGAACGGTCGGGAATCGACGCCGCCCTCTCCGCACTGAAGCTGGCCATGGAGAACGAAGCTGCCGAGACCTCCGAGATCCGATCCAGGATGGACGAGCTGATCCAGGCCAGCCAGGCGATGGCCACCAGGCTCTATCAGCAGGCAGCGCAACAGGAGCAAGCGGCCGGTGAAGTCCCCGGCGCTGAGGATGAAGATGTTGTCGAGGCTGAGATCGTCGATGACGATGAGTGATCCCAAGCCGGAGATAGTCGCCGCCCGGGGCTCGACAGACGCCGCCGCCCTCGGCATCGACCTCCCCGAGGACAGGGACCAGGCCATCGCGGTTCTTCTCGCACATCTCGAAGAGTCCCGTGACGAGGCAACGTCGTACCTGGATGACCTGAAGCGGGTGGCAGCCGACTTCGACAACTATCGCAAACGAACCACCCGTGAGCAGGCGACGGTGATGGATCGGGCGGCCGAGCGGGTGGTGCGCGAGTTGATGCCGGTCCTCGACTCCTTCGATGCCGCCCTCAACACCGAAGCGTCCACCGATGCAGAGCGGCAGCTTCTCTCCGGGATGATCAACACCCGGGAGCAGTTGCTCAAGGCCCTGGAAGAGGAAGGCCTCGAGGTGGTCCCATCGATCGGCGAGCCCTTCGACCCCGAGATCCACGAGCCGGTCGGCGCTCCGGCCGGCGCCACCGAACTCGTGGTCGCGCAGGAATTGCGTCGTGGGTACCGGCTCAAGGGACGGGTCCTCCGGCCCGCCATGGTGATGCTGGAAGCAAGCGAGTGAATCGCGATTGGGTGGAAAAGGATTTCTATCAAACTCTGGGTGTCAGCCCGGAGGCGACCGCCGACGAGGTCAAGAAGGCGTATCGCAAGCTGGCGCAGACCCATCACCCCGATGCCAACCCCGGCGACGGGGCGGCCGAGGACAAGTTCAAAGAGATTTCTGAGGCGTACGCCACCCTCTCCAACGTCGAACAACGCAAGGAATACGACCAGGTGCGGCGGCTGGTGGCTTCGGGCGGATACTCCGGATTTGGCCCTGATTCCGGCGGATTCCGGGGCCAGCAGATGCGGGTCGAGGACCTCTCTGATCTCCTCGGAGGCTTAGGCGGTCTCGGCGACCTGTTCAACTTCGGCTCGGGCTCGAGAGGCGGCCCGACCCGAGGAGCCGACGTCCAGGCCGATCTGAGCATCAGCTTCGAGGACACCGTCGCCGGGGCGACCACCACGGTCAAGGTAAAAGGCGCCGCCCCCTGTTCACGCTGCGGTGGCTCGGGTGCCGAGCCCGGAACCCAGGTCATCACCTGCCCCACCTGTGCCGGCCGGGGGGTAGTCGCTCAGAATCAGGGCTTCTTCTCCTTCTCACAGCCCTGTCCCCAATGCCGGGGGTCCGGGCGAATCATCGAGACGCCATGCACGGTCTGTCGTGGGTCGGGAACCGAGACCAGGACCCGGGAGGTGAAGGTACGGGTCCCGGCCGGAGTCCAGGACGGCAACACTCTGCGACTCCGAGGGAAAGGCGCGCCCGGCCGCAACGGCGGGCCCTCTGGAGACCTGCTGGTTCGGGTCAGGGCCGCGCCAAGCCGCACCTTTGGGCGCAGGGGCAACGACCTGACCCTGGTGGTTCCCATCACCTACACGGAGGCGGTGCTCGGCACCAAACTCGAAGTCCCGACATTGAACGGCGTGGTCAAGCTCAAGGTCCCCGCGGGAACCCCATCGGGAAAGACCTTCCGGGTGAGAGCAAAAGGTGTGGTCCCCGAGCGGGGCAGGACCGGTGACCTGTTGGTGACCATCCAGGTCGCGGTGCCCACCAAAGTGGGCAAGGAAGAGAAGCAACTCATCGAGGATCTTGCCCGATATGAAACTGACGACCTGCGCTCCCATCTGAGATGATGGTGAGCAGATGAACGAATCGACCAGGGCAGTGTTTGTCATCTCGGTGGCCGCCGAGCTCGCCGGGATGCACCCCCAGACCCTCCGCATCTACGAGCGCAAGGGCCTGATCGACCCCTTCCGGACCCCGGGTGGCACCCGTCGCTACTCGCGGGAGGACATCGAGCGCCTCCAGCTCATCCAGGAGCTGACCAGTCAGGGTCTCAACCTCGAGGGGGTGCGCCGGGTTCTCGCTCTCCAAGAGGAGAATCGCGTTCTGAAGAGGAAGGTCGACCGGCTCCGGGACAAGCTGGACGACCTGGAGGACGAGATGGAGCAGCGACTCGAAGAGGTTCGGCGCTCCAACCGCCACGAGCTCGTGTTGCGCAGCCAGGTTCGCCAACTCTTCGGCGAAGAGCGCTGATCGCCGATGGCAGACTCCTACCACGGCCCGGTAAGGGTGCTCGGAGGTGACGGGATTATGCTCACCACCGGAATGGCCAACCTCGAAACCGATCCCGAGATGGGCTCGTGGCGCGGCGTTCTCGAGACCTTGTCTGGGACCGGCGTCGCAGGCAAGGCGCTGGTGGTCGAACTGGAGATCCCCGGCGGTTCCAAGGGACGGGCCCAGCTGACACCGCTCGGAGACAACGGGGACCGCGCCTCATCGGCGTTGGTCGGTCTCGGCGCCCAGCCGTTCTGACGTCGTCGTCGTTACCGTCCCCTGATGGGTGCCGCCGCAGACTGTGAGTCGATCGGCGTTGGGCTCCTGCGACAGCCGGTCAACTCGCTAACCACTCTCGCGTTTGTCGTCGCAGGAATCGTGGTGATGACGCGCCGACGGGAGCGGCGCTGGGTGGGTATCGCACTGATCGCCACCGGGATCGGGTCCTTTCTCTTCCACGGGCCGATGCCGACGGGAGGTGAATGGGCTCACGATCTCACCCTGGCGTGGCTGTTGTTGGTGGTCGCGGCCGACGGGACACGATGGGAAAGGTGGTCCCGGATCCCCTCACTCGTCGCTCTCGGCCTCCTGTTCGCCCTCGTTCCTGGCGTAGCCGACCCGGTGGCGTTGGCTCTGGCGGTTCTTGCCGTAGGCTCGGTCCTGAGAGCTGATCGATCCTCCGCTACCTGGGCGGCTGTCGCGCTGCTCATCGCAGGGGCAATTTTCGGTCGGCTGGGCGCCACCACCTGGCCTTTCTGTGACCCCGACTCGATGCTGCAACTGCATGGCCTGTGGCACCTGGCCGCGGCGACAGCGGTGACCATCTGGGCCATATCGACTCCGCCTCTCAGCCGATGATGAGCTCGCCGTCCTCGACCGTGACCTTTGCGGTGTCACCTTCGCTGAACTCACCGGAAAGCAGCCGTAATGCCAGCGGATCGGCGAGCTCGCGTTGGATTGTCCGCTTGAGGGGCCGGGCCCCGTAGACCGGGTCGAATCCCCTCTCGGCGAGCAGGTCCATTGCCTCGCCGGAGACCACGAGCTCGATTCTCCGCTCCGAGAGTCTTTGGTGGAGCGACTCCAGTTGGATCTCGACGATGCGGCGCAGGTTTTCGCGGGTGAGCCGGTCGAACACGATCATCTCATCGATGCGGTTGAGGAACTCCGGCCGGAACTGGGCCCGCACCGCTGACATCACTCTCTCCTGGATCACCTCGGGGGACACCTCTGACTGGATGTTCTCCGAGCCGAGGTTGGAAGTCATGATCAGGACCACATTGGAGAAGTCCACGGTTCGCCCATGTCCGTCCGTAAGCCGACCATCGTCGAGAAGTTGCAGGAGGATGTTGAATACATCGGGATGTGCCTTCTCCACCTCGTCAAGCAGCAGCACCGAGTAGGGCCGGCGGCGCACTGCCTCCGTGAGCTGGCCACCCTCCTCATAGCCCACGTAACCAGGGGGAGCCCCGATGAGACGGCTCACCGAGAACCTCTCCATGTACTCCGACATGTCGATGCGGACCATGGCCCTTTCGTCGTCGAAGAGGAAGTCGGCAAGCGCCCGGGCCAGTTCGGTCTTGCCGACCCCAGTTGGCCCGAGGAACAGGAAGGAGCCGGAAGGGCGGTTCGGATCGGAGAGGCCGGCCCGACTCCTGCGGACCGAGTTGGCCACCGCGGTGACGGCGTGATCCTGGCCGACAACCCTCCGATGCAGCTCCTCCTCGAGCCTGATCAGCTTCTGGGTCTCACCCTCCATCAGCTTCGAAACCGGGATCCCGGTCCAGCGGGCCACTACCTCGGCCACATCCTGCTCGGTCACCTCCTCCGAGAGCATCCTCCCCTGCTCGTGGAGACGCCCCAATTCGGCCTCCCTTTCCTCAAGCTGCGACTGAAGCGTGCCCAGGGTTCCGTAGCGAAGCTCGGCCGCTCTGGCCAGGTCACCGTCCCGCTCCGCCCTCTCGGCCGCGGCCCGGGCCTCCTCGATCTCCTCCTTGACGGACTGGATGGTGGTGATGACCTCTTTCTCCAGGTTCCAGCGCCCGGTCAGGGCGTCAATTTCCTCGGTCAGGTCGGCGATCTCCTGTTCGACGTCTTCGAATCGCTCCGCAGAGAGACGATCGCTCTCTTTCTTGAGGGCCTCCCGTTCGATTTCGAGCTGGATCCGGCGACGGGTCAACTCGTCTATCTCCTCGGGCATCGAGTCGATCTCGATGCGAAGCCGGCTGGCAGCCTCGTCCATGAGGTCGATGGATTTGTCAGGCAGGAAGCGGGCCGGGATGTAGCGATCGGAGAGAACCGCCGCCGCCACCAGGGCGGAGTCGGTGATCCTTACCCCGTGATGGACTTCGTATCGCTCCTTGAGCCCTCTGAGGATCCCGATGGTCTCCTCCACCGAGGGGGGCTCAACCATCACCGGCTGGAATCTGCGCTCCAGGGCGGCATCCTTCTCGATGTGCTTGCGGTACTCGTCGAGTGTGGTGGCACCGATGAGGCGAAGCTCTCCTCGAGCCAGCATCGGCTTCAGCATGTTGGAGGCATCCATGGCCCCCTCGGCCGCCCCGGCGCCCACCAGGGTGTGGAGCTCGTCCAAGAACGTGATGATCCCGCCCTCGGCGGCCTTGATCTCCTGAAGCACTGCCTTGAGCCGCTCTTCGAACTCGCCTCGGTACTTGGCCCCAGCCACCATCGAGCTCAGGTCGAGGGAGATGATTCGCTTGGTCTTGAGCCCCTCGGGGACGTCACCGTCGGCCACCCGGCGCGCCAAACCTTCGACGATGGCAGTCTTGCCCACCCCGGGCTCTCCGATCAGGACCGGGTTGTTCTTGGTCCGACGGGACAAGACCTGAATGACTCTCCGGATCTCGTCATCCCTCCCGATCACCGGGTCGAGACCACCCTTGCGAGCGTCGGCGGTGAGATCGCGCCCGTATTGCTCGAGGGCGTTGAAGGTCGATTCGGGATCGTCGCTGGTGACCCGCTGGTTTCCCCTCAATGTCTGCAACGCCTCGAGGATGGCGGTCGAATCGAGACCGGCTTCACGCAAGGCCTCGCCGGTGGGCGTGGTGTCCTCGGACAGCGCAAGCAGCAAATGCTCGACCGACAGGTAGTCGTCTCGAAGGCTCGAGCGATGACGGTCGGCATTGGCCAGCACCAGGTTGAGATCGGGGGAGGCACCGGTCTCGATGTCCCCGAACACCCTTGGCTCGCGGTCCAGAATCTCCTCGATCGCCCGACGTAGCTCCAGTGGTCGGAGCCCAAGACGGTCGAGGACGGGATAGACGATGCCTTCTGCCTGTCCGAGGAGGGCCAGGGTGAGATGCGCCGGCTGAACCGAGCCGTGGTTGTGGTCCCTGGCGATCTGGGTTGCGGAGAGGATGGCCTCCCGGCTTCGGGCGGTGAGCTTCTCGGGATTCATCCTGTCGACTCGCTGTAGACGGTGGATGATACGGTGGCCACACAAGGAGGTAGCGACGTGGACAACGATGTATGGCGTTGGTTATGGACGATCTTCGCCGTTGTAATGGGGATCGGCGAGATCTTCACTGCCGGGTTCTTCCTGCTCCCCTTTGCCATCGGCGCTGGTGTGGCGGCCATCCTGGCCTGGGCAGACGCTCCGGTTCTGGCGCAGTGGCTGGTCTTCTTCGGTGTCTCCTTCGTGTCGTTCGCCTACCTGCGACGTCTCATAGCCCGTCAGGATGAAGGGGAACAGCCCAGGATCGGGGCCAACCGCTGGGTAGGTCTCGAGGGGATCGTGCTGGAGGCCATCGATCCCCATACCGGGGCGGGAATGGTCAGAGTCGCCACCGAGGAATGGCGGGCAACCGCGAGCCAGCCGATCGCCACGGACACCCGCATCGTCGTCCGCGAGGTGCGGGGCGCCCGGTTCGTGGTCGAGCCGGAAGAACAGTCATGAGTTTCGAGGAATAGGAAAGGAACGGATATGCAACCAGTGTTAATCCTGTTCGCCGTCATGGCGCTGGTGTTGATCGTCATCGCAGCAGCCGGCTTCAGGGTGGTCAGACCGTACGAGAAGGGGCTGATCGAGTTCCTGGGGAGGTACCAGCGGACGGTCGATTCCGGCCTGCGCTGGGTGCTCCCTTTTGTCAAGCGACTCACCAAGGTGGACATGCGCGAACGCGTGATCGACGTGCCCCCCCAGGAGGTGATCACCAAGGACAATGTCGTGGTCACGGTCGATGCAGTCATCTATTACGAGGCGACCGACCCGGTGAAGCTCGAGTACAACGTGGGCAACTTCATGCTGGCGGTGACCAAGCTGGCGCAAACCAATCTGAGAAACGTGGTCGGTGACCTCGATCTCGACTCCGCCCTCACCTCCCGCGAGGTGATCAACGCCAAGCTGCGCCAGATTCTCGACGACGCCACCGACAAATGGGGGGTGCGTGTGGTTCGCGTCGAGATACAGCGCATCGAACCGCCAACCGACGTCACCGACGCAATGCACCGTCAGATGAAGGCAGAACGCGACCGCCGTGCCGCGGTCACCGAAGCCGAGGGGCTGAAGCGGGCCGCGATCCTCAACGCAGAAGGTCACAAGGAGAGCCAGGTGCTTGAGGCGGACGGCCAGGCCGAGGCGATCAGGCGGGTCGCCGACGCCGAGAAGTACCAGAAGCTCACCGTTGCCGAAGGCGAAGGCCAGGCGATCGAACGGGTCTACGCCGCCATCCATAACGGAAATCCGACCCCCGACCTGATCGCCATTCGATATCTGGAGACACTGCAGCGAGTGGCCGACGGCCGAGCGACCAAGATCTTCCTACCCCTCGACACCAGCGGGGTCCTGGGCAGCGTGGCCGCTATTGGGGAGATGTTCAAAGAGACATCAAGCGAAGCTTGATGTCGTTGTCCGTAATCCGTTATCCGTGATGCGTTTCTGACGGTGAACGGAAGACGGAGAACGGATCACAGGGTTGCCAAGGAACGCCCAAGAGCGTTTCCGATCGCGGAGACCGTGTTCATCGTCTCGCCGAACCCTTCGAGTGTCAGACTCTGGGGGCCGTCGCTGAGGGCCTCCTCCGGTCGGTCGTGGACCTCGATGATTAACCCGTCGGCGCCGGCGGCCACTCCGGCCGCGGCGAGGCTCGGCACCAGGGAACGGCGGCCTGCCGCATGACTGGGGTCGATGATCACCGGGAGATGGGTCCGCTCCTTGAGAACAGGCACCGCACTGATGTCGAGGATTCCCCTGGTTGCCGTATCGAAGGAGCGGATCCCCCGCTCGCACAGGATCACCCTTGGATTCCCTGATCCGACGATGTACTCCGCCGCCAGCAGCAACTCTTCGATGGTCGACATCAACCCCCTCTTCAGGAGCACCGGCTTGGGTTGTTCGCCGACCGCCGACAGGAGCCGGAAGTTCTGCATGTTGCGACTACCGACCTGGAGCATGTCGACATATCGGTTCAGGAGAGGCACATCCTCGGGAGCGACGCATTCCGACACCACCCCCAGCCCGGTCGCCTCACGGGCCGCCGCCAGCAGCTGGAGGCCCTCCTCCCCCATGCCCTGAAAGCTATAGGGAGACGTCCGCGGCTTGAAGGCGCCTCCCCGGAGCAGGACCGCGCCGTGGTGGGCCACCCCGGCCGCGATCCGGTCGATCTGCCCTTCCGACTCCACAGAGCAGGGGCCGGCGATGATCACGACCTCGGGCCCGCCAACCACCACATCCTTGACCCGGACCATGGTCGGCGCGTTCCGCGCCTCCCGGGCCACGAACGGGTACAGGGGCGCCTCGATGCTCACCGAGGCCACCCCGACCAATGCGCCGATCGATTCGGCCATTCCCGGCTCGTAATCACCGATCACGCTGACGACGGTCGTCGACCCGGCCTCACCGACATGAACCCTCAACCCGTAGCCCTCGATGAAGCGGAGGATCGCCGCTTTCTGGGCGAGGGTGCAATCCTCGGTGAGGGTGGCGATCATGGCCGCAGACCCTCCAGGAACCTGGCCGGATCGTCGCCCCTGCCCAGTACCTCGACCAGGGCGCTCCCAACTATGACGCCGTCACAGTGCGGCACCAGGGACCGGACCTGATCGGCGCTCCTCACCCCGAATCCGGCCAGAACCGGAGCCAGCGAAAAGCTCCGTACCCGGTCGAGATAGCCGGCCACTTCCGGGCCGACTGCCGCAGAGCCACCGGTGGTTCCGGTCATGGTCACCGCGTAGGTGAACCCTTGGGAGGCGGCGCCGAGACGCCGCAACCGATCGTCATCCGTGACCGGGGTGACCAATTGCACCAATCCGATGCCGGAATGCCCGGCCGCATCCTCGAGCTCCGCGGCCTCTTCCAGAGGGAGGTCGGGCACCACCAGCGCGGCGACACCGACGCCCTGCAGGCGGGGAAGGAGACTTGGGTATCCGTAGGCCATGAGCGGATTCAAGTAGCTCATGACGATCAGAGGGACTGGCAGGGAGGGCAGCGCCTCCAGGGTCGTGATCACGGAGTCGAGGGTCGCTCCCCCCTCCAGCGCCACCCGGCTCGATTCCTGAATCGTTGCGCCGTCGGCCATCGGATCGCTGAATGGGATGCCGATCTCCACCGCTTCCGAGACCGCCGCAACTTCGACCAACGCCTCGGCAAAACCACTCAGCGTCGGAAATCCCGCAGTCAAATAGGGGACGATCGCCGGATCGTCGCCACGGAGCCGTTGCTCGAGCAGGCTCGCTTGGGTGAGCGTGGTCATCGATTCAGCCCTCGCAAGATGTCGATGTCCTTGTCCCCCCGGCCCGACAGCCCGACCAGGACCACAGCGCCCGGGCTCGTCGACAGCCATCTGCGAACCGCGGCAAGAGCATGACTCGATTCCAACGCGGGGAGGATTCCCTCGAGTCGGCCCAGCTCATCGAGGGCCAACAATGCCTCGTCGTCGGAAGCCTCTACATAGAGGGCACGCCCGGTTTCGGCCAGCCAGGCATGCTCGGGGCCGACGCCCGGGTAGTCGAGACCGGCGGAAATGGAGTGGGTTTCTTGAATCTGACCATCGCCGTCCTGGAGTATGAAAGAGAAGCTGCCGTGGAGGACACCGGGGCTTCCCCGACCGATGGTGGCCGCGTTTTGGCCCAGACCGGGCCCGCGACCTCCAGCTTCGACGCCGATCAGTTGCACCGGGCCCTCGAGGAAGGAGTGAAAGAGGCCAATTGCGTTGGATCCGCCACCTACGCAAGCGAAGGCGGCATCAGGAAGCCGACCAACCCTGTCCAACATCTGTTGTCGCGCCTCGCGGCCGATGACCGACTGCAGCTCTCGAACCAGCCAGGGATAGGGATGGGGCCCAACCACCGAGCCGAGTAGGTAATAGGTGTTGGTCGGATCAGTGACCCAGTCCCGAAGCGCTTCGTTGATGGCTGCCCGCAGGGTGGCGTCGCCGGAGACGACCGGAGCAACTTTGGCGCCGAGCAACCTCATCCGCTCTACGTTCGGAGCCTGGCGCTCGATGTCCACCGTCCCCATGTAGACGGTGCAGTCCAGCCCGAGACGGGCGCAGGCGGCGGCGGTGGCTACACCGTGTTGACCGGCTCCGGTCTCGGCGATCACCCGGCTCGCGCCCATCTCCCTCGCCAGCAGGGCCTGTCCGATTGCGTTGTTGATCTTGTGGGCCCCGGTGTGAGCCAGATCCTCCCGCTTCAGCCAGATCTCTCCTCCCCAGGCCGCACCGAGCCGGCTTGCCGCGGTCAGAGCCGTGGGCCGGCCCACCCAAGTCGCCAGTTCCCCCTGGTATCTGTCGAGGAAGCCAGGGTCGGTGAGGAGCCTGGTCGCGGCCTCTTCCAATCTGGTCAAGGCGGGCACCAGGATCTCTGGAACGTACCTGCCACCGAACCTGCCGAATCGGCCCATTTCGCTCAAAGTCTTGCTCCCCTCAGCTCGGCCGATCGTGCGGCCTCCACGAACGCCCTCATCAGGCCAGGGTCCTTCTCCCCAGGCCGCGCCTCGATCCCGGAGCTCACGTCGACACCATGGGGATGGATCAGCGAGATTGCCTCGCCCACATTCCCAGGATTGAGGCCTCCGGCAACTATGACCCGGTCCCGTTCCGCGAGGGCGGCGATACGGCCCCAGTCGGATTTCCTGCCCGTTCCGCCCTTGGCGGCGGTGTCGACCAGGACCATCCCCCTCTCTGTGCCTCTCAGTGCCATGGTCACCGCCTCCTCCAGACCATCGCCGTTGACCACCACAGGGAGGAGGGTGTCGGCGGGGAGGCCCGACCCCCTTCGATATTCCACCTGCAACAGGTCAGGCGCAACCTCAGCGAGAGCCCGTTCGATCAGATCCGGAGCAGGGTTGTTGAGCACTGCGACCCCGAGCACCGACGCCGGGAGCATGCGGTTCAGCCGGGCTGCATAGGAAAGAGGTATTTGACGCGAGGACGGGGTGAGCACGAACCCGACCGCACTGGCGCCGACCTCGATGGCCGTTTCCACGTCGGCAGGAGTCCTGAGGCCACAGAGTTTGACGAAGAGGCTCAAGAGACCACCTGCACCGTCTCCCGCCCCGCGGCGACCATGGCCGCCACCAACCCGGCGGGATCGTTCGATCTCATCAATGCCGAGCCGACCAGGGCGCCGCGGTAACCGAGACCGGCCACTCTGCGAACGTCGGTGGGGCCGAGCAACCCGCTTTCCGCCACCGAGGGCATGGCAGTGGGTAGACCGCCGGCGAGCTCGGCGTGCATCCCCGCCTCGATGCGCAACGTGTCCAGGTCGCGGCCATTGACGCCGACCACCATCCCGCCCCGTCCCTCCACGGCGGCGGTGATCCGGTTGAGATCAGATGTGCCGAAAGCCTCGAGCAGGGCGAACATGCCGGTCCGCTCGACCGCGTTGAGCATCATCGAGAGCGCTTCGTTGGAAAGGATCCGGGCGATGATCAACACTCCGTCGGCGCCGGCGGCTCTCGCCTCGAACACCTGATAGGGATCCACCAGAAAGTCTTTTCGCAGCACGGGGACCCGGGCTCCGGCGACCACCGCCTCCAACAACTCGAGAGAGCCGCCAAAGGCCTCCGGTTCGGTGAGAACCGACAGCATCGCGGCCCCGCCATCCTGGTAGGCGGCCGCACGTTCCAAGAGGTCGGTGTTGGCGAGCTCGCCTTCCGCCGGTGATCGGGGCTTGATCTCGGCGATCAGGTCGAAGACGGCCCCGAAGGCCCCCAGATCGTGAGGCGAGGGCATGGCGCGCGCCTTCTCGATGACCTTCTTCAGAGGACGCCCGGCAAGAGCCACGCCAACACGGGCCCGGGAGGATTGCTCCATGGATTGGAGGAACCTGCTCACGTCTTCTCCTTTGCACCGAATTCCCGCAGGCCGTCAAGCAGCGCCAGGGCCCGCCCGTCATCGAGGGCCGCCTCCGCCATCCGGGCCGCCGCCGCCGGGTCGGAGGCCCGCCCGGTGACCTCCAGGGCCAAGGCGGCTCCGAGGATGATCGAGTCGCGATGGGGCCCGGTCTCGCCCTCGAAGACCGCGGCCAGCCGATCGGCGTTGTGAGCCGGATCCCCGCCTGCCAGCGAGGCCGGGTCGCAGCGGGGCATTCCAAGGTCAGAAGGGTCGCGACTCGACCGGACGACCGAGCCGGGATGCACGTCGTAGAGGAGGAACTCCCCGATCGGGGACGGCTCATCCCAACCTGCTGCTCCGTGGAGCACGAAAGCACGGTCGATCTCGAGTCCGGAGAGGGCACCGGCCATCAGTTCGGCGGCCCGGGTGTCGAAGGCTCCCACCACGAGATGACGGGGACCGGCAGGATTGGTCAGCGGCCCCAGCATGTTGAAGACGGTACGAACCCCGAGTGCCTTTCGGATCGGGCCGACAATCGCCATTGCCGGGTGGTAGTGGGGAGCAAAGAGATAGGTGAATCCGAGAGCCTCGAAGCACCTCCTGGCCTGATCGGCTTCGAGAGGGATGGGAAGACCGATCGTCTCGAGGATGTCGGCACTGCCGGATTGGCTGGTCATGGACCTGTTCCCGTGTTTGACGACGGGGGCTCCGGCCGCCGCGGTGAGGAGAGCGGCTCCGGTGGAGAGGTTGAGCGACCCGGAGCGGTCGCCTCCGGTCCCGACCACGTCCACCGCTTCGGAGGCGTCGATGCCGGGATCGCTGGAAAGCCGTCGCATCGCCGACGCAAAGCCACGGACCTCGTCTGGTGTCTCCCCCTTCGCCCGCAGCGCGATCAGAAGGGCGCCCGCCATCGCCGGTTCGACATCACCACCGGTGAGGGTCATGAGCAACTCGTCGGCGGCCGACGGCGAAAGGTCAAGGCCGGCCAGCAGATCGTCGAGCATCTGTCTCATGCCACTTTCCCGGTGAGGTCGAGGAAGTTGCGGAGCAACAGGTCCCCGTGTGGGGTGAGCACGCTTTCGGGGTGGAACTGAACACCTTCCACCGGATACTCACGATGACGGACTCCCATGATCACCCCGTCCGAGGTGAAGGAGGTCACCACCAATTCCTTCGGAAGGTCCTGCTCCTGCACCGCAAGTGAGTGATAGCGACCGGCCTCGAAGGGATTGGGGAGACCGGCGTAGATCGTTGCCGAGTCGTGATAGACGGGAGAGGCCTTGCCGTGACGAAGCTCCTCGGCGCGTTCCACCCTTCCCCCGAGCGCCGCAGCCAGGGCCTGATGCCCCAGACAAACCCCAAGGATCGGGACCTCGGACAGCAGCCCGGCGATGACGTTCATCGATTCCCCGGCCGACTCGGGCCCACCCGGCCCTGGTGAAATCACCAGATGCGTGGGCTCCAGCTCGCGAGCGCTCTCGACGTCGATGTCGTCGTTGGTGCGAACGATCACTTCTGCACCCAGGATGCGGAGTGCCTGCACCACGTTGTAGGTGAAGGAGTCGTAGTTGTCGATGAGCAAGACCCGGCTCATAACCCATCCGCCGCACTCTCGAGGGCGCCGCGCATGGCGCCGCTCTTGGAGAGGACCTCTTCCCACTCCGTGGCGGGGACGCTGTCGGCAACGATCCCGGCTCCCGCCTGATAGGAGAAGGAGCCCTCGGACATGACGAGGGTCCTGATGGCGATGGCCTGATCCATGCTCCCGCCATGACCGAAATAACCCACGGTCCCGGCATAGATGCCCCGGGGCACGGGCTCCAGTTCCTGGAGGAGCTCGAGTGCCCGCACCTTGGGGGCCCCGACCACGGTCCCGGCGGGGAAGGCCGCGGCGAACAGGTCGAAGGCGTCGGTGGCAGGCTCGAGGATCCCGGTGACCCCGCTCACCAGATGCATGACGTGGCTATACCGCTCGATCGCCCGGTAGGGATCGACACGGATGGTGCCCGGCACCGCCACCCGCCCCAGGTCGTTCCGGGCCAGATCTACGAGCATGACATGCTCGGCCGCCTCCTTGGCATCGTCCAACAACTCGCCTTCCGCCCGCCGGTCCCGTTCCTCGTCGTTGTACCGGGGACGGGTCCCGGCAATGGGCCGCAACTCGGCGGCCGCCCCCCGGAGGCGAACCAGGGCCTCCGGTGAGGATCCGATGACCCGGGTCTCTCCCAGCTCGCAGAAATACATATATGGCGATGGGTTGAGCAGCCGGAGGCCCCGGTAGACATCAAATGGGTCGAGATCGGTCTGGCCCGTGAAACAGACCGATACCACCAATTGATAGACGTCACCGGCCGCGATGTGCTCGCGCGCCTCCTCAACGGCGCCCAGATAGTCGGCCTTCTGCATCGAGGGCAACGGCTCGCTGAACGACCCGCCCTCGTGCCTGACACCGGGCACCCCCCCGGCGAGCAGAGAGACCACCTCCGCCCGAAGGGCGAGGCGATCGGTCTCCGAACCGTCGTGAAGCAAGGCTGCTCGTCGGCTCAGATGGTCGAACACGATCACGCTAGGGGGCCCGTAAAGGAGGATCTCAGGGGTTGGCGATGGAGGGGGGATGGTGCCGGCCAGACGATGGGCGACGTCGAAGCTCACCGCGCCGACCAAACCGCCTGCGAAGGGGATCGACCCAGAGAGGGGCCCGGGGTTGGGAGCCGCGGCGAGGGCCTTGCGCAACCCGTCCATGAGGCCGGTCACTGTCCCATCGGTCTCGATGCGGGCCTCACCGACATCCACGGCGTGACCGTCACTGCGGACCTCGAGCCCTTCACCAAACCCGATGAAGGAATAACGGCCGATTCGATCGCCGTGCTCGACACTCTCCAAGAGGAAGCGAGGACGAAGTGGGCCCAGCTTCAAGTACACCGAAGTCGGGGTGTCCAGGTCTGCTGGGATGTCGAAGGGATGATTCAACGGGGCTCCTCTCACCGGTCAGGAAGACGAGCTCCTACAAAGAGAACCCACCTTCCAGGGCCGGAGGTGGGTCTTGGGTGTCAGAAATCCTGGGGATTATCCGACCGAAGCCACCTCCGGCACGGGCCAACGCCACCACCAGGTGGTCGAGGTCGGCGAGGTGATCGATCGGGCCATGTCGGGCGGAACGCTACGCCCCGGCCCACGCGTCGTCAAGAAGAGTTGCTATCCCGCGATCCGATTCATCGCTTCGAGCATGGCTTCGACATCGGAAGGGGCAACCGGGGGATAGAAGACCATGGTGTACTCATCGCAGCGTTCGCCTGGTTCCTCGTACCAACCCGCCACCCAAGTCCCGTCCGGATGCGGGCCAACCACACCTCGGGTGCCGTCGACGGTTATCTCACCCTTCTCGGCCGGCCACTCGACGTTGGGAAGTGTGCCCCGGATCAGGGCGATGGCGAGCGTCCCGTCGCTGCGACCATAGAAGGTGGTCTGGGTCCCACCCTCCGAGGTCCACACATCCATCTCGATCGTGTCTGGGTCGAGGGTGGCGGTGCCGACCCCCGCAGGGATAAAGGACAACTCATAGGGAGCCGCCGGGCACTCGATCGGTGGCTCGGTGGTGGTCGTCTCCAGGATCGTGGAGGTTGGGGAAGCAGTCGTCGTCGTGTCACCTGCGGTGCCCGAAGCGCAGGCGGCCACCAGGATCAGCGAAGCCAAGAACAGCCGTTTCATCGAGGAGCGATGATATGAGTCGACGGACCGCTATCCAGGGAGCAGGCTGAGGATCAACCCAGCGCCCGGAGATACCCGTCCCGCGAGCCGATGTAGATGACTCCGTCCCAGACGGCAGCCGTCGACTCGAGGCAAGTTTCGCCGAGATCGACCGACCAGGCCCTGACCGGGGACCGCGGATCCTCCAGCGAGTAGCCGCGGACGTCACCCATGCAGGTCGCGGTCACCAGCATCCCGTCGACGATGGCCGGGGAGGACCAGGTATGCCAGCCGACCTCATCGGACCAGAGGATCTCACCATTCGCGGCGTCGACTGCAATCAACTTTCCCTGATGAGTGTTGTCGTAAACGACACCCTGATAGACCGCCGGCGTGCTCCAGGTTCCCGATTGCTCGCTGCCGGCCGTGAGATCGATGCCCCACACCCGGGGGTCACCGTCGGTGTAGGGATCCAGCTTGAGCAGTTGGCCCACCTCCCGGCTCCGGTCGATGTTGGCCTGAGTCCGGTAACCGGGCCCGACCTGGTTCGGTTTCAGGTTCACCGCTGCGTAGAGCATCCCCTCGGCATCGACCACCAGCGAGGCGTCGATGTCGCCTCCCGCCCAGTAGTCGAAGACGATCGGCGCCTCACCCTCCCGCACCCGGCTCACGTCGAGACCGACGATCCTCCCCGCCGAGTTGGCGAAGTAGACACGCTGCTCGTAGAGAACCGGTGAGTTCTCGATCGAGACATTGCCCCCGGCGGTGGCAATGAGCTCATCGGTATATCCAGGCATCTCTAACAGGATCTGGGGGTCGACGGTCACCTTGCCGTTGTCGGCGTAGCCACGGTTCAACTCCACCGCGAAGAACCAACTGTTTTCGCCACCGACATACAGGATGTCGTCAACGACGGCACCGTTGGAATCCCAGTCATCATTCCAGGTTCCGGCGACGTCGAAGGCGTCCATGGACCAAAGCTCAACGGGCTCGTCGCCGTCGAGACCGAGGATCCGGTACTTGTTGTCACGAGAGCCGAAGTAGAGAAGGGGAAACCCGTCCGGATCGACCGTCACCGACCCCTTGATCAAGTCCCCGGTCTGAAACTCGGGTCTCAGATCCTCTCCGGTCCCGGCATCGACGAAATGAACCGCCGAGTCGTAGGCGCCGAAAATGAGCTCGGTGACCCCGTCGGGTCGCTCCCAAACTGCCGGCTGACCGGTCCACCCCATACCGCACCATTGAGTGGTCTCACCGAGGTTGGTCGACGTGCTGCACATGGCGGTGTCGGGATAGCTCCAGAGGACCGAAGGTTGATCACTCACCGCCCCGGTGCCGTAGTAGCTGCGGGTCGGATTGCCCCGGAACATGGTCAACCCGATCGTGGTCCCCCAGGGTTGGCCAACGGTGAAGCCGGGGACGGTGTCGGCGGGGCGCTCGCCTGGGGGTTGGGTGCCAGTCGGGGTGGTCGTCGTTGTTTCCCCGGGCGTGGTCGAGCCGGAGTCGACCGCCGAACCGGTCGTGGTGGCGCCAGCCTCCGGGATCGTGGTGTCTCCAGGAGTCGAGGGAGCTTCGTCGCGGGTCACCAGGAAGATCCCGAGGCCGAGGACCAGACCGGTGACCAGGACGATCAGGACCTGCCCGAAACGCTGGTTCATGCCCGTCGATCTCTCATGAGGGAGGCGCACAGCCCGGTTCCCCGGTCAATACCGGATGCCCGGAGCTTTCGATCATGGCCGGGATGAGACATCCCTCGATTCTCCCATCGGGGGCAACAACCGCGCGGGCAACCGCGGTGGTCGAGCCGGCAATTGAGAAATGTGGCCATACGAAGTTCCCCAGGGACCAGAAGACCGGGCGGCCGTCGATGACTTCGAGCGGCTGCAGCCGATGCGGGTGATGCCCGAAGATGATATCGGCTCCCGCCTCGATCATCGCCTCGGCCCGCTCGACGTCCTCGGGTCGGGGGGCGGTGTCGAGCTCGACACCCCAGTGGATCGCCACGACGACCAGGTCGGCTTGAGCAGCCGCGGCTTGGACTGCGGCCACCAACGATGAGATGTCGTCACCGTCCCTGATGCCGGCCAGGTCGTCAGTGGCGAACCACGATGCATCGCCGACCACGCCTCCGAAGCCGATCACCGCCACTTTCCATCCCCCCATCTCGAAAAGCGCCGGCGCACCGGCCTCGGCGGCGTTGGCTCCAGCCCCAACCGGGAAGGCTCCTGCAGCAGTCACGTTGCCCCTGCCCTCGACCAGAGCCTCCTTCCCGTAGTCGCCGGAGTGGTTGTTGCCCAGGTTCACGACCTCGATCCCGTTGGCCGCCAGCGAGGCAAGGGATTCGGGCGGGCAACGGAACACGAAATCCTTGTCGAGCGGGCTCCCCGAGGCCGAAGGAGCACATTCCAGATTGATCACGGTCAGGTCGTCCTCCACAAAGAGACCATCGAGGCCGGACCAGGCGTGATCCCAGCCCTCGACGGCCAAGGCCGGGATGTAGCCCGGGTCCAGATTGACGTCTCCCGTGCCCTGGATGACCAGCCAACCCTTCTCCGGGAGCGTGGAGGTGGTCGTGGTCGACGAGCTGGTGGTTGTGGACGACCCCGGGGTGCTGGTGACAGTCGCGGTGTTCGAGCCCAGGACCAGGGCGACAGTGCTCGAGGTGGTCCCGGCCTCGGAGCCGATCAGCCTCCAAATGGTGAAGACCGCGGCAGCGGCAGCCATCCCAGCAAGGACAAACACGAGAAGGCGAAATGTTCGGGACACCAGAGGCGAAGGCTAAAACCCTCCACCCGTTTATACGTTCAACGCTTTGCCAGCAACGCCAGAACCCGGCTGACCACACCCGGGGCGTCCATACCCACCGCTTCGTGGAGGTCGGAGGGCGAGCCGAAGGGGAGGAATTGGTCGGGAACCCCGACACAGGTGAACTCCTTGGTCAACCCAGCGGACGAGAAGGCCTCCATCACTGCGGCACCGAATCCACCGGCGATGACATTGTCCTCCAGGGTGACCACGTGCGTCACTGGGCTGGCCCATTCCAGGATGCGGGGATCGAGGGGCTTCACCCAGCGGGCATTGACCACGCCAATGGAAACCCCCTTCTCGGCGAGGTCGAGAGCCGCCTTTTCGGCGACCTCGACCATCCGGCCAACCGCCACCAGCAGGACGTCGGAGCCGATGCTGAGGAGCTGGGCTTCCCCAATCGGGATCGGCGCCACCGGGATGGCGGGGACCGATACCGCCGCACCTTTCGGGTAGCGGATGGCGATCGGGCCGTCGTGATCCACCGCCGTCTCGATCATGGCGCAGAGCTCGGTGGCATCGGCGGGTGCCCCCACCACCATGTTGGGGATCATCCGCAAATAGGAGAGATCAAAGACACCGTGGTGGGAAGGGCCATCGGGGCCGGTGATCCCCGCCCGGTCGAGGAGGAAGACCACGGGCAGGTCGTGGAGGGCGACGTCGGCCACGATCTGGTCGAATCCACGTTGGAGAAAAGCCGAATAGACAGCAACCACCGGCTTCTTGCCGGCCATCGCCATCCCCGCGGCCAAGGTGACTGCGTGTTGCTCGGCGATGGCGGTGTCGTAGACGCGGTCGGGGAAGCGTTGTGACATCTGCATCAGCCCGGCGGTGCTGACCATCGCCGCCGAGATCCCCACCATGTCGGGCCGGCGCGCCGCGGCCTCGGCAATCGCCTGGCCCGCCACATCGGTGAGCTTGAGCTCGGTCTTCAACGCCTTCCCGGTCGCCACGTCGAAGCTGCCGACACCGTGCAGCTTCTCCAATTCGTCCTCGATCGCCGGCTTATACCCGCTGCCCTTCTCGGTGACGACATGAACCACCACCGGACGGTCGTAGGTCTTGGCGATAGTGAGGGTCTCCTCCAGGAGCGCAAGGTCATGGCCGTCGATGCGCCCCGTGTACTTGAGGTCCAGGGCGTCAAAGACGGTCGACGGCTCGAGTATCTGCTTCACCGCGTCCTTGAGACGCCCCGCCAACTCGTCGGCCGTCTCGCCCACCAGAGGAATGCCACGGAGCATCCGGCCCAAAACGCGCTTGGTCCGCTCGTACCGGGGATCGAAGCGGTAGTGCGCCAGGTTGGCCAAAGCGGCAATCCCGCCCACAGTCGGGGCGTAGGAACGGCCGTTGTCGTTGAGCACGATGATGAGACGCGGCGGTCTCGCCACCGCGATGTGGTTCAGCGCCTCATAGGCCATGCCCCCGGTCATGGCCCCGTCCCCGGCCACGGCCACGGTGTAGCCCGGAAAGCCGGAGAGGGCATGGCCCAGGGCGTAGGAGAGTGAAGTGGAGGCGTGGCTGTTCTCCACGAAGTCGTGTGGGGACTCGGCACGGCTCGGGTAGCCGGACAGGCCACCGGTGTGACGCAGCTGGTCGAAATCCGCCCTCCTCCCGGTGACCAGCTTGTGCACATACGCCTGGTGCCCCACGTCCCAGATGATTCGATCGTTCGGGGAATCGAAGACCCGATGAAGGGCAAGTGTGAGCTCGACGACACCGAGATTCGGAGAGAGATGTCCTCCGTGGATGGACACCTTGTCGATGATGAAAGCGCGGATCTCTTCGATCAGCGTCTGAAGTTCATCCGCGCTCAACCCACGGAGGTCGGCCGGGCTCGCGATGGTTTCGAGTATGGACATGGGGGATCAGGCGAAAGCCGCGATCAGGCTAGCTAGTGCCCAGCGATGTCCCCATCGAGAACCGGGAGCCGAACGGTGAACACCGAGCCCCTCCCCAGTTCGCTCTCCACTTCCACGCTGCCGCGGTGACTCTCCACCACGTGTTTCACGATCGCCAGACCGAGACCGGTGCCACCAGTTGACCGGGAACGTGCGGTGTCCACGCGGTAGAACCGCTCGAACACCCGTCCCAGGTCCCTGGTCGAAATCCCGTCTCCGGTGTCCGAGATCCTGAGGACGGCCTCTCCGCCCACGGTCTCGAGAACCGCGCCGACCGATCCCCCGGCGCCGGTGTAGCGGATCGCGTTGTCCAGGAGGTTGCGAACGGCGATGGCAACGTCGCGCCGACTACCGGCGATCTGGGTTGGCGTCAGCTCCATCGAGAGCTCGATCCCTTCCTCCTCGGCCACCGGCCGGAAACGCTCCAACTCCTCGCGGACCAGGAGGTCGAGGCTGAGCGGGTCGAGTTCGGGCTGGTCGCGCTCGAGTCGGGAGAGATCGAGAAGATCCCCCATCAGCCGATCGAGTTGTCTCGCCGATCGCTCGATCTGTTGGGCGAAGGCCAGAGATGAGTCATCGTGACGAGCCACGGCGATCTGGAGGGCCTCGGACGAGGCGATGATCGCCGAAACCGGGGTCTTCAACTCGTGAGCCGCGTTGGCCACGAAGTCCCGCCGGATCGATGCCACCCGATCGAGGTCGGTGACATCGACCACGACCAACAGGATCCGGTTGTCGTCCGAGAACGGGGTGGCAACCCCACGCAACCGGCGAATGGGCTTGCCGTGCTCGGTCACACGCTCCACCGTCTGACGCCCTTCCCGGCACTCGCGCACCGCATTCTGGAAGGGAAACGGCGCTAGACCGGAGAGAGTGTCCGGGACGGCGCCGAGCATCTCCGAGGCCGAGGGGTTGGCATATATCACTTCGTCTGCCTCGGAGAAGAGAACGGCTCCCTGAGGCAAGGCCCCCAGCACCATCTCCAGCGTCTCGGTGGCCCGCTCGGCTTGGAGCACCCGGCCCCGCTGTCCTTCATTCAGATTCGTGATCGCCAGCCCCAGCTCATCCAGTTCGCGAATCTGTGAGCGAGGCACTTCTTGGCCTTCACCTTCCACGATGGCGAGGGTCTCGTTGGTGAGCTCGGCGACCGGCGCCGCCATTCTCCGGGCCAGGAGCGCAATCACGGCCAATCCCACCATTCCCCCCAAGATCGATGTCAACAGGATCGAATTGCGCTGATCGGCAGAGAACGCGGCCGATTGCAGGATGAACCAAGTGAGGATCCCGACCAGAACCACATATGCCAGACCGAAGTAGACGAAGAGGCGCGTCGCCAGTGAGGTCCGCCCCGGCTCGCTGCGGCTACTCATCCACGAATTTGTAGCCGAGCCCGCGCACCGTCATTATGTGAACCGGTCCCGACGGATCAGGCTCCAACTTCTGACGCAAACGTTTGATGTGCACATCGAGGGTCTTGGTGTCCCCGAAGTAGGACGGGCCCCACACCTCGTCGATCAGGGTATGGCGGGTGACGAGCCGATTCTTGCGGCGCATAAGCGATTCCAGCAGCTCGAACTCCTTGGGTCGCAAGTCCACCGGCTCACCGTTCAAGCGTGCCTGGTGGGCGTCGATGTCGAGCGCGATCGCTCCTCCCCGGAGCACTTCGTTCGACTCGGAAAGCACCCCGCTCTTCGCCGCCCGACGCAGGTGAGCCCTCACCCTCGCGATCAGCTCACGCATCGAGAAGGGCTTCGTCATGTAGTCATCCGCCCCGAGTTCCAGACCGGCGACCTTGTCAGCCTCTGCGTCTTTGGCGGTCAGCATGATGATCGGGACGTCGGACGACGAGCGGATCTGGCGGCAGACGTCGAGCCCCGACATCCCGGGAAGCATCAAGTCGAGAAGAACCAGGTCGGGTTGGTTGACCCGGGCCGACTCGAGCCCGCTGACTCCGGATTCGGCGACAAGGACATCGAAACCCTCGGTGTTCAGGGCGTATCGGACCGATTCTGCGAGACCCGGCTCGTCTTCTACGACAAGTATCCGATGTGGCCTTCGGTCAGATGGGACTGTCATCGGCTGATCGGTTGAGACCTGGCTTGATGAACTCGGTCCGCGCACCGGTGATCAGATAAGCCGTCTGCTCTGCGAAGTCGACGGCCTGGTCACCGATCCGCTCCAGGGCCCGGGCCACCATGAGGATCTTGCTCGCCCACTCCAGCATCTGAGGGTTGCTGCCGACGGCGACGATCTCTTTGTACATGTTGGCGTTGAGACGGTCCACCGGTGAATCCATGTCCGGCAACAGCCTCGCCTCTTCGAGGTCGTGTCGGACATATGCCTCGGAAGCCGTGCGAATCATCGGTCGCACCAAATCACCCATCTCACGGATCTGTTCCACCATCCGCTCCACCCTGGGCAGCCCCTCGTTGAGCCTGGTGACCTTTGCGATGTTGACGCACTGGTCGCCCATGCGCTCGAAGGTCTGGTTCAGCTGGAGCAGGACCGTCATCTTGCGCAGGTCGGAGCCAAGCGGCTGGAACCGGGCCATGAGCTTGGTCCAGTGGCCGTGGACGTCGAGGTGGATGCGATCTATGTCGTCATCGAGCTTGATGACCTGCGCGGCGAGGGCGACATCGCCGATGCAGACGGCTTCAACCGCCATCTCCACCATTTGCTCGGCGCGGTCGACCATGCTGAGCACGTCGTGCTCCAGCGATTCCAGTTCCTGATGAAAATGGAGATTGGTGTCTGTGACGTCGGTCACCCGAATCGTCCCGTTATGTAGTCCTCGGTCAGTTTCTGGCCCGGAGAGGTGAAGATCTCGTCCGTCTGGCTGTACTCCACAAGGTACCCCGTTCGCTGTCCCTGTTCGTCGACCCTCACCGAGAAGAAGGCGGTTTGGTCCGAAATCCGGGCGGCCTGCTGCATGTTGTGGGTGACGATGACGATCGTGTAATCCTTCTTCAGCTCCAACATCAGCTCCTCGATCTTGAGAGTGGCGATGGGGTCCAATGACGAGCAGGGCTCATCCATCAGAACCACATCGGGGCTGGTGGCTATCGCACGGGCGATACACAAACGCTGCTGCTGACCACCGGACAGCGCCATCCCCGACTCTTTGAGCTTGTCCTTCACCTCATCCCATAGGGCTGCCTTGGTCAGGGTCTCCTCCACCAAGTCGTCGTAATTGCCCTTCCAGCCGGCGATCTTGGGGCCGTAGACGATGTTCTCGTAGATGCTCTTGGGGAAAGGGTTTGGCTTCTGGAAGACCATCCCGATACGTCGTCTCACCTCGACCGGATCGACCCTCTCGCCATACAGATCCACCCCGTGGTACTCCACCTTGCCCTCGACCCGAGCGGTCTCGATCAGGTCGTTCATACGGTTGAAACAGCGCAACACGGTCGACTTGCCGCATCCGGAGGGCCCAATGAGAGCGGTTATCTGATTCTGGCGGATGTCCATGTCGACATCTTTCACGGCCCGGAAAGTGCCGTAATAGACGGTCAGCTTCCCGACATCGAAGATCAGCGGCTGATCCGCTCGGGGTACGGTCTCAGCCGCCTTCGCCACTCTGATCGCTTCCTCGGCGAGAGCGGTTTCCGTAGCTGATTCGAGGCTGGTGGTGTCGATGTCGGTGGTCAAGCCATCGCCTTGCTCGTGATTCATCGGTATCTCCGCTCGAAGCGGTCCCTGGCAAGGACGGCCGCCGCATTCACTGTCAGCAGCATCACCAATAAGACGACGATGGCGGCCGCGGTCAAAGAGACGAACCCGGCCTGTGGCTGTCGAGCGAAGTTGTAAATGATGATCGGCAACGCGGTATAGGGCTGGTTGGACACCAGATCCACAAACGAGGCATCGTTGGCGACACTGAAGTAGAGCGAAAGCTGGGCACCGGCCAGCAGCAGGGCGGCCGACTCTCCGAAAGCGCGGGCAATGGTCAATACCGACCCGGTGAGGATGGCGGGAAAGGCCACCGGGAGGATATGGTGCCGGATCGTCTCCCATCGCGTGGCCCCGACCGCCAGAGATGCATCTCTCAGCCCTCGAGGAACCGCCCGCAATGCCTCTGCTGTGGTGATGATCATGATGGGGAGCACCAGCACGGCCAGGGTCAGCCCGCCAGCGATCACGTTCCGACCACCTATGCCTCCCTCGGCGCCGAATACGCCCCCCATGAAGATCTCGACGAAGAGGAAAAGACCGAGTATTCCATAGACGATCGAGGGCACCCCGGCCAGGTTGCGAATGTTGGCCCCGATGAACCTGGTCACGCGATTGTCCGAGGCGTATTCCTCCAAATACACAGCCGCCGCCACGCCCAACGGGAAAGCAACCACGATCACGAAACCGATGAGGGCCAACGACCCCATGATTCCCTGCCAGATCCCTGCTTCCTCGGCCGAGGGTGACAAGGAGTCAGTGACAAACGAAAGCCCTCTGGACTGAAACACCGGCATCGCAGCAGCGATGGTGTCCGCAAGAAGGGTGATGAGGATGACCACCGAGGAAAGCAGCGTGAACAGCAGCGTGAAGGCCACCAATGTGTCGACTGGGCTGAGGCGACGCCCCTCGATCGACTGACGGACGAGCTCGGTGGCTGACAAAGCCTCCGCGTGGGCACTCATATCAGTACCTCTGCCTGTAACGACGCACCAATCGCTCGCTCATGACGTTCAGCCCGAGAGTCAGGGCGAACAACACGAGCCCGACGAAGAACAACGATTGGAAGGCGGAGACGTCGCCGGCCACCTGGTCGGAGCCCACTGCCAGGTTGGCCATGGCACCGGTCATGGTCAGTCCCCCCTCGATCGGGTTGAGGTTGAGGATCCCGTTGAGACCGGCGGCCAGGGCGACCACCATCGTTTCCCCAACTGCACGCGAGATACCGAGGATCATTGCGGCGATGATCCCCGAGATGGCAGCCGGAAACACGACCCGGAGCGCGGTGTGCCATCGCTTGGCACCCAGGCCGTAGGAGGCCTCCCGTAACGACAGCGGCACCGCCCGCATCGCGTCCTCCGCAACAGAGGCCACCAGGGGAACGGTCAAGATCCCGACCGCGATCCCAGCCGAGAGGAGATTGGCGCTTTGGGCACCGGGAAACAACCCGCGAACGATGTTGGGGCTTATGAATTGGAGAGCGAAGAATCCGAGCACCACTGACGGGATACCGGCCAGGATCTCCAGGGTCGGCTTCAACACCCGACGCACACCGGAACGGGCGTACTCGGAGAGGTAAACCGCGGATCCGAGTCCGAAGGGGACCGCCACCAGCATGGCGATACCGGTGATTATCAGAGAATGGACCAGGAGCGCAGGCAACTGGAACCGCCCCCGACGTGGGAACCAGCCATCGGCCCACAACTGGTTCAATTCGATCGATGACACAAAGCTCGATGCCTTACCCACGAGGGCAAGAACGATCGCGAGCGAGATGAGGATCGAGAATGTGGCGGCCGCGAAAAAGACCGCCTTCACCAGGCGCTCACGTCGGCGGCGACGGATATCGCCGCTCAGGTCGATGATCGTGCCCCCCGGTGTCTTGGCGATGACCATAGATGCTCAGTAGAGGATACATCCGAGGGGCGGGGCGGTTGCCCGGCCCCTCGGATCTCGACGCATCAACCCGCTGCGCCTTCCCAGGCGGCCCGGGTGGCCGCGACGTCATCCGCGGGCAATTGAACGAATCCGGCGTCGGAAACCCACGCCAGACCTTCCTCCGACAGGTAGTAGTCGACGAATGCGGCCAGTTCGGGGCGGCTGGCCAGGTCGTTGGTCTTCACGTAGATGAACAACGGCCGCGACAGTGGGTACTCGAAACCGGCGATGGTCTCTGGCGTCGGTGCAACGCAACCCGACTCACCGCTGTCGATCTCGATCGCCTTGAGCACATCCTGGTTCTCCTCGAAGAAGGCGAACCCGACCCATCCCAGCGAGGTGGGGTTCTCGCTAATGCCCTGGACGATCACGTTGTCGTTCTGCGAGGCGTTGTAGTCGGCACGGGTGAAAGCGTTGTCCTCGCCCAACCGCTCCTCGGAGAGTTTGGTGATCACGAGCTCGACAAAGGTGTCGTAGGTGCCGGATTCCTCACCAGGAGCGGTGATCACCAACGGCTCGTCGGGATAGGGGGCATGGGGAGCGCCCAACTCGGCGGCCAGGTCGTTGGCGTCCGACCAACTGGCAAAGCCCTCCGACTCCGGCCCCAACAAGGCGTACAGATCGGTGAAAGCCAGACAGCTAACAGACTCGTTGGCCGGGTTGGTCATCACCGTTAACCCGTCCGTGGCGATGTGGAGCTCGACATACTCGACCCCGGCCGCTTCGCAGGCTGCAGCTTCCTCGTCCTTGATCGGGCGGGAAGCGTCGGAGATATCAGTCTCTCCGTTACAGAACCTGGCGAAACCATCGCCGGTTCCTGGGCCCTCGACAGAGGTGGCCACACCAGGGTTCGCTTCGTCGAACGCCTTTCCAACCCGAGCCGTGATCGGCTCGACCGTCGAGGATCCCGATACCACGATGCTGCCGGAAGCATTGCCATTGGCGCCATCAGCGTTGGTCGTGGATGCCTCACCCCCTCCATCGCCACAGGCGGCGAGGACCAGGGCGAGGACCGCTACCAGACCGGCCAGTCTCTTGATTCGGACGTTCATCCCTTTGTCACTCCTTTTCGGAACCGGTTCACTGCCGGTGAAGCTAAGAACACCGCTTTACCGACGGCCCAAGGCGGCGTGAACGGGAGATGAACGTTTAGGGCACCCCCGGCTACCCGCAATGCGCATTACCCAATACGTATTGCATGAAACGGCGGCGAAGCCGCCTACAGATGCGCCGAGGCTCGGACCCGCGCCAGATCCTGAAGGACCATATGGGCGTCGACTCCCGATTCGACAGGGACCCGGGCCCATGTCCCGTCCGGGGAGAGCTTCCAAGCCAGCTGGTCGTCCGCCATGAGCACGTCGATGACCTCGTCGATCCGGAACTGGAGGTCCGGGTCTGTGATCGGAGCCAGGGCTTCGACCCGCCGATCGAGATTCCGTGGCATCAGGTCGGCCGAGCCTATGTAGTAGTGCCGGGTCCGGCCCCGCGCCCCGAACCGATAGACCCTGGAGTGCTCCAGGTAGCGGCCAACAATCGAGCGCACCGTGATGTTCTCCGACAATCCTGGGACGCCGGGTCGGAGACAAGAGATGCCCCGAATGATGAGGTCGATGCGGGTGCCGGCTTGGGAGGCCTCATACAACGACTCGATGATTCGGGCGTCGACCAGGGAGTTCATCTTCATCGTGATATGCCCGTCGGGGCGCCCCGCCTCGTCATCTATGAGCTCGGTTATCCGATTCCTGATCCCGTTGGGCGACACCGCGAGCTTGCGGTAGCTGGTCTGGCGTGAGTAGCCGGTCAGATAGTTGAAGATATCCGAGAGATCCGAGCCGAGGTCGGGGTCGGCGGTGAGTAGGGCGACATCCTCATAGCTTCGGGCCGTCTTCTCGTTGTAGTTGCCGGTCCCGATATGGGCGTAACGGGCGACTCCTTCACCCTCCCGCCTCACCACCAGGGTCAACTTGGTATGGGTCTTGAGACCGACCACGCCGTACATCACGTGTACCCCGGCATCCTCCAGTCTCTGAGCCCATTCGATGTTGCGCTCCTCGTCGAAACGGGCCTTGAGCTCAACGAGGGCCACCACCTGTTTGCCTGACTCCGCCGCCTTTATCAGCGAGCCCATTATCGGGCTGCTGCTCGAGGTCCGGTAGAGGGTCATCTTGATCGCCAGTACCCGAGGGTCGCGAGCCGCCCGATCGATGAATGCCTCGACGGTGGGCGTGAACGAGTCGTACGGATGATGAGCGATCAGATCGCCCTGTCGGATGACCTCGAAGATGTCGACTGAGTCGCCGGCCGGAGCAGCGAGACGCGAAGGGGTAACCCCGGGAAATGTCTCGAACTTCAAGTCGGGCCGGTCGAGGTCGTACAGGCCAAAGAGCCCGGAGAGATCCAGCGGACCCTCAACCTGGTAAACGTCGTCCTCGCTAGCCCCCATCTCACGCATCAGAAGATCGAGGACCTCGCCCGGCATGTCCGGGTGGGTCTCCAAGCGCACCACCCGCCCGAAGCGCCTTTGGGTGAGCTCGGACTCGATCGCCATCAGGAGGTCGCCTCCCTCGTCTTCCTCGATGTCGATGTCGGCGTTTCGGGTCACCCTGAACACGTGGTGGCCCAATACCTCCATTCCCGGGAACAAGGCTCCTAGATGGACCGCGATCACCTGCTCGAGTGGGACGAAACGCTCTCCGTCAGGCAGAACCACAAACCGGGGCAGGATTGGTGGGACCTTGACCCGAGCGAACCTGGCGAGGCCGGTATCCGGGTTCCGCACGAACACCGCCATGTTGAGGGAGAGGTTGGAGATATACGGGAATGGGTGGGACGGGTCGACCGCCAGAGGTGTCACTACGGGGAACACGAGTTCCCGGAACTGATCATCGAGGAACGCCCGATCGTCATCATCGAGGGTCGGATAGTCGCTGAAAACGATGCCTTCGCTGCCCAATGCAGGAGCCAGCTCCGAGAGAAACTCCTTGGAGATCGCCTCGTATTGGACGTCGACCACGTTCCTGATGGCGGCGAGTTGCTGGCTCGGAGTCATCCCATCGGGCGGGGTGGCACCGACACCATGAGCCACCTGCTCCTTGAGACCGGCCACCCGCACCTGGAAGAACTCGTCGAGGTTGCCTGACCAGATGGCGAGGAACTTGGCGCGTTCGAGGAGCGGGAAGTCTTGTCGTTGCGAGAGGGCCAGAACCCGTCGACTGAACTCGAGCCAGGAGAGCTCTCGATTCAAGAAATGATCGGGGTCGAAATGTTCCACTTCGCTGGTACTGAATACCACGGCATGTCACCGATCGGTCAACTTCGACCTGTCCCCAGGCCGCCAAGTAAGAAGAGACGCATATGCATCGTGACCGATTCGATGCGATCCTCGGGATTTGCCGCAGAGAGCACGGTGCGGGCTGCCGACATGATCGAGTCCTGAATCAGTCTTCCGGCGAGGTCAGGGGGCATCGATCGAAAGTCACCCGAGGCCACCCCGGCGTGATAGAGCCCGACCATTGCTTCTGCCAATGTTGCATGGGTGGCACGGATTCGGACCTCCGCTTCGGGCCCCATTCGGCCCACCTCACGGTGCAGGATCACCCCCAACACCGGGTCACTGATCACAAATTCGACTGTTTTGGATGCCAGGTCGGCGAGGCGACCAGCGGCGCTCCCGGTCTGAGGCACGGCGCCGAGGAGGTCGTCGACCACACCCGGCAGCTCTTCCTCGACGAGAGTGGCGATGAGATCGTCTCGATCAGTGAAGTAGTCATAGAGGGTGGTGCGCCCGACACCCGCGGCGAGGGCGATCTCACCCAACGGGAGGTCGGCAGTGCCGGCCTCTTGGATCAGGGCCTTGGCCGCGTCGAGCAGTGCGCTCCTGGTGAGCGCCTTGTGCTCGTCTATGGAGGCGGCCCGAATTCGCGGCATCGAAGGTTGAAAGGCTATCCCGACTTGGTGGCAACGGCTACCAGTCTTGCCGTTGTTCCGTAGACCAGATGGCGTAGATTCGCCAGGACAGGAGGAGCCTATGCCCAACGAGCAGGGATCAGAGAGCGCCGCAGCCGGCACCGAGGCTGTCCGGGTCCAGACCCGAGCCCATCCCTGGAGCGGGCTCTTTCTAGGAATCCTGCTCGGCCTTTCGATCGCGGTGATCCTCCAGCAGGCAGGAATGTGGCCGATCGACCGATTGCTCGCGTTCGGTCTCGCCGGCCTCTTCGGCCTCATCGGCACTCTCGTCACCAGTTGGGGAAGGGAGCGGGTTTCGGCGTTCTCCATGATCGCGCCGCTTGTCATCTCGGGGGGGATGATCGCCTGGGGAGCAACGGGTCTCACCCAGCTCAACGAAGCAGGTGAGCTCAACGGAGGATGCACCGTCGAAGCGGCGTCGGACGTGGACACCACGATCGTGACCGACACCACCCGACAGGACCCCTTCGAGGTGGACCCCGAAGGTGGTCTCTCCTGGCTCGCCACCTCGCCTGGCCCGATCATGGATCACACCTGGGAGATTTGGGTCGACGTCGGCGGGTTTGCGGTTGTCGTGGCAGAAGGTGGCGACCCGAACAGCGCCGGCAGCATGGAAAACCACGGCGACGTACCCGACGTCTCGGTGTATGTCGAGGACGTCACCGAAGTCTCGGGCCAGCAGATTCGTGGCGTGTTCGAGGTGGGAGGGGATATCGAGGGCGATGGAGGCGCATGCGACGGCTTTGCGTTCGTTCGTCTGACCGCGGCTCCTTTCGGGACTCTGGCATCACAAATTGCGGGCGTGCTCGCCTTGATCGCGTTGATCTCTTTGGTAACCATCGCCATGAGACGGACCCGGATGGCCGACGTCGTCGCCGAGGACGCGGCGGCTGCGCCTGTCGAGACTCCACAGAGCGAGCCAATCGACGATGGGGCCGTGACGGACGCGGTCCAGCCCGAGTCTGAGCCCGCAGCCGGCGAAGGCCCTGCCGGGGCAGCAAGGCCCGAGGACGACGACTCGACCGAGGAGCGCGGCTTTCCCCCGACAACCTGAGTCACCGTCCTGAAATGCGCGATTCCCTACCCCGTCATGGCCGCTCATAATGTGGGGGTGACAGACGGGAAGATCAGATGAACAAACAAGCCGAGTACGTGCTTCGCACTGTTGAGGAACGCCGGATCCGATTTGTCAGGCTTTGGTTCACCGACGTCCAGGGGTTCCTGAAGTCGGTTTCGATCGGCCCCACCGAGCTGGAGGTCGCATTCGAGGAGGGGATGACCTTCGACGGCTCCGCCATCGACGGCTATGCCCGCATCCAGGAAGCCGACATGCTGGCCAAGCCGGACCCTTCGACCTTTCAGGTGCTCCCCTGGCGGAACGAGGAGCAGGTGGCCCGGATGTTCTGCGACATCTACACCCCGGACGGCGAGCCGTTCTCCGGGGACCCACGGATCGTCCTCAAGAGGAATCTGGAACGGGCTTCGGAGATGGGATACATCTTCTATGCCGCCCCGGAATTGGAGTTCTTCTATTTCAAGGACTCGGGCCCCGTCCCCGAGGTCCTCGACCGTGGTGGCTATTTCGACCTGACACCGCTCGATGTCGCCCAGGAATACCGGCGGAACACCATCAACGCTCTGGAGCACATGGGGATCCCGATCGAGCACTCCCATCACGAAGTGGCGCCCAGCCAGCACGAGATCATCGTGCGTTACACCGATGCCCTGACCATGGCCGACAACATCATGACCTCCCGGCTCACGGTCAAGGAGGTGGCGCTGCAACACGGGATCTACGCGACCTTCATGCCCAAGCCTCTCGAGGACTACGACGGTTCGGGGATGCATCTCCATCTGTCGCTGTTCGAGGGCGACGTCAACGCATTCCACGAGTCGGGGACGCCGGGCGGTATGTCCAAAGTGGGCCAGGCCTTCATCGCGGGCCTGCTCCGGCACGCCGCCGAGCTCACTGCGGTCACCAACCAATGGGTCAACTCCTACAAACGGCTGGTAGCCGGGTTCGACGCACCCATCTATATCTCCTGGGCGCGTAACAACCAGTCGGCGCTGGTGCGGGTCCCTTCGGTGAAGAAGGGCAAACCGTCGAGTGTCCGGGTGGAGTACCGGGCAGCCGATGCGGCATGCAACCCATATCTGGCGCTCTCGGTGATCCTCGCCGCCGGTCTCGCCGGGATCCGCGAAGGCTACGAGTTGCCACCGGAGGTGGCTGCCGACATCCACCGGCTGACCCCGGCCGAAAGGGCGGCCGCGGGTGTCAAACGGCTCCCGGAGACCCTCTCCGAGGCGCTCGACACCCTGGAACGATCGGAGTTGATGGCCGAGGCCCTCGGTGAGCACGTCTTCGACTGGTTTCTCCGCAACAAGCGGCGCGAATGGGACCGGTTCCAGCATCACGTATCCCAGTTCGAGCTCGAGACCTACCTCCCCGTTCTGTGATCGTCGCCGTCCACCCCGCCGAAAGCTCAGAGGGTGTGGCCGACGGCCTGGCCTTGGGCGGCGCAACGGTGACTGCAGCACCGGATTTGGTGCCCGAGGATCGCCGAATCAACGATTCCGACCTGCTTCTGGTAGAGCTCGGCGATCAGCCGATGAGGAGGCTCCGTGAGCTGTCGCGCATCGTCGAATCCATCGGACTCCCGGTGATCGTGGTCGCCTCCGTCGAGCACCTGCTATTGATGGAGGGCGTGGCAGGGATCTCAGACTTCCTGATGACACCGGTTGACCCCCTTGAGCTGCGTCTTCGTCTCCAGAGGCTCACGATCACCGAACCCGTCGACCACCTGGTGGAATTCAAGGATCTCGAGTTGAACCCGCTGAACTATCAGGCCAGCCTCGCCGGAGATCCTTTGGACCTGACATTCATGGAGTACGAGTTGCTCCGCTTCCTGGTGGAGAATCCGGTCCGGGTCTGGTCACGAGAGCAGCTCCTGTCCAAGGTCTGGGGTTACGAGTACTACGGCGGGGCGCGCACGGTCGACGTCCACATCCGCCGACTCCGGGCGAAGTTGGGCGAGGAAAGATCGTCGTGGATCACCACCGTCCGTTCGGTCGGATATCGGTTCGGTTGAGGTTCACGTGTGCAGCCCCCCACCGCGAGGGTGGGTGGTCGCACACAAGGTGACTCGGGGCCATCTTGTGTGCGGGCACCCCCGGTCACGGTGGGTCACTGCACACGACACGGAAGCCTTGTATCGAAAGCCCACACCCGGCACGGTGGCCACATGGGGCCTGACCGCCGTCTGGACGAATTCGCCGCCCGCCAGTACGGGGTGTTTTCCCTGAAGCAGGCACGAGGCGTCGGCATGACCGAGCGCATGGTCGAAGGTCGCCTTGGGAGCGGCGCGTGGGTACGGCTCGACTCCGGGATCTATGCCCTTGCCTCGTCGCCACCCCGATGGGAACGCCAACTGGCTGCCGCGGTCTTGAGCAGACCTCAGAGCATCGTGGCCGGTCGATCGGCCGCCTACCTGCATGGGTTCGACGGATTCAACCAAGGACGACCCGTGGTGATGGTTCCCTTCGATGGGAATGGAAGGTCACCCATCGCCAGAATCATCAGAAGCCGCCACTTCTCAACCATCGCAACCACTCGTGTCGGGGCTTTCCCGGTTACCAGTCCGAGCGAGACAATCGTGTCTCTGGCCGGTGACCTGGGGCCGGATCATCTGGAGCAGCTGGTCGACGAATGTCTCGCTGCCAAGTCGGGGGACGCCGAGACACTGATGGCGACCATCCAGAGACGTTCAGGGGTCCGGGGAATCGCCCGGCTGCGCAAGATCACCGAAGAGCGCCTCCCCGAGGCCTACCAGCCTCCCTCATCGGAGTTGGAACGGTTGCTGCACAGGATCCTGGATGGCCCC